>NZ_JANAFB010000030.1 GCF_024199905.1 Rothia santali
CGGCCCACTCCCGGGCCCACCCGGCGAGGGAGATGGGGGCTCCGTCCGGGGACCCCGCCGCCGGCCACCCCGACCACGCCTTGGTTCCGGCGTCGTAGGACTCCCCGGAGTTGGGGTAGACGACGAGCGGCGCGCTCGTGCCCTCCCGGAGGGCCCGCAGGGCGCCCGCCACGCGATCCGGTGCCACGCAGTTGACCCCCACGGCGGCCGCGGCGCGGGCCGCGCCGAGCTCGGCCGCGAACTCCCGCAGGGGCGTGCCGTCGGGGAGGCGGACCGTGTCGTCGGGGACGCGGGCCGCGTTGTCGGCAGGGACATCCTTGGCCGGGTCGCCCTCGGTCGGGTCATCACTGCCTGCGGTGCCGGGTGCGGCCAGGGTCGCCGAGAACCAGGCCCTGGCCCGCGGGAACTCCTCGGCCAGGAGGGCGGCCACGGCCCGCGCCTCGTCGGCCCGGGGGAGGGTCTCCACCGCGAGGAGGTCCACGCCGGCCTCGAGCAGCAGCGCGATCCTGCCCCGGTGGAAGTCCCGGTAGCCCGCCTGGTCCAGGGCGTAGGCGCCGGTGTACTCGCTGCCGTCGGCCAGGTGCGCGCCGTAGGGGCCCACCGAGCCCGCCACGAGGGCCCCGGGACGGACGGCGTCGCGCGCCTCGCGGGCCGCCCGCACGGCGCGGCGGACCAGCCCGGACGCGGCGGCGGGGTCGAGGCCCGCGGCGGCCAGGGTGGGGAGGGCGGCCTGGTAGGTGTCGGTGATGACGACGTCGGCCCCGGCGGCCAGGTGCTCCTCGTGGACCCGGCGGACGGCCTCCGGGCGCTCGAGCAGCGCGGCGGCCGTCCACAGGGCGAGTCGGTGCGGACGCCGAGGCGTTCGAGGCCGGTGGACATGCCGGCGTCGAGCACCAGGGGCCCGCGCCGCAGGGCCGCGTCGATGCCGGCGTGCCGGAGGGCGCGGGGCCGCTCGCCGGCGCCCCGCCCGAACGCACCGGCCCCGCCGCTCGTGGTGAGCGGCGGGGCCGGGCGGCTGCCGTCGGGGTCCTGTCCCTGCCGGCCGGTTCCCGTCACGGGATCCCTACTTGACCATGAGGACCGGGCACTCGGCCTCGAGGATCACCCGCTGGGCGCTCGAGCCGAGGAACAGCTTCATGACGGGGGAGCGGCGCCGGGAGGACATGACGATCATCTCCGCGTCGAACTCCTCGGCCAGGCCGAGGACCTGGGAGGCGACGTCGCTGTCCGCCCGCTGGAGCTCGAACTCGACCCCCGACTCGACCAGCTGCCGGGCCAGGTCCTTGGTCTGCGCCATGGCGTTGGTCGAGGGGCCCGCCGTGCTGTCGGTCGCGTAGAGGACGGTCCGCAGGGCGGCGTCCTCGCGCCGGGCGATCCGCACGGCGCGCTCCAGCACCGTCGGGCCGGAGTCCGAGCGGTAGGCCAGGACCACGGTGCGGGCGGCGTCGTCGACGTTCTCGGACGCCGCGACCCGCAGCGACGGGGCGGGGTAGCTCTGACGGGGGGACGAGTAGAAGTCGGTCACGGGAGGTGCTCCTATCCGATGGCGATGACACCCACCAGCACGCCCACGGCCAGCATGACCAGGGAGACCAGCAGTGCTCGCCACAGTACCTTCTTGTGGTGGTCGCCGAGGTCAACCCCGGACAGTGAGACCAGCAACAGGATCGCGGGGACCAGCGGCGACTGCATGTGCACGGGCTGGCCGGTGATCGAGGCGCGGGCCATGTCGGCCGCCGGGATGCCGTAGTGGGCCGCGGTCTCCGTCAGCACCGGGAGGATGCCGAAGTAGAACGCGTCGTTGCTCATGAAGAACGTCATCGGGATGGACAGCAGGCCGGTGATGACCGCCATGTACGGCCCCATCGAGGTGGGGATCACGTCGACCAGCCAGGCCGCCATGTCGTCCACCATGCCGGTGCCGCTCATGACGCCGGTCAGCACGCCGGCCGCCATGACCATCGCGACCACGGAGATGATGGCCGAGGAGTGCGAGGCCAGCTCCTCCTGCTGCTCCTTCAGGTTGGGGAAGTTCACCATCAGGGCGATCACCATGGCGATCATGAACAGGTAGGGCAGGGGCAGCAGGTCCAGGACCAGCATGACCATCACGACGACGGTCAGGGCCAGGTTGAACCAGAACAGCTTGGGCCGCAGTGTGGACCGGTTGGGGTCCAGGGCGGTGTCGGTCAGGGCCGCGCCGTGGCTCGACTCCGACTGCTCCTGCGCGACGGACATCGCGCGGGTCGCGGGGCCGGCCGCGGGGGAGACGCCGTCGCCGCTGCCCGGGGTCTCGACGCCGGAGCGGGCGGCCGCGCCGACCAGCTCGGAGCCGTCGGTCTCGGGACCCTTCTTCATGGCCCAGGAGACGCCGTTCTTGGCCAGGCGGCGGCGCTCGCCCACGCCCAGGAAGTAGGCGAAGACGAAGCAGACGAGCAGGCCCGCGATGAGGGCGGGGACCATGGGGGCGAAGATCTCGTTGGCGTCGATCTGCAGGGCCGAGGAGGCGCGCGCCGTCGGGCCGCCCCACGGGACGATGTTCAGCGTGCCGTTGATCAGGCCGGCCACGCAGGTCAGCACGATCGGGGACATCTGCAGGCGCTGGTAGATCGGCAGCATGGCCGCGGTGACCACGATGAACGTGGTCGAGCCGTCGCCGTCCAGGGAGACGGCGCCGGTCAGCAGGGCGGTGCCCATGACGACCTTGACGGGGTCGTTGCCGGCGACCTTCAGGATGAGCTCGACGAGCTTGTCGAAGAGCCCGACGTCGATCATGATCCCGAAGTAGATGATCGCGAAGAGCAGGAGCGCGGCCGTCGAGGACATCGAGGCGATGGCGTCCATCACCATGTCGCCGATCCCCAGGCCGGCGCCGGCGAAGAGGCCGAAGATGGTCGGGACGATGATCAGCGCCAGGATCGGCGAGAGCCGCTTGGTCATGATCAGCGTCATGAAGACGATGATCATGGCGAACCCTAGGATGACGAGCACGAGCTCCTCCTTCAAAGGTAGTGTGATGCTCGATACACACTAGGGTGGCCCACGTCGCGGCGCGCGCTTGTGCGCACTGAACGCTTTCTGCCCGTTCTGCGCCTTTTGTGCATTCTGCTCACGCGCCGTAGCCTGGGGTCATGCCCCGCCCCGCCCGCTCCTTCTCCCGCCGCGTGCTGCTGAGCCAGCTCGCGGTGGTCGTGGTGCTGCTGGCGCTGGTCACGGGGGTCTTCGCCTGGCTGGGGGCGCGGGCGGTGACGGACGTCAGCGAGACCGAGGCCCTCACCGCGGCCCGGACCCTGGCCTCGACGCCGAGCGTCCGGGAGGGCTCCACGCGCGCCTCGCAGGAGCACGCCGCGACGCCCGACTCCGCCATCACCGGGCCGCTCCAGGAGCTCACGGAGGACCTCCGCGAGCGGGCCGGCCTGCAGTTCGCCGTCATCACCGACGACCGCGGGATCCGGCTGACCCACCCCAACCCCGAGGAGATCGGCCGGATGGTCTCCTCCTCCCCCGAGGAGGCGCTCGCGGGGCGCGAGGCGGTCACCCACGGCCGCGGCACGCTCGGCGAGACGGTGCGCGCCAAGGTGCCCGTCTACTCCAGCACCGGCGAGGGCACGGTGGTCGGCGAGGTCTCGGTGGGCATCCACGCCTCGGTGCTCGACGCCGACCTCCGCCGGGAGTTCCTGGCCCTCGGCTCGGTCGCGGTGCTCGCGCTCGCGGTGGGGGTGCTCGCCTCGCTCGCGCTGGGGCGGCGGCTGCGCCGCGAGACCCTCGGCGTCGGCCCCGAGGAGCTCGCCGAGATGGCCCGGGACCAGGGCGCGGTGCTGCGCGGGCTCGACGACGGCGTCCTCGGCTTCTCCTCCCGCGGCGAGCTGACCCTGAGCAACGCCCGCGCCGACGAGCTGCTCGGCGCCCGCCCCGAGGCCACCGGCGAGGTGCCCGCCCCGCTGCGCCGCATGATGGCCGAGGCGCCGGACCGGGGCGCGCTGCGGCGGCGCGTGAACGTCGAGGACCGGATCCTGCTGGCCACCGCGGTCAGGGTGAGCCGGGGTGGGGTCTCGGTGGGCGGCGTCGTGACCCTGCGCGACGAGACGCAGATGCTCACGATGTCCCGGCAGCTGGAGTCGGTGACCACCATGGCGCAGGCGCTGCGGGCCCAGCGCCACGAGTTCGCGAACCGGCTGCACACGGTCCTGGGGCTGGTGGACACCGGGGCGACCGAGGAGGCTCGCGGGTATCTGGCCACCATCCTGCGGACGGGGCCGATCGCGGCGCCGGTCGAGGGGATCGAGCTGGTCTCGGACCCGTACCTGCGTGCGCTGCTGGAGGCCAAGGGGACGACGGCGGCCGAGGCCGGGGTGGCGCTGGCCGTCACCCCCGACTCGCTGGTCCTGGGGCGGGTGCGGGACCCGGAGGACGTCACGCTGATCCTGGGCAACCTCATCGACAACGCGGTGCGCGCGGTGGTGCGCGGGCGTGCGGGGGAGGGGGCCGACGCTGCTCGTGCGGCCGGCGGGCCCCCCGGGCGCGAGGCCGGCGGGCCGGCCGTCTCCGGCCGCGACGACGTCCCGGACCCGCCCGCCGACGCCGTCGAGGTCCAGCTGCTGAGCTCCGGCAGCGAGCTGCACGCCGTGGTGACCGACACCGGCGGCGGGGTGGCGCCCGGGGACGCGGAGCGGATCTTCGAGGAGGGGATCAGCGGCGCGGTGGCGGACGATTCGGCGGACCCGGACCCGTCCTCGATCTCGGCCGGCCGCGGGGCCGCCGGCCCGGTGCACGGCCTCGGGATCGGCCTGGCGCTGTGCCGGCGGGTCGCCCAGCGCCACGGCGGCCGGGTCTGGCTGCTGGACGGCCGCGACCCCGTGCTGGGCGGCGCGAGCTTCGGGGTGCGCCTGCCCGAGGTGCTGGAGGGCCCCGGCGCGGGCCACGAGGGCGGGTCTTCCGCCCCCGATGACGATGCGGACGAGGAGGAATGATGGTCAACGTCCTGGTGCTCGACGACGACTTCTACGTGGGGCAGCTGCACTGCCAGTACGTCAACGAGGTGCCCGGTTTCCGCGCCCTGGAGCCCGTGCGGGACCTGCGCGCGGCCCGCAGGGCGCTCGCCGAGGAGGAGGTGGGGCTGCTGCTGGCCGACTACGTGCTCCCGGACGGCAACGGCGTCGAGCTCCTCCGCGAGACCGAGGTCGACGCCGCGGTGCTCTCCGCCGTGGCGGACCCGCAGGTGGTGCGCTCGGCCCTGCGGGCGGGCGCGCTGACCTACGTCCTCAAGCCCTTCGAGGCCGGGCACCTGCAGGGGTTCCTGCGCCGCTACGCCCGCTACCGCCGCTACTGGGAGCGGGAGAAGGTGGGCCAGGGCGACGTCGACCGGCTGATGCGCAGCCTCCACGACGTCGCCTCGCCCGGGGCGGGGCCCGCCCGCGGCGCCGGCTCCTCGACCACCGAGCGCATCGTCGCGACGCTGGAGGGCGCCGCGGACCCGATGACCGCCCTGGAGATCGCGGAGGCGGTGGGCACCTCGCGGGCGACGGCGCAGCGCCACCTGGCCAAGCTGGCCGAGTCCCGCGCCGTCACGGTCTCGCTGCAGTACGGGAGCACGGGGCGGCCGGAGCACCTGTACGGGACGGGGTGATCCGACGGATGCCCACGTCCGACGACGACCTGTGAGGGAACCCATGCGCTCCAGCGCATATGTGGCGTAGACTACGTGGCCCCGGCGCCCGACGCCGCGCGCCGGTCGACAAGGAGGTCACCATGTCCAGCAATCGCGCCGTCGCCTACCAGGGGCCCGGCAAGGTCGAGGTCGTCGAGATCGACTACCCCACGTTCGAGCTGAAGGACGGCCCGGGCGTCAACCCCGCCAACGTGGGGCGCCAGCTGCCCCACGCGGCGATCCTGAAGGTCGTCACCACCAACATCTGCGGCTCCGACCAGCACATGGTCCGGGGCCGCACCACCGCCCCCGAGGGCTTGATCCTGGGCCACGAGATCACCGGCGAGGTGGTCGAGACCGGCCCCGGCGTCGAGTTCATCCGGGAGGGCGACCTCGTCTCGGTCCCCTTCAACATCTCCTGCGGCCGCTGCGCCAACTGCAAGAAGCAGCGCACGGAGATCTGCCTCAACGTCAACCCGGACCGCCCGGGCAGCGCCTATGGCTACGTCGACATGGGCGGCTGGGTCGGCGGCCAGGCCGAGTACGCGCTCGTGCCCTACGCCGACTGGAACCTGCTGAAGTTCCCCGACAAGGACCAGGCCCTGGAGAAGATCCTCGACCTGACGATGCTTTCCGACATCTTCCCCACCGGCTTCCACGGCGCCGTGACCGCGGGCGTCAAGCCGGGATCCTCGGTCTACATCGCCGGGGCGGGGCCGGTGGGCACCGCCGCGGCGGTCGGCTCCCAGCTGCTGGGGGCCGCCGTCGTCATCGTCGCGGACATGAACGCCGACCGCCTCGCCAACGCCCGGAAGTTCGGGTGCGAGACGATCGACGTCTCCGAGGAGGACCCGCGCGAGGGCATCGCGAGGATCCTGGGCCGCGAGGAGGTCGACGCCGGCGTCGACGCCGTCGGCTTCGAGGCCAAGGGCCACGGGCGCGACGCGGGGGAGGCCCCCGCGACCGTGCTCAACACCCTGATGAACGTCACCGAGGCGGGCGGGGCGCTCGGCATCCCGGGCCTGTACGTCACGGGCGACCCGGGCGGCGTCGACGAGGCGGCCCAGGAGGGCTCGCTCTCGCTGCGGCTCGGGCTCGGCTGGGCCAAGGCCCTGTCCTTCACGACCGGTCAGTGCCCGGTGATGAAGTACAACCGGCAGCTCATGGAGGCGATCCTGCACGAGAAGGTGCACATCGCCGACGCCGTGAGCGCGACCCCGATCTCGCTCGACGACGCGCCCCGCGGCTACGCGGAGTTCGACGCCGGCGTGGCCGAGAAGTTCGTGATCGACCCGCACAACACCACCGGGAAGGTGAAGTGAGCGCCAACCGTCCCCTCGGCGCATAGAGGCCCCCGGGGGCGCATCTCCCGGTCTCGAGGGGGTGGCCCGCACCGCATTCCCCGGTGAATCGCGGCGCGGACCGCCCCCTCGCCTCGTCGCGGGGCGCGGACCGCGCGTCCTCCGGCTACCGGCGCTCGGGCCGCCGCCTCGCCGATTCCCGGGCCGTGGACTGCCCCTCCGCTGCGCGCGCCGGATCAGTTAGGGTACCCTTAGCTGTTCCCGCGAGTCATGGAGGTCGTCATCGTCAAGCAGCCGAGGGGCGAGCCGCTGCGGCGGAGGGTCCTGCGTCGTCAGCGGCGCCGCACGCTGGGCTCCGCCCTCTGCCTGATGGGCCACCAGTCCTGCGAGGCGCTCGTGCCCGTGGCCATCGGCGTCGCCATCGACGTGGCCGTCGCGAGCGGCGAGCCGCCCCTGCTCCTGCTGTGCCTCGCGGGGCTGGCCGCGCTCTTCGCGGCGCTGACGACGTGCTACCGCTGGTTCGCCCGGCTGGGTCAGGGCGCGGTGATCGAGGAGAGCCACGCGCTGCGCACCGAGATCGCCGCGAGGGCCCTCACCCCGGGCGCGGCCCGCCGCCGGCACGGGGAGCTGCTGACCATCGCCTCCTCCGACGCCGACCAGGCCGCCCGCAGCGTCATCTGGGTCGCGGGGCTCTGCGGGACCGGGGCCGCGCTGGTCGTCAGCTGCGGGGTGCTGCTCACGATCGACCTGCGCCTCGGCGCGGTGCTGATCGGCACCGCGGTCCTCGTCACCGTGGCCCTGAACGCGATCTCGCCCCTGCTCTCCCGTCGGGCGCACGAGCAGCAGCGCACGCTGGCGGGCGCCTCGGCCCTGGCCACTGACCTCGTCGCCGGCCTGCGCGTCGTGCACGGACTGGGCGCCCAGGCGGCCGCGGTCGAGCGGTACCGGCGGGCCAGCCGCGCCGCCGAGGAGGCCGGGATCCGGGCGGGCACCGCGAACTCGCTGCAGCGCGGCGCCACCGTGCTCGGCGCGTCGGTCGTCCTGACCGTCTCCGTGGGGTTCGCGGGGTACCTGGCGCTCGAGGGCGCGATCAGCGTCGGTGCCTTCATCGCCGCGGTGGGCGTCGCGCAGTTCATCTCCGAGCCCCTGACCGGCGTCGGCACCTACCTGCAGGTCGGCGCGGCGTCGAAGGCCAGCGCCGGCCGGGTCCGGGCGGTGCTCGACGACGACGCCCCCGGTGCGTCCCCGGCGTCGGGCATGCCCTCGGCGCCCGGTGGGTCCCCGGCTCCCGGCGCCCCGGATGCGGCGCCCCTCGCCCGCGATGCCGCCCCCGAGCTGGCCATCCGGGTCCGGGAGGGCGAGTTCCTGGGCGTCGTCGCCGACCACGGGCAGGCGGACCGCATCGTCGCCGCCCTCCGGACGCCGCGGCGGACCCGCCGCACGTCGAGCCGCACCGCCCCGACCTGTTCGCCGGCTCGATCGCCGAGAACCTCGCGCTGGGCCGCCGCACGGGCGACCCGATGCCGGCCGTCGACGCCGCCGGTGCCCGCGACGTCGTGGACGCCCAGCCCGCGGGACTGGACGAGCACGTGCGGGACCGCGGGCTCAGCCTCTCCGGCGGGCAGCGGCAGCGGCTCGCGGTGGCCCGGGCGCTGCACGCCGACCCCGAGACGCTGGTGCTCGTGGACCCGACGACGGCGGTCGACCCGATCACCGAGCGGAAGGTCGCCGAGGGCATCCGGCGGCTGCGTCACGACGACGCCCCGGAGCCCCGCGCGACCGTCGTGATCACCGGCAGCCCGGTGCTGCTCCAGGGCACGGACCGGGTGGTCTTCGACCGGGGCGACGCGCCCCCGGTCACCGGAACTCACCACGAGCTGCTGGCCGGCGACGACGACTACCGCAGGAAGGTGCTCGGATGACGGAGACCGGAACCCCCGAGCCCGGAACCCCCGGGGCCGGAACCCCCGAGCCGGGAACCCGGCGGGCGCGCCTACCCCTCGCGACGGGCCGGCAGGTCCTCCGCGCGCTCCGCCGCGCCGTGGGCGCGCAGCGGCTGCTGGCGGCGGCGACGCTCCTGCTCGCCGCCGCGGCCGCGCTGGCCGGGCTCGTCGCCCCGTGGGCGATCGGGCTGCTGGTCGACGAGGTCGTCGGCGGCGGGGAGCCCGGCGGGGTCGTGGCCCTGATCGCCTGGGTGGCCGGGGCCGGCGTGCTCGGGGCCGCGCTCACCGCGGTCAGCGCGGCGGCGGTCGCCCGGATCGGCCAGCGGGTCCTCGCCCGGATGCGGGAGGACGTGCTGGGCGCGGCCCTCCGGCTGCCGCCGGGCCGGCTGGAGGAGACCGGCCGCGGGGACCTGCTCGCCCGGGTGGGCGACGACGTCGGCGTGGTCAGCCAGGTGGTCGCGAGCCTCCTGGCCCCCTGGGTCGGGGCGGCGCTCGCGGTGACGCTGACCGTCGCGGGGCTCTTCGCGCTCAACCCCCTCCTGGCGCTGGCGGGCCTGACCGCGATCCCGGTCTACGTCCTGGCGCTGCGCTGGTACCTGCCGCGCGCGGCCCCGCGCTACGGCGCCGAGCGCGCGGCGTTCGGCGACCGGTCCGAGGCGCTCGTGGCCTCGCTGTCCGGGCTGCCCACGGTCCACGCCTACGGGGCGGAGCGGGAGCACGCCGCGGAGATCGCGGCGTCGTCCCACCGGGCGCGGACGATCTCGCGGGACGTGCTGTGGTTCGCCACGGGGTGGGGCAAGTGGATGAACATCGCGGAGCTCGTGGGGCTGGGCGCGATCATCGCCGCGGGCTTCGGCCTGGTGCGGGCCGACGCCGTCACGGTCGGGGCCGTCACCGCCGCCGCCCTGTACTTCCACCGCCTGTTCAACCCGCTGGGCCTGATCGTCTTCAGCTTCGACGAGATGCAGTCGGCGGGGGCGAGCCTGCAGCGGATGGTGGGGGTCGTCATCGCCGGCGCGGGCCCGGGTGCTGGCGCGGGCTCGGGCGCGGACGACGCCCCCGGCGCACGCCCCCCGTCGCCCGCCGGCTCGGGCGCCGGCTCGGGCGCCGACGCGGGCGCCGGCACCGGCCACAGCCTCCCCGGCCTCCCCGCGGCCGACCGCCCCGCCGCGGCCGATCGCCTCCCGGCGGACGCCCGCCCCGCCGGGGCCGTCTCCGTCCGCGGCGTCGGCCACCGCTACGGAGAGCACCGGGTGCTCCGGGAGGTGTCGCTCGAGATCGCCCCGGGCGAGCAGGTGGCCCTGGTCGGCGCGAGCGGGGCGGGAAGTCCACGCTCGCCCTGATCCTCGCCGGCCTGACGGATCCGGCCGAGGGCGGTCCGCGTCGACGGCGTCCCGCCGGCGGGCCTCGCCGCGGCCGGCCGGCGTCCGGTGGTGCTGGTCTCGCAGGAGTCCCACGTCTTCAGCGGCCCCCTCGCCGAGGACCTGCGCCTGGCCCGCGCGGACGCCACCGACGAGGAGGTCCACGGGGCGCTGCGCCTGGTCGGGGCGGACGGCTGGGCGCGCGCCCTGCCCGAGGGCATCCACACGGCGGTCGGCGACGTCGGGCACGCCCTCACGGCCGAGCAGGGCGCGCAGGTGGCGCTGGCCCGCGCGGCCCTCGCCGACCCCGCGGTGCTGGTGCTCGACGAGGCCACCGCGGAGTCCGGCAGCCGCGGCGCCGCCCGCCTGGAGGAGGCCGCGGCCGCGGTGCTCGCGGGCCGCACCGGGCTGGTCGTGGCCCACCGCATGAACCAGGCGAGCCGGGCCGACCGCGTGCTGGTCGTGGCGGAGGGCCGGATCGTGGAGGAGGGCCCGCACGCGGACCTGCTGGCCGCCGGGGGCCTCTACGCCCGGCTGTGGGAGGCGTACGACGACGGGCGCTAGGCCCCGGCCGTCCCGGCCCCGCGCTGCGACTGGACGTTGCGGTGGATCCTCCACGCGACGCTCTCCCGGACCCCGTACAGGGTCATGACCGAGAACGCCCGGTGGTAGGAGCGGGCCCGGAACCAGCACAGCAGGGCCATGATCCCGGAGATGACGGCGCCGCCCTCGAGGAGGCGGGTCACCGGCGTCGACCCGGAGGCGAGCGTCGCGAGCGCCAAGGCGAGGGCCAGGACCATCATGCCCACCGCGGCGATCCCGACCCGCCGGTCCTCGTCCCGGGCGCGCCGGACCCCCTCGAGGAGGTTGGCCTGCTCCCGGTCGCTGGACTCGCGGAACGTGTCGATCGCCCCGGGGGATCCCGACCGGATCGACCCGATCCGCTCCTCGATGACGCGTCGCTCGTCGTCGGACAGGTGCGGGTCGATGCCGTAGGGATTCTTCAACGCTGGTCCTCTCGGTGCTTCGGGCGTCCGGTCGTCGCGCACGGACGACCCCCCGACACGGCCGATCATACTCAGCCCCCTCCGCCGGGGGAACAGCCTTTCGCGGCCGGCCCGCATCGGGGCGGGGCGGCCGCCCATCGGCCGCCGGCGCGGCACCAGGTGTGAAGATCTGGTAAACCGCGTGTCGAAATGGACTCGCTCGCGTAACACGCTCCCGGTATGTTGACGCTCATGACTATGACCCCCAACACGGATGCCCCCGTGCCCTCCCGCGCCTACCTGGACATCATGGCCGCGGAGGGCCGCCGCCTCCTCGAGACCGCCGCCTACGTCCCCGCCGAGCGCGAGGGCGCCCCGGAGGAGCTGCACGCCCGCCTCGAGCGCGCCGTCGAGGAGGGCCGCGACGGACTGGTGGACATCCTCCACGACCTGCATCGCCACCCCGAGGAGGCCTTCCGCGAGGTGCACGCCGCGGACCGGCTGACCGGGCACCTGGAGGAGCACGACGTCGTGCCCCAGCGCCCCGCCTTCGGCCTCGAGACCGCGATCCGCGCCAGCGTCGAGTCCCCCGGCTTCGACCCCGCGCGCCACCGCACCGTCGCGATCCTCTCCGAGTACGACGCGCTGCCGGGCATCGGCCACGGCTGCGGCCACAACGTCATCGCGGTGACCGGGCTCGGGGCGTTCACCGCGCTCGCCGGGCTGGTCCGCGAGGGGGCGGGGGGCGTCGAGGGCCGCGTGGTCTACTACGGCACCCCCGCCGAGGAGGGCGAGGCCGGCAAGGAGCTCATGGCGCGCGCCGGCGCCTTCGAGGAGGCCGACGCGGCGATCATGCTGCACCCCTACTTCGCCGACGTCGCGGACCAGGCCTGGCTCGGCCGGCGGGTCATGCGGGCGGTGTTCAGCGGCGTCGCCGCCCACGCCTCCTCGCACCCGTTCATGGGCCGCAACGCGCTCGACGCCGCCTCGCTCGCCTACCAGGGCATCGGCCTGCTGCGGCAGCAGACCCCGCCCACCGACCGGCTCCACGCGATCATCACCGAGGGCGGGGAGCGGCCCTCGATCATCACCGAGTCGGCGACGCTGAAGATGTACGTCCGCTCCCGCGACCCGGAGACGCTCAAGGTTCTGTCCGGGCGCGTCGAGGAGGTCATGCGCGGGGCGGCGCTGATGGCCGGCGTCGGCGTCGAGGTGCACTGGGACGAGTCGCCGGCGACCCTGCCGGTGCGCACCAACGGCCCGCTCACCGACCGCTGGGTCCTCGCCCAGCGGCGGCGCGGCCGGGACCCGCTGCCGCGCGGGACCGTCTCGGAGACGCTCGCCGCCTCCACCGACTTCGGCAACCTCAGCTTCCGGCTGCCGGGGATCCACCCGCTGATCGGGATCGCGGGGGAGGACACCGCGCTGCACACCCGCGAGTTCGCGGCCGCGGCGGGCTCCCCGGCGGCGGAGTCGGCGGCCGTGGACGGCGCCTACGGCCTCGCCGCGGCCGCCCTGGACTTCCTGCACGACGACGCCCTGGCCGCGGCCGTGACCGAGGAGTTCGAGGAGCGGGGCGGCGCCGTCGACGTCGAGCACTACTTCGACTGACCGGGGTCCTGCCGACACCGGCCCCGCCCGCTGAGGCCGGCCCCGCCCGGCGACCACCACCGCACCGCGCACCACCGCTCCGCCTAGCACCGCACCCTGAGGAGGCCGTCATGGCCGGCACCACCGCACCACCCCGCCGAGGCCTCGGCGACCGCGTCCTGACGCGCATCGAGATCCTCGGCAACAAGCTCCCCGAGCCGTTCACGCTGTTCCTGATCCTGTTCCTGGTCGTCGCGGTCCTCTCGACCGTCATGGCCCTGCTCGGCGTCAAGATCACCGTGCCCGGCACCGACGAGCCGATCGCGATCAAGGGCCTGTTCACCGGCGAGGGCATCGCCTGGTTCACCACCACGCTCGGCGAGAACTACATCGGGTTCCCGCCGCTGGTCACCGTCGTGCCGATCCTGCTGGCCATCGGCATCGCCGAAAAGTCGGGCTTCCTCTCGGCGGCGATCCGCTACACGATCGGCCGGGCGCCGCGCTGGCTGCTGCCCTACGTCGTCGGGTTCGTCGGCGTCGTCGGCTCGATCATGGCGGACTCGGCGTTCATCGTGATCCCGCCGCTGGCCGCGCTGGCCTTCAAGGCCGCCGGGCGGCACCCGGTCGCGGGCCTGGTCGGCGGCTTCGCGGCGGCGGGCGCCGGGTACTCCACCAACATCTTCCCGACCTCGCTCGACGCCCTGTTCGCGGGCATCACCAACGCGGTGATCCCCAGCGTCCCGCTGCTGGCCGAGAGCGCCGCGGTGGTCACCCCGATCTCCAACTACTACTTCAACGTGGTGGCAGCGCTGGTCCTGTCGGTGATCGCTGGGTTCGTGATCGACCGGATCATCGAGCCGCGCATCACCCGGCAGGGCGTGCCCCGCGAGGAGGTGGGGGCTGACGCCGCCCCGGCCGCCACCGGCGGCGCCGACGTCGATTCCTCCGTCCCCGCCGGCGAGGACCCGGCCCCGAACACCCGGGCGACCCGGGAGATCGGCTCCGAGCAGACGACGGCGGAGGCCGCCGAGCCCGCGGCGGAGGCCGAGCTGTCCTCCCGCGAGCTGCGGGCGCTGTCCTGGGGAGCGCTCGCGTTCCTGCTGGTCGGCGTCGCCATCGTGGTCTTCGCGCTGGTGCCGGGCTCGCCGTGGCGCAACGAGGACGGCGGCTTCCTGCCCACCTCGCCCCTGCTGAGCTCGATCGTCTTCATTATCTTCACGTTCTTTTCCGTGAGCGGCTACGTCTACGGCCGGGTCGCGGGGACGGTGCGCGGGCTGAAGGACGTGCCGGGGCTGATGGGCTCGGCGCTCAAGGACATGATCTCGTTCCTGGTGCTGGCGTTCATCCTGGGGCAGTTCATCGCGCTGTTCAACTGGTCGGGGATCGGCTCGTGGACCGCGGTCACCGGCGCCGAGGCCCTGGAGAACGCGGGCATCACGGGCTTCCCCGTGATCGTCATGTTCATCGTCCTGTGCAGCCTGCTGAACCTCCTGATCATCTCCGGCTCCTCGATGTGGACGCTCATGGCCGCCGTCTTCGTGCCGATGCTCGGGATCCTCGGGTACGAGCCGGCGTTCGTGCAGGCGGCCTTCCGCGTCGGCGACTCCGCGACCCAGGTCATGACGCCGCTGAACCCGTACATGGTCGTGATGCTCGCGATGCTGCGGAAGTACGAGCCCGGGGCCGGCCTGGGGACGCTCATGGCCCGCATGGTCCCGTTCGTGGTGCCCTTCTGGCTCAGCTGGGTGCTCATCCTGGCGGTCTTCTACCTGCTGGGCCTGCCGCTGGGGCCCGGTGCGGGGATCATGATCCAGGAGTGACCCGCCGACGACGCCGGGGCGGTGCGCGCTCCCGGGCCGCGCCGGCGTCGTCCGCTTCCGCTGGCGGCGGACAATATGACATGCCCTGGAACCCCGCCGCGGCCCCTGTGTAAGTTGGTGAGCGGATCTATTAGCTGGATCACTGAAAGGATCGTTATGGCCGACCAGTATGTACTCCCGGATCTTCCGTACGACTACGCCGCCCTTGAGCCGCACATCTCCGCGCGCATCATGGAGCTGCACCACGACAAGCACCACGCCACCTACGTCAAGGGCGCCAACACCGCGCTGGACAAGCTGGAGGAGGCACGGGCCAACGGCGACTTCACCTACGTGAGCCAGCTGTCCAAGGACCTGGCCTTCAACCTCGGTGGCCACACCAACCACTCGATCTTCTGGAACAACCTCTCCCCGGACGGCGGCGACAAGCCCACCGGCGAGCTGGCCTCCGCGATCGACGACTTCTTCGGCTCGTTCGACCGCTTCCGCGATCAGTTCACCGCCACCGCGACCACCATCCAGGGCTCCGGCTGGGCCATCCTGGCGTGGGACACGGTCGGGCAGCGCCTGAACCTCGTGCAGCTCTACGATCAGCAGGGCAACATCCCCGTCGCCCAGATCCCCGTGCTGCAGCTGGACATGTGGGAGCACGCGTTCTACCTCGACTACCAGAACGTCAAGCCCGACTACGTCAAGGCCTTCTGGAACATCGTGAACTGGGACGACGTCGCCTCCCGCTTCGAGCGTGCGCGCTCGCAGTCCAAGGGCCTGGTCATCCCCGGCCAGTAGGGACGACGCCGAGCGGGCGGCACGGTCCGCCCGCTCCCGCCGGACGAGCCCCGGTCCTCTCTTCGCGAGAGGACCGGGGCTCGTCCGCGTCCGGGGGCACCTCGAAGCCCGGGCCGCTCCCGGCGCCGGGGCCGTTCCGGGGCCGCTCCCGGCGCCGGGCCCGTCTTCCCGTTCCGGGGTGCTCCGAGGCCCGGCCCGCCCGTTCGGGGAGCCGGGCCCCGCCTCAGGACAGCGCCGAGAAGAGCCCCATGACCCCCAGCAGCGTGATCGCGCCCCAGGCCATCGAGGCCACCACGTTCCACAGGATCACGGTCCGCGCCCGCAGTCCGGAGGCCGTCAGGATGAACGAGGTCAGGGAGATGGCGAGGACCGTCGGGGCCAGCAGGCTCGCCACGGGCACGCCCCAGCGGTCCACCCGCGCCATCACGCGCTCCTGGCGCGCACTGCGCTCCCTGCCCGCGGTCCGCCGGCCCCGGATCCAGCCGGCCAGGCCCACCGCGGCGACGACGGCCAGCACGTTGCCCAGCACCGCCGCGACGTACGCCGCCGACCAGTGCATCCCGAACCCGAACCCCACCGGCGCGGCGACGTAGGACTCGAGGAACGGGACGACGCCGATGCCGAGGACGCCGAGGAACTGGACCACGGGATGGAGCTGGGCGAGGAACTCGAAGGTCTGCGAGATTGCGTCGTTCATAAGGCACGACAGTAGGGGACGGGTGGTTCGTGCTCCCGCGGGCCTGCCGTGCGGCGACGCAGATGACGCCTCCGTGACGCTTCGCGGGGCGGCGGGGCCGGCCCGCCGTCCTCCACCGCCGCGAGGCCTGCCGCGGGGCTTGCCACCGGCCGGCCCGCCGTCGGCCCCGCCCGCTCCCGCCGTCGGCAAGACCCGCCCGGGTCAGATGCAGATCTCGGGCCCCAGCTCCTCGCTCCGGCCGTCCACCGCGACGCTGGCGATCCCGCAGACCCGCGCCTCGACGTCGGGCTCCATGAGCATGGGCGTGTAGAGGGACTGGACGTTCTCGGTCCGGCGCCGCTGGGCCCGGTCCCCCTCGGGGTCGCTCTCCGGGTAGACCCGCATCTCCACGTAGTTGCCGTTGGCGGCCTCGTCGTACCGGGTGACCCGCCCCCAGGCCGCCATGCAGGAGTTCGAGTAGAGCATCTGGACCTGGACCTTGCCGTCGAGCCGCTGCTCGCTCGCCGCGATGACCGAGTCCTCCCGGCAGCGGGTGGTCATCGGGTCCACCCCGTTGGCGGCGTCGGCGTACTGCTCCTCCGAGGGGGAGGGGGCGACGTCGGCGGCCGCCGCGCCCCCGGGCCACCCGTCCTCGATCACCCGCTGCGCCGCGAGCGTGCCCGCCACCGCCAGCACCGCGGTCAGCCCGAGGCCCAGGGCCATGGTCCCCAGCGTGACCCGCCGGGAGAGGACCCGCCCGAGGCCGCCCGGGCGCTCGGAGGCGTCCTCCCTGTCCGGGTCCGCGCCGCCGGATGCCGCGCGCAGGGCCTCCGCGCGGCGCCGCAGCCACGTCTCGGGGTCGACATCGAAGTGCTTGGCCAGGCGGTACAGGGTGTTCTCCGAGGGCAGCTGCCGGCCGTTGAAGGTCTCGGAGAGCACGGTGCGCGAGATGCCGGTCGCGGAGGAGAGGGTGTGCAGCGTGGGGTTCCCGGCGTCGAGGCGCAGCTGGCGCAGGTCGGCCGCGAGGGCCGCGAGGTCCGGGTCGTCGGTCTCGGGTATCTGGATCCACGCTCCCCTGGGTCGGACGGAGGGCGCCCGAGGGCGCCGGGTGATCTCAGGGTACTCGAGGGGGATACGACGTGTTCGGTTCCTTCGGATCGGGCGTCCAGGGGCGGCGCGCGGCCCGGGGGCGTGCTTTCCTGGGGCCATGAGGGGCGGGCCTGACCGCGCCGTCGTCCCGGTCCGGCCCTCAGGCCGCCCCCAGCGGCCCCTGGTCCGCGAAGGCGAGCGCGTGGTCGTACCGGAAGAGGCGGGGCGGCCGGTGCCGGGTGCCCTCGACCCGCTTGCCGGTGTCGATGATCGACTTCGACGCCGCGATCTGCCGGCGGAAGTTCGCCGGGTCCAGCGGCCGACCCAGGATCGCCTCGTAGACCTCGCGCAGCTGGGCCAGGGTGAACTCCTCGCCCAGGAAGGAGTGCGCGATCCGCGAGTACTCGACCTTGTTCCGCAGCCGGTGCAGCGCGTACTCCACGATCTCGTTGTGGTCGAAGGCCAGGCGCGGCAGGTCGTCGGCCGGCATCCACTGGATGTTCTCGTGGACGCGCGTCCGGTCGATCTCGGTGTTCGGGATCGAGGCCCAGTAGACCACCGAGACCACGCGCTCGGTGGGCTGCACGACGCCGTCCGCCCACTCGGTCCGCCCCGTGCCCTCGGCGCCGGCGGGCGCGCGGTGCACGGCCCCGAAGGCGTAGAGCTGCTCGAGGTACCCCGGGACCAGGCCGGTGGCCCGCTCCAGGGTGGAGCCCGCCGCCTGCTCGAGGGAGAGGTGGGCGGGCAGGGGTCCGCCGGGCAGCGCGAACATGCCCCTGAAGGGGTCGCGCAGCCGGCGGACCAGGGGGAGCCACAGCGTCCTATGCTCGTCTTCGCCGCCCCGCAGGGCCATGATGACGGTCGAGACCGCGAGCTGGACGGCGGCCGACTCGGAGTCGTGGGGCGCCAGGGCGTCGTCGGGCTCGCGCGCGGGACCGGCCGGGCCGGTGCGCGGGGGCTCCTCCGGCGGCGCGCCCGTGGGGCCGGACCGGGCGGCGTCGGGCCCCGTCCCCGTCCCGGACGGATCCAGGTTCGGTGAGGTCACGGGGCTACTTCTGGAGCTCGCCCATGGTGTCCCAGCCCTCGCCCTCGACCTGGCGCGAGATGATGCGCGGGGTCTCCGCGAGGAGCGGGCGCATGGTCTCCAGGCCCTTGGCGAAGTGGTCGGAGTTCACGTGGGCCTCGCCGGCGTCGTCGTCGAAGGCCTCCAGCAGCACGTACTCGTTCGGGTCCTCCAGGCTGCGGGACCAGTCGAACCACTTGTTGCCGGGCTCGGCGCGGGTGGCCGCGGTGAACTCGCGGACGTGCTCGGGCCACGACTCGGCGTGCTCCGGCTTCACCTTGAACTTGACGATGATCGAGATCATGGGGGTCCTCTCTACGGTCACGCGGGTCCGCGGCGCCGGGCGCCGCCTTCCCTCCCATGGTGGCACATCACCCCGTCCGGGCGCGGGTGAGAGGATGGGGCCATGAGCGAACCCCTCGTGAGATTCCTGCCCACCTCCCGCGACGTGATCAGCGCCGAGACGACCCTGAGCGGGACCTCGGCCGCCGAGGTCTACGAGCTGGTCTCCCAGCCGCGGCGCCACCACGAGCTCGACGGCGCCGGGACCGTCCGCCACCAGGTCCGCGGCCCCGAGCGCCCGGGGGAGGGCGAGGCCACCACGCAGTTCATGCGCCTCTACGGCATCCCGTACACCATCACCGCGCACGTGGTCCGCGCCGAGCGGGACCGCGCCTTCGCCTGGCGCATGCCCACCGGGCACACGTGGGCGTGGGAGATGGAGCCCGCGGGGGACGACGTCGTCGTGCGCGAGACCTTCGACGCCTCCGGCGCGCGCGCCCTCGGCCTGCCGCTGGCCCGGGCCTTCCGCCTGGGCGGGGCCTTCCGCCGGAACCGGGAGGGCATCGCCCGCTCCCTGGCCGCCCTGCACCGCACGTTCGCCCGCCCGTAGCCGGGAGCGCCCGCCGCGCCGCCGCCCGCCCCCGCATGCCGAGGCCGCCGGGCGCGGCCGGCGCCGACCCGCAGACCCGGGGGGCCCCCCGCCGCACCCGGCACCCCGAAGACGCCCACCGAACCACGCCCCGACGAGGAGACACCGTGAAGATCCTGCTCCCCACCTCCATCGCCCTGGACGACTCCCGGCTCCCCCTGGGGCCCGACGACGTCGCCGCCCGCTACGACCCGACCGCGCCGCTGCCCGAGGAGCACGTCGCCGCCGAGGTCCTGGTGGCCTGGGGCAACACCGACGCGCAGCTCGCCGACGCCGCCGCGCGCATGGGCTCGGTGCGGCTCGTCCAGTCGCTGGCCGCGGGGCCCGACCAGATCGCCCGAGCCGGCTTCCGCGACGAGGCCGCGGTGTGCTCCGGCGTCGGGCTGCACGACCGCACGGTCACCGAGCACGCGCTGGCCCTGGTCCTGGCCCTGGTGCGCTCGCTGCCGCGGCTCGGGGAGTACCAGCGGGAGCGGCGCTGGGCCGCGGAGCTGACCGGCCCGCAGGAGCTGCACCCGGCCGACCGGCTGACCACGCTGCTCGGGGCGCGGGTCACGATCTGGGGCTTCGGCTCGATCGGGGCCACGCTCGCCCCGCTGCTCACGGGGCTCGGCGCGCACGTCAGCGGCATCGCCCGCTCGACCGGGGAGCGCCACGGCTACCCGGTGGTCGCGACCGAGGAGAAGGACGAGCTGCTGGCCCGCACCGACGTCCTGATCATGGTCCTGCCCTCGGGGGAGGGCACCGACGGGGCGCTCGACGCCGCGGTGCTGCGGACCCTGCCCTCCACGGCCTACGTGGTCAACGTGGGCCGCGGGACCACCGTGGACGAGGCGGCGCTGATCTCCGCCCTGCAGGACGGGGTCATCGGCGGCGCCGCGCTGGACGTCACCGCGCGGGAGCCGCTGCCCGCCGGGGACCCGCTGTGGGACGCCCCGAACCTGCTGCTGACCCCGCACACCGCGGGCAACCGGCCCGTGGGCGCCGAGGAGCTGATCGGGCACAACGTCGAGGCGCTGCGCGGCGGGGGCGAGCTCCGCAACGCGATGTGAGCGGCGGCCGGGTCGAGCGGCGTCGTCAGGCCATGATCGCGGAGATGACCAGCAGCCCCGGCACGGAGGCGATGGTCGAGAGCAGCACGATGTCCCGGGCCAGGCTCACGTCCTGGTTGTAGCGCGCGGCGAAGTTGAACAGGTTCTGCGCCGTCGGGAGCCCGCCCAGCACGGTCGCGGCGAAGAGGTCGTGCGGCGGAAGGTGGAAGACGAAGTTCGCGAGCAGGAACGCCGCGACCGGCATGGCCGCGACCTTCAGCCCCACCGCCAGCAGCGTCTCCACGCGCTGCCCCGGCACCGCGAGCGGCCGGTTCCCGCGCAGCGACATCCCGAAGGCGATCAGGACCACCGGGATGCCCGCCCCGCCGAGCAGGTGCAGCGGCTCGTAGACGACCTCGGGCACCTGGCACCCCAGGGCGTTGACGACGACGCCGAGCACCGAGCCGATGATCAGCGGGTTGCGGAACGGCTGGGTCACGACGTCGCGCACCGAGATCCGCCCGTGCGCCACGATGTCGAGGATCGCCAGGCACAGCGGCGTCGCGATGACCAGCTGGAAGAGCAGGATCGGCGCGACCTGGGTGGGGTCGCCGAAGATGTAGGTGGCCACGGGCAGGCCCATGTTGTTGGAGTTCAGCAGCCCGGCGCCGACGGCGCCCATGGTGACCCGCCCCATCTTCCGCTTCAGGAACAGCCCAACGATCAGCGCGTACAGCACCGCCATCGCCGCGAAGCTGAACGCGGCCACCGGCAGGCGCGCCGAGAAGATGACGCCGAGGTCCGAGGTGGAGAGGGTCGTGAACATCAGGGCCGGCAGCGCCACGAAGAACGCGAAGCGGTTCAGCGACCACCCGGCGTTCTGCCCCAGCACCCCGGCCCGGGCGACGACGTAGCCGATGCCGACCACGACGCCGATGATCGCAAACCCCTCCAGTACGCCGAGCATCCGGTCCTCTCACATCGCCTCGGGTGACTTCCCCAGCGATTCTATGCCCGACGCCGCGGCGGGGCCCGGGCCGTCCGGAGGGCGGACGGCCCGGGGCGCCGACTACGCGTCGATGCGCAGGTGGATCAGCGACGGGCCCTTGGTCCCCAGCGCCTTCGTCACCGTCTCGGCCAGGGTGTCCACGGTCGCGGAGAACCCGGTCGCGCCGAAGCCCTCGGCCAGCTTGACCCAGTCGGGCTGGACCAGGTCCACCGCGGTCGGGGCGATCTGGCGGGCCTCCTCGTTGGCCCGGATCTCGCCGTAACCGCCGTTGTCCACGCAGATGATCGGCAGGTCGAGTCGCTGCTCGACCGCCGTCATCAGCTCCTGGATCGCGAACATCAGCGCGCCGTCGCCGAGCAGGCAGACCACCGGGCGCTCGGGGGCGGCGATCTTGGCGCCCACGGCCGCCGGGAGGCCGTAGCCCAGGGTCGCGTAGGTGGCCATGTAGAGCAGCGAGTTGGGGCGCGGGGCGCGGTAGAACGTCGTCGTGCCCATGTAGGTGACCTGCGAGGAGTCGCCGGAGATGATGGTGTCCTCGGGGAGGACGTCCATGATCAGCTCGTTGAGCTGGGCGAGCTCGGGGGCGATCGCGCGGCCCTCCTCGTCCAGGGCGTCGAAGACCGGCTGGAGGTCGCGGCGCTCGCGCTCCGGGCGCCCCTCGGAGGCCTTCCCCACGGCCTCGACCAGCTGCGGGATCACCGCGGCGGAGTTGCCGGGCAGCTCGAGGTCCGGGGTGATGTTGGTGAGCATCTGGTCGCGCACGATGTCCACGCGGATCACCGGGCCGTCGGGGCGGATGTCGCCCTCCCACAGCTCGGCCTCGCCGATCTTGGAGCCCACGATCAGCGTTGCGTCCGCCTCGCGGCAGAAGGAGTGCGCGGCGGTCAGGCGGAGGTCCGCGCCGAGGGAGAGGCGGTGCTTCTCCGGGATCGCGCCCTTGCCGTTGACCGAGGTGATGACCGGGGCCTCGAGCAGCTCGGCGAGCTCCAGGAGGGACTCGCCGGCGGCGAGGGAGCCGCCTCCGGCGATGATGAGCGGGCGCTCGGCCTGCGCCAGGAGCTCGGCGGCGCGGGCGACGTCGTGCGCGGGCGCCGGCTGCGGAGAGCCCAGCGGGCGGGCCTGCAGGTCGGCGTCGGTGAACTCGGCCTCGGCCTCCAGGACGTCGAGGGGGACCTCGATGTGGACCGGGCGCGGGCGGGAGTGCTTGAAGGAGACGAAGGCGTTGTGGATCATCTCCACGGCCTCCAGGGCGGAGTTGACCCGGCGGGAGACGCCGACGATCGCGCCGACCGCCCCGGTCGGGTTCTTGGTCTCGTGGAGCGCGCCGATGTCGCGGAACTCCTGGCCGCGCGGGCGGCCGGGGGAGAGCAGGATCATCGGGCGGGACTCGGCGTAGGCGGTGGCCGCCCCGGAGAGCGAGTTCAGCAGGCCGGGGCCGGAGGTGGTGACCACGACGCCGGGCAGCCCGCGGGTCAGCGACCAGCCGTCGGCGCCGTAGGAGGCGCCCTGCTCGTGGCGGGTCGTCACCGGCTTGATCGCCAGCTCCTCCAGGTGCCGGTAGAACTCCAGGTTATGCGTCCCGGGGATGCCGAAGACGGTGTCGATCCCGTAGTTGCGCAGCGTGGCCATGATCGCGTATCCGGCGTTCCTGCGGGGCTGAGTCTGCATCCCGGCCTCCTCGGTGGCGTGGGCGGTCATGTGGTCTCCTTCCGTATGCACTGTGGTGCGTGGCACACCAGAGTATACAAATACGAAACTATAGTTACCTCACCGGCATATTGCGAGCGGTCCCGTGGTGCGGGGCGGGCGGACCCGCCCCGGCGTCATCGCGCCGCGCCCCGGGTTGTGGTCCAGACAACAAAAGTTTTCACGTCGAGTAGGATCGAGTCACGGGCGCCCCGCCGCCCGCAGGCCGTCGCCCGGCCGTCGGGACCGGGATCCCCGGTATCCCCTCGCGGTCGCCAGAAAGGACCCGGACCCGTGAAGCCATTGCCCGTGCAGCAGCCGGACAGGGAGCCCGAGCTGGGCGCCCGCCTGCGCAACCACCGACTCCGCGTCCACATTACCATCGAGCAGCTGGCCACGGCCACCGGGCTGACCAAGGGCTTCATCAGTCGGGTCGAGCGCGAGCAGACCTCGCCGTCGGTCACCTCCCTGGTCAAGATCTGCCGCGCCCTGCGCGTGGACATCGGGGCGCTCTTCGAGGAGCCGCCCACCAGCCTCGTGAGGCTCGACGACGCCCCCGCCGTCGACCTCGGCGGCGCCGGCATCCACGAGCGCCTCGTCTCCGCGCCGGAGCTCGAGAAGGCCCAGGTGCTGCGCGCGACCGTGGAGCCGGGCGGCGAGGGGGAGGACTCTCTCTACACGGTGGACTGCGAGACGGAGATCCTCCACGTCATCTCGGGTCACTTCCTGCTCCGCACCGCGGGCGGCGACTACGAGCTGGAGTCCGGCGACACCGTCACGTTCAGCGGCCGCGAGCCGCACTCGTGGCGCAACCTGGGGGAGGAGCCCGCCGAGGTCATGTGGGTGCTCGTGGCTGGCTGAGCGGTAGCGTGGGAGGTTCGCCCGTCTCCTCTCGAAGGCTCCCATGCACCAGAACACCCGCCCGCGCCCGTCCACCCTGCGGCTCGGCGCCGGCGCCGCGGCGCTCGCGCTGCTCGTCCTCACCGGCTGCTCCCCGGGCGGCGACCCGCAGGAGGGCGACGCCGGCCAGGCCTCGCCCGGCGCGACGTCGTCCGGTGGGCCCTCCGCCGGGTCCGGCGCGGCGGGCGGACGGGTCCCCCGGCCCCGACGGCGGCGAGTCCAGCGGCCCCGACGGTGGCGGGACCGGGGGGTTCGAGGGCGGCACCGCCGGCCCCTCCGAGGCCGCGCCGTCCCCCTCGGCGTCGAGCCCGGCCGCCGCAAAGGCGGAGATCTTCGGCGGCGGCCGCGAGGTCTTCCCGGACCGCCGCATGGTGGCCCTCTACGGGACCCCCGGCAACCCGTCCCTGGGCGTGCTCGGCGAGCAGGGCCCGGCCGAGTCGGTCCGGCGGGTCAAGGACCTCGCCGCCCAGTACCAGCCCTACAGCGAGGAGCAGGTGATCCCCGCCTTCGAGGTCATCACCACGGTGGCCTCCTCGGAGCCGGGTCCCGACGGCGACTACTCGGCCAAGGTCGCCCCCGAGGACCTCGAGCCGCTGCTGAAGGAGGCCCGCGAGAACGGCGTCTACGTCGTCCTGGACTTCCAGCCCGGCCTCGAGTCCTTCCCGGACCAGGTGGCGCGGTACGCGGACCAGCTTAAGGACCCCAACGTCGGCGTCGGGCTCGACCCCGAGTGGCGCCTGGCCCCGGGGCAGGTGCCGCTCCAGCAGATCGGCACCGTCTCCGCGGCGGAGATCAACGAGACCCTGGACGACGTCGCCGCCCTGACCGCCGAGGAGGGTCTGCCCCAGAAGCTCGTGGTCCTGCACCAGTTCACCCACTCGATGATCACCGAGCGCGAGACCCTGGACGTCTCGCACCCGGAGCTCGCGCTCACGCTGCACGCGGACGGCCACGGCTCCCCGGACCTGAAGACCGAGACGTGGAACGCGCTCCAGGAGGGGCTGCCCGAGGGCATCGCCATGTCCTGGAAGAACTTCTACGACGAGGACACTCCCATGCTCACCCCGGAGCAGACCTACGCCGTCCAGCCCAAGCCGTGGGTGGTCACCTACCAGTAGCTTCCGACGCGCCGGGCGCCCGCCCCGGCCCGTCCTGTCCGCACGCCCGGCCCGGCCCGGTCACGAACCGGCGGATTCGCCCCGGCCCTGCTCCCGCCCGCCCGCAGATGGTAGACCGGTGGCATGGAGACCTTCATCAAGCACACGTCCGGAAGCGCCGCCGGCTGGGAGCGCGCCGGCCTCGAGTGGCTGACCGCGGCCGAGGAGTCCGGGGGCGCCCGCGTCTGCCGGGTCCTGGGCGTCACGGAGGACGGCCTCGAGCTGGAGCGCATCGCCGAGGCGGCCCCCTCCAAGGCGGCGGCCCGCGCGTTCGGCCAGGGCCTGGCCATGACGCACGACGCCGGCGCGCCCGCCTGGGGGGCCGCCCCGGAAGGGTGGCGCAACGACGGCTTCCAGGGGCCCGCCGGCCAGCAGATCCCCCTCCAGCTCGGCGCGTGGGACTCCTGGGGGCGGATGTACGCCGCGGCCCGGGTCGCGCCGCTGGCGGGCAGGCTCTCCGGCCTCGACCCCGCCGACCGGGCCCTCCTCGACCGCCTGTGCGAGCGCCTGCGCGCCGGCGAGTTCGACGACGACGACGCCCCCTCCCGCATCCACGGCGACCTCTGGGCCGGCAACGTCCTGTGGTCCCCGGAGGAGGCCGTGCTGATCGACCCGATGGCCTACGGGGGCCACCGCGAGGACGACCTCGCCGCCCTCGCCCTCTTTGGCGCCCCGCACCTGCGCGAGATCGTCGCCGGCTACGAGCAGGCCCGCCCGCTCGAGCCCGGCTGGCAGGAGCGCGTGGAGCTGCACCAGCTGCACCTGGTCCTGCTGCACGCCGTGCTCTTCGGCGGCGGGTACGTCAACCAGGCGCTGTCCATCGCCCGCCGGTACGCCTGAGCGGCGGGGTCCTCCCGGGCGCCGCGCGACGCGGGTTCCATTACAAAACTTTTGTTGCATAATGGAAAACAGTCGTATGGCACAGGTCTCATCACCAACGGAGGATCCCATGAGCAACACCCCGTCCCAGGGCTCACGCGCGAGCTTCTCGGCCGACGCCGAGCGCGTCGTCGCCGCCGGTCCCGACGGCCGCGAGAACGTCGGCCCCGTCAACGCCGCCCAGGTCCCCCGCTGGGCCGGCCAGGGCACCTTCGCGCGCCTGCCCCGCCTGGACGAGGTGGAGCGCGCCGACGTCGTCGTCGCGGGCGTGCCCTTCGACGCCGGCGTCTCCTACCGCCCGGGCGCCCGCTTCGGCCCCAACCACGTGCGCGAGGCCTCGCGCCTGCTGCGCCCCTTCAACCCGGCGCAGAACGTCTCCCCGTTCCAGCGGGTCCAGGTCGCCGACGCCGGGGACGTCATCGGCAACCCCTTCGACATCGAGGACGCGCTGGAGTCCATCGAGGCCGGCGCCCACGAGCTGACGAAGGACGGCGCCCGGCTCGTCTCGATCGGCGGCGACCACACGATCGCCCTGCCCAACCTGCGCAACCTGTACAAGAAGCACGGCAAGATCGCCCTGCTCCACTTCGACGCGCACCTGGACACCTGGGACACCTACTTCGGCGCCGAGTACACCCACGGGACCCCGTTCCGCCGCGCCTTCGAGGAGGGGCTGCTGGACACCGACGCCGTCTCCCACGTGGGCACCCGCGGCCCGCTGTACGGCACCCAGGACCTCGACGACGACGCCCGCTTCGGCTTCGGCATCGTCTCCTCGGCGGACATCTACCGCCTGGGCGTGGACCGCGTCGTCGAGCTGCTGCGCGAGCGCATCGGCGACCGCCCGCTCTACCTCTCCCTCGACATCGACGTGCTCGACCCCGCGCACGCCCCCGGCACCGGGACCCCCGAGGCCGGCGGTGCGACCAGCCGCGAGATCCTCGAGATCATCCGCGGCCTGCGCGGCAGCAACGTCGTGGGCGCCGAGGTCGTGGAGGTCGCCCCGGTCTACGACCACGCCGAGATCACCGGCATCGCGGCCGCCCACATCGTCTACGACTTCATCAGCCTCATCGCCCTCGGCGCGGGCGCGTCCCCGGACGGCCCCGCGTACGGCGAGGCCAAGAACAGCTACGGCGCGTAAGGAAGGGACCACATGGTCAGCATCCAGGAACTCATGCAGGGCGCCACGGGCGCCGACGCCAAGCTCATGCGGGGCTTCGCCTCGCGGGCGGCGGGCTTCCGCCCCTCGCCGGTGCGCGACGTCTTCGAGGTGTCGATGCGCCCGGGGATCATCTCCCTGGCCGGCGGCAACCCGGACCTCGAGCTGCTCCCGCTCGAGGAGCTCGGGCAGATGGCCTCGAAGATCATCGCGGAGGAGGGCCTCGAGGTCCTCCAGTACGGCTCCGGCGCGGGCCTGGAGGAGCTGGCCGAGCTGGTCTGCGACTTCATGGAGTCCGAGGGCAGCCGCCCCCGCCCGGAGGAGGTGCAGCTGACCGCGGGCTCCCAGATGGGCCTTGACCTGGTCACCAAGCTGTTCACCGACCCGGGCGACGTGATCCTCACCGAGGGTCCCACCTACACCGGCGCGCTCGGCGTGTTCGAGGGCTACGAGGTCGAGGTCCAGCAGGTCCAGATGGACGACGCCGGCCTGGACCCGGCCGCCGTCGAGTCCCGGATCCGCGAGCTGGAGGCCGAGGGCAAGCGGGTCAAGTTCCTCTACACGATCCCCAACTACCAGAACCCGACCGGCGTGACGCTGGCCGACGACCGCCGCGCCGAGCTGGTGCGGGTCTGCCGCGAGCACGACGTCGTGGTGGTCGAGGACAACCCCTACGGCCAGCTGGGCTTCGACGGCCAGCACCACCGCTCGCTGCACTCCTACGACCCCGACTCCGTGATCTACCTGGGCAGCTTCTCCAAGATCTTCTCCCCGGGCGTGCGCGTGGGCTGGATGATCGCGCCGCCGCGGGTGCGGAAGTTCCTGCAGATCGCGGCCGAGGCCGTGACCATCTGCCCGTCGGTGCTCTCCCAGCGCCTGGTGCTCGGCTTCATGCGAGAGGGGATGTGGGAGTCCCACACCCAGCGCACCGCGCAGCTGTACCGCCGGCGCTGCGAGGCGGTGCTCGCCGCGTGCGAGCGGCACATGCCCGCCGGCACGCACTGGACCGTGCCCGAGGGCGGCTTCTTCACGTGGCTGACGCTGCCCGAAGGCGGCCGCCACCCGGACGCCGCGGAGGCGCTGCCGGCCGCGATCGACGCCGGCGTCGTCTTCGTCCCCGGCACGGCGTTCTACGACGACGCCGCGGCCCACGCGGCCGGCCGGGCCCCGGAGGTGCCCACCGGCGCGGTCAACCTGCGCCTGGCATACTCCAACGGCGAGCCGGAGACGCTGGCCGAGGGCGTGCGCCGCCTGGCGAGCGTGCTGTAGGGCCGGCGCCGGACGAGGCCTCGTCCGGCGAGGCCCGGCTAGGTCTCCAGGGGCCGGTCGGTCGCGGCGTACTGGGACCAGGAGCCCGGGTACAGCCGGCCGTGGATCCCGGCGGCCTCGAGCGCGACGAGGTCGTGGCACGCCGTGACCCCGGAGCCGCAGTAGACGATCGGGGCGGCGTCGCCCGCGACGCCGGCCTCCGCGAACCGCCGGGAGATCCCCGCGGGGGAGTCGAAGAGCCCGTCGGCCCCGACGTTCTCCCGGTGGAAGACGTTGAGCGCGCCGGGGATGTGGCCGGCCCTCGGGTCCATGGGCTCCGTCTCGCCGCGGTAGCGCTCGGGGGCCCGCGCGTCGACCACCGGCTCCCCGGAGGCGGCGGCCGCGGCCGTCTCCTCCATCGAGGCGAGCCATCCCGGGTGCACGGCGACCGGCGTGAAGCCGCCGGGCGCCGCGGGCGCGATCTCCTCCGGGCCGGAGCGCAGGGCGTCCTCGCCGTGGGCCTCGGTCCAGGCCTGGATGCCGCCGTCCAGGACGGCGGCCGTGCGCCCGGTGGCGCGCAGCATCCACACGAGCCGGGAGGCGGAGGCGCCCGAGGCGTCGTCGTACGCGATCACGCGCGTCCGGTCGGTGATGCCGGCCGCCTCCATGCCGCGGGCGAAGTCCGCCGGGTCGGGGAGGGGGTGCCGGCCCTCGGCGGGGGAGGCGGGCGCGGCGAGCACGGTGTCCAGGTCCACGAACGCCGCGCCGGGGATGTGCCCGCGCTCGTAGGCGGCGGCGCCGGAGCGACCGTCGAGGTACCAGCGGACGTCGACCACCCGGACAGGGTCCGTGGCCTCCCTCCCCGCGTGCGGGGCGCCCCCGCTGGGGACGGGGGCATCCGTGGCCTCTCCCCCGGAACCCACGGCATCCGGGGCGCCGACGGCGGGGTCGGACGCGGGGCCGGGCGCGGGGGCGAGGCGATCGAGCTGGTCGACGGAGACGATCCACGGGAAGTTCAGGCTCATGCCCCCAACCTATCGCTCGGGCGGTCCCTCGGGGAGGGGCGGGCGGCGCGGCTCCATGAAGACGGAGCGATGGAGAGGCGGGGAGGAGGAAGCGGCGCGGCTCCGGCAAGGAGGGCCGGGCGCGCGCTCGGCGTGTCGCGCGGGGTCTTTAGCGAGGGTGCGGCGTACTAGGGATTTTCGGAGCTTTCCTTCCGTTGATCGGTAGGTTCCACCCGACCCCAGCTCCCGACCCCCGGCCCCGGCCCCACGATGATCGGAAGGAAAGCTCCGAAAATCGCGAGCTCAGAGGTGGACATCATCCGAAATCGGCGTTCTCGCCGCCGACGCCGCCCGGGCCCGGCCGGCGGGGCCCCCGACGGCGTCGCCCCTCTCGCCTGCGGGGCTCAGCGGCAGACAGTCGTGTACTTCTCCGTCGCGAGCCGCTGGATCCGCTCCACGTAGTTCTCGGTCTCGGGGTAGGGCGGGATGCCGCCGGCGTCGAGCACGGCGTTCGGGCCGGCGTTGTAACCGGCCAGGGCGTAGCGGGTCAGCTCGTCCTCCGACCCGGCGAGGGGGCCCAGCTCCTCGCGCAGGAAGGCCATGAAGCGGCCCTGCGCGGCGATCGCGTCCTCCTCGTCCATCGGGTCGCCGGCGCCCCAGACGTCCCAGGTGTCCTGGGTGAACTGGGCGATGCCCATGGCCCCGGCGCGCGACTGGGCCTGGGGGTTCCAGCTGCTCTCCGCCTCCAGCTGGGCGGCCAGCACGGAGACCGGGAAGCCCGACTCCTCGGACGCGGCCTCGATGTCGTCCAGCAGCTCGTCGGGGATCGGCTCGGTGCCCTGCACGACGACGCAGCGGCGCGACTCGTACTCGCTCCACAACCCCACCGAGCCGATCAGCAGGAGCGCCAGGGCCCCCAGCACCTGCCAGTGGTCGAGGACCCCGCGCACGACGCCGCCCCCGGGCGTCCCGGACCCGGGCCGGCTTCTCGTGGCCCCGGCGGCGGACGCGGACGCGGCGGATGCGGTCTCCGCGGGGCTCTTCGGCGAACTACTCATCGTGCTTAGGGTATCGCGGGGACCCCTGGCTGACAGCGACGTCCCGACCCGCGAGACGCGCGGTGCCGTGTTCGCCCCGCCTGCTCATCGCGTCGTGCGGTACCGCGGTCGCCCCGCCTGCTCATCGCGCCGTGCGGTGCCGTGGTCACCCTGCCTGCCTGTCGCACCGCGCGGCGCCGTGCTCTTTCCGCGGCGCGTCCTCGCCCGGCCGCGCCGCCCGCCCGGCGTCGTCCCCCACGTAGCATGGCCCCATGACCGCCGCGATCCTCGCGACCATCGTCGCCGCCATCCTCATCGTCATCGGGCTGCTGGGCATCATCTTCCCGGTGCTGCCCGGCTCGATCTTCATCATCGTCGCGGCCGTGGTGTTCGCCGTCGTCGTGCAGGCGCCCGAGGGGTGGTGGATGCTCGGGCTGGGCGGCGGGCTCTCGGCCATCGGCCTGTCCGCGAGCCTGCTGCTCACCGGGCGCGCCATGAGGCGGCGGCGGATCCCCAACCGCTCGCTGCTGTTCGGGGCGCTGGGCGCCGTCGTCGGCATGTTCGTGCTGCCCGTGCTGGGGCTGATCCTGGGCTTCGTCGTGGGTCTGTTCCTCTTCGAGCTCCACCGGCAGCGGGACCCCCGGGCGGCGCTCGGCTCCTCGTGGGCCGCGCTGAAGGCGGCCGGCCTGGGCCTGATCGTCGAGCTCGCGTGCGGGCTGGCCGCCGGGACCGTGTTCGTCCTCGCCGCGCTCACGTACTTCATCACCGCCTGAGGTCGATAGACTGGCCTGCGTGAAATCTCTGCCAGCGTCCCTGACCCTCGCCGCCGCGGCCATCATCCAAGCCCTGGGCCAGTTCGCGTACTTCGCGGATGCCATCACCATCTCGGGGCAGATCTTCTTCCCCGTCCTGTTCGCCCTCATGGCGATCTACCTGGGCTTCCGCACCAAGGACTCGGAGCGCTTCGGGCGCACGCACGTGGTCATCACCGTGCTCGGGTTCCTGCTGCTGATCCTCAGCGTCACGGGGCAGGTGGGCAGCATCTTCGCGCTGTACCCGCAGCCGATCATCTACTACGTCGCGTTCGCGCTGCTGGCCGTCACCGTCGCGCTGCACATCACCGCGATGCCCAAGAAGGCCAAGGCGGAGAAGGTCGGCAGGACGCCGCGTCGTCGCCGTCGAGTCGCCGGCGCCGGGCCCACCCACCTGGTGGCCAAGCCCAAGGGCGCCCAGGGCGGCGCCGAGTCCCGAGACGGCGCGCCGACGGGCGGCGACGCCGACCCCAGCGGCGAAGAGCGGGCAGCGGACCGCATCGACCCCGCGGCGGCGAGCCGGCGGACGGCGCCGCCGAGGGCCGCGGGACCGACTCCTCGGGAGGGACCCGATGAGCCCCGCCACCGCAGCCCCCGGCTCGCACGAGGGCACCCGCGCGACGCCGCGCCGGTCCTGGCAGGTCGTGGCGTGGATCGTCGTCGTCGCCGTCCTGGGCGGGCAGTTCTGGCACGCGATGACGGTCGGCGGGCTGGACTTCACCGTCTACCGCGCCGGCGCCACCACGATCTTCGGCAACGACGGCATGACCCTGGACCTCTACGAGCGGAACCTCATCCAGCTCACCGCGGACTCCTACCTGCCGTTCACCTACCCGCCGTTCGCGGCCCTGCTGCTCCTGCCCTTCGCCTTCATCCCCTCGCAGGTGGGCGTGGCGATCATGGTCCTGTTCTCCATGGCCGTGGCCTGGTGGATCTCGACGCTGATCGTCGACTACGTCAACGCCCGCGGCCGGAAGCTGCCGCTGCAGGACAAGCTCGGCCGCACCACCACGATCGCCCTGCTCACCGCGCTGATCTGCCTCTCGGGCCCGTGGCGCCGCGGGCTGGGGCTGGTGCAGATCAACCCGCTGATCATGCTGCTGGTGCTGTGGGACCTGGTCCGCCCGGCCACCCGCGTGCCGCGCGGGCTGTTCATCGGCATCGCGGGCGGCATCAAGCTCACGCCGCTGGCCTTCGGGCTGATCCTGCTGATGCGCAAGGACCTCAAGGGGCTGATCACCCTCGGGATCACCTTCGCGGCGACCGTCGGCCTCGGTTTCCTGCTCCTGCCGCGTCAGGCCGTCGAGTTCTGGACCCACGCGGTCTCCGACCCGTCGCGGGTGGGCAACATCAACTACCTGGACAACATCTCGATCCAGGGCTGGCTCATGCACTTCGGCCTGACCGGCGACGTGCTGAAGGTTGCCATGTACGTGCTGATCGCGGTGCTGCTGGTCGGCGTCGCCGCCGCCATCCCGGTGCTGGAGAAGCGGCGGATGCGGATGTCGGTCGTCGCGCTGACCGCGTTCCTAATGCTGCAGATGTCCCCGATCTCCTGGTCGCACCACAACACGTGGCTGCCGATCATCCTGACGGCCGCGTGCCTCGACGCGTTCCCCTGGGTGTTCTCCCACCCCGGCCCGCAGCGGCGGATCGCGCTGGTCCTCGCGTGGATCGGCTTCGTGGGGCTCTACATCTCGCCGATGTGGATCGGCGTCGCGCTCTACGGCTCCACCGAGTACCTGGACTACATCGACACCGTCCCGCTGGTGGTCTCCGCGATCCCCATCCTGTGCCTGTTCCTCTTCACGTGCCTGTGGATCTGGGGCGTGTGGCGCCGGCGTCGGGAGCCCGTCACGGATCCGATCCGGTGGGAGTCGCTCGCGCGCTGAGGGCCGAGGGGTCACGCGGGACCGCTGCGGGCCGGCCGAAGGGCCCGTCATCCCGGTGGGTCCGCGGGAAGGGCCCGTCGTCCTGGTCGGAGCGCCCCACGGCGCCCCGGCCGGGAATCTCTCCCGCCCGGAAACAATCGCCTCCGCATCGTGTGTTCGGCCGACTCCAATAACCCCGGCCGGGTATTCCAGAACGCCTTCTCCGAATGCTCCGACCCCTCTTGTCATAGATGTGACGCATTTCATTCTATGGATGTAGAATAACTGGACCGTTTCACAGACGAAGTGGTAGCAGTGGGGGTGCCTCCGCCGGTGCGGCGAGGGCTGGAGTCGGGGACGACGCAGGGTCTGTACGACCGCGCCACTCCCGTGTCGAAAGGAATGCCAGGTGCCCAGGCATAGCCAGGCTGCGCGCTCGGAGAAGATGCGGCGCATTATCGAGGTAGCGGTCCAGTGCTTCGCGGAAGCGGGGTACGACGCCGTCTCCATGGACGAGATCGCGAGCCGCTGCGGGGTTTCCAAACCGCTTCTGTACCGGTATTTCAGCAGCAAGGCCGAGATCTACGAGAGGGCGCTCGAGCTGCACTCGGGGCGTTTCCTGGAGGCGCTCGACCTCGTCGAGGCGGACGGCCGCGGCAGCGCCGATCAGGCGCTGCTCCTGCTGGACGCCTTCGCGGACTTCGCCGACCGGAACGACGCCGTCTACGAGCTCCTCTTCGAGTCGGAGTCGCTGTTCATCCCCGCTTTCATGGACCTCATGCACGACTTCACCACCCTCCTGCGGGCGAGGATCGTCACCGGGTTCCCGGCCATGTTCGGCCGCACGCTGACCGGCAGCGCCCAGGCGGCCGAGGTCGAGATCATCCTGGGCTCCACGATCAACATCGCTCGCAGGCTCTCCCGGGCCCAGGGGGAGGCCGACCGGGAGATGCTGCGGGCGCTCCACCTCTCCTTGGTGGGGGCCGCGACCGACCGGGGATGAGCGACGCCGGGGGCGTCGCGACGCGGCAGCCCCGCCCTCCCGGGCCGCCACGACACGGGCCCTGTGCCCCCCCCCCGCACCGTCACGACGCGGCGCCCCGGTACTCCCGCGGCGTCACGCCGGTCTCCTCCCGGAAGCGCCGGTTGAAGTTGGAGAGGTTGGCGAAGCCCGCCTCCCAGCAGACCTCGCCCACCGGCAGGTCCGTGGTGCGCAGCAGCCGGCACGCCTCGGTCACCCGCAGCCGCGTCACGGTCCGGGAGAACCCGACCGACGTCGCGCGGGTGAAGAGCCGCGAGACCGCCGACGCCGACATGGTCAGCTCGCGGGCGACGTCGTCCATCCGCAGCGGCCCGTTCAGGTGCGCGTGGACGTAGTGGAGGGCGCGGTCGAAGAGCTCGTTCTCCCGGCGGGGCAGGGCCCGGCTGGCGTGGTGCGGGTCCAGGACCTCGCGGTCCTCCCGGGGCGCCGTGGTGAGGGTGCTCAGCAGCGTCATGGCCGCGGCGAAGCGGGTGATCCCGGTCGTGTCCCGCATCGAGACGAGGATCGACGCGGCGCGCTCGCGGGTCGGGCCGGTGAACTCGAGCCCGTGGGCGGCGTCGTCGAGCAGCCCCTCCAGGGCGCCGAGGGCCGGCAGGATCGCGGTCAGACGCGCGGGGAGCAGGGGGTCGATCTGCAGGAGGAGGTCGCGGCCCGGGACGGTCTCGCCCGGCCGCAGCGAGCTCACCCAGTGGTGGGGGAGCCCGCCGCCCACGAGGTAGAGGCTGCCCGGCTCGAAGACGCGCACCGCCGTGCCCACGTGCGCCGTCCCGGTGGAGGCCGTGATCAGGTGGACCTCGATCTCGGGATGGTGGTGCCAGCGGCCGAGCGGGTGCGGGTGGTCGTGCTGGAACCAGCGCAGGCCGCTCGCGGAGTCGAGCGGGACCAGCTCGCGCTCGGCCGCGCCGAAGCTCGCCGGTCCCGCGCCGAAGCCGGCCGGCCCGGAGCTGAAGTCGGCCGATCCGGCACCGAAGCCGGCCGGCCCGGGTTCGGGTCCGGCGTCGGCCCGGGGGCTCGGTGCGGCCATGGCTCCTCCTGGGTCAGACCCTGATCTGGATCTTCGTGTCGGTGGGGCGCCCCTCGGCGCCGCGCTCGAAGGCGGCCACCGCGTCGTCGAGCGCATAGGTCGCGGTGACCAACCGGGACAGATCCACCGTAGCGCCGGCCGCCAGGTCGATCGCCTGCCGGTACACGTTGGCGTAGCGGAAGACCGACTCGACCCGCAGCGCCCGCGTCTGCGCCGCGGCGACGTCGAGGGGCACCGGCCCGGCCGGGATCCCGACCAGGACGACCGTGCCGCCGGGCGCCGGCAGCTCCCACAGCCCGCGGTAGGCGCCCGCGGCCCCCGAGGCCTCGAAGACGGCCTGCGGCCCCCAGCCGTCCGTGTCCCGGCGGACCCGCTCGCCGAGGTCCTCCGCCGAGGCGTCGACCGGCACGATCCCGGCCAGCCCCTCCACGAGCGCGAGCTTCTCCGGGGCGACGTCGCTGACGTACACCCGGCTCGCCCCGCCGGCGCGCGCGGCCAGCGCGGTCACGATCCCGATGGTCCCGCACCCGACCACCGCCGCGACGTCGCCCGGCCGCAGCCGCGCCTGGGTGGCCGCCTGCATCCCCACGGCGAACGGCTCGATCAGGGCGCCCTCCGCGTAGGAGAGGCCCTCCGGGAGCTTGAAGACGTACTCCGCCGGGTGCAGCACCTCCTCGACGAGGCAGCCGTCCACCGGCGGGGTGGCCCAGAAGCGGACGGCCGGGTCCACGTTGTAGATCCCCTCCCGCGCGGCCCGGGAGCGCGGGTCGGGGATGCCCGGCTCCATGCACACCCGGTCGCCCGGGGCGAGGTGCCCGACGCCGTCCCCCACCTCGAGCACGGTCCCGGAGCCCTCGTGCCCCAGGATCATCGGCGCCTCGACCACGAACGGGCCGACCCGGCCCTCGGTGTAGTAGTGCACGTCGGAGCCGCAGATGCCCACGGTGTGCATGCGGATGCGCACCTCTCCCGGTCCGGGGGCGCCCGGGGCGGGGACGTCGTCGATCTCGATGCGGCCGCGCTCTCGCAGCACGACGGCCTTCAGCGTCTCGGTCATGGTCGGTCCTTCCTGGGCGGGCAGGCCCGCCGGGTGGTGATGGGTATCGATGGGGTGCCTGGGTGCCTGGGTGACTGGGTGGTGGTCGGGGCGACGGGCGGCCCTCAGGCCAGCACGGAGGTGCCCCGGCGGGCGGCCGCGCGCTCCCGGGCGGGCAGGGGGCGCCCGGCGTCGTCCGTGATCCCCGGCTGGGGCGGCCGGATGAAGAACGTGACGGCAGTGCCCAGCAGGAACAGGCAGGCGTAGACCCAGATGACGCCGAGGGAGCCGATGAGCGGCAGGAACAGCGTCGCGATGCCCGGCCCGATGAACGTGGTCAGGCCCGAGGCGAGGTTGTGGGCGGAGATCGCCGCGCCGCGGTGCTCGGGCGCGAGGGCGGGGAAGATGGCGCCCATCGGCACGAAGGCGGTGACCGAGCACGCGAAGATCACGGCGGCCACGAGCATCGCGAGGAAGCTCCCGCCGAACAGGTGGGGAGCGTAACCGAAGGCGAGGGCCGAGACCGCCATGCCGCCGAACCCGAACCAGCGCATCTGCCGCATCCACCCGTACCGGTCCCCGAGGCGTCCCCAGACGACATTGGCCACGATCGTGATGGTGTTCATGATCGCCCAGAGGCTCATCCACTCGGCCTGGCTGAACCAGGGGCGCGAGTCGTCGAGCTGGCCGGTCAGGTAGAGGGGCATCATCATCGGGAAGCCGTAGAGGGTGATGTTGCACAGGATCCGGATCACCACGGCCAGGGAGATCTGCGGTCGCTCGGCGAGGATCGTGACGCCGCGCAGCAGCTCGCGCGCCCGCGCGGACCCGGTCAGCCGGCGGGAGAGGTCCTGCTCGGGCGGCGGGCCGGGCACCAGGAACAGGCACATCAGAGTACCGATCCCCACCAGGGCGGGGGCCAGCCACAGCGTCCCGAGCTCCCCCACGAGCGGGATCGTCAGCGTGGGGATGAAGGCCCCGAGGGAGCCCAGGCCGATCGAGAAGGCGGCCCAGAACCACCCCATCGCCGACGCCAGCCGGCCGGGCTCCACGCTCTGCGCGATGAGCACCACGAAGGAGTACATGAACAGGGGGTACGCGACGCCGCGCAGGCCGTAGGTCAGCATCGCGGCGCCCGGGCTCGCGAGCCCCGCGGTCACGAAGAGCAGGTGCAGCCCGATCCACAGCACGCCGCCCAGCAGCATGAGCCGCTTGGCGCCGAAGGTCTCGGCCAGCACGCCGGTCGTCCAGGCCGAGACCGCGACGACGAAGCCGTAGACCGTGAAGACCATCCCGGCCTGGGTGCCGGTGAAGCCGTGCTCTACCACCAGGTAGCGGGAGAGGAAGGTCAGGTCGAAGCCGTCCCCGGCCATGAAGACGGCGAGGGCGAGGTAGCCGAAGAGCAGGCGCTTGGGCATTCCGAGCATCACGGGCACTCCTTCGTACGGATCGTCCCCGGGCGGGGATCGGAGGTGCGGGCGCCGGCGCCCTGCCGGCGGCCACCCCTCGAGCCTCCCAGGGGCGGGGTGGTCGGACCAGCGCCGCGTTCCCGGACCTCCGGTACTTTCATGCGTCGTGTTCCGGATCCTCGGCACTCTGATCCGGGGCTCGATCTGACCGGCGGGGTGCGCCCGGCCCCATGCCTCGGGTGCCGTCCTTCGCACTCTCCCCGGGTCGACGCGATGACGGTATTGGTAGATCGTCTAACTATTAGATAGGCTAATGGTTATCGCCGCAGATCCGATCCGTCCTGGTGGACGCGGGATCCATCCCGAGCCGACACGGAACGGGTGACGACGGCGAGGGTCAGACGCAGGAGCAGGCAACATCCGGGAGGACACACCATGAACAGCCACACCGTGCAGCGCATCCGCTTCGCCGAGAAGGAGGCGCAGAAGCTCCTCGACCTGTACTGGAACCGGCGGATCCCGGTCGATCCGTTCCGGATCGCCGAGCTGCTCGGCCTGGTCTCCCGCGAGGAGGAGATGGCGCAGAGCCTCTACGGCCGCCTCGACAAGCGGCGCTACGCCACCGTCTCGGTGACCGTCAACGCCTCCCTCTCGCCGCAGAACAAGCGATACTGCGGCGCCTACTTCCTGGGGATGTTCGTCCTCAACACGATGCTCAAGCACGAGATGACCTACAGCCGGTCCCTGAGCCGCGGGCTCACCCCGGATCCCGACTACCTGTTCGCCCACCAGTTCGCCCAGGCCCTGCTGATGCCGCGCAGCGACTTCCTGGCCCACCTGGACGCGGGGCGGGAGATGGACCAGATCTGCGAGACCTTCGACGTCACCTCCATGATGGCCGGGTGGCGCATGGACTCGGTGGGGCGCGCGGACGCCCGGAAGCGGCTGACGGCCGCCGTCTGAGCCGCTCCGACGGCGTCCCCGCGGGTCGGGGCTCCCCGGGTGACACCC
>NZ_JANAFB010000031.1 GCF_024199905.1 Rothia santali
GCGCCCTGCGGTACCCGCCGATCGCGGCCGTGACGAGCCTGAACGACACGCGCGTGCTCTACGTGGAGCCCGCAAAGTGGGTCCCGCGGCTGCGCGCGCTCGGCGCCTCGGACGCGCCGGTGCTGCTTCCTCACCGGTGCCCTGGACGACGACGCCGGCCCCGCCCTGCTCGTCAGCACGGCCGGGCTGAAGAACCGGGCGTGCCGGTGGGTCGAGGACTCGGGGCAGGCGACGGGGACGCAGCACAGCCTGTTCTGAGCCACTGTGGCCGCGGGCATGCCGGAGCCCCACGTTCCGCTCCGTCGCAGCGCAACCGGGCGACGTCGTCGTGCCCCGCCGAGGCCCCGGCGGCCGGCTACCCCTGAGAGGCCCGGGCGGCGGGATTCGCCTCGGGCGCGCCGTCGGCGGTCACCTGCCCCGACGGGGGGTCGGCGGGCCACGCCTCGGCCAGCAGCTCGCGGATCTCGCTCAGCGTCTGGGTGACGGCCTTGGTGCCGGCCACGATGGGCAGGAAGTTGGTGTCCCCGTTCCAGCGCGGGACGACGTGCTGGTGCAGGTGGGCCGCGATCCCCGCTCCCCCGACCTTCCCCTGGTTCATGCCGATGTTGAACCCGGCCGCGTGGGAGCTCTCGCGCAGCACGCCCATCACGGTGCGGGTGCACTCGCCGATCTCGACCATCTCCTCGTCGGTGGTCTCGTCGTACTGGGCGATGTGGCGGTACGGGCAGATGAGCACGTGCCCGGGGTTGTACGGGTAGAGGTTCAGCACGACGTAGACGCTGCGCCCGCGGTGCACGATCAGCGACTCCTCGTCGGTGCGGCGCGGCGCGGCGCAGAACGGACAGGAGCTCTCGGTGTAGTCCTGCTGGCCGCCGCTGACGTAGGCGCGGCGGTGCGGGGTCCACAGGCGCTGGAACGGGTCGGGGACGCCCGGCAGCTCGAAGTCGTCGGTGGTGCAGTCTGGCGCGTCGCTCATGGGACCAGCTTAGGCCGTGCGGGCCGCGCGGCGGGCGAGGTCGCGGCCGCCGACGCTCCGGCGGGACTACTGTGGAAGCATGCAGCCCCTGACCGAATCCCAGATCCGTAGTAGCTTCATCAACTGCTCCAAGGGCGAGGCCCAGCGGCTGAACCTGCCCGCGGGGCTCGCCACGTGGGAGTGGCCGGCCGAGATCTTCCTCGGGTGGATCGACCCGAAGAGCCCGCAGCGCGGCTACGCCGTGGTGGAGACCGAGGACGGGCCGCGCGGCATCGTGCTGACCAAGACCGAGCAGCGCAGCGGCGGCTCGGCGCAGATGTGCCAGTTCTGCATGACCCTGCACCCGGGCAGCGGCGTCGCGCTGTACTCGGCGGCCAGGCCCTCGGCGCGGAAAGGGCGGCACAGCTCCCTGGGGACGTACCTGTGCTCCAACCTGCGCTGCTCGGACTACACGCTGGGACGACGTCGGCCCCAGGGCATCCGGCAGATGGAGGAGACCATGACGCTGGAGGACCGGCGGGAGCGGACGCTGGCGAAGGCGCGGCGGTTCGTGGCGAAGTTGGAGGATGAGAAGTAAGTATCGGCCAGCCGTCCTCACCCATCTCTACGGTGTAGAAGGCTACAAGTGGGAATAGTACGTCCTTAGACAATGATTAGCTTGCCATGGCTATTACGCAAGTACCGTTGGAACTCCATCACCGTTTAATTGCGCCTCCACGAATTCAAAGACCGACTCATGGGCCGCAATGATCAGTAGGCTCTCAGCGCGCGATGCTCCAACGTAGAGCACACGTCGTTCTTCCCCCTTGATTCCGTCACACCATTGCCGCACGCCATCACCTTCAGCTCGCCCCTCAGGTATGATCAGAGCCACCGCTGGCGATTGACGCCCTTTCAGGGCATGAATTGTAGAATGCGTCAACGGTCCAATGTCCTGATCATCAGTGAGTGAGTCCGGCCAGGTGTCACCTCGAGGGGATCTGAGCGGTTGAGATGTCCAGCGCAGCTGTCCCTGAGAGGCCTTGAACGTCTGGAGTTTCGCCCGGAAATTCGAAGGTTTCATATCGAACGGCCGAGGCAACGCCGCGGCGATTCGTAAGCACGCCTCTCGGAAAGTGCCTTCTGAGAGTCCACACACCTCAAGGTAGTCGGATTGGTTCAGATTGACTACATCGGCGACTCCAAGTTCTCGGATGGTTCGCTCGAGAGTACGGATAGCCGCGACGCGTTCAAGGCCGTTTCGGCGGGGGTCCCCAATCACGTGATGCGCGCGCGCCATGATCACAAGCTTGTTTGTAGAGTCTGATCTGGTGCTGGGGGCACCGGCTGCCACTCGCGCATGTTCAGAGCTGTGGGCAATTACCATAAGATCGTCTTCCGCGAAATTTCGGTTCCTAGTGGCTCTAACGAGCAGCTTGGGGAGGCATTGACGACGACGGTAGGACAGCAGGACTACGGGCTCATTGACCTCAACGCAACGACCGATTGGCTCGTCACGCTCGGATCCTGCGCGCAGGCTATTGACAGCTGCGCAAATGGCTGGTGACGAGCGGAAATTGCCGTTAAGGCGCTCTCCCACAGAAAGCTTGCGTAGGAAATTATTGGTGTTAACTGGCGCATCGGATCGAAACGCGTAGATAGACTGATCCGGGTCACCGACAGCAATGATATTCACCCCAAACTCATGTAGAAGGTCAAGCACGAGAATATCTTCCTCGCTACAATCTTGAACCTCGTCGACTATGACTTCCACGAATCTATCTGCGAGAAGCATTCCTAACTGCTCACGCCGCTCGGAATCGGCAAGGTATGACTGCAGCGCTACTCTGGCAGCCGACGCAGTCAACGTTCCGCGCCTTACGAATAGTTTCCAGATTCGCAGAGCCTCACCCTCAAGCCCTAACCGCTGATTTTTCTTAAGGTTGAAGGCCACTTTGCGTAGTTCGATTGGCACTCTTTCCGGAATTAGACGCGCGGAATTACTACGAATTATAAACCAGTCAAGACTGGCCTTAAACTGAATTCCATTGACCTTGACGTGACTGTTAGGTACTGCCGACCACGACTCATAAAAGCTGGGGCTTATTCGGCGGCGTGCCAAGTAAGTTGGTCCAACCAAGAAGCGGTTAATAAAACCGTCTATGGTTCCGATAAAGTTTGGAACCTCTTTGAGAGCCGGCTCGGATATGCATCGTGCCCTGGCCTCATCTATGGCCGCATTCGTAAAAGAAATCAAACCGACACCCTTGCGTGGATGTGTCAGTGGCCTGTCAACAAATCGCTGCACGATCGATTGGGTTTTACCCGCACCCGGGCAAGCTTCCACATACGTCCCTATCTCCGCGCGAATCAGCGCCATCTGCGCGTCAGTGAATTTCATGCTAGGCATGAGCTGGGGGCGTTGTGATAAAAACTATGGCTTGCTTGAGATAATCCGGGCATGTGAACGGGTCGCCGGCAACAATCAATTGAGCTACGTCGTGCGCGAACTCACCCTTGCTGAGTAGGCGCTTGTTTGCGCGAAGCTTCTCATAAAATTTCTGCGGCGGGTTATCGTTTTTGGCAATTGACTCCCAAGCTTTTGCTGATCGAGGTTTCTGACGCAGGTAAGCCTTTTTTAAAAGCTCTCGATTGTTCTTACCTGGCTCAAGCAAGTCCGCTTCGAGCGTGTGAGGCGCCTCTGCGATGTGAACGACATCCGTCGCTCTCAGACTCTCGACAAGCGCTTGAAGATCTGCGGCCCGATTGTAAATCGTCTCCTCGACCGCATCGCCCTGCGCGTCGCTTTCTAATTGCTCGCTATCTACTTCATCACCATCTTCTGACTTGTGGCCTAACGGCTCTTGAGTCGAATGCGTGCTGACTATGTTTCGCCTTGCTTGTCCATTGGTCATCACCAGATCGTTGGTCTCATAGCGGCCCTCAATAGACGTGCCTTCCGCCCGTGACCACGCTTCGGAAACCTCAGGAGCGAAAGTCTCAGTTCTCGACAGGGCCGGGTCTGCGTCGGTGACGACACACAGCGAGTCAACAAGCCGTTGCCCGCCCACGACGGAGAGCAAAAGTTTCATGTATGGTTTGAAATCTACCGATCCGACAGTAATAAGAGAGACTCCAGCGAACGCTCGGCGTGCCTGAGTATCACCATCGGAAGCACTGGAGTAGATGCACTTGCGTGCTAAGACTGGAAGTAAAACCGCCTCAGCAATACCCTCGACGAGCACGGCACGTCGAGCGAAGAGTAGTTCGGAGCGGCTCGCATCGAGGTACTGGTTGATCTTACGTTTCTCATTAGAGTCAAGGGGAAGTGCAGCGAGCGGAATGACGCTGGTAGAAGCCACACCTTTCGTGCTCGTTTTATTCGCGCGAGGACGCAACACAATGATATCATCGATTCCTACAGCATTGGCCAGGTTGGGAGAGTGGGTTGTAGCGATCACCTGGATCCGGCCAGCAGGTGAGGAGGCATCATTACGCGCGGATTCCGCAGCCTGATCAATAAGGAATTGTAAAAGGACTGACTGCAGTTGTGGATGAAGATGGGCTTCCGGTTCCTCGACGAGGAAAAGCGTAAGCTCGGACTCCTTAGAGTTCTGCAGCTCGAGGATTACTGTCGCCATAAAGAGCAAGTTGGCGTATCCTAAACCGGACTCACTTAAATCAGCGACGCTGAGGCCCGTCTCCGCCATCTTTAGGCGCAGGTTACGAGCTAGGCGTACAAGTTCGGGCGGGTCGTAGGTAGCATCCATGGACTGTTTTCGCCCGGGGGCAGTTAATCCGGTCAAATGGTTTTGAATCGCTGTTTGCACGCGCCTCACCACTGGGTGACTGGCCAGGTTGTCCATTGATGATGTTGCTGTTTTGACGAATTCCGCTTGCTCCTCAGGGCTCGTCAAGTATTGAATTATTCGAGCCAGTCTTGTCCCTGAGTAAGAATCCAGCTCACGCTGTGCATCGCGTAAAGGCATAAGGTAAACATGATTTATGTGCTCCCGCTTTTCGGGCTCGGGATCTGGTGCGGCCGACACGCCAACCAGATGATCCACGCGCCCACGGGAGATACTATCGGAGGGCGGTCGGTATTTTGTACAGTGGACGGCTTCGTTAGTATTAAGGTCCAGTGCGCCGATGAAATGCGCACGCTGAAATGATGTTAGATCAGCAAATCTGGCAGTGATGGTTATAGGGCCGTCATGACCCCGCGTCACATCTTCGACCTCAAAGTAGCGCGCGCGTCTTCCATTGAGCGGCGCGGTAGAAAGTCGAATCGCCTCGATAACATTCGATTTGCCTGAATTGTTCTCGCCGACTAACAAAGTAATACCGCGCGAGAGCGGAATTGTTACATCCTCGCAGGATCGGAATCCACGGACGGTGAGTTCTTTCAGATACATCGCGGAGATGCCCGTGTCACAACCGGCCGTTTGCGTCGATTTGGGTCGCATCGTTGCGTCTGCTGCGTCCACCGTTCACGCCTTCCTGCTCAACTAGTTCCATCCTAGCTGTCCTGGCAAGTATTAACACTCTTGTGTCTTCAAGTGGTCAACTAGAAGCCGCCCGGTCACCGCGATGCACCCCTGTCTCCATGGCCGCCGTTCTGAAGATCTCGATAGTGTTCGATATACGCTCACCGAAGGTCACATTGGCGCCCGCACAGGATAACGATGAGTACTGACTTTCGCAGTCCGTCCTTCCAGTGTGGGCCGCGGCAAGGACCGGCTTATTGCGTAGCCTATGACGATATCCACCTGATTGGGCCTATGGCACTGTCCGTGCAGTATCACATTCGTTGACCCAGCTGCTCGACCCGGCGGGTGATGGCAGCCAGTTGGGCCGCCGGGGCAGTTGTGGTCTTTGAAGTCTCTTCTCTCAGAGATCCCACGGATTACGCGAAGGGGCCGGCCCCATCGGGCCGGCCCCTTCGGTGTCGTCTTACTCCTGCGCGTCCCCCGTCGGGTCCGTGTTCACCCGCTGCGCCACGTGGGACGCGATGCGCTCCACGGCGTCGTCCACGGGCACGCCGTTCTCCTGCGAGCCGTCGCGGAAGCGGAAGGAGACGGCGCCGTTCTCCGCGTCCTCTCCCCCGGCGATCAGGACGAACGGGGCCTTCTGCTTCGAGGCGTTGCGGATCTTCTTCGGGAAGCGGTCCGTGCCGTAGTCGACCTCCACGCGGATGCCGCGGGCCTTCAGCTTCGCGGCCACCTCGGCCAGGTAGTCGTTGAACGCCTCGGCCACGGGGATGCCGATGACCTGCACCGGGGCCAGCCAGGCCGGGAACGCGCCGGCGTAGTGCTCGGTCAGCACGCCCATGAACCGCTCGATCGAGCCGAACTTGGCGGAGTGGATCATCACCGGCTCCTGGCGGGAGCCGTCCGCGGCCTGGTACTCCAGCCCGAAGCGGGCGGGCTGGTTGAAGTCGTACTGGACCGTGGACATCTGCCAGGTGCGGCCGATCGCGTCCTTGGCCTGCACCGAGATCTTGGGACCGTAGAACGCGGCCCCGCCCGGGTCCGCCACGAGCTCCAGGCCGGTCTCCGCGGCGACCTGCTCGAGGATCGCGGTGGCCTCGTCCCACTGCTCGTCGGTGCCGATGAACTTGTCCTTCTTCTCCCCCTCGGTCTCCCGGGTGGAGAGCTCGAGGTAGAAGTCGGTCATGCCGAAGTCGACCAGCAGGGAGAGCATGAAGTCCAGGAGGTGCTTGACCTCGCCCGGGGCCTGCTCCTTGGTCACGTAGCTGTGCGAGTCGTCCTGGGTGATCATGCGGACGCGGGTCAGGCCCTGCAGCACGCCCGACTTCTCGTCGCGGTACACGGTGCCGAACTCGAAGAACCGCAGCGGCAGCTCGCGGTAGGAGCGGCCGCGGGAGCGGAAGATCTCGTTGTGCATGGGGCAGTTCATCGCCTTGAGGCGGTAGTCGCCGTTGTCCAGCTCCATGGCCGGGAACATCCCGTGCGAGTAGTACGGCAGGTGCCCGGAGGTGTAGAACAGGTCCTCCTTGGCGATGTGCGGGGTCCCGACGTAGTCGAAGCCCTCCGCGATGTGCCGCTCCCGGACGTAGTCCTCCATGACGCGCTTGATGACCCCGCCCTTGGGGTGGAACACGGGCAGGCCGGGGCCGATGGACTTGGGGAAGGAGAACAGGTCCAGCTCCTCGCCCAGGCGGCGGTGGTCCCGGCGCTCGGCCTCGGCGATGCGCTCCTTGTAGGCCGCGAGCGCGTCCTTGGAGGGCCAGGCGGTGCCGTAGATGCGCTGCAGCATCGGGTTCTTCTCCGAGCCGCGCCAGTAGGCGCCGCCCGCGCGGGTCAGGGCGTAGCCGCCGGGGATCGGCTTGGTGGTGGGCAGGTGCGGGCCGCGGCACAGGTCCTTCCAGACGGCCTCGCCCTTGCGGTCGACGTTGTCGTAGATCGTGATCTCGCCCTCGCCGACCTCCACGGAGGCGCCCTCGGCGGCGTCGGACCCGGAGCCGGGCCCCTGGGAGAGCCCGAGCAGCTCGAGCTTGTACGGCTCGTCGGCCATCTCGGCCTGGGCCTGCTCGTGGGTGACGACGCGGCGCCGGAAGGTCTGTCCCGACTTGGCGATCTTGAGCATCATCTTCTCGAGCTTCTTGAGGTCCTCCGGGGTGAAGGGCTCCTCGACGTCGAAGTCGAAGTAGAAGCCGTCGGTGATGTACGGGCCGATGCCGAGCTTGGCGTCGGGCCGCAGCTGCTGCACGGCCTGGGCCATGACGTGCGCGGTGGAGTGGCGCAGGACCTCCAGGCCCTCGGGCTCCTCGAGGGTCACGGGGACCACGCGGTCGCCCTCGGACAGCTCGGTGGCGAGGTCCTTGAGGACGTCGTTGACGCGGGCGACGACGACGTCGGGCCGCTCGGCGAACAGGTCCGCGGCGGTGGTGCCGGTGCCCACCTGCTGGTCCTCGCCGTCGACGGTGATGTGCAGGTTCTCGGGCACTGGCATGGGTCCTCCTGGAGGTTCGTGGGGCGCACGCCGATACCGGGGGCGTGCGTGGTGCGCTGTGCGCCCTGGTCGGGGCGACGTGGTGATTCTACCCGGTGGGTGGGAGCGCCGTGCGGCGGGCCGCGTCGGTGGGCGGTATCGCTGCCCGGTGAGCAGCGTCGGCGGGTGGCGGCGCCGTGCGGCGGGCCGCGTCCCCCGGGGTGAACGGGGCGGGGGCGCGGCCCTCGAGGATCGCGGTGAGGTCCCAGGCCCGGTGGGCGGTGAGCGAGATGCCGCGGGGCCCGGTGCGGCGGGTGGTGCCGCGGATCAGGAGCATGGGGGTGCCGAAGAGCTCGGGGCCGGTGAGCTGCTGGGCCTCGTCGAAGAAGGCGGCGTCGACGCAGCCGGTGCCGTCGTCGAGGGAGATGAACACCACGCGCCGGCCGCTGCGCATGGGCGGGGTCATGGTGGACACGCGGACGCCGGCCACCCACACGGGGGTGCGCGTGCGCAGGGAGAGCAGGTCCGCGGCGCGGGTGATCGGCCAGGCGGCGAGGCGCTGGGCGTGGGCGGCCATGAGGTGCGCGGAGACGTCCAGCTCGAGCAGGTCCAGCTCGGTGCGCAGGGTCCCGGCGAGGTCGCCGGTTCCGCGGTCCGGGGCGAGGCCCTGGTCCGACGCCGGGAGGGGCAGGGCGAGCTGGATGGGCCACGGGCGGGGCGTGCGGGCGGCGTCGGCCCCCTCGGCGTCGACGCCGGCGAACACGGCCGCGTCGAGGGCCCCCACCGCGGCGAGGCGCTCGAGGGTGGGGCGGCGGGGCCGGGCGCGGTCGCGCAGGTCCGCGGCCGAGGTGTAGGGGGCGTGGGCGAGGATCCGCTCGACCTCGGCCTCCCCGATGCCGGAGAGCTGGGTCAGGGGCAGGCGCACGGCCCAGTCCCGGGCGGCGTCGGGCGCGCCGGGGCGGTCCGGGAGGCGCTCGGCGCGGTAGGAGCGGTCGGAGCGGTTGACGTCCAGGGGCAGCAGCCGCACCCCGAGCCGGCGGGCCTCGGCGAGGAGGAGGCGGCGGGGGTACATGCCGGGGTCGTGCTCGAGGAGGCCGGTGAGGAAGTGCGCCGGGTAGTGGGCCTTGAGCCAGGCTGACTGGTAGGTGGGGATCGCGAAGGCCGCGCCGTGGGCCTTGCAGAAGCCGAAGGAGCCGAAGGCGGCGAGGATCCCCCACACGGCCTCGACGGTCTCCGGGGCGTAGCCGCGGGCGAGGGCGGCGGCGCGGAAGGTGCCTTCCGTCTCCCCCTGCCGGGGGCCTCCCAGCGAGCGCCGGTGCTCGTCGGCCTCGGCCCGGTCGCAGCCGGTCAGCGTGGCGATGAGGTGGATGACCTGCTCGTGGAAGATCACGACGCCGGAGGTCTCCTCCAGGTAGGGGACGAGGTCCGGGTGGGGGTAGCGGGGCGCGGCGAAGCCGTGGCGGGACTCGAGGTAGGGCCGGACCATGTCCGACTGCATGGGGCCGGGCCGGAAGAGGGAGATGTCGGCGATGAGGTCGCCCACGGTCTCGGGGACGAGCTTGCCGATCAGCTCGCGCTGGCCCGGGGACTCGATCTGGAAGCAGCCGAGGGTGTGGGTGGATTGGATGAGGGCGAAGGTCGCGGGGTCCCGGGTGTCGATGGCCTCGAGGTCGGGGCGGGCGCCGGTGGTGCGGTCGATCTCGTCGAGGGTGTGGGCCATGGCCGACTGCATGCGCACCCCGAGGATGTCGAGCTTGAGCAGGCCCATGGGGTCCATGTCGTGCTTGTCGTACTGGCTCATGGGCAGGCCCATGCCGGAGGGTTGGACGGGGGTGCGGCGCGGGAGGCCGGCATCGGAGAGGATGACGCCGCACGGGTGCATGGAGAGGTGGCGCGGGAGGCGGTCGAGGCGCTCGACGAGGTCGATGAGCAGGTCCACGGCCGGGTTCTCGCGGGTCTCGCGGCGCAGGCCGGCGAGCTCGGGCTTGACCTCGATCAGCTCGCGCAGCTCGCCGGCGGGGATGCGCCAGATGGACTTGGCGATCCGGTCGGTGGTCTCGGCGGGCAGGCCGAGGGCGCGGGCGGCGTCGCGCACGGCCCCGCGGGCGCGGTAGCCGTTGTGCATGGACATCAGGGTGACGCGCTCGGGGCCGTAGTGGTCGAAGACGGCGCGGTAGACCTCGTGGCGGCGGGCGGACTCGACGTCGATGTCGATGTCCGGCAGCGTGGAGCGCCGCTCGGAGAGGAAGCGCTCGAAGACCAGGCCGTGCCGCAGCGGGTCCACCACGGAGACGCCGAGCAGGTAGTTGACCAGGGAGGACACCCCGGAGCCGCGGGCGGCGCGGCGGATGCCGAGGTCGCCGATGAGCCGGGAGACGTGGGCGACGGTGAGGAAGTAGGAGCAGAAGCCGAGGTTCTCGATGACCCGCAGCTCCCGGTCCAGGCGGGCGCGGGGGCTCTCGTAGTCGGCGGGGGCGAGGCCGGGGGCGACGACGTCGTGCGCGGCCCCGGAGCCGTAGAGGCGGTGCAGGCCGGCCTCGCAGCGGGCGCGCAGCTCGGCGGCGGGGGGCTCGGTGGCGCCGGTCAGGTGGGCCTCGGGGACCACGGGGGTGCCGAGGCCGAGGTCGGTGGCGGGGTCCAGGCCGCAGCGCTCGGCGAGCGCGGCGGTGTCGGCGAGGAGGCGGGACGGGCCGGTGCGGGTGCCCGCGGCGGCGGTGACCTCGGCGGCGAGGGCCCGCATGCGCGCGGGTCCTTGAGCCAGCCCTGGCCGTTGGGCTGCAGGTGCGGGGCGGCGGGGCGGACCCAGGACCCGCGTTCTGCCGGTGACGCGCCAGGGTCGAGCCCGGGTGGGACGTCGGAGGCGGTTCCCGGGCCGACGAGCGAGGTCAGGCCGCGGGCGGCGTCGAGCAGGTCGGCGGTCACGGCCTGGTCCTCGGTCGCGTAGCGGGCGGCGTTGCTCAGCACGGCGCCGACGCCGGCCGCCTCGGCCAGCCCGAGCATCCGGGCGGCGTGGGCGGTGCTGCGGGGCTCACCGGGGCGGGTCAGGTGGGTAACGAGGTGGATGCGGATCCGCTCCGGGCCGATCAGGCGCTTCCAGTCGGCGAGCGCGGCGCGGGCCAGGCGGGGGCGGCGCGCGGCGGCGAGGCGCCCGACGTCGGACTCGGGGCCGAGCAGGAGGACGAAGCGGCCCTGCCCGGCGGCCACCGCGCGGGCGATCTCGGCGGCGGTGAGGCGGGGGCGGGTGCCGAGGGGTGGAGGGGTGCGCGGGGCGGCCGGGTCGATCATGCCGGCCGGGTCGGGGAAGCCGACCGAGTCGAGGAGCCGGCGGGGCCGCTCGTGCCGGACGGGCCGAGGGGGCTGGCCGGGTCGAGGAGGCCGGCCGGGTCGAGGGGGTCGAGGACCGTGCCGTCCGCGGCGCGGGGGGCGTGGGCGCGGGTGACGAGGGCGCAGAGGTCCCCGTAGCCGGCGCCGGCGTCGTGCCCCTCCGCCAGGAGCACCACGCGCCCGACCACCTTCCGCCCCGCGGGGTCCGCGAGCGCGAGGTCGGCCCCCAGGACGGGGGTCACCCCGGCGTCGAGGCAGGCGCGGACGTGCTTGACCGCCCCGTAGAGGCCGTCCCGGTCGGTCAGTCCCAGGTGGGTCGCGCCCTGGGCGGCGGCCGCGGCCGCGAGCTCCCGCGGCGTGGAGACGCCGTAGTGCCAGCTGTAGGAGCTGTAGGTGACCAGGTGCGGGAATCTCACATCCCTATCGAATATATGTTCGAATTTTAAGTCAATCGTGTCCGCGGCGCGTCGCGGAGGTTTCTTCCCGCCCCCCCCCACGTGCGACGACGGCCGCACCGGTCCTCCGGTGCGGCCGTCTAGCGGGTCGGTGTGGCGAGTCGTCGATCGGGTGGGCGAGTCGCCGCCCGGGGCGGCGAGTCGCCCACCCTGACCGGCCACTCGTCAGCCGGTGCGGCGAGTCGTCAGTCGGCGTTCGGCACGATCACCGCGCGCCCGCGCAGGGTGCCCTCGTGCAGCCGCTCGTAGGCCTTCGGCGCCTCGTCGAGGGTGAAGGTCTCCACCTCCACGGAGACCTGGCCGCGGCGGGCCATGTCGAGGACCTCGATGAGCTCGCTGCGCGACCCCCAGTACGGTGCGCGCACGGCCGCGTCGAAGGGCAGGGTGCCGAAGCCGGCCTGGACCGCTCCCCCGCCGATGCCGACGATCGTCACGTCCGCCTCGACCGCGGCCACCCCGGCGGCGATCTTGGTGGTGGGCGGGGCGCCGACGAAGTCGAACACGGCGTCGGCCCCGAGGCCCCCGGTGAGCTCGCGGACGGCGTCGACGGCGTGCTCGTCGCTGAGCACCGCGTGGTGCGCCCCGACCTCGCGGGCGAAGTCGAGCTTCTCCTCGGTGACGTCCAGCGCGATGACCGTGGCCCCGGAGAGCTGCCGGATCATCCGGATGCCCACGTGCCCGAGCCCGCCGGCGCCGATCACGACGGCGTAGGAGCCGGCGTGCAGCTTCGGCAGGGACTGTTTGATGGCGTGGTACGGGGTGAGGCCGGCGTCGCTGAGGGAGACGTTCTCGACCGGGTCCAGGCCCCCCAGGGGCACGAGGTGGCGGGCGTCGTCGACGAGCATGTACTCGGCGATCGCGCCGGGGGCGCCGAGCCCGGGCGGGCGGATCCCCTCGGCCGCGGCGTTGGTGCAGTAGTTCTCCTTGCCCTGGGCGCAGTTGCGGCAGCGGCCGCACCCCCAGGGGCCGTAGACCATCACCGGGTCGCCGACCGCGAGGTGCTCCACGCCCTCGCCGAGCCGGTGCACGACGCCGGCGCCCTCGTGGCCCAGGGTCAGCGGCAGCCCGTAGTCGTACTGGTCCTCCGGGAGGCTCATGACGAACTCGTCGGAGTGGCACACCCCGGCGGCGGTGACCTTCAGCAGGACCTGCCCGGGGCCGGGCTCGGGAGTGGGGATCTCGACGAGGACGGGAGGCTGACCGATTTCTTTGTACTGTAAAGCTTTCATGGTGTCCGTTCTACTCCTTCGTCGGCGGCGGGGTGGGCGGGGGAAGGCGGGTGTCAGCCAGGGGCCGAATCGTCGGGTCCCGAAGCGCTCGCGAGCGTCCCGGCCCAGTCGATCGCGCGGCGGACGTGCTCGTCGGTCAGCCCGGTGGTCCCCGCCGGGTCGGCGAGGGTCAGGTAGGGGGCCGCAACGGTGATCAGCAGGTGCGGGGTCCGCGAGCGCCGCAGCAGCTCCAGGTCCTCGGGCGCGGGGGCGTCGTCGAGCCAGACGAAGGGGCGGCCCGCGGCGACGGCGAGGATCCCGGGGACCTTCCCGGGGGTCTCGGCCTCCGTCTCGGCCACGGGCCAGTCGCCCGGCAGCTGCAGGCGGGGCGCGACCAGGCGCGGCGCGTCGTGGGACCAGGTGGTGGCCCAGGCCATCTCGAAGCAGCGGGCGAGCTCCCCCAGCCGCCGGGTGTCCTGCGGATCAAGGTGCAGGGTGAAGCTCATCGGCAGGATCGCGGGCCGCAGGGTCACGGTGTCGTAACCCCGCCGGGCCGCGAGGTCGGAGGAGACGAAGCGGTTCAGGACGCCGTCGACGTCGATGAAGGCCAGGGGTGTGACGCGGCTCATGGGGACGACTCTGCCACACCCCGGACGCGGGCGGCAGGGGTGCGGCGGCGTCGGAGCGGCGGTGGGACGCGGGACCGGACCGCGGGCCCGGACTCGGGCGGCGGAGTCAGGACGGCGCGGCCCGGGCCCGGACAGCAGGCGGTCAGCCCCGGACGGGCGACCCGAACGCCGCCGCGCACTCCCCCGCGGTGGCCGCGAGCGCGGCGTCGGACCCGGCCGATCGGCGCCGGGCCGATTCCCACCGCCGCTCCGAATCGTCCGAATTCCCCCTTGACTTCCGCCGAAGTGGTTCTATGGTTAGTTACATAGGTAATGAACCAGCTAACTAGGCAACCAGGAGGGAGGCTGACCGTGGACGATTCCCGGCCGATCTTCCAACAGGTGGCGGACCGCATCAGCTCCGACATCCTCGCCGGCACGTACGGCGAGGAGGACCAGGTCCCCTCGACCAACGAGATCGCGCTCTTCCACCGCATCAACCCCGCGACTGCGGGCAAGGGGGTCAACACCCTCGTCACCCGCGGCATCCTCTACAAGCGCCGCGGGATCGGGATGTTCGTCGCCACCGGAGCCCGGCGGATCCTCCTCGAGGAGCGTCAGGCGCAGTTCGTCCGCGACTACGTCGACCCCCTCGTCGCCGAGGCGCGGGCCATCGGATTCACCGCAGAGGACGCCCTCAGGGTGGTCGGCCGGCGCCTGGGCGCCGCGACCGCCGCGGGCGAGCCCCGGAAGGAGCAGTCATGACCACCGCAGCCACCCCCTGGGGCGAGACGTCCCGGGTCCCCGCGGACGCAGGCGGGACCGAGGCGCCCGCCGTCGTCGTCAGGGGTCTCAACCGCCGGTTCGGCAAGGTCCGGGCCCTGCGGGACGTGGACCTCGAGCTCGCGCCCGGCCGCATCTACGGCCTGGTGGGCCGCAACGGCGCGGGCAAGACGACGCTGCTGTCCACCCTGGTGGGGCAGGTCCTGCCCAGCTCGGGCAGCGTCGAGCTCTTCGGCCGCCGCTCGCTCGAGAACCCGGCGGTGCTGGCCCGCACCGTCTACGTCAGGGACCACCAGTGCTACCCGGACGACATGCGCGTCCGCCACGTCCTGCGGGCCGCCGGCCACGCCTACCTCGGCTGGGACGAGGAGTTCGCGCAGCGCCTGGTCGCGGACTTCCGGCTGAGCCCCAAGGCCCGCTGCAAGAAGCTGTCCACGGGGCAGCGGACCGCGCTGGGCATCATCGTGGGCCTGGCCTCCCGGGCCGAGCTGACGATCCTCGACGAGCCCTACGGCGGGCTGGACCCGGTGGCCCGGGGCCTGTTCTACGACCGGCTCCTGGAGGACTTCGCCGAGCACCCCCGGACCGTGATCATCTCGACCCACCTCGTGGACGAGATCGCCGACCTCCTCAACGAGGTCATCCTCCTCGACGACGGCGTGGTCACCCTCCACGAGTCGGAGGAGCAGGCCCGCGAGCACGCCTATCGGCTCGCCGGGGCGGAGCGCGACGTCGAGCGGCTGCTCGAGAGCACCGGGGCGGGGGAGCGGGTGAGCCGCCGTCAGAGCGTCGGCTCGATGACCATGGTGGTCGTCGCCGCGCCCCTCGACGACGCCACGGAGACGCTGGCGCGCGAGCTCGGCCTCGAGGTCGAGCCCGTCTCCCTCCAGGAGGTCGTCGCCGCGATGGGAACCCTCTCGGTCACCGAGAGCACTGCGCAGGAAGGAGCCCTGTGATGAGCAACGCAACGGCAGAGGACAGGCTGGTCGCGGACGGGGGCGGCGCGTCCGGCGGCCGCACCCTCCTGGCGTTCAGGTACTACCTGAGCGTCCCGGGGCGCCTGCTCACGGGGCCGGGGATCGTGGTCGTCGTGTGCGCGCTCTCGCTCGTGGTCGGCGCGGTGATCGTCGCGGCCTCGAACGCGGAGGCGGCCGACGTCTCGAGCGGCCTGACCTACAACCAGACCGTCATCTGGTGGGGCAGCATCGCCCCGCTGGCCATCCTGTGCTCCGCCGTGGGCCAGGGCTCGACGGCGATGCTCGGCCTGGGCATGACCCGCCGCAACGTCTGGTGGGGCGCCATCCTGTACGCGCTGGCGGGCGCCGCGCTGACGGCCACCACACTCGTGGCGCTGATCGCGCTGGAGCGGCTCACGCACGGCTGGTTCATGGGGCTCTCGGCCATCGACATCATCTACTTCGGCCGGGGCTCGCTCCTGCTGGCGTGGCTGATCGCGCTCGGCACGTTCTTCGGGGCGCAGGTGGTGGCGCTGTTCTTCACCGCCATCTACCTGCGGACCGGGGCGATGGGGCTGACGCTGTCGATCGTCGGGGCCTCCGTCCTGCTGGTCGGGGCGCTGGGGCTGGTGATCGCGGCGTTCAGCCGCGCCGAGCGGGACGGGGCGACCACGACCTTCGTGGTGGGCGGCGAGCTGCCCGGCGGGCTGGTCCCGTGGGTGCTCGGCGTCGTCGTGCTCCTGGCTCTGGGCGGCGGCTGGTGGATCTACCGGAGGGCCTCGTTCAGGTGAGCTGAGCGGCGGCCGCGGGGGAGCGGGCGGGGCGCGGAGGGATCCGGGCCCCGCCCGCTTCGCGTCGCCCTGGGTCGGGCCCCGGGCGTATCGCGCAGGTCGGGGTCAAGCCCAGGGACGCGTCGCGTCGCTCGGGGTCGGATGCCGGGGGCGGAGAGTCGGATGCCGAGGGCGGCCTGAGCCGCGGTGTCGGCTAGGAGTGCGACCGACCCGAGGGGGCGGTTCCGGGGCCGTCCCGGTGCCTCTCGCGGTGCGCGGCATCGCGCCAGCGCAGGATCAGCCACATGGCGCCGGCCAGCAGCACGCCGACCGCGACGGCGGCCGGCCACCGCCACGCGGTGCCGCCCACCCCCATGGCGTGCACCAGGAAGGGGCTGAGGAAACCGGCGATTCCGGCCACGACGATGATCGGGCCGTACCCCGCGGTGCTGCGCCGTGGTCCCATCGTGTCGGGCCTTCCGTCGATCATCGGGTGATCAGCCCACTCTACGAAACCGCGGCGGCCCAATCTCCGAGATGACAAATGTTGTCGCAGATCACACGCAGATTCCTACCAAAGTAGGACGCATGCTCGGGGGCAACCCTGGGGACGTGCCGGCGCTGGCGCGGACCCGCCGACGACCTCACCGCCGCGCCGACAACCTCACCGCCCAGCTGATGGCCTCAGGACCCCGCCGGTGGCGCCCACACGGCCCCGCCGTCGGTCTCCGAGGCCCCACCGGGACTCACGTCTCCGAGGGCGCCCTCATGAGCGGCCGCACCTCGAGCCACTCGTGGATGGGCCGTCCGCCGGCCCCGGGGGCTGCCGAGAGCTCCGCGGCCAGCTCGAGCGCGCGGTCGTAGTCCACGGTGTCGATGATCATCCACCCGGCGATGAGGTCCTTCCCCGCCAGGGTCTCGTCGTCGACGACCGGCTCGCGCCCCTCGCCGTCGGAGCGGATCAGCGTCCCCTCGGGGGCGAGCGCCTGGGCGTCGACGAACTCGCCCGACCCGCGGAGCCGCTCGGCGAAGTCGTCCATATACTGCAGGTGCGCCGAGACCTCCTCGGGCGTCCACCGGTCCATGGGCACGTCGTTCACCCCGGCGGGCGCTCCCCGGTAGTGCTTGAGCAGAAGGTACTTGGTCATGGCGATCCTCCTCGCGGACGCGCAACAGGTGAGCGACATCGTAGTCTCCTCGGGTCCGTCCCGGAACCTCCTCGGGGCCGCCGGCGGCCCCGCCCGGTCTCAGAGGACGATGCCGAAGACCCGCACCGCCACCACCATGACCGCGGCGGTGATCAGCACGATGAAGATCAGGTTCAGCCACACCCCGCCCTTGACCATCTGCCCGATGGTCACGTAGCCGGAGCCGTACGCGATGGCGTTGGGCGGCGTCGCGACCGGGAGCATGAACGCGCAGGTGGCGGCCAGGGCCACGGGGACCGCCAGCAGCATCGGGTCGTAGCCCATGCCGAGCGCGATGCCGCCCGCGACCGGCAGGAAGGTCGCGGCGGTGGCGGTGTTGCTGGTGATCTCGGTGAGGGCGAGCACCCCGGCGGTGACCACGAGGACCATGACGAACACCGGGATCCCGGCGAGGACCGTGGCCTCCTGCCCGATCCACTCCGAGAGCCCGCTGGAGGTGAACTGCGCCGAGAGCGCGAGCCCGCCGCCGAACAGCAGCAGCACGCCCCACGGGAGCTTGACCGCGGTCTCCCAGTCCAGCAGACGCACGCCCTTCTCGGCCCCGGCGGGCAGCAGGAACAGCAGCGCGCCCACGGCCATGGCGATCCCGGCGTCGGTGATGGGCGGCTCCTCGAAGGCCAGTGGGACCGTGATCCAGGAGACCGCGGCGAGGACGAAGATGACGAGGACCCTGATCTCCCCCTGGCTCATCGGCCCGAGCTTGGCCAGCTCGTCGTCGATCAGCTGCCGACCGCCGGGGATCTCCTCGATCTCCGGCTTGAACAGCACCTTGGTCAGCACGAACCAGCACACGAAGAGCCCGACGACGGCCAGCGGCAGGCCCACGATCATCCACTGGCCGAAGCCGATGTCGACCCCGTGCGTGTCCGCCATGTACCCGGCCAGGAGGGTGTTGGGCGGGGTGCCGATCAGGGTCGCCAGCGAGCCGATCGACGCCGCGTACGCGATGCCCAGCATCAGCGCGGTGCCGAAGTTGGACTTCCTGACGGCCTTCTTGGCCTCCTCGGTGACGCCGCCGGGCTCCGCGTCGCCCTCGCCGGCGCCTGGGCCGCCCTCGCCTGTGGCGTCGTCCGCGGCGGCGGGGCCCGCCTCACCGGGATCCTCGCCCGGGGCGCCGGCGTCGTTCCCGTCCTCGGAGCCGATCTGCGTGACCAGCACGAGGACCGAGACGCCGATGGGCAGCATCATCACCGCGGTCGCCGTGTTGGAGACCCACATGGAGAGGAACCCGGTGGCGATCATGAAGCCGCCGACCATGGCCGCGGGCTTGGTCCCCATGACCCGGAGCGTCAGCAGCGCGATGCGGCGGTGCAGGTTCCAGCGCTGCATCCCCAGCGCCAGGAGGAAGCCGCCCATGAACAGAAAGATGACGTTGTTGCCGTAGGAGGCGCCGACGTCGTCTATCCCGGCCTCCGGGTTCAGCGTCGGGAAGATCACCAGCGGCAGCAGGGCAGTCGCCGGGATCGGCACGGCCTCGGTCATCCACCACAGGCCCATCAGGACGGCCGTGGCGGCGGTCAGGCGCGCGGCGTCGGGGGCGTCGCCGGGCATGACCAGGTAGACCAGCCCCGCCGCGGCCAGGCCGCCGAAGATGCCGATCAGGCGCTTGAGGCGCTCGCGGCCCTTGACCTCGGGGGCCTTCTGCCCGTCCGAGCGTCTGATCCTCCCCACGGCCCCGGTCGGCGTCGTCTCGTACTGCTTCAGGTGCTCGCCTGGTACTCGGGGGGTGCTCATGGACTCATCCTCGGGTCATCGTGCGCGGCCTCGGGGCGGGTGCGGTGCGGGTTTCCGACTATGCTACAGGTCACAGCGGGGCTTCGCCCCCAGGCGGGCCGAGCGGGGCCGAGATGACGCGGCGCCCCCATAGAATGGGCCCATGACTTCCAAGCTTTCAGACACGCCCACGCACGAGGCGGCGCGCGAGCGCCTGCGCGAGCTGATCCTCGAGCTCGCCGTGGTCCGCGGCCGGGTCACCCTGGCCTCCGGCCTCGAGGCGGACTACTACGTGGACCTGCGCCGCGTGACCCTCCACCACGAGGCCTCGCGCCTGGTCGGGCAGGTCATGCTGGACCTCCTGGACCGCCACGACGTCGAGTTCCAGGCCGCGGGCGGGCTCACCATGGGGGCGGACCCGGTGGGCGGTGCCATCATGCGCGCCGCGGGGGACCGTGACCGCGCCATCGACACCTTCGTCGTGCGCAAGTCGCAGAAGTCCTACGGGATGGGGCGCCAGGTCGAGGGGCCGGCGGTCCAGGGGCGCGACGTCGTCGTCGTCGAGGACACCTCCACCACCGGCGGGTCCGCGCTCACCGCCGTGGAGGCGCTGCAGAAGGCGGGGGCCAACGTCGTCGCCGTCGCCGTGATCGTGGATCGCGCGACCGGGGCCAAGGAGCGCATCGAGCAGACCGCCGGGGTCCCGTGCCTGTACGCCTTCTCCAAGTCGGAACTCGGCCTGGACTAGGGGTGGCATCGGGGGAGCGCGACGCCGCGCGGGCGGCCGGGGTGGCCTGGGCGGACGGCGCGGTCGGGCCGGACGAGGCGCCCGGCCTCGGATCCGAGGTGCCCACCCGGGAGTCCGACGGCGCGGCGGCGAGCCACGTGGTCGGCGTCGGCCCCTGGGAGGGCCCCCTCCCGGAGGGCGAGCACTGGGACCCGGAGCTGCTGCGCGACGGCGACCGCCGCAACGTCACGGACGGGTACCGCTACTGGCGGATGGAGGCGATCGTCGCCGACCTCGACACCCGCCGGCACGCGTTCCACGTCGCCATCGAGAACTGGCAGCACGACCTCAACATCGGCTCGGTGGTGCGCACCGCCAACGCCTTCATGGCCCGCGAGGTGCACATCGTGGGGCGCCGGCGCTGGAACCGGCGCGGGGCCATGGTCACCGACCGCTACCAGCACGTGCGGCACCACGAGACGGTCGAGGGCTTCGTCGAGTGGGCCCGGGGCGAGGGGCTCGCGGTGATCGGGATCGACAATTTCCCCGACTCCCGCCAGCTGGAGACCTACGACCTCCCCGAGCGCTGCGTCCTGGTCTTCGGCCAGGAGGGCCCCGGGGTCAGCGAGGCGATGAAGGAGGCGGCGGCGGACACGCTGTCCATCGAGCAGTTCGGGTCCACGCGCTCGATCAACGCCTCGGCGGCCGCGGCCATCGCGATGCACGCGTGGGTCCGGCGCCACGTCTTCGGCCAGGCGGTCGGATAGGCGCCCGGGTCGGCGGGGTCGCCGGGTCGCCGGGCGTGGCATCGAGTGGTTTCTTGTGGTTTCATGCCTGAAATATGCGTCCACAACCCCTTCGATCGGGGGTGTTGGTTGTTACACTGAGGGTGACCGGCGAGGAGGCGTCCGCCAAGGCGCCGTCGCCGCATAGACGGGTGCCGCCCCCGGCGCCCCATACGTTCCCTCGTCTCAAGGAGCCAGCATGCCCATTGCCACCCCGGACGTCTACGCGCAGATGCTCGACAGCGCGAAGGAGAAGGGCTTCGCCTACCCGGCGATCAACGTCACCTCCTCGCAGACCCTGAACGCCGCGATCCGAGGCTTCGCCGAGGCGGGCTCCGACGGGATCATCCAGGTCTCCACCGGCGGCGCGGCGTATTGGTCCGGCTCCAGCAAGAAGGACATGGTCGTGGGCTCGCTGGCCTTCGCCGCCTTCGCCCGCGAGGTCGCCAAGCAGTACGACGTCAACATCGCCCTGCACACCGACCACTGCCCGCAGGACAAGCTCGAGGGCTTCGTGCTGCCCCTGCTCGAGGAGTCGGAGAAGGCCGTGGCCCGCGGTGAGGACCCGATCTTCAACTCCCACATGTGGGACGGCTCCGCCATCGAGCTGGACGAGAACCTCCGCATCGGCGCGGACCTGATCGAGCGCACGGGCAAGGCCCACATCGTGCTCGAGGTCGAGATCGGCGCGGTCGGCGGCGAGGAGGACGGCGTCGTCGGCGAGATCAACGACACCCTCTACACCACCACCGAGGACGCCCTCAAGACCCTCGAGGCGCTCGGCAAGAACGGCGAGAAGGGCCGCTACATCACCGCCCTGACCTTCGGCAACGTCCACGGCGTCTACAAGCCGGGCAACGTTCGCCTGCGCCCCGAGCTGCTCGAGCAGATCCAGCGCGAGGCCGGCGAGAAGGTCGGCCAGGACCGCCCGTTCGACCTCGTCTTCCACGGCGGCTCCGGCTCCTCCGCGCAGGAGATCGCCGACGCCGTCTCCTTCGGCGTCATCAAGATGAACGTGGACACCGACACCCAGTACGCCTTCACCCGCCCCGTCGCCGGCCACATGCTGGGCAACTACGACGGCGTGCTGAAGGTGGACGGCGAGGTCGGCAACAAGAAGCTCTACGACCCCCGCGTCTGGGGCGCCAAGGCCGAGGACGGCATGGCGGCCCGCGTGGTCCAGGCCTGCGAGAACCTCGGCTCGGCGGGCACCTCCGTCAAGTAGCCGCGCACGACGCCGGGCGGTCTCGTCCCGCCCGGCGCGCACCGGACGCCACGTGGTCCCGCACCGCGCGGCGCCCGCCCCCGCGAGGGCCCCGGCCGACCCGTTCGGCCGGGGCCCTCGCGCGTTTGGCGTCCCCACCCCCGTCCCTGCCCGGATCCGCGGCGCCGTCGTCCTTAGGCCGCCGCGCCCACCGCGAACGCCCCGTGCGGCGCCCCGCGGCGCTGGATAGGCTGGAGCCAGAAACCCGCTCGCATCTGTGAAAGGACCCGCATGTCTCTGGCCGGCAAGAACCTCCTGGACGGACCCGCCCCCACGTACCTCGCCGAGGAGCCCGAGGTCCTCGCCCGCATCGAGGCCGGCGACGAGGGCGAGGACCTGGCGCGTGCCTTCCCCACCTCCTCGCTCGCCTGGTCCGTCCTGGCCGAGGAGGCGCTGGGCGAGGGGCGCGTCGTCGAGGGCTACGCCTACGCCCGCGTCGGCTACCACCGCGGACTGGACGCGCTGCGCGGCAGCGGGTGGAAGGGCCACGGCCCCATCCCGTTCTCCCACGAGCCGAACCGCGGCTTCCTGACCTGCCTCTTCCTGCTCGGCCAGGCCGCCGCGGCCATCGGGGAGGAGGGCGAGGCGGTCCGCATCGCCGGCTTCCTCGACGACTCCGACCCGGAGGCCGCCGCGCAGATCGCCGCGCGCTAGAGCCGCGGGCATGGACCTGAACGCCGCCGGCGGCGAGAGGACCGGAACCGCCCCGGAGGCGATCGGCGGCGCCCCGGAGCGGGTCGGAGCCGCCCCGGAGGGCATCAGCGTCGTCGTGCCCGTGCGCGACGACGCCGAGCACCTCTGGACGTGCCTCCTCGGCCTCTCCCTCCAGGAGCTGCCACCGGACGAGGTGGTCGTGGTGGACAACGGCTCCCGCGACGGCCTCGACGAGGTGCTCGCCGCCGCCCGCCGCCGCTGGGCCCTGCCCCTGCGCGTGATCCGGGAGCCGCGCCCCGGCGTCGCCTTCGCCGCGGCCGCCGGGTACGACGCCGCCCGCCACCCGCTGATCCTCCGCTGCGACGCCGACAGCGTCCCGCCGCCCGGCTGGACGGCCCGCCACGCCCGCCTCCTGCGCGCCGCCGACGCCGGGACGGTCGCCTCCACCGGGACAGGCCGCTTCCGCCCGGCCCCCCGCTGGCTGGGGGAGACTGCGTGCAGGCTCTACATCCGCGCCTACCGGGTCATCGGCGGGCTCGCACTGGGGCACGCTCCGCTGTGGGGATCCAACATGGCGATGCGCGCCTCGTGGTGGGCCCAGGCGCGCCCCGGCGTGCACCTGACCGCCGGGGTGCACGACGACTACGACCTCAGCTTCCGCCTGCGCCCCGGCCAGCGCTTCGTCGTGGACGGCGGCAACGTCATCGGCGTCTCCTGGCGGGCCGTGGTGATGCCGCGGCGCGTGGCCCGGCAGCTGCGGATGGCGGTGCGGGTCATCGCGCTGCAGTGGCCCGAGCAGCGGCCGTGGAGGCGGCTGGCGGCACGCGCCTCGGCCACCCTGGGCGGGCCCGCCGGATCCCGCGGGTTGCGGGGTCGTCGCGGGCCGCGGAGTTCTCGCGGGACCGGGCGGACGCGCGCATGAGGGCCTGGCGGGCGCGCGCCTGAGGGGCGCGGCGAAGGTGAGGGCGCCCGGGGGCCGCCTGGCCCAGGTTCTGGGATCGAGCGCGTGCTTCACCGGAATCGCGGCGGCCCTGGTCTACACGGTCCGGGGCAACTGGGTCGACGTCGCGGTCCTGCTGCTCGTGGGGCTCGGGCAGGTCCTCGCCTTCGTGGCCTTCCGCGGCTGGCCCGCCCGGCTGGAGGTCAGCGCGATTCTCCTGCTCGCGGGCATCAGCTCCGCCGAGCAGCTCTACGACGCGATCTCCTGGTGGGACCTCATGGTCCACTTCCTGGCCACCTACGCGCTCGTGCGGCTCCTGTGGAACCGGCGGCTCCTCGGGGACGGCGCGCGCGGCGCGGCCCCGCTCTCCCGGCGGCTGGGGTGGTGCCTCGGCGTCGGGCTGGCGCTCGCGGTGGTCTGGGAGGTCATGGAGCTGCTCGGATACCTCCTGGTCACGCCCGAGATCCACATCCCCCCGCTGGACACGCTCACCGACATCCTCTCCGGGCTGGCGGGCGCGGCCCTGTGCGCCCTGCGGACCCGGCCGTCCTAGAGCGGAGGGCCGCCCGGCGCCGCACCCGGGCCGGGTGACCTCCTGCGCCCGGCGGCGTCCGTCCTCCATAATGGGAGATGCCGGTCACAAAGGCGTGGCCGGTGTCCCAGCGTCGACCAGGAGGGGCGGAACATGCTCATCGGGGTGCCCACGGAGATCAAGCCGAACGAACGTCGGGTCGGGCTGACCCCCGACAGCGTCCACGCCCTGGCCGACGCCGGCCACGAGGTCCTGGTCCAGGCGGGCGCGGGGGAGGGGACGGGCTTCCCCGACGCCGAGTACGTCGCCGCGGGCGGCACGCTCGCCGACCGCGACGAGGTGTGGGACCGCCCGGAGCTGGTCGTCAAGGTCAAGGAGCCCGTCGAGTCGGAGTTCCGGCACTTCCGCGAGGACCTCGCCCTCTTCGCCTACCTCCACCTCGCCGCCGCGCGCCCGCTCACCGAGGCGCTGCTGGGGGCGGGGATGCGCGCCATCGCCTACGAGACGGTCCGCGAGGGCCGCGCCCTGCCGCTGCTGGCGCCGATGTCCGAGATCGCCGGCCGCCTGGCCGCCCAGGCGGCGGCGCGGTACAGCTCGGTCCTCGAGGGCGGGCCGGGCATCCTGCTCGGCGGCGCGCCCGGCGTCGCCCCGGCGCGGGTCGTGGTGCTCGGCGGCGGCGTCGTCGGGACCCAGGCCGCGCAGCTGGCCCTGGGGCTGCGGGCCGAGGTCACGGTCCTCGACGCCTCCCTGCACCGCGTCCGCGAGCTCGACCAGCTGTTCGGCACCAGCGCGCGGGTGCTGGCCAGCAACCCGCGCACCATCGAGCGGGAGCTGGAGGGGGCGGACGTCGTCATCGGCTCGGTCCTGGTGCCCGGGGCGCGGGCGCCCAAGCTGGTGCGTCGCGAGCACCTCGCGCGGATGAAGCCGGGGGCGCTGCTGATCGACGTCGCGATCGACCAGGGCGGCTGCTTCGAGACCTCCCACCCGACCAGCTACGACGACCCCGTCTTCGAGCTCGATGGCGTCCGGCACTTCTGCGTGACCAACATGCCCGGCGCGGTGCCCCGGACCGCCACCGCGTCCCTCAACAACGCCACGCTGCCCTACGTCCTGCGCCTGGCCGAGGGGGTCGACGCCGCGCTGGCCGGCTCCGAGGGGCTCGCGGCCGGGGTGAACACCGCGGGAGGGCGCATCACCGCCCCCGGGGTGGCCGCGGCCTACGAGGAGCTGCCGAGCGCGGTCGGCTGAGGGCCGGCGGCCGCACCCGGTCGAGGGCCCGCTGGGCGCGGCGTCGGTCGCTGCCCGAGAGGGCCCGCGGGCGGTGCGGCGCCGCCGGCAGGGGCGCCGCCGTCCCGTTCGCGCCACGGGGTTCCCGCACGTCAGCGCCGATTCGCCCTGACGTCGGCCCCGTGCGCCCCGTAGACTGGAGGCGCAGGGCCACGTCGTCGCGCGCCCGCCGCGACGGCCCCGGCACCGGACCCAGACCCGAGGAGACCCGATGACCGCCGACCCCAGGACCATGGACGCCTACGGCAACCGCATCCCCCCGGACGCGCGGACCATGGCGATGCTCTCCCACCTCTCCTCGCTCGCCTCGCTGCTAATCTCGATCGGCTCCCTGAGCTTCCTCGGGCCCCTGATCTTCTGGCTGATCTACAAGGACAAGCCCGGCTACGCCTTCGTCCGGGCCTGCTCGGCGCAGGCGTTCAACTTCAACTTCACGATGTGGATCGTCAACGTCGCGGCGGGGCTCCTCGCGATCGTGACCTTCGGGCTCGGGTTCATCGTCGCCGGGCCCATCTGGGCCATCACCGGCATCATGATCATCGTCTTCCACATCGTCGGGGCGGTGAAGGCCAACAACGGCGAGGTCTACCGCTACCCGCTGCAGACCAAGATCCTCACGTAGTCCACAGGCGCCCGGGCGTCCGATCCTGCGACCGGGTATCGTGGGACACGCTGCCCCTCGGCAACCCGGCGGGCACAGCGTCTTGAGGAGTGATAGTTCCACATGCCAGCAATCGTGATCGTGGGCGCCCAGTGGGGCGACGAGGGCAAGGGCAAGGCCACCGACCTGCTCGGCGGCCGCGTCGACTACGTCGTGAAGCCCAACGGCGGCAACAATGCCGGCCACACCGTCGTCGTCGGGGGCGAGAAGTTCGAGCTCAAGCTGCTCCCCGCCGGCATCCTCAGCGAGAACGCCACGCCCGTGATCGGCAACGGCGTCGTGGTCAACCCCGAGGCGCTCTTCGCGGAGATCGACGGCCTCGAGGCGCGCGGGGCGGACACCTCCAAGCTGCGCATCTCGGCCAACGCGCACCTCGTCGCGCCCTTCCACCAGACCATGGACAAGGTCACCGAGCGCTTCCTCGGCAAGCGCGCCATCGGCACCACCGGGCGCGGCATCGGCCCCACCTACATGGACAAGATCGGGCGGCTGGGCATCCGCGTCCAGGACATCCTGGACGAGTCGATCCTCCGGCAGAAGGTCGAGGGCTCGCTCCGGCAGAAGAACGAGCTGCTGGTCAAGGTCTACAACCGCCGGCACGTCGAGGTCGAGGAGATCGTCGAGTACTTCCTCTCCTACGCCGAGCGCCTGCGGCCCATGATCGTCGACTCCACGCTGCTGCTCAACGACGCCCTGGACGAGGGCAAGACTCTGCTGATGGAGGGCGGCCAGGCCACCTTCCTCGACGTCGACCACGGCACCTACCCCTTCGTGACCTCCTCCAACCCGACCGCGGGCGGCGCCTCGGTCGGCTCGGGCGTGGGGCCCACGCGGATCTCCCGCGTCATCGGCATCCAGAAGGCCTACACCACCCGCGTCGGCGCCGGCCCGTTCCCCACCGAGCTGTTCGACGAGTGGGGCGAGTACCTGCAGAAGACCGGCGGCGAGTTCGGCGTGAACACCGGCCGCCCGCGCCGCTGCGGCTGGTACGACGCCGTCCTGGCCCGCCAGGCCGCCCGCATCAACGGCTTCACGGACCTCTTCCTGACCAAGCTGGACGTGCTGACCGGCATCGAGCGGATCCCGGTGTGCGTGGCCTACGAGGTCGACGGCGTGCGCCACGACGAGATCCCCATGACCCAGACCGACTTCCACCACGCGAAGCCGATCTACGAGCACTTCGACGGCTGGACCGAGGACATCTCCGGGGCCACCACCTTCGAGGAGCTCCCTGCCAACGCGCGGCACTACGTCGAGAGCCTGGAGCGGCTGTCCAACTGCCGGATCTCCGCGATCGGCGTGGGCCCGGGCCGGGAGAACACCATCGTGGTGCGGGACCTGATCGAGGGATAGCGACGCCGGCCGGGCGGCTCCGCGGCGCGCCGTCGCGGGGCCGCCCGGCCGCCGTCGCGGGGTCTGCCCGGCCCCACTGTCGCGAGCCCCCCGGGTCCCACCGCCGCGGAGCCCGCTCGGTCCCCCGTCCCGAACGCCCGGCCGCCCGCCGCACCCTCACCCCGCCCCGGAGCACCCCATGCCCTTCCTCCTCACCGCGGCCTCCGACGCCGACGGCCGCTACCGCACGGTCGACTCGGCGTCGGCCGCCCTCGACGTCCTCGACTCCGGCCGGGACGCCACGGTCTGCCTGGTCGCCCAGGACCCCACCGACGAGGAGGTGCGGGCCTGCGCCGAGCGCTTCGAGCTGCACGCCCTCGCGCTCGAGGACACCGCCCATTGGCGCCAGCGCCCCAAGCTGGAGCGCTACGGGGACACCCTCTTCGTGGTCCTGCGCCCCGCCCGGTACGACGAGGACGCCGAGCGCATGGAGTTCGGGGAGATCCACGCCTTCGTCGGCCCCGACTTCTTCATCGTCTTCACCGAGCACCCGGCCGGCTCCGAGCGGGTCGCCCACTGGATGCGCCGTGCCTTCAAGCGCCACCACCTGGACCCGCAGAACCCCCAGACGCTGCTGTACTTCCTGCTCGACGGCGTCGTGGACGAGTACGAGCCCATCCTGGAGTCGCTCGACGAGGACCTGGACGAGGTCGAGGAGCAGCTGTTCACCGGGCAGAACGCCTCGCAGCGGATCTACGAGATGTTCAACGAGGTCGTGAAGTTCCAGCGGGCTGCGCGGCCGCTGGGCTACATGCTCGAGCTGCTCATGCGCGGCAGCGAGAAGTACGGGGTCTCCGAGGAGCTGCACCGGCACTTCCGGGACGTCCGGGACCACGTGACCCGCGACGTCGAGCGCCTCGACGGGCTGCGCAGCGCCCTGCAGAACGCGCTGACCATCGAGTCGACGCTGGTGGGCCAGCGGCAGAACGACGCGATGAAGAAGCTCTCCGGATGGGCCGCGGTGCTGATCGCCCCGACGATCATCGCGGGGATCTACGGCATGAACTTCGACGACATGCCCGAGCTGGGCTGGCGCTACGGATACCCCTTCGCGCTCGGGCTGATGGTGACCACCAGCTTCGGCCTCTGGGTGGTGTTCAAGGTCAAGAAGTGGCTCTGACCTCGAAGAATAACGTGACGGGGAAACAATCCGCTCGGCGTTCGGCGCCGAACACACGATGAGAACCGCCCAGCCCCTCCCGGGGCCGGGCCGCCCGACCACCATCGTGAAGGACGTGAATCCCGTGCAGAAGCCGAGCCGCGCCATGATCCCCGTGACCGCCCTGGCCCTCGCCCTCGGCGGCCTCGCCGCCGCACCCGCCGCCTCCGCCGCGCAGCCGACGTCGTCGACGCAGGCCGCGTCGACCCAGGCCGTGTCCCCGCAGAGCACGACGACCCGCGGCGCGACGACGCGGCCCGCCCCCTCCCTGACCCTGATCGACGGGCCGTTGGTCCAGGGTCCGCTGCTCACCGGCTCCCTCGTGGACCTGGGCGGCATCCTGAACGACCCGCGCTTCGGGCAGTTCCAGTGATCGGCTCCGGCTGACCCCCAGGCCCGGCTCCGGCTGACCCCGGGACCAGCCCCAGGGCTCGGCCCCGGCCGATCCCGGCCCCGGCCGATCCTGGCCCCGGCCGCTCCCAGGGCCGGCCGGCACCGGCGGCCACCCCGGCCGATCCCGCAGCAGCAGGGCCCCGCCCCGCCGCCCGCTCACCGTCTCACCCCGCCTCCGACAGGAGTTCCTCCAGCATGCCCGAAACCCGCCGCGACGTCGTTCCCTCCGCCTCCCCCGAGCGCCTCGAGCTGACCCCCGCCCAGCGCGGCATCTGGTACGCCCAGCGGCTCGACGCCGAGAACCCGACCTACCAGATCGGGCAGTACCTGGAGCTGGACGGCCCGGTCGATCCCGGCCTCCTCGGCATCGCCACCACCAAGATGGTGCGGGACATCGACTCCCTGTCGGCGCGCTTCGCGGAGGACCACGACGGCCCCTACGGCCTCGTGCACCGCCCGGAGCCCTCCGCGGACCTCCTGGAGGTCGTGGACCTGCGGGACGAGGTGGACCAGAGCGCCGCACGCGAGCGCGCCCTGTCCCGGATGGACCGCGAGCTGGCCACGCCCCGGGACATCGAGGGCGAGGGGCTCTTCGGGGCGGTGCTGTTCCGCCTCGCCGGGGATCGGTCCCTGTTCTTCCTCCGCGTCCACCACGTCATGCTGGACGGCTACTCGGCCGTGATCGCCCTGCGGTACCTCGCCGGCGTCTACTCCGAGCTGCACCGCCGCGCCCCGCGGGGCATGCTCCTGCGGCCGCTCGCCGGCCTGGTGTCCCGCGTCGCGGACCGGCTGGACCCGCCCTTCCCCGGCCAGGAGGAGCTGCTCGGCGCGCTCGCCGGGTACGACGCCTCGGAGCAGAGCGCCCAGGACCGCCGGTTCTGGGAGGCCGAGCTGTCCGACGAGACGGTCGTGGACGGGCTCGAGGGCCTGCCCGGCGGCGCGGCGCGCGAGGTCGTGCGGTACGCGCGGCCCTTCGGCGCCGAGCAGGCCGCCCTGCTGCGGGAGCGCGGCCGGGACGTCGCCAAGGTCCTCGTGGGCGGCATCGGCCTCTACCTGTCCAAGATCACCGGCCAGGAGCGGGTCTCCCTGGGCCTGCCCGTGACCGCGCGCCGGGGGAAGGTCGCCAAGACCGCCCCCTCGATGCTGTCCAACATCCTGCCGCTGCGCCTCGAGGTCGCGCCGGGGGCCGACGTCGCGCAGGTCGTGCGGGACGCGGGCGCCACCCTGCGCGACGTCGTGCGCCACCAGCGCTTCCGCGTGCAGGACCTGCCCGGGGCGCCGCAGCACGCCGGGCCCTCCGTCAACCTGCTGCCGGTGATCGACGACCTCCGGCTGGGCCGCGCGAGGGGCACGGTCCGCATCCTCTCGACCGGGCCCGTGCACGACCTGTCCTTCGTCGTCTCGGGCCTGGACAGCGACGCCGCGGAGCCGACCCTCCAGCTCGAGGGCGACGCCGCCCTGCACACCCGCGAGAGCCTGGCCGAGCACGCCGACCGGCTCCTGGACCTCCTGGACCGGGTCCTCGCGGCCGACGCCGAGGCCAGCGTGGGCTCCCTGAGCGTCACGCGCCCGGCCGAGGTCGAGCCGCTGCTGGCCCAGGGCGCCGGACCGCACCGCCCCCTGGAGCCCGAGACCGTCCTGCAGTCCTTCGCCGCCGCGGCCGCCGAGCGCGCGGAGGCGACCGCCGTCGTCGCCGCGGACGGCACCCTGACCTTCGCCGAGCTGCACGAGGACTCCTCGCGCCTGGCGCACCACCTGCGCGGCCGCGGCGTCGGTCCGGGGGAGCGGGTGGCCGTGCGGATCGGCCGCAGCGCGAACCTCCCCCTGCTGGTGCTCGCCGTGCTCAAGGCCGGCGGGGCCTACGTGCCCCTGGACCCGGAGTACCCGGCCGACCGGGTCGCCGGGATGCTGGAGGACGCCGCCCCGCGGCTGCTGCTGACCGACTGCGAGCAGGCCGGGCGCGACCGGGCCGCCGGGGCCTCCTGGGAGGTCCCGACGCTGGCCGTGGACGCCGACACCGAGCAGGCCTGGCGCCGCTGCCCCGCCGACCCCGAGGGGCTGGCCGCCGCGTCGGGGGACGACGCCGCCTACGTGGTGTTCACCTCCGGCAGCACCGGGCGCCCCAAGGGCGTCAGCGTGGACCGCCTCGCCCTGCGCAACCTCTTCCAGCACCACCGCGAGGAGCTCTTCGACCCCGCCGCCGAGCGGCTGGGCCGCCCCCTGCGGGTCGCGCACACCGCGGGCCTGTCCTTCGACGCCGCGTGGGACCCGCTGCTCTGGCTCTTCGCCGGCCACGAGCTGCACGTGATCGCCGACGACGTCCGCCGGGACCCCCAGCGCCTGGCCGAGGAGCTCGCCGACCGGCGGATCGACTCCATCGAGACCACCCCGTCCTTCGCCGAGGCGCTGCTCGGGACCGGGCTGTTCGAGCGGCCCGGGCACCCCGGCGTCGTCGCGGTCGGCGGCGAGGCGGTCGACGCCGAGCTGTGGCGCCGCCTGGCCGCGCTGGAGGACGTGCACGCCGTGAACCTCTACGGCCCCACCGAGACCACCGTGGACAGCCTGATCGCCCGGATCGAGGCGGGCTCCGAGCCGCACATCGGCGACTCGGTCCGCAACAGCCGGCACTACGTCCTGGACTCCGGGCTGAACCCCGTGCCGGACCGCGCGGTCGGCGAGCTGTACCTCGCCGGGACCAACGTGGCCCAGGGCTACGTGGGCCAGGCGGGCAAGAGCTCCTCCAGCTTCATCGCCGACCCCTTCGCCGCGGACGGCTCGCGCATGTACCGCACGGGCGACGTCGTCCGCCGGCGCCCCGACGGGTCCCTGCGGTTCCTCTCCCGCCTGGACGACCAGGTCAAGATCCGCGGGTACCGGGTCGAGCTGGGTGAGGTCGAGGCCGCGCTGAGCCGGCAGGACGGCGTCGGCCGGGCCGCGGCCGAGGTCCGCGGCAGCGGCCCGGCGGCCCGGCTGATCGGGTACGTCACGGCCGGGGGCGGGGCGCACCGGCGTCGCCGGCTCGGTGCGCGAGGCCCTGCGCCGGGAGCTGCCCGCCTACATGGTGCCGGCCTCCGTGGTGGAGCTCGCGGAGTTCCCGATGACCGCCAACGGCAAGCTGGACCGCCGCGCGCTGCCCTCCCCGGAGCGCGACGCCGCGGCCGACGCCTCCCAGCGCCCCCGCACCGAGGCGCAGCGCCGGGTGGCCGCGGCCTTCGCCGAGGCGCTTGAGCTCCCGGAGATCGGCGTCGACGAGGACTTCTTCGCCGCCGGCGGGCACTCGCTGCTGGCCACCCGGGTCGCCGCGCTGCTCTCCCGGGAGACCGGGCGCCGGGTCACGGTCCGCGACGTCTTCGAGCACCCCACGGCCGCGGCCCTGGCCGCCCGCCTGGGCGAGGAGGAGGGGGCCGACGACGCCGCCGCGCCGCTGGTCCCCGCGACCCGCCCGGACCCCCTCCCGGTCTCCCCGACCCAGCGCCGCCTGTGGTTCCTCAACCGCCTCGAGCCGGGCTCGGCCGCCTACAACATCCCCGTGGTCCTGCGGGTTGAGGGCGAGCTCGACGTCGCGGCCCTGCGGGAGGCGCTGGCCGACGTCGTCGCGCGCCACGAGCCGCTGCGCACCGTCTTCCCCTACCGGGACGGGGAGCCCGTCCAGCGGGTCCTCGACGCGGAGGACGCACGGCCCCCGTTCACGGCCGTGGACGTGCCGGCCGAGCGCGTGGACGCCGTGGTCGAGCAGGAGGCCCTGCGCCCCTTCGACGTCACCGAGACCACCCCGCTCCGGGCGCTGCTGCTGCGCACCGGCGCCCGGAGCCGCACGCTCCTGGTCGTGATGCACCACATCGCGGCGGACGGCTGGTCCCTCGCGCCCTTCGCCCGGGACCTCTCCGCGGCCTACGCCGCGCGGCGGGACGGCCGCGAGCCCGCCTGGGAGCCGCTGCCGGTGGCCTACGCGGACTTCGCGCTGTGGCAGCGGCGCGAGCTCGGCGACCCGGAGCGGTCCGAGAGCCGCGCCGCCCGGCACGCCGCCTACTGGGCCGAGGCGCTGCGCGGCGCGCCGAGGAGATCGCGCTGCCCGGGACCGGTCCCGCGGCGCGGCCGACCCTCGGACCCGGCCCGGGCCGGGGTCGGCGAGCTGCTCCTGGAGCTCGACGCCGGCCGGCACGCGGCCCTGCGCCGGCTCGCCGCCGAGCACCGCGGCAGCCTGTTCATGGTCCTGCAGACCGCCCTCGCGGCGGCCCTGCGCCAGGAGGGCGCGGGCGACGACGTCGTCCTGGGCACCCCGGTGGCGGGCCGCGCCGACCCGCAGCTGGAGGACCTGGTCGGCTTCTTCGTCAACACCCTGGTCCTGCGGACCTCCCTCGAGCAGGATCCCACCCTCGCCGAGGCCCTGGAGCGCGTGCGGACCGGGAACACCGAGGCGTACGCGCACGAGGAGCTGCCCTTCGACGCCGTCGTCGACGCCGTGCGCCCGGCCCGCGCCGCCGGCCGGCACCCGATCTTCCAGGTCATGCTGACCCTGCAGAACACCGCGCCCGCGGTCCTGGAGCTGCCGGGCGCCCGGGTGACCGTGCCCCCGCAGACCACGAGCGCCGGGGTGAAGGCCGACCTCATGGTCGACGTCCGCACCCCCGCCGGGGACGACGGCCCGCTCGAGGCCGTCCTGGCCTACGACCGCGCCCTGTTCGACCCCGCGACCGCCGAGCGGATGCTCGGCTCGCTGGACCGGATGCTGCGCGCCCTGGAGGAGGACCCGGGCCGGCGGCTCTCGGAGATCCCCGCGATGGACCCGGAGACCGCCCGCGCGGTCGAGGAGCACGCCCGAGGCGGCGAGGCCGAGGTCCGCGGGACCGTCCTGGACCGCCTCGCCCGGACCGCGGCGGAGCACCCCGAGCGGGCCGCGCTCGAGGACGCCGAGGGGGTCCGCGGCTTCGCCGAGCTCGGGGCCGAGGTCGAGCGGATCGCGCGGGCCCTGGCCGCGCGCGGCGTGGCGCCCGGGGACCGGGTCGCGCTCGGCCTGCCGCGCTCCGCGGCGACGCTCGCGGCGGTGCTCGGCGTGCTGCGCGCCGGTGCGGTCGCGGTGCCGCTGGACGTGGCGCACCCGGAGGCGCGCCTGGCCGACGTCCTCGCCGGCTCCGCGCCGCGGCTGCTGCTGACCGAGGCCGCCGGGGACTCCCCGGGCCTCGCCGGGCTGCTGCGGGAGCGCGGCGCCGCGGAGCCCGCGCGCACGACGCCGGGTGAGCTGGGGGAGGCCGGGCCCGACGTCGTGCTCCCGCCCCTGCCGGGGCCGCAGGACGTGGCCTACCTGGTGTACACCTCGGGGACCACGGGCACGCCCAAGGGGGTGCAGGTGCCCCACGGGGCGCTGGCCAACGTGCTCGCCCACCACGAGGCGCGGCTGATCGGCCCCGCGCACCGGGCCCTCGCGCCCCGCCCCGCGCGCATGCTGCACCTGACCGGGCTCGGCTTCGACGCCGCGTGGGACCCGATCCTCTGGCTCGTGGCCGGCACCACCCTGGTGCTCCCCGACGAGCGCACGCGGGTCGACGCCGAGGCGGTGGCCGGCGTCGTCGTCCGCGGCCTGCCCGGCGGGGCGGACGAGGGCGTGGACGTCCTCGAGACCACGCCCTCCTACGCCCGGCAGCTGCTGGCCGTGGGGCTGGAGGACGCGCTCGCCGACGCCGGCCGCGAGCTGACCCTGGCCGTGGGCGGCGAGGCGGTCGCGCCCGGCCTGTGGACCCGCCTGGCCGCCGCGCCCCGGATCACCGGGTGGAACCTGTACGGGCCGAGCGAGTTCACGGTCGACTCGGTGCTCGGCCCGATCGAGGGCGAGCGGCCCTCGATCGGCCGCCCCGTCCCCAACGTGACCGCGCGCGTCCTGGACGCGGGCCTGGCCCCGGTGCCGCCCGGCGTCGAGGGCGAGCTGTACCTCTCCGGCCTGTCCGAGGCGCACGGCTACCGGGGGCGCCCCGGGGAGACCGCGGCGCGCTTCGTCGCGGACCCGCGGGGCGACGGGAGCCGGATGTACCGCACCGGCGACGTCGTGCGCCGCCGGCCCGACGGCGAGCTGGAGTTCGTCCGCCGCGCCGACGACCAGGTCAAGCTGCGCGGGTACCGGATCGAGCCCGCGGAGGTCGAGGCGGCCCTGGAGGCCGTGGACGGCGTCCGGACCGCCGTGGTCCGCGCCGTGGGCGGCAGCGGGACGGGGCACGACGCCGAGCGCCTGGTCGCCTGGGTGGTCGGCGAGACCGCGGGCGAGGACGTGCGCCGCGAGGCCGCGGCCGCCCTGCCCGGCTACATGGTCCCGGCGGTCGTCACCGTCGTGGAGTCCATCCCCCTGACGGCCAACGGCAAGGTCGACGCCGCCGCGCTGCCGGATCCCGTGGGGCCCGGGGGCGGGTCCCGGCGGTCCGGGACGCAGCGCGAGCGAGCCGTCGCCGCGATCATGGGCGAGGTCCTGGGCGCGCGGGAGGTGGGTCCCGACGACGACTTCTTCGCCCTGGGCGGCCTACCGCCTGGTGAAGTACATCGGCGGCTACCACGTGGCCGTCGGTGGCGCGCGGGTGCTGATCTTCACCGCGGGGATCGGGGAGAACTCCGCGCCGTTCCGCCGCCTCGTCGTCGAGGGG
>NZ_JANAFB010000032.1 GCF_024199905.1 Rothia santali
GGGCGGGGCGGCGGCGTCCCCCGCGGCGGCGGGCGGGGCGGCGGCGTCGTCCTGCAGCTGCCGCTTGCGGCTCAGGAGCCTGCCGCGCAGGTCCTCCGCACCCCGGCGCGTCAGGAAGCGCAGGTGCAAGGTCGACTCGCCGGCGTCGGCGACCTCGAAGCGCAGCTCGGCCAACCCCAGGATCCGCGCCAGGAGCGGCTGGGAGATCTCGATGGCCTGCACCCGGTCCAGGCGTGCCTGCTTCTCCTTGCGGAACAGCGCCCCCTCGCGGACCCGGACGGTATCCGCGGTGACCGCGTAGCGGGTGAACCACCAGGACCAGAACATGCCGCCCAGGACCAGCAGCACGACGCCGACGACGATCAGCCACCCCACCAGCTCGAGGCCGCGGACGAACTCGGGGATCCCGCGGCCGAGCTCGCCCGCGTCGAAGCCGTTCTCGAAGACCGACTCCACGACGTTGCGCCCGACCACGAAGACCAGCACCAGGAGCGCGATCCAGAAGCGGGCGAGGGGGGTCAGCGGATGCACCCGCTCCCAGACCAGGGGCTCGACGTCGTCCCGCCCCGCCCCCGCGCCCCGCGGCCCGACGGCGTCACTGGGCGTTCCGCGCGCCCCGGCGGCGTCTCCCGGCGTTCCGTTCGACTCGGTCATCTACAGCGCCGCCAGACGGTCCTCGCCGCGCTGGGCGAGGTCTTCGCGGAGGCGGGCGGCGTCGTGCTGGCTGATGCCCTCGATCTTGACGTCCGTGGACGCCGACGCCGTGTGCAGCTCGACCTTGGCCAACCCGAACAGCCGATCCCACGGCCCCGAGGAGACCTCGACGTACTGCATCCGGCCGTACGGGACCACCGTGATGCGGTGCCACATGACCCCGCGGCGCACGAGGAGGTCGTCCTCGCGCTCGGAGTAGCCGCGGGCGCGGGCCCGGCGCGGGGAGAGGACCAGCTCGAGGATCGTCCACGCCAGCGAGAGCGCCGGCAGGGCGATCGCCAGCCACAGCCACGGCCAGGACCAGATCCCGAGCAGGCGCAGCACGAGCGGGACGCAGAGGACCGCCGTGGTGATCACCCCGGAGACGGCCTCGTTGATGAGCAGGACCGTGAGGTACTTCGCGTCGGGCCGGACCCAGGGGGAGTCCCAGGCGTCCAGGGCCGCGAGCCGCCGCTCGAAGGCGGGGCCGCCCTCACCGAGGTGTCTGCGGGCCTCGCCTCCGGTCGCGGGGGCGTTCTCGGTCTCTGGCATAGCCGCCTTCTCCTTCGGGCGCGTCGCGGTCGCCGCGCGGGTGCTGCGGGGAGTACGGATCCTCCGACTCCCCGGGGTCCTCGGGGGGCCGCTTGCACCAGCTCTCGGCCAGCACGCCCGCCGCCCCCACGGCCAACCCTACGGCACCGTTGAGCGCGGCCAGCGGGAGCGTCGACGTCGTGCCGCGGTACTGCATCAGCGTGAGCTCGTGCAGCAGCGCCCCGATGCCCCACCCGGCCAGCAGCGCACCGTAGACCGCGCAGGCCTGGGCGAAGACCACGATCCGGGAGGCGAGGATGGGGTCGATCCGCCGGGTCCGCGGCTCCCGGATGTGGGCGCGCACGCGCCAGCCCAGCACCAGCGCCGCGGCGCCGAGGAACGCGCTGATCAGCAGCGAGAACCAGGGCAGCACGAGCGCGCCGCCGCCCCACACGGAGTTGACGACGGCGCCCAGGGCCAGGCCCAGCGCGCCCAGCAGGGCCAGCCAGCGGATCTTGAGCGGCTTCATCCCTACCCCTCCGCGGGCGGTTCCAGGTAACCGCGCAGGCCGTCGAGGTCGGGGGCGCGCTGCGCGAGCACCGCGACCGGCACCCCGCCCAGCGTCGCCTCGGGGTCCATGAGCGCCCAGGGGGCCAGCACGAAGGCGCGCTCGGCCGCGCGCGGGTGCGGCAGGACGAGGTCCGGCTCGTCCATGCGCAGCTGACCGTAGGCCACGATGTCCACGTCCAGGGTCCGGGGCCCCCAGCGCACCTCGCGGATCCGCTCGAACGCGGCCTCGAGCTCCTGGCAGTACCGCAGGAGGGCGAAGGGCCGCAGGTCGGTCACGATCCTGACCACCTGGTTGAGGTAGTCGGGCTGTCCCTCGGGGCCGCCCACCGGGGCCGTGACGGCGACCGGGGACACCGCCTCGACCGTGATGCGCTCGTGCTCGCCGAGCAGCGCCACCGTCCGGCTCAGCGTGTCCGCCGAGGCCCCGAGGTTGGAGCCGAGGGCGAGGACCGACGTCACTGGCATGGGCGCTCCCGGTAGATCGTGACGGAGACGTCGGCGAAGGTCACCTCGATGGGCGCCTTGGGCTTGTGCACGGTGACCTCGACGGCGCGGGCCGGGTAATCCCGCAGGACGTCCCCGGCGATCCGCTCGGCCAGCGCCTCCACGAGGTTGAAGCTCTCGCCGACGATGACGTCCTTGACGCTCTCGGCGATCTCGCCGTAGTTGATGGTGTCCCGCAGGTCGTCGCTGCGCCCGGCGGCCGTCAGGTCCGCGAACAGGGAGAGGTCGACGAAGAACGGCTGGCCCACGCGCTTCTCCTGGTCGAAGACGCCGTGGTAACCCACGGCCCCGATCCCGGTCACGGTGATGCGGTCAAGCCCCGCGCCGACGGTCCGGCCGTGGTCGGCCCCCGCTGCGGATGGCGATTTCTCGGACAAAGCTCTCCCTCGTCAGTTCTGGTGCTCGGTGATCGGATGGGTCCGCGGCGCGGCGCCGGGACGGGGCGGCCGCTCGGCGGCGAGCCAGCTCCGGGTCACCGCCAGCGCGTCGGCCGTGGCGGCGACGTCGTGCACGCGGACGGCCCAGGCCCCGCGCTCGGCGGCCAGCGCGGAGATCGCGGCGGTGGCCGTGTCCCGCTCCCCGGCCGGGACGGCGTCGACCCCGCGGGAGCGCGCCAGCGCCGTGCCGATGAAGCGCTTGCGCGAGGCCGCGACCAGGACCGGGTGGCCCAGCGACGTCAGGCGGTCCAGGCGCGCCAGGAGCCGCCAGTCCTGCTCCCCGCCCTTGGCGAAGCCGAGTCCCGGGTCGAGGATGATGCGCTCGGGCGCGACGCCGCCGGCGATGAGCCGCCCGCGCTGGGTCAGCAGCTCGGCGCGGACCTCCTCCACGACGTCGTCGTACTCGGCCCGGGCGTCCATGGTCCGGGAGTCGCCGCGGGCGTGGGTCAGGACGTAGGGGACGCCGGCGGCGGCGCACGCCGCGATCATCTCCTCGGACAGCTCCGTGCCCGAGACGTCGTTGACGATCTGCGCGCCCGCCTCGACCGCCGCGCGCGCGGTGGCCGCGTGCTTGGTGTCCGCCGAGACCACGACGTCGCGCTCGGCCAGCCGGGAGATCACCTCGAGGGTCCGGCGCTGCTCCTCGGCCGGGTCCACCGGCGCGGCGCCCGGGCGGGTGGACTCGCCCCCGACGTCGACGACGTCGGCCCCCGCCTCGACCATCGCCAGCGCGTGGGAGACCGCGGCCTCGACGCCGGCGTGGGCGCCGCCGTCCGAGAACGAGTCGGGAGTGAGGTTGAGGACGCCCATGATGAGGGTCCGGTCCGCGGGAAGCGCCGCGAAGGTCCCCCAGCCCCGGGTCTCGCCCCGCCCCGCGGGGCGGCTCGGGGCCGCCGTCACGAGCGGGTCCCCGCCCCGTTGATGAGGCTCATGGCCTCCGCGCGGGTCGCGTTGTCCCGCAGCTGGCCGCGCACCGCCGAGGTGACGGTCCGGGCGCCGGGCTTCTGGACCCCGCGCATGGACATGCACATGTGCTCGCCTTCGATCACCACGATTGCCCCGGCCGGGTGCAGGAACTCCTGCAGCGCGTCCACGATCTGGCTGGTCAGGCGCTCCTGGACCTGCGGCCGCTTCGCGTAGAGGTCCACGAGCCGGGCCAGCTTGGACAGGCCCGTGACCTGGCCGCTCTCGCCGGGGATGTAGCCGACGTGGGCATGGCCGTGGAACGGGACCAGGTGGTGCTCGCAGGTCGAGTAGAAGGGGATGTCCTTGACCAGGACCATCTCCGAGTGGCCGATGTCGAAGGTCGTGGAGAGCAGCTCCTCCGGCGAGTGGCCGAGCCCGGAGAACATCTCCTCGTAGGCGCGCGCGACCCGGGCGGGGGTGTCGATCAGTCCGTCACGATCCGGGTCCTCGCCGATCGCGGCGAGGATCTCGCGGACCGCGGCCTCGATGCGGGGCAGGTCCACGCGGCTCACCGGTCCTGCGGGCCGACCGGCCCCTCGGCCCCGGGACCTCCCTCGGCGGGACCGCCCTGGGGGCCGCCGGCCTCACCGGTGCCCGGGGGCGTGCTGCCCTGCGAGTGGCTCGGCACCTCGAGCGGGTGCTCGGGCTTGGCCGCCACGGCCTGGTCCTGCGGCGCCATGTCCTCGGGGTCCTCGGCGCCGGCCGCCTCGGCCTCGGCCTTCTCGGCCGGGGTGGAGATGGGCGGCAGCTCGGAGACCGCGCGGGTCTCCTTGGACAGCCAGACGTCGCGCAGCGGGCGCTTGCGGACGTCCTGGAAGACCGCGGCGATCTCCGCCTCGTTGAGGGTCTCCTTGTCCAGCAGCTCGAAGGCGAGCCGGTCCAGGACGTCGCGGTTGTCGTTGAGGATCGCGTAGGCCTCGTCGTGGGCGTGGTCGATGAGCGCGCGCACCTCGGCGTCGATCTGCGCGGCGACCTGTTCCGAGTACTCGCGGCCGCCCATCCCGGCGTCGCGCCCCAGGAACGGCTCGGTGTTGCCCGAGCCGAGCTTGACGGCGCCGACGACGGCGGACATGCCGTACTCGGTGACCATCTTGCGGGCCGTGCTGGTCGCCTTGTCGATGTCGTTGGCCGCACCCGTCGAGGGGTCGTGGAACACGATCTCCTCGGCCACCCGGCCGCCGAGCGCGTAGGCCAGCTGGTCCAGCAGCTCGTTGCGGGTCGTGGAGTACTTGTCGTCCACCGGCATGACCATCGTGTAGCCGAGCGCGCGGCCGCGGGGCAGGATGGTGATCTTGGTGACCGGGTCGGTGTTGCGCAGGGCCGCCGCGACCAGGGCGTGGCCGCCCTCGTGGTACGCGGTGATCTTGCGCTCCAGCTCCTTCATGAGCCGTGAGCGGCGCTGCGGGCCCGCGATCACGCGGTCGATCGCCTCGTCCAGCGCGCGGTCGTCGATGATCTGAGCGTTGGAGCGCGCGGTGAGCAGCGCGGCCTCGTTCATCACGTTGGCCAGGTCCGCGCCCGTGAAGCCCGGGGTCTTCTTGGCGACCTGCGCGAGGTCCACGTTGGTGGCCAGGCGCTTGCCCTCCCCGTGCACCTCGAGGATCCGCTTGCGGCCCTTGAGGTCCGGGGCGTCGACGCCGATCTGGCGGTCGAAGCGCCCGGGGCGCAGCAGCGCGGGGTCCAGCACGTCCGGCCGGTTGGTGGCCGCGATGAGGATGATGTTGGTGTTCTCGTCGAACCCGTCCATCTCCACCAGGAGCTGGTTCAGGGTCTGCTCGCGCTCGTCGTTGCCGCCGCCCATGCCGGCGCCGCGCTGGCGGCCGACGGCGTCGATCTCGTCGACGAAGATGATCGCGGCCTCGTTCTGCTTGGCCTGCTCGAAGAGGTCGCGCACGCGCGAGGCGCCCACGCCCACGAACATCTCGACGAAGTCGGAGCCCGAGATCGAGAAGAACGGCACCCCGGCCTCGCCGGCCACGGCCTTGGCCAGCAGGGTCTTGCCCGTGCCGGGAGGGCCGTAGAGCAGCACGCCCTTGGGGATCTTGGCGCCCACCGAGGTGAAGCGCGCGGGGTCGGTCAGGAACTCCTTGACCTCCTGGAGCTCCTCGACCGCCTCGTCCGAGCCGGCGACGTCGGAGAACTTCACGGTCGAGTTCTCCTTGTTGAACTTCTTGGCCTTGGACTTGCCGAAGGACATGATCTGGCTGCCGCCGCCGCTCATGCGGGAGAGCAGGAACCAGAAGATCAGGAGGATGACCAGGAAGGGCAGGAGGAAGCCCAGCAGCGAGGTGAACCAGTTGCTCTGCACCGGCTGGTCCGTGTAGCCCTGCAGCCCGGCGTTGTCCATCGCGGTGACGACGTCGCCGGCGCGCGGCTGGACGTAGTAGAAGACCACGGACTTGCCGAGGTCCCGGCCGTCCTGGCTGTAGTCGTCCTTGAGCGACAGCTCGACCTTCTGGTCGCCGTCGAAGATCTTGGCCTCGTTGACCTTGTCGTCCTGGAGCAGCTGCATGCCCACGTTGGTGTCGACCCGGTTGCTCTCCCCGGACGTCGAGACGTAGATCATCGGCAGCAGCACCAGGAGCGCGAGGAAGATCCAGAAGTACGGTCCCTTGAGGATCCGATCCCTCAGGGACTTCTTCTGGGGGGTGTTCTGCTGTGCCAAATCTGTCGTGCCTTCCGGTGAGGTCGTCACGGGTGACGCATGGTCACGGGTGATGTGAGGTCTCGGAAAAGGCTACCGCCGTGAGCTGAGAGTCCCCTCGGACTTATCCTCACAGCGGAAGCCCCTGCCGTGCCGCGGGACGGCCGCGCCGCACCCGCCCCCGCGCCGTCGGCGGACGGTCGATCGGCACCGTCGGTGCGACGCCGTCGGGGCGGGCGGCGCGGTCGGTGCGGGCGCCCGGGCGCGGGCTCCTACGAGTAGACGTGCGGGGCGAGCGTGCCGATGAAGTCCAGGTTGCGGTAGCGCTCGGCGAAGTCGAGGCCGTAGCCCACCACGAACTCGGGCTCGATGTCCCAGCCGATGTACTTGACCGGGATCTCGGTCTTGACCGAGGCCGGCTTGCGCAGCAGCGCGCAGATCTCCACCGAGCTGGCCCCGCGGGACTCGAGGTTGGACTTGAGCCAGGACAGGGTGAGCCCCGAGTCGATGATGTCCTCGACGATGAGGACGTCGCGCCCGTGCAGGTCCGTGTCCAGGTCCTTGAGGATCCGCACGACGCCGGAGGACTTGGTCCCCGAGCCGTAGGAGGACACGGCCATCCAGTCCATCGTGTAGTGGGCGTGCAGCGCGCGGGAGAGGTCGGCCATGACCATCACGGCGCCCTTGAGCACCCCCACCAGCAGGACGTCCCGGTCCTTGTAGTCCTCGTCGATCTGCGCGGCGAGCTCGGCGATCTTCTCCTGGATCTGCTCCCGCGTATAGAGAACGTGCTTGAGATCGTCCTTGACGTCCTGTGAATCCACTGATGTCTCCTGCTGTGGTGACCTATTTCAAGTTCTGGGCCGAGGGCCCCGGAGGGGCCGCGGCGGGAGGCGTCCGCTGACCCACGAACACCAGCGCCCCGGCGGCCGCGGACTCCGCGGCCGTGGCGTGACGGTCGAGGGGGCGACGGCGCCACACGGCAACTCTACCCGCCATCTGCACCGGTCCCGCATTCCCCGCGCCCGCCGCCAGCTCCTCGAGGGCGGCGAGCCGCTCGTGGCTCGGCGACTCGCCCCCGGCGGCGACGACGGCGCGGGCCAGCACCCGGCGCCGCAGCGGGGATGCTGGTCCCGCAGGGCCGCGAGCAGCAGCGCGCACCGCGGGCCAGCGGGCCCGCCGGCGGGGGCCTCCCGATCAGCAGGATCGGCCTCCGCCGTCGCGGGGGGATCCGCCTCTCGGGCCCCGGGGCGATCCGCCTCTCCCGGTCGGGCCGGATCCGGGTCCTGGAAGCGCGCCGGGTCCGCCGCGGCCTCCCCGGCCGCGCGGTCGGTCAGCTCCTCGATCAGCTCGGCGTCGGGCCCCAGCACCGAGGCCGTGCGGGCCAGGGCGCGCTTGATGCCCGGTCCGAGGTGCCGCTCCAGGTGGGGCACGACGTCGTGCCGGACCCGGTTGCGCAGGAACGAGCGCTCCTCGTTGCTGGGGTCCTGCCACGGCCGCAGCCCCTCCGCGGCGCAGATCTCCTCGACCTGCTCCCGGCGCAGGGCGAGGAACGGGCGGATCAGGCGGGCGGAGCCCAGGGCGCGGCCCTCGGGCATCCCAGCCAGCGAGCGGGTCCCGGAGCCGCGGGCCAGGCCCAGCAGGACCGTCTCCGCCTGGTCGTCGAGGGTGTGGCCGAGCAGCACGGCGACGGCGTCGTGCTCGGCGGCCAGGCGCTCCAGGGCGGCGTAGCGGGCCTCCCGGGCGGCCATCTCGAGGCCGCCGCCCTCCCGGCGCACCTCCACGCGCTGGGTCAGGACCGGGTCCAGGCCGAGCGCGCGGCAGGCCGCGGCGGCGTCGGCCGCGGCGGCATCGGATCCGTCCTGCAGGCCGTGGTCGACGACGGCGGCGCCCACCCGCAGGTCCCCGCGGCGGGCGAAGTGCGCGGCGACGGCCGCGAGCGCGAGGAGTCGGCGCCGCCGCTGCAGGCGACCAGCACGAGCGGGGCACGGTCCGCAGCGTCCGGGCCGGCCGCGCGCCGGGAGCGGCCCGTGGGGGCGATCCCGAGCCCGGGCAGCTGGCGCCGCAGGACCTCGGCAAGCGCCCCGCGGGCCGCTCCCACGGTCGGGTGCAGGCGGCCCTGCCGGCCGCTCTGGGCCATCAGGCCCCCGCCCGGCCGTCGAGGACGCGGGCGATCCAGCGGGAGGGGTCGTGGATCTCCTCCTCGCTGGGGAGGTTCTCGGCGCGTTCCCACACGCGGTTGAGCTCGGCCATCCCGCGGCGGTCCACGATTGCCTGGACGAACTCCTGGCCGTCCCGGTACTGCCGCATCTTCAGGTCCAGGCCCAGCGCCGTGCGGATCATCCGCTCAAGGGCGCCCCGGGTCGCGGAGCGGCGCTCGAAGCGGCGGCGGATCGTCTTGACGCTCGGCACGGTCTCGGGGCCGATCGCGTCCATGACCACGTTCGCGTGGCCCTCCATGAGGCTCATGATGGCCGTGAGGTCGGAGAAGACCTTGCCGGTCCGCTCGTCGAGCAGGGCGGTGATCCGGCGGGTGGGCAGGGGCTTCGCGGGGGCGGGGCGCTCTTCCGCGGGGCCGGGGCCGCCCGCTCCGGTCGCCGCGTCGGCGTCGGCGCCGGGCCCGGCGTCGTCGGTGCCGGGCTTCCGGGAGCGGTCGGCGAGCGCGCGCACGCCCTCCGCCGCGCCGTCCAGGAGCCGGCGGAGCAGCTCGGCCCCGCCGCCCTCGAGGTGCTGGGGCAGCTGGGCGATCAGCCCGAGCATGTGCTCCCGCAGCCAGGGCGCCGCGGCGAACTGCACGCGGTGGGTCTGCTCGTGGAGGCAGACCCAGAGCCGGAAGTCGTCGGGGTCGAGGTTCAGCTCCCGCTCGATCATCACGATGTTGGGGGCCACCAGCATCAGCCGCCCGCCCGGGGCGCCGAAGCCGCCGAGGGCCGCGAAGGGGTCGTACTGGCCCAGGACCCGGGCGGACAGGAACGCCAGGACGCCGCCGAGCTCCAGCGCGGCGCCGGCCTCGGTGACCTTGCGGTCCAGCTCGTTCAGCTGCGCGAGGCGGTCGCCCATCCCGGAGGTGACCAGGCGGTTCAGCATCATCGAGAAGGTCTGGGAGTTGGCCCGCGACCAGCCCTGCCGGTCCACGACCAGCAGCTGCGAGTCGTGCAGCCGCTCCGCGGCGTCGAGCCCGGTGATGCGGTGGACGTGATCCACGGAGGCGCTCGCGTGGTAGCGGATGGACTCGACCGCGGCCCGCGCCTCGGCCCGGGAGAGCTTGGGACCCGCCGGGGTCAGGCGCGCGGCCGTGGCGGCCGCCGCCTCCCAGCTGATGATGTCTTCAGTCATGGGACCCACCTTGCCACAGCGGGATGCGGATTGGCTGGGCACGGGCCGGGGAATCGGCCGGGCGCGGCCGCGCGGCCCGCCCCGGCCCCCCCGCCCGCCCCCGCCCGCGCCGCCCGCCCCGGGTCACCGGGTCACCGGGTCACCGGGTCAGCGCCGCACCTGCATCCCGTTCGGCCACCAGACCACCTCGACGCCGCGCGAGAACTTCTGGTGCACGCGCCCGTCGGACCCGCGGTACTCGTCGGTGACCGGGTAGCCCCAGCCGCCCTCGCGGCCGGCGTTGATCCAGGCCTGGCCGATGGCGCCGTGCTGCACGATCGTGCGGGCGCCGTACTGCGGCGTCCACATCACCAGGTGGCTGCGGCCGCCGATGCGGAAGAACTGGTAGGCGGCGCCGTCGGCCTTGCGCACCTCGTCGCCCACCGGGTAGCCCATCGCGTTCTCGCGGCCCGAGGAGGCCCACTTGCCGCCGATCCCGCTGTTCTCCCGGATCGCCCCGACGCCGGTCGAGGGGGACCACATGATGAGGTTGGTCGCCCGGGTGCCGGGGTGGTTGAAGAACTGGTACGAGCCCGTCCCGGTCCGCACCTCCTCGCTGCCCGGGAAGCCGTAGGTGCGCTCGTACCCGCCCTGCCGGAACTTGGCCCCGATGGCGCCCCACCAGTGCACGGCGCGCGCCCCGGTCGAGGGGTGCCAGTAGATCGCCGCCCGGGTGCCCTGGCGGTCGAACTCCTGCACGGCGCCGCCGTGGATCAGGGAGAGCTCGCCGCCCGTGGGCTGGCCGAACGTCCCCGCCCCGCCGTTGCTGCGGTAGTAGGTGCCGATGGCCCCGCCCACGGCCGGGGCGGCCTGCTTCGGCTTGACGGCGTTCACGGCCCGGTTGGCGTTGATGAGCGGGTACCCGCCCACCGACCGCCCGGTGGAGGTCAGCGCGTTGCGGATCTGCTCGACCGTGAGCCCGCGGTTGGCCTGCTTCATCAGCGCGATGGTGCCCGCGACGTGGGGCGCGGCCATCGAGGTGCCGTTGAGCGGGCCGTACTTGGGACCGACCGGGACGGTGGTCCCGGAGTCGACGGTGGACCAGATGTCGGCGCCCACGGTGCCGCCGGGCGCGACGACGTCGAGCGCCCTGCCGTAGTTGGAGTACCCCGTCAGCGTGTTGTTGGAGGCGGTGGCCCCCACGACGATCGGCAGCCAGCAGTTGGCCGGGGCCGCCCCCGAGGCGTCGATCCCCGCGTTGCCGGAGGCGACCACCACCGGGACGTTGCGGGCGTGCGCCTCGTTGATCGCGCTCTGCATGATCGCGGGGCACGAGCCGCCCCAGGACATCGAGACGTTGACGACCTGCGAGGGGTTGGCGTTGCGCGGCATCCCCGCACCCTGCCAGCCCGCGGCCCAGGCGGTCGCGTCGGCGATGTCGGAGACGTACCCGGAGCCCGCGGTCCCCAGGGCGCGGACGGGCTGGATCCTCGCGTCGGGGGCGACGCCGGCCACCCCGATCCGGTTGCCCGTCACCGCGCCCGCGATGCCGGCCACGTGCGTGCCGTGCCAGTTGGAGGGGGTGCCGTTGTAGTAGGTTCCCTCGTCGCGGGGGTTGGCGTCGCGCCCGCCGCCGTCCCGGCCGTAGAAGTTGTCCGAGACGAAGTCGTAGCCCGGCACCACCTTCTGGTTCAGGTCCGGGTGGCTCACGATCCCGGTGTCCACGACGCCGATGGTCACCCCCGAGCCGGTCGCGCTCTGCCAGGCGCCGGGCGCGTCGATGGTCCGCATGTTCCACTGCGAGTTCCAGTACGGCTCGCCCGAGGCGTTCGGGACGGCCGAGGTGGCGCTGACGATCAGGTCGGGCTCGGCGCTCTCGACCAGCGGGTTCTCCGACAGCTTCTCGACGGCCTCGCGCTGCTCCGCCTCGTCCAGCCCGGTGTTGGCCTCGACGACGCTGCTCTGGCCCACCGACTCCTTGACGATCTCCGGGTCCGTCACCTCGGTCTCGGTGGAGGCCTCGTCCAGGACCTCGGCCTTCTGCTCCTCGGTGACCCCCTCAGCGAAGCGCACGATCAGCCGGTCGGTCTCGGGCAGCACCTCCTCCTCGGGGTCCGCGGAGGGAGGCGTCGGGGCCGACTCGGCAAGGGGCTCCGCGTCCGCGCGGGCGGTGGCCGCGAGCGTCGGCTCGGCGGGCTGGGACCCGGCAGGATCCGGGACCGCGGGCTGCGGCGTGGCGGAGGCGGGCGGGGCGGACAGCGTGGGCTGCGCGGACGGAGCCGGCGCTGAGAGCCCCGGCCCCTCCTGGGCGGCGGCGGGGACCAGCTGGCTACCGATGAGTACGGCGAGCGCGACGGCGCCCCCGGCGATTCTCTGCAGGGTCACATGAACCTCGTTCGGGGTCTCAAGAAGTGATAGACCCTGACAGAGTATGCGACCGAGGCGGCCCCTTAACCCTCCCCCTTGAAAACAGCTACTTTGGTCTGACCCTCGCTCTGACTAGCCACGATCCGGATCGATGGAGCCCGCGGGGTAGCTGCGCAGCGGCGCCCGGCCCTCTCGGTAGGCCGCCCGCACCTCCTCGAGGACGCGCCAGCCCTCCTCCGGGGTCCCCGGGGCGACCCTCAGGGCGGCGTCGCCCCCGAAGATGCCGAGGAATACCGCCCCGTACGGTGTCAGCGGCTCCTCGCCCACCGCGGAGGAGAGCGTGATCCGCCGGACTCCCCCGGGCGAGTGGGGCCCACCGGCGGTCAGGTCCCAGCGGACGTCCCCGTCCTCGAGACCGATCCGGAGCGTGTCGCCTCGGGCTTCGCCCAGGCCCCGGGGCCGCCCCTGCGCAGCCTCGGGGTCGGCCCGGAAGTGCACGGCGATCTCCTGGCGGGGGCTCCCCACGGCCTTGCCCGAACGCAGGATCACCGGAACCCCCTCCCACCGGGGGAGCCCCACGCGCACGACGACGCGGGCGAACGTCTCGGTCCCCCGCTCGGGGTCCACGCCCTCCTCGTCCGTGTAGTCGGGCAGGTCCTCCCCACCGACCTGGCCGGAGGTGTAGCGGCCCCTGAACACGGCGTCGGGGTCCTCCGGATCGAGCCCGGCCGCGGCGATGACCTCCGCGCTGCCCCGTTGCAGAGCATCCCCCGAGGCCTCCGCGGGCGTCTCCATCATCAGCATGCCCATCGTCTGGAGCAAGTGGGACTGGATCATGTCCTCCGCCGCGCCCGTACCGTCGTAGAAGTCGGCGCGGCCCTCCAGGCCCAGCGTCTCGTCGAAGACGATCTCGACGCGCTCGACGTGCTCGGCGTCCCACCGCCCCGCGAAACCCGGATTGCCCCAGCGCAGCCCGGGGATCCCCAGCACACCGGGCATGCCGAGGAAGTGGTCCACACGGACGATCCGCTCCTCGGGGAGGATGCTCGCCAGCAGGTCGTCGAGCCCCCGGGCCGACTCCCGGTCAGAGCCGAAGGGCTTCTCGACCGCGAGCACCATCCCCTCGGGGAGCGCGCCGCGCTCGGCGATCCCGGCCAGCGCGTGGCACGCCTGGACCACCACGTCGGGGGCCAGGGCAAGGTAGACGACGGGCGTCCCGCCCGCCTCCTCGAGGGCCCGGCCGAGCCCCTCGGCGTCGGTCACGTCGACCTGCAGGTACTGCGCCGACTCCAACGTCCGCCGCGGGCCCTCCCGCCGCAGCGCCTCCTCGTCGAGGACCCCGCCGAAGGCCTCCCGGGCCGCCTCGGCGAAGCCCGGGTCCTCGCGACGCCCGACGCCGATCAGCTCGACCCCGCGTTCAGGTCGGCGCTCCGCGAGGTAGGTCGCCAGGCCCGGTAGCAGAAGCCGGTGTGACAGGTCGCCGTTTGCGCCGCAGACGATCACGGTGTCCAGAGTGGAGCTCATGGCTTCACGCTACCCGGCCACTGCGCTATACAGAGAGACATGGCTGAGAAGAATCGCACCGCGGACCGCGCCGCGGCCGGAGAGCACGCCCTCGACGCCGGCACGGAGGACGCGGCGCCAGCTTCGCCCAGCACTCCCCTGGAGGAGTACGCGCTGCTCTCCGACCTCGCGACGGGCGCCCTCGTCTCGCGGGACGGCTCGATCGACTGGCTGTGCCTGCCCCGGTTCGACGCGCCCGCCATGTTCTCCGCCATCCTCGGCGGGCCGGAAGACGGGCGCTGGAAGCTCTCGGCCGTGGGGGGCCGCGTCGTCGGCCGCCGCTACCGGTCCGACAGCTTCATCCTGGAGACCCTGTGGCGCACCGAGACGGGCCGCCTCCGGGTGACCGACTTCCTCCCGCCCAAGGACGGCCAGTCGGACCTGATCCGGCGCGTCGAGTGCCTCGAGGGCTCCGTGGAGGTCGAGCACGACCTGCGGCTGCGCTTCAACTACGCCCGCTCGCTCCCGTGGTTCCGGCGCGTCCCCTGCCCCGGCGGCGGGGACCTGGACGCCCTGCTGTGCAATGCCGGCCCGGACGGGGTGCTCATCAGCGGTCCGATGCTGTGCGCCACGACCGAGCCGACATCTGACGACGCCCCGCACCACGCGGGCGGCGACGGCATCACCACGCGGGAGTACGACCTGACGCACGAAGGCACCCACGTGCTGCCCGACGGCGCTACCGGAACCATCGACCCCGACGCCTCCGGCAGCCTCGCCCCGCGCCTGGCGGGGCGCTTCTCCCTCGAGGCCGGCGAGACGCTGGACTGGAATCTCACCTGGTTCCCCTCCTGGGCGGAGACCCCGGCGCCGACCGACCCCGATCGCGCCCTGCGCGCCACAGAGCGCTACTGGTCCAAGTGGGCCCGCAAGCTGCAGGTCAACTCACCCGAGGGGCATCTGGTGATGCGCTCGCTGCTGGTGCTCAAGGCCCTGACCCACACGGACACCGGGGGGATCGTCGCCGCCCCCACCGCGTCGCTGCCCGAGCACTTCGGAGGGGAGCGCAATTGGGACTACCGGTACACCTGGCTGCGGGATGCCGCGCTCACGGTGGAGGTCATCGTCGCCCACGGACACGCCGAGGGCGCACTGCACTGGCGTGACTGGCTGCTGCGCGCGGTCGCCGGCGACGCCGACCGGCTGCGCATCATGTACGGCCTCGGCGGCGAACGCGACCTCGACGAGAAGGAGCTCCCCCACCTGGCCGGGTACGAGGGCTCTCGCCCGGTCCGGGTCGGCAACGCAGCGGCGGAGCAGTACCAGGCCGACGTCGTCGGCGAGGTCATGCTGGCGCTCGCCGAGCTGCGCGACGGCGGGCACGAGGAGACCGAGTTCTCCTGGGGCCTGCAGAAGGCGCTGCTCGACTACACGATCGCGAACTTCGACAAGAAGGACCACGGCATCTGGGAGATGCGCGGGGACCAGCACTACTTCACCCACGGGCGGGTCATGATGTGGGCCTCCTTCAACGAGGCCCTGCGCGCCGTCGAGGAGCACGGCCTGGACGGCGACACGGAACGCTGGGAGGAGTACCGGGAGCGCCTGCGCGAGGAGATCATGGAGCACGGCTTCGACGAGGAGCTCGACTCCTTCACCCAGACCTACGACGGCCGGGAGGTCGATGCCTCGCTGCTCCAGCTGCCCCACACCCGCTTCATCGAAGCGGACGACCCGAGGATGCTGGGCACGGTCGCGCGCATCGAGCGGGACCTGGTGGACGAGCACGGCCTGGTCCACCGGTATCGCACCGAGACCGGCATGGACGGGCTGGGAGGGCCCGAGTATCCCTTCCTGATCTGTGCCTTCTGGCTCGTGGAGCAGTACGCGAACTCGGGCCGGGTGGAGGACGCCCACCGGCTGATGAACCAGCTGTGCTCCTACGCCTCGGACACGGGCCTGCTGGCGGAGGAGTACGACCCCGAGTCGGGGCGTCTGGCGGGGAACTTCCCGCAGGCGTTCTCGCACCTGTCGCTGATCCGCGCCGCGGACGCGCTGCAGCGGGCGCGGGGGAACCGAGTCTGAGGGACGCGAGGAGGCCCCGGCCCGGGATCCGGGGCGGGGCCTCTCCGCGGAGGACGGTCAGTCGTCGCCCTCGATGCGCTGCGACTCCGCCCAGCGCTTGCCGGGGTCGCCGCCCCAGGCGTCCCAGGCCACCCGGCCCGGGGACGGGAAGCCCTTCCCGCCCTGGCTGAAGCCCTCGGCGTCGCGGTCCGGGGCGTGGCGCGAGAAGTAGCTGCGCATCCGCCGCACGACGTCGTCGTCGACCTTCTCGCCGTGGGCCAGCTGCTCGGCGCGGTGCTCGCCCGTCTCGGTGAAGCCCTTGCCGGCCTTGCCGTCCTCGATCCACTTCAGCGCGCGCTGCGCGGCCTCCTGGACGCCCTTCGGGGGCTCGTGCTTCCCGCTCATGACGCCTTCTCCAGCGCGGACTCCTTGTGGGCCGCCTGGGACCCTGTCTTGTCCGACTCGACGATGTAGACGGGCTCGTCCTGGCTCGCCGTGAACTTCTGCTTCTCGAACTGGAAGTCGCTCGTGCGCCGCTCGAGGACCTTCCCGTGCGTCTTCCCCTGGCTGGTGTTCCAGGAGACCTTGTCTCCCTTGCTGAATCCCATCGGACCGTCCTTTCGGTGATGCGGGCGTCTGCGGGGCTGGGTACCGGCCATTATGAGCCGGGACACGGCCCCTCCGGGGGCGGCGCGCGCGCCGTCTCGCTGAGAGCGATACGGCGCGCGGCGCGGGCCCGGGTGTGGACGACGCCGCCGCCGGCCCCGTTCCGGGACGGTGCCGGCCGGGTCCGCACCGCGGACGGCACCGTCGATCCCGGACGCGGGCGGTCAATCACCAGCGGACCGGCCACGGGCGGGACCGGCTCAGGACGTGCTGAGGTCCGCGACGGCGGTGTCGAGGGCGTCGCGGGCCGCTCCGGCGTCGTCGAGGTCGTTGACCAGGAGCGAGAACGCCAGGAGCCGGCCCTGGCTCGTGGTCGTGATGCCCGTCAGGCCGGTGACCTCCAGCAGGGTGCCCGTCTTGGCGCGCGCGTAGCCGGCGGCCGGCTGCTCCGCCGGGTCGTCGAAGCGGTCGGCGAGCGTGCCGCTGCCCGCGGCCACCGGGAGCGTGCCCGGCAGGTCTGCGACCGGCCCGTCGCCCCGGGCCGCGGCGGCCATCGCGGAGGCGAGGGTCGCGGTGGTGACGCGGTTGCCGGGGGCCAGCCCGCACAGGTCCTCCAGGACGAGACCGTCCACGCCCACTCCGACCTCCGCGAGGGCCCGCCGGATCGCGGCCTCGCCGCCCTCGAGGGAGCCCTCCTCCCCCGCGGCGATCGCCGCGTTGCGGCCCAGGACCTCGGCCAGCACGTTGTCGGAGTTCTCCATCATGTAGGTGGCCTGCTCCAGGACGGTCGCCGAGCTGACGCCGCCCAGCCGCGCCCCGTCCGCGTCGCCCGCGGGCAGCTGCCGCGGGTCGGGCGCGGCGGAGAAGGACAGGCCGGAGTCCCCCGCGGCCGCGTTCAGGGCCGTGACGTAGGCGTTCAGGGCGTCGAGGCCGGCGTCGGCGGGGCGCCCCGAGACGTCCTCGGGGAACTGCGGCCGCGCGGTGTGGTGGTCCCACAGGGCGATCGGGTGGACGCCGGTGGCGTACCCCAGGGCGAGATCCTCCGGGGACCAGGCGGGGTTGAGGGCGGGACCGGAGAAGCGGCTCGCGTCCAGCCGGACCTGCTGCGGCCCCTCGACGCCCCGGCGCTCGAGGGAGCCCACGGTCTGCTCGGCGAGGTCGCCCAGGCCGGCGCGGCCCATGACGTCGGCGGGGTCGGAGGCGCCGTCGGAGAGCATGGTGTCCCCGCCCGCCACGAGCGTGACGGACCCGGGTGCGGCGCCCAGCCGGCTCTCGGTCCGGTAGCGGTCCTCCGGGTGGGAGTGGCTCAGCAGCGAGAGGGCCGTGAGGACCTTGAGGTTGGAGGCGGGGGCGAGGGGCTCGGCGTCGTCCCGGGAGTACAGGGGCTGGCCGGTCTCGACGTCGAGAACCTGGGCGCCGACCGCGGATCCCCCGGCGCCGGCGAGCACCTCGTCCACGCGGCGGCCCAGCTCGGCCGCGTCGGGGAGCGCGGCGTCGGAGGGCAAAGCTCCCACGGGACCCTCGGCGGGCTCGCCCGACGTCGCGGCCCCGGCCCCGTCCGCGGTGTCGAAGAAGATCTCCGCGCGGTGGGAGCTCACGGTTGGCACCAGCCACGCCACGACCCCCAGGCACGCGACCGCCAGAACGGCCACGACCGCCCACCAGATCCGGTTCCGGGTCTTCTCTGTCCGAGGCATCGTCGCTCCCTCCCCGCCCGCCGCCGCGCGCGGGGACGCTTCCGACACCAGAATCTCATGTCTGCGCGCCAAGATGCGGTTTTACCGATTCGCCGGGCCGGACGATAGATTGAGGCTGGAAGGCGCGCCCCGGGCGGGCGCGCGCGAGGCGGGAGCCTCGCACCCCCCGATTCCACAGAGAGGAATTCAATGGAACGCGACGTCACGATCGAGATCCCGAAGGGCTCGAGGGTCAAGTACGAGATCGACCACGAGACCGGCCGGCTGCGCCTGGACCGGGTCCTCTTCACCTCGATGCAGTACCCCACCCACTACGGCTACTTCGAGGACACCCTGGGCGAGGACGGCGACCCGCTCGACGCCATGGTCATCATGGACTACGACGTCATCCCCGGCGTCATCATCGAGGCCCGCCCCATCGGCGTGTTCCAGATGACCGACGAGGCCGGCGGCGACGCCAAGGTCCTGTGCGTCTCCACCGACAAGCGCTTCGACGCGATCAAGTCCCTGGACGACGTCGAGGACTACAAGAAGGATGAGATCCAGCACTTCTTCGAGCGCTACAAGGACCTGGAGCCCGGCAAGTGGGTCAAGGGCGAGGGCTGGGGCTCCAAGGAGGACGCCGAGCGCATGATCTCCGAGGCGGTGGACCGCTTCGCCGAGTCGCACTACGACAGCGCGGCCGAGGCCGAGCAGGACGACTAGTCGCCCCGCTCGCCGCGCCGCGGCCCGGGCCCCCCTCGCGCAGGCGAGGGGAGCGCCGGGCCGCAGCCGTCAAGGGGCTCGGCCGCGCGGTCGTTCCGCGTCGAGCTGAATCCCGTGTCGGGGCACCGTATGCCTGACCCCCTGGCGACTGATAGGCTCATGGAAGCGACGAAAAGAGGGAATGACGAGATTCTCACGGTCTCCCTCGACATCTGGGGGCGCACCGGCGAATCCGCCCGTTGCCTGTTCTCTGCTCTGCCTCCGTTTCACGCGGTAGCCGCTCAGACTTTTCACTCGTGGGTGCCGGGACATTCCGGCGCACGTACCGGCCGCCTCCGTGCGGCCTCAGCATGAATCAAAGGAAACACATCATTATGGCCACTGGCACCGTGAAATGGTTCGACGCGGAAAAGGGCTTCGGCTTCATCGCAACCGATGACGGATCCGACGACGTCTTCGTCCACTTCAGCGCCATCGAAGGCAACGGCTACCGTGAACTCGCCGAGGGGCAGAAGGTCGAGTTCGAATCCGAGAGCAGCCCCAAGGGCATGCAGGCCAAGAGCGTCCGCGCCCTGTAAGGCTCCCGTCAGCCTGTAGAACGGCCGGGCCGCCCGCGTCCTCCTCCGGAGGATGCGGTGCGGACCCGGCCGTTTTGTGCGTTCGGGGGGTCAGTTCTCCACCGCGGCGCGGAAGCACCGCTCGGCTTCCGCGCCGAAGGGCACGAAGATCACCGTCTCGAGGGCCTCGCCCAGCTGCCGGCCCTGCTCCCGCACGGTCTCGACGGCGATGCGCGCGGCGTCGTCCATGGGCCAGCCGTAGATCCCCGCCGAGACGGCCGGGAAGGCCACGGTGCGGGCCCCGACCTCGGCGGCGACGCGCAGCGACTCGCGGTAGCACGAGGCGAGGACCGGGGCCTTCTCCGCGTACTTCTCCGGGGTCTTGGCGTAGGTGGGGCCCACGGTGTGGATGACCCACCGCGCCGGCAGCTCCCCGGCGGTGGTGGCCACCGCCCGACCGGCCGGGAGCCCGTCCGGGAGGTCCTCCTCGCGGATGCGGCGGCACTCGGCCAGGATCTCGGGGCCGCCCGCCCGGTGGATGGCGCCGTCCACGCCCCCGCCCCCGAGCAGGGAGGAGTTGGCGGCGTTGACGATCGCGTCGGCGCGGGTCTGGGTGATGTCTCCGGGCTGGATCAGGATCTCCATGCCACCAGCCTAGGGCCGGGGACGCGGCGGCGACACCCGGTCTCTGTGCGGCGGCGGGCCGTCGGCGCGCGCCGCGGCGGGCGGGCGCGCGACGGCGGGTGGGCCGCCCGTGGCACGGCGTCGGGCGGCGGGCGTGACACGCGGCGTCGGCACCGGCGTCGGCCCCGGGCGGGCCGCCTACCCCCGTCGACGCCGGCGCAGCGCCGAGCGCTGGACCTTGCCGTTGGCGGTCGTGGGGATCTCGTCCACGAAGCTGACGCGGCGCGGGAAGGCGTGCGAGCCGTAGTTCCCCTTGACCCAGCGCTGCAGCTCCTCGGCCTTCTCCCGGCCCGGCTCGTGGTCCTCCTCGAGCACCACGTAGGCGTGGACGATCTCGCCCCGGTCGCGGTCCTCGTCCCCGACCACCGCGGCCCGGCGCACCGCCGGGTGGCTCATCAGCGAGTTCTCGATCTCCACGGGGCTGAGCCGGTAGCCCGAGGTCAGGATGGCGTCCTCGCCGCGAGCGGCGAATCGGAGGGCCCCGCCGCCCCCGCGGATGGCGAGGTCGGTGGTCAGGTAGTACGCGCCGTCGGCGGTGAACCGGTCGTGATCCGGGTCCCGCTCCTCCCCGTACCCCGCGAAGGTCATGAACGGGCTCGCGGCGATGTCGATGGCCAGGCGGCCGATCTCCCCCTCGGGCGCGACGTCGTCCTCGTCCATGCGCAGCACCGTGATCGACCAGCCGGGCAGGGGCCGCCCCATCACGCCCTGCTCGAGCGGGATGCCGAGCTCGGGGTCGTGGGGGAAGCCCACGCACAGGCCGGTCTCGGTCTGCCCGTAGTTCTCGTGCACCGGGGTCCCCAGGTCCTCGGCCCATTCGAACAGCCCGGGCGTCACGGCCTCCCCGGCGCTGGACATCCGGTCCAGGTGGCGCACCATGCGCTTGTCCGGGGAGTTGCGCATGGCCCGCAGGGTCGTCGGGGCGGCCAGGAAGTCGGTGACCCTGAGGTCGGAGAGCACGTCCCAGGAGGACCCGGCGTCGAACCGGCCCCCGGTGAGGATGCTCGAGCGCCCCGCCAGCATCGGCGCCAGCAGGGCCGTGTACAGCCCGAGGGACCAGCCCGGGTCCACCGCCGACCAGTAGACGCTCCCGGAGCGAAGCGCCAGGCCGTGCTCCAGGAAGCTCTGCCAGCCGGCCGCGTGCCGCTTGGTGTGCACCACCGACTTCGGCTCGCCCGTGGTCCCCGAGGTGAAGAGGTGCACCAGCGGCACGTCCGGGCCCGTGGGCGCCGCCCCCTCCCACGGCTCGAGGCGCTCCGCCTCGACCTCGAGCGCGGGCGCCTCGCCGGCGCCCTCCGAGCCGCTGAGCACGACCGCCCACTCCCCCTCCGGGACGTGCCCGGCGAGCTCGGGGTCGGCGATCACGACCTTCGCGCCGGAGCGGCGCAGGCGCTCCCCGACCGACTCCGAGGCCAGGGCGGTGAAGACCGGGGCGTAGACGGCGCCCAGCCGCCAGGCGGCCAGGACGACGACGGGCAGGTCGAAGGAGCGCCGCATGAGCGTGGCGACCCGGTCCCCCTCGCCGACGCCGAGCTCCGCGAGGTAGCTGGCGACGCGCCGCGAGCGCTCCGCCAGCTCCCCGAAGCTGTGCTCGGCCGCCCGGCGGCCGGGCCAGGAGACGAGGAAGGCGGTCAGCGCGGGGTCGTGGCGGTCGCAGAAGTGATCCGGAGCCGAGCGGCCCGGGTCCGCGACGTCCTCAATGATCTCCTGGACCCTGCGATCGGTCTGGGCGCTCACGGTGTCCCCCGTTCCTCGTCGATGCCGGCGGCTATATGACGGACCGTATACTCACTCCCCCGGCCGGGCAAGGGACAGGCCGGGGGGACCGCAGGTTACTCCCCGAGGCCCCGGCCCGACGGCGAGACCAGGATCTTCACGGCCGTCTCGTTGCGGTGGATGAGGGTCTCGAAGCCCTCGTCGACGAGGCCCTCCAGACCGATCCTTCCGGTGATGAACGGCTTCAGGTCCACCTTCCCCTCCTCGACGAGCCTGATGGTGGCGGGGTGGTCGTGGGAGTAGCCGATCGTGCCCCGCAGATCGATCTCCTTCATGACCAGCTTGTGGAGGGCGACCTTGGGCTCGTGGCCCCAGATCGAGACGTTGACGATCACGCCGGCCGGGCGCACGGCATCGAGCAGCATGTCCAGCACGACGTCGACCGAGCTGCACTCGAAGCCGACGTCCGCGCCGCGCCCGCCGGTCAGCTCGCGGACCTTCTCCACGACGTCGACCTCCCGCGGGCTGATCGCGTGGTCGGCGACGCCGGTCTCCAGGGCCTTCCGCCGCCGCAGCTCGGAGATCTCGCTGACGATCACGGTCAGGCCCTCGGCCTTCAGGACGGCGGCCGTCAGGATGCCGATGGGCCCGGCGCCGCCGATGATCGCGACGTCGCCCGCCGTGGCGCCGGAGCGCACGAACGCGTGGTGGGCCACCGAGAGCGGCTCGATCAGGGCGGCCTCGTCCAGCGCGACCGAGTCCGCGATCGGGTGCACCCAGTGGCGCTTGACGGCGATCTTCTCTCCCAGGCCGCCGCCCCCGCCGCCGAGGCCGATGAAGTTCATGTCCGGGCTGAGCTGGTAGTTCTCGTCGCCCTCGTTCTCCTCGCGGATGATGTACGGCTCGACCACGACCTTCTGGCCGACCTCGAGGTCCTCCACGCCCTCGCCCAGCGCCGCCACGGTCCCGCTCATCTCGTGGCCGAGGGTGACGGGGGCGGACTCGCCGGAGATCGGGTGGGGGTGCCCGGCCTCCGGGACGAAGATGGGACCGTCCAGGTATTCGTGCAGGTCGGTGCCGCAGATGCCGCACCAGGCGACGTCGATGAGGACCTCGCCGGGTCCTGCCTCCGGCGCCTCGATCTCCTCGATGCGGATGTCGTGGTTGGCGTGGTAGCGGGCTGCGCGCATGGGGCTCGACTCCTTCGCGTGGGCGCGGGTGCTGGTGCGGGTGCTGGTGATTCACACCATAGCAAGCGGGTGCGTGGGGGTGACGAGCGTGGTGGATCGTCGGCCCGCCCCTCCTGCCGGTCCGACCCCCGGCACCGATCCGGCCCTTTGGTGCTGATCCGGCCCTCCGGCACCGATCCGACCCTCTGGCGCCGGTCCGACCCGCCGGGCCGCGCGGCGCGCCCTAGGCTGGGAGGACGACCGCCCATCTGCCCCCCCCCGGAGGAACCCATGACCATCGACCGTGCGCAAGCGATCTTCGGCCGGCGCCCCGTCGTCCTCGCGCCCATGGCGGGCGGTCCCTCGACGCCGGAGCTGTGCGCGGCGGTGGGCGAGGCCGGGGGCCTGGGCTTCCTGGCCGGCGGCTACCTCGCCCCGGAGGCCCTCGGCGCGGCCGTCGACGCCGTCGAGGGGCTCACCGGGGCACCGTACGGGGTCAACGTGTTCGTCCCGGAGGGGGACGGGCGGCCGGAGGCGGGGACGGGGACCGGGATCGAGGCCGGGACCGGGACCGACGCTGCGTCCAGGACCAAGTTCGCGACCGAGACTGAGTCCGCGACCCCGGTCGAGGCAGCCTACGCGGCCTACCGCGAGCGACTCATCTCCGAGGAGGCATATGCCCCGGAGGTGTTCCCTCCCGAGCCCCGCTGGTCGGCGGACCACTACGAGGAGAAGCTGGAGCTGATCCTCCGGTCCTCGGCCTCCTGTGTGTCCTTCACCTTCGGCCACCCCGACGCGGCGACGATCCGCCGCCTGCAGGAGGCCGGCAAGGCGGTCGTCCTGTACGCGACCAGCCGACCCGGCATCCGCGCGATCGCCGCCTCGGGGGCCGACGTCGTCGGGATCCAGGGCATCGCGGCGGGCGGCCACCGGGCGAGCGTGCTCGGCGTCGACGACGACTCGTCGGAGGACGCGGCCGCTCTGACCGCCTATGCTCGCGGGATCACCGACCGCCCGATCGTCGCCGGGGGCGGGGTCGCCGGGTCCGACGACGTCGCCCGCCTCCTGCGCGCGGGGGCCCGCGCCGCCCAGGTCGGGACGCTGTTCCTGACCGCGCGCGAGGCCGGCACCAAGGCCACCCACCGCCGGGCGCTCTTGGAGCTGACGGACCGGGAGACGATGCTGACCAGGGCCTTCTCCGGGCGGGAGGCGCGCACCATCCGGAACGGATTCGCCCGGCGCCACTCCGCCGAGGCCCCGCGCCTCTACCCTCAGATCCACTACCTGACCGCGCGGATGCGCGCCGAGGCCGACGCCGCCGGGGATCCGGAGCGCCTGAACCTTTGGGCCGGGAAGGGATTCGCCGCGTGCCGGGAGGTCGAGGCGGCCCGGCTGGTCGAGGAGCTCACCCCCTCGGGGCGGTGAGGCACGATGGGCGGGAAGCCCGTCTCACCGGGACGCGGAAGGAAGGCCCCGGTCAGTCCTCTGAGATCGAGGGGGCGGCCGGGGCGAACGTGAGCGTGACGCCGAGGGCGGCCGCGAGCCGGTGCAGGGTCGCGTACGTGGGGTTGGCGCGCCCCCTCTCGATACGGCTGATCTCCGCCTGCTGGACGCCCGCCGCCTCCGCCAGCGCGGGCTGCGTCATGCGGCGGCTCCCCCGGACGCCGGCGAGCTGCCTTCCCAGCTCCTGCCGAGCCTCGAGCTCGGCACGGTACGACTCGGCGGCGGCGCGGTGCACCACGCGGGCGTCGTCGGACCAGCCCGCCTGCGCCTCGGAGGCCAGATCGTTGAACTGACGAGTGCCCATGGTGGAATCCCTTCTGCCGCTTACCCTTGAATTATGTGCTTTAAAACATAACCGGTCAAGTGGGTGGCGGTCACCCTCGGCGTTTCCACTGCGCCAATTCCCGTCGTGCGGCCTTGATCCCCCGCTCCTGGCGCCGCTTCGAGGGGTCCCTGTTCTTGTCGTACCCGCCCAGGAGCAGGATGACCCGACGACCGTGGAACGTGCAGAAGACGCGAAGGAGCACGGGACGATCGCCGACATCGTCGAATCGACCCGCCTCCTGGGGTGCGAATTCGCGCAGCAGCGTGCGCAGGGAACGCCGCACCCGGAACTCGTACAGGCCGCCGCCCAACGGCTTGCCCCACTCGCTTCTGCACATGTCCGTCCCCAAGGGTTCCAAGACGTTCTGCACGGCGGCGACGAGCACGGCCTGCTCGTACTCGCCGAGCCCTCGGAAGAAACGTTCGAAGCGCCCACGGTCGTCGTATTCGACGGTCCACGCGCCGGTCGGATGGCTCATGGTCGCGAGCCTACCGAGGCCATCCCCCGGTGCGCCCCGAACCGGTGCACCTGTGGACGCCGTCTCGGCACACACCCGGTCGCGTCAGGATGAGATGACGTCACGGACCGAGAACGCGAGCGACTCGGGCCCGCCCCTCCCCCGAGAGGGCGGGCCCCGCCGCGCTCAGTCCTCGGCCCAGGCCGAGCGCAGCCGGTGCACCGTCAGCGACTCCACCGCGATGGTCCCGGACTCCGAGCTCAGCACCGCCGCGCGCGGCCCCTCGGCCGGGAACGCGAAGGAGGTGACGGACTCGGCGCCGCCGTTCACGAAGACCTCGACCGAGCCGCGGTCCACCAGGACCCGCAGCGCGAGCCGGTCCCCGCCCGGGTACGGGGCGCCGCGGTAGCCGCGGTCCCCGTGCGCGGCGGCGTGGCGGTCCACCACGACGCGGCCGATGAGGTCGTCGTAGGCGACCATCGTGTGACTGCCGTCCGGCGTCAGGCCCAGCTTGAGCGCGACCCGCTCGGAGGTGGTCCGCGCGAGGTCCACCTCGAGCTCGATCTCGTAGGCCGCGGCGTCGTCGAGGAGGACGACGTCGTCGTTCAGGGCCACCTCGAAGGCGCCGAGCTCGCGGGAGTCGGCGCGCAGGCGCTCGACCTCCGCGACCGGCCGGTTGCGCAGCCGCAGGTCGGCGTCGAGGGTCAGCTCGCGGGGGACGGTCAGCTGGCCGCACCACGCGTCCTCGGCCTGGGTGGCCACGGGGATCTCGAAGGAGCCCATCCAGCCGAAGGCGATGCGCCGGCCGTCCGGGGCCTCGAAGGTCTGCGGCGCGTAGAACTGGTGCCCCCAGTCCACGAGGCGGTAGTCGGTGAGCTGGCGGAAGTCCCCGCCCGGCTCCCACTCCCCGACGACGTACCCGGCGTTGTGCGTGTTCCGCGCCCGGAAGCCGTCCCTGCTGGGCCCCATGGGGCAGTACAGGATGACCCACTTGTCCCCGAGCGGGAACATGTCCGGGCACTCGAGCATGAAGGCCTCGGGGTCCGGGTCGCGGAAGAGGATCCGGTCGAACTCCCAGTCGAGCAGGTTCTCCGAGCGGTACAGCCAGACCTCGCCGCGGTTCTCCGCCGAGCAGGCGCCGAAGACCATCCACCAGGTCCCGCCCGAACGCCAGACCTTGGGGTCGCGGAAGTGCAGCAAGTCCTCGGGACCCTCGACGACGACGCCGCGCTTCTCGAAGGTCACGCCGTCCTCGGAGACGGCCAGGCACTGGACCTGGAGGTTCCCCTCGTCCTCGTTGACGCCGTTGCGCCAGCGGTGGCCGGTGTAGAAGGCGTAGAGCAGCCCGTCGTCGCCGACCACGGCCGAGCCGGAGAACACGCCGTCGCGGTCCGCCTCCAGCGTGGGCGCCAGCGCGATGGGCTCGCGGCGCCAGGTCACCAGGTCCTCGCTGGACACGTGGCCCCAGTGCATCATGTGGTGCTGCGCGCTGGCCGGGTTGTGCTGGAAGTAGACCTGGTACCGGCCCCGGAAGAAGCTAAGGCCGTTGGGGTCGTTGATCCACCCGGCCGGGGCCGCGATGTGGAAGCTCGGGTACCAGCGGTCCTTGCGGCCGCGGCGGAGCTCGGCGTTGGCCTCCTCGGCCAGACGGAGCTGCTCGGGCAGGTTCAGCGAGACGGTCTGCTCGGTCATCTCTAGACCTCTTCCTTTTCCTTGGACGGGGCGGCGGTGGCGCCGCGGCGGACGAACGGGTCGCCGTGGACGTACTGGTCGTCCCTCTTGAGGACGAGCAGCCCGTAGATCCCGGCGATCAGCACGATCCCGGAGATCACGAAGAACGTGGGCTGGTAGCCGATGCCGTCGCGCAGGGCGCCGAGCATCGGGGACAGGATGATGTTGCCGACCTGCGAGGCGACCTGGAACCCCACCATGTACATCGTCGCCGACAGCGCCGGGTTGAAGTGCAGGGTGAAGTACCGGAAGACCGGCAGTATGCACAGCGCGACCTCGGGGGCGTGGAACATCTTGACGAAGGAGATGACGACCGGGTCGTCGAAGACGGCGCAGCCGAGGATGCGCAGGAACATCACGAGCATGCCGAGCATCAGGGTGTTCTTGACCCCGATCCGGTGCATCAGCAGGGGCACCAGGCCCAGCATGATCGCCTCGAGGAAGACCTGCACCGAGTTCAGCACGCCGTAGACCTGCTGCCCGCGCTCGGGCGAGTCGAAGAGCAGGGTGTAGAACTCGGGGAACATCTGCTGGTCGAAGACGGTGTAGAAGGTCCAGGACAGCAGGACGAAGACGATCATGGCCCACAGGGCCGGGGAGCGCAGCACGCCGGCCATCTCGCGCAGGCCGGGGGTGTTCTCGGCCTTGGTCGGGTCCACCGTGGTGGCGTGGTCCCGGGGCACGGCCGGGCTCTTCCAGAACAGCAGCACCAGCAGGCAGAGCAGGCCGAAGACCGAGCCGAGCCAGAAGTTCAGCGCCGGGTTGACGGTGAACAGGAAGCCCGCGACCAGCGCGACGACGGCGTAGCCGAACGAACCCCACATGCGGGCCTGGCCGTACTCGTAGTTGAAGGTGCGGCTCAGGCGCTCGGAGAACGCCTCGAGCAGGCCCGCGGCGGCCATGAACCCGGCCGAGAGGACGACGGCGCCCGCGACGACGCCGAGCAGGAAGGAGCTCTCGAGCAGCGGCCGGTAGACCCAGATCGCGAACGGCCCGATCAGCGTCATGATCGCCGAGGCGAAGACCACCAGGTGCCGCTTGATCCGAAGCCGGTCCTGCAGCGTGCCGTAGAGCAGCATGATGATCAGGGTGCCGGCCGAGTTGACCGAGTAGATGGTGCCGACCTGCGAGCCGTTGAGGCCCAGTCCCGAGTCGGGGTCGGTGAGCCAGATCTGGAAGAAGGACCACCACACGCCCCACGAGGCGAAGAACAGCAGCAGCGTCAACGAGCTCTGCAGGTACGAGGGGTTCTTGAAGGTCGTAGAGGAAAGGGCCACGTTGCCGCTCCTTGATGTTCTGGGATGAGGCTCCGCGCTGAGGCCTCTGGTCGCTGATAAATCGACTTAGCAGGTACGGTAGCACCGATTTGCGCGGGTGTCACCCGTCACGTGGGCGTCCCGGGGGCCGCTAGAGTGTGGGAGACGCGCGGAACCCCCGCGCGGCATGGCACGACGTGCCGGAGGAACGGAATGAACAAGAGGGCCACCCAGGCCGACGTCGCCCGCGAGGCGGGGCTGTCGGTCACCACGGTCAGCCTCGTGCTCAACGGGCGCGAGAACACGAGGATCTCGGAGGAGGCCGCCGCCCGGGTCCGCGAGGCCGCGGAACGGCTGAACTACTCCCCCGACCCCACGGCCCGCAGCCTCCGCACCGGCAAGACCCGCTCGCTGGCCTTCATCTCCGACGACGTCACGGTGACCCGCTACGCCTCGGCGATGATCCGCGGCGCCCTCGACGCCGCCGAGGAGCGCGGCTACACGATCCTCATGGCCGAGGTGGGCGAGCACCCGGAGCGCCTCGAGAAGGTGGTGGACTCGATGCTGGAGCGCCGCGTCGACGGCCTCCTGTTCGGCCTGATGAGCGCGCGCCGGGTGGACCTGCCCGCCCTGCCGCGGGGGAAGCGGGCCCTGCTGGTCAACGGCACCTCCGCGGGGCTGCCCTCGATCCTGCCCGCCGAGCACGACGCCGGGCAGGCCGCCGTCCGCCGCCTCCTGGAGGCCGGGCACCGGCGCATCGCCTTCATCGGCCGCTCCCCGAGGGTCTACGACCCCTACCTCTCGGCCACCATCCCCCAGCGCTACGCGGGGATCGACGCCGCCCTGGCCGCCGCGGGCCTGCGGTTCGCCGACGAGGTCGAGGGGCACGAGTGGGAGCCCGAGCTGGGCTACCGGGGGACGCGGCGGCTGCTGGAGCGGGCGGCGTCGTTCACGGCGATCCTCGCGGCCAACGACCGGGTCGCCTTCGGCGCGTACCAGGCCCTGCAGGAGGGCGGGCTGCGGGTCCCGGACGACGTCGCGGTCATGTCCTTCGACGACGAGCAGCTGGCGACCTACCTGCACCCCGCCCTGACCACGATGCGGCTGCCCTACCGGGAGATGGGCAGCCTGGGCGTGCGGATGCTGCTCGAGGGCGAGGAGCCCGTGCCGGACGCCGCGACGCTGGTGCCGATGCCGCTGGTCGAGCGGGAGTCGGTGGGGCCGCCGCGGGAGGGGTGAGAACGGCCCGCCGCAGGCCGGGAGCCGGGCTGCGACCCCGCCCGAGCGCGTGCCGGGACCGAGTCCGCGGGCCGGCTCGCGGCCCGGCTCACGCCCTCCGCGAGGACAGCGAGACCGCCAGGACCGACAGCGCGATCAGGGCGAGCATCGGCGCCGCCGCGACCCACGGGGCGCGCTCAATGTAGTCGATGCCCTCGTTGAGCAGCAGGCCCCAGTCCGGCGTCGGCGGCTGCGGCCCCAGCCCCAGGAAGCCCAGCGCCGCGAGCGCCAGGGCGGTGCCGGGCAGGCGCAGCATCGCGTGCCGGAACACCGGGCCCGCGACGCCGGGCAGCAGCTTGGTCAGCACCAGCCGCGGCCTGGAGACCCCCAGCAGCGGGGCCATCCGCGAGTAGGCGGTCGCGTTGGCCTCCTCGACCAGCGACGCCGCGTGGGCGGCCAGCGGGGCCCACGAGACGGCGAGCACCGCGATCACCGCCCCCTGCGCGCTCGGGCCCATCAGGGCGGCCACGACCATGCCGGCGAGGACCGGGGGCACGGCGTTGGCGGCCTCGAAGGGCCCCGCGCTCAGAGCCGGCACGGTGCCGGCGAGCATCCCGATCGCCCAGCAGACCAGCACGGCGACCAGGGCCAGCAGGATCGTGGTCAGCGCGCCCTGACCCACGCGCGCCAGGACGTCGCGGCCGGAGGCGTCGGCCCCCAGCGCGGCCGTCCCGCCGCCCGTGCCCTCGGCACCCGGCGCGGCGAGCCGCGGCAGGTCCGCGCCGTAGGCGTCCAGGGCGCGCCCAGCGCGATCACCGCGACCAGGACGGCCGCGCACACCGCGGGCACGACCCACCAGCCGCGCCGCAGCACCGCGGCCCGCCGCCCCGACGTCATCGCCTGGGCGGCCAGCGCGGGCCCCAGCAGCCACCGGCTCAGCACCCGGCTGCCGGATCCGGCCAGCACGCCCACGACCAGCAGGACGATCACGCTGGCCTGCAGCATCGGCAGGTCGCTGCTCGACGCCGCCCCGAGCGCCGTGCGCCCGAGCCCCGGCACCGTGAAGATCTGCTCGACCGCGACCGCGCCGCCCGTCAGCCCGACCATGATCAGCCCCATCTGGGGCAGCACGGCGGGGACCGCGCGCCGCAGCACGCCCCGCAGGATCTCCCCGCGGCCCCAGCCGGACATGATCCAGGTCTGGACCCACGGCTCGCGGTAGGCCGTGGTGATGGCCTCGGCCAGCAGGCGGCCCAGCAGCCCGCCCGCCGGGACGCCCATGGCCAGGGCCGGCAGCACCACGTGCACCGGCGAGCCCCACCCGTACGGGGGCAGGATCCCCAGCCACACCGAGAGCAGGATGAGCAGGACCGCGCCGAGCAGGAACTCGGGCAGCGCGGTCAGCGCCGCGCTGAGCGCGCCCGAGCCCGCGGCGGGCCGCCCGCGCATCCCGGCCCGTGCCGGGCCGAGGCACACGAGCACCGCGATCACGAGCGCCACGAGGATCGCGACGCCCATGAGCAGCAGCGAGACCCCCAGCGCGGAGAGGATGGAGGGGCCCACGGGCGCCCCGGAGACCCACGACGTGCCGAGGTCCCCGTGCAGGAGCCGGCCGAACCACAGGCCGAGGGTCTGCCAGGCCGTCTCGCCGAGGCCGAGGTCCCGGCGGACGGCGTCGAGCGCTTCCTGGGTCATGAGCTGCTCCGAGGAGCGGGCGCGCAGCACCGCGGTCGCGGGGTCCTGGCCCGAGAGGAAGGGCAGCATGCCGACGAAGCACACCACGGCCGCCGCGGTCAGCAGCCGGGAGGCCGCCGGGACGAGGGAACGGCGCATCGCTCAGCTCTCGAGGCGGGTGGCGGAGTCGACCAGGGCGCGCTCGCGCGGGTCGCGGACGGCGCCGGACAGGCCGGTGGCCTCGCCCTGGATGACGCGCTCGTGCAGCAGCGGGATCGCGGCGTCGGTCTCCAGGATGACGCGCTCGGCGGCCATGATGGCGCGGCGGCGCTCCTCGCCCACGGGCGCCTCGGAGGCGCGACGCAGGGCCTCGTCCACCGCGGGGTCCTGGATCTGGGAGAGGTTGAAGGAGCCCTCCGAGCTGAAGTCGGAGACCATGTAGGCCACCGGGTCCCCGGAGTCGAGGATGGTCGCGCGGGAGAGGATGAAGATGTCGAACGCCCCGGCGAGCGCGTCCTCCTCGATGTTGGCGTACTCGCGGATGTCCTGCCGGACCTCGAAGCCGCGCTCCTTCAGCGCGTTCTCCAGGGCCACGGCCACCTCGGGAAGCTCCGAGCGGTCGGTGAACGTGCCGATCGTGATCGACTGCCCGGAGGGCGTCCCCGCCGCCCGGTAGGAGGGGGTCTCGCGCAGCTCCGCGGCCCACGGGACGGCCGGGCCCAGCAGGCCCGCGGCGACGTCGGCGTGGCCCTCGTAGACGCTCTCCACCAGACCCTCGCGGTCCACCGCCTCGCGCACCACCGCGCGCAGGGCGGGGTCCGAGAAGGTCTCCGAGGTGACGTTGAGGTACAGGGTGTTGGTGCGCGGCATGGGCACCTCGTGGATCAGCTCCTGGTCCAGGAGGGCCACCTGCGAGACCGGGACGGCCTCGACCAGCTGGGCCTCGCCGGTGCGCAGGGCCGCGCCGCGGGCGGTGCCGTCGGGCACGAAGCTTACGTCGATCCCGTCCGCCGCGGCGCGCTCGCCCCAGTAGTCCTCGTAGCGCTGGAGCGTCGCCGAGGTGGTGCCGTTGAGCTCGGTCAGCTCGAAGGCCCCGGTGCCGCGGCCGATCGGGCTCACGGTGGATCCGGCGTAGGCCTCCGGGCTCAGGATGACCAGCTGCGGGCTGGAGAGGCGGCCGGGGACCAGGGGGTCGACGTCGGCGGTGCGCACCTGCACGGTCTGCGGGTCCAGCTCCTCGACCTCCATCTCGACGCCGTCCAGGATGCGCGGCTTGGGCGAGGCGGCGATCGCGGCGCGCAGGGCGGTGACGACGGCCGCGGCGTCGAGGAGCGCGCCGTCGTGGAAGGTCACCCCGTCGCGCAGCGTGAAGCGCCAGGTGTTCCCGTCGGTCTGCTCCCACGAGGTGGCCAGGAGGGGCTCCGGGTCGCCGTTCTCGTCGAGCAGGATCAGGGGCTCGGCGGCGGACCAGCGGGAGAGCTTGAAGGCGTCGTCGCTGAAGGGGGTCAGGGCGCTGCGCGGGGGCTGGAGCATCGCGAGCTTGATGCGGCCCGTCGCGTCCGCGGTCCCGGCGCCCTGCGAGCCGCCCGCGCAGGCGCTGAGGCCCACCAGCAGGGGCGCGCTGGCCAGGGCGGTGAGGAGGGTGCGTCGCCTAACGACGTGCTGGGTTGTCATGGGGTTCCTTTCCGGTGGCGGCGCCGGCCCCCTCGGGGGCGGGATCCGCGGGGTGGGAGTGGTCTCGGGAGAGCAGGAGGCGCAGGCCGATGGCTCCGGCGGCCGGCACCGCGGCGAGCGCGAGCCAGCCGGTCGCCGGGACGCCGTCGGGCCCCGGGTCCAGGAGCGGGCCGATCAGGGCGTTGCCAGCGAGCACCGCGATCCCCCCGCACGTGGCGAGCAGGCCGTGGCAGGCGCCGGGCGGGTTCCCGCCGGCGAGCTCGGCGACGGCGGCGAGCGCGGTGGGCGCGGCGATCATGTGCCCCGCCACGAGCACGAGCGCCGCGGCGACGACGGCCGCGGCCGGGGGTGCGCCCAGGGCGCGGGCGGCGGGCACCGCGAGCATCGAGGCCGCCATGACGAGGAAGCCGAGCGGGATGACCGCGGCGAGCGGGCAGGCGCCGATCCAGCGGGTCACGGGGATCTGCAGCGTCGCGACCGCGAGCGAGGCGGCGGCGAACATCACGGCCGTGGCGGTCACCGCCCCGGTACTCGCGGAGAGCTCGAGCGGCATCGCGAAGTAGAGCTGGTTCCAGGTGAACAGGCACCCGGCGTAGAGGGCCGCGAAGGCGAGGAAGCGCCGGTCGGCGAGCATCGGCCGCCAGCTCCCGGTGGGGCGCCCGAGGGCCGCGCGGCGGGGCATGGCCAGGCCCAGGAGCACCCCGAGCGCCAGGAACAGCCCGGCGCTGAGCAGGCACACGGCGAGGAAGGAGGCGCCCAGCAGCAGCCCGCCCAGGGCCGGCCCGAGCAGCGCCCCGACCTCCCCCACCGCGGCGAAGCGGGCGAACCACGCGCGCCGGCCGGGCCCCTCGCGGTCCTCCCCGGCGGCCCGGCTGAGGGTCGCCTCGAAGGCGGGCGAGAACAGGGCCCCGCCGAGGCCGGTGAGGACGGCGGCCGCGAGGAGGGCGGGCAGGCTCTGCCCCGTCCCGAGCAGGACGAAGCCGACGACGCGGACCCCGCACCCGGCCAGGCCGAGCGCGCGCGGCCCGAAGCGGTCCGCGAGGGCGCCGCCGACCACGAAGAGCCCCTGCTGCGCGGCGGTGCGGGCGCCGAGGACGACGCCGACCAGCGCCGCCGACAGCCCCATCCCGCTCGCGAGGTGGTCGGCCAGGAACGGCACCACGGCGAAGAACCCGAGGTTGGCCGCGGCCTGGGCGGACACGACGCTCCAGCCGACCGTGCGGGGTGCGGCCGCCCGCCTACGCATGGGCCGCGGCCTTCCCCGCGGCGGTGCTCAGCAGCCGCGCGCCGGCCGCGGAGGAGGGGGCGCGGAACAGCTCCAGGACCGGCCGGTCCTCGACGATGCGGCCCGCGTCCACCACGACCGCGCGGTCGCAGAGGGCCAGGACGGACTCGAGGTCGTGGGAGACCATCAGCAGGCCGGTCCGGCGGGTCGCGGCCCCGTCGCGCGGGTCCGCGAGGACGGAGCGGAACAGCTCGATCATCCGCTGCCTCAGGTCGGGGTCCAGGCCGCTCAGGGGCTCGTCGGCGACCAGCAGGCGGGGCGAGGTCGCCAGCGCGCGGGCGATCGCGACGCGCTGGCACTGGCCCCCGGAGAGCTGATGCGGGCGGCGGTCCCAGCGGTCGGCCTCCAGG
>NZ_JANAFB010000033.1 GCF_024199905.1 Rothia santali
GGGGTTCCCTCTCCCGGGGACCCTCCCCCCTTCCCGGCCGGGTAGGGGGGTGCCCTGTGGTGGGGTCCCCCGCGGAGGGCCCGGGGCGCCCCCCCGGGTTCCCCCGCCTCGACACCGCCCTGGGGCTTCTGGTGCTGGCGGCCGCGGTCGTCTGGGGCGGCAGCCTCTACGGTCCGCTGCCGGGGACCGCGGCGGTGGTCGGCCTCCCCGTATGCCTCTTCGCCGTGACGGGACTGCTGGTGGTCTGGGCCGTGCGGGGTCTCAGGAGCGCCCGGGCAGGCGGTCCCTCCGGTAGGTGATCTCGGAGTATCCGTGAGCCGTGGGGGCGCCGTCCTCGTCGAGGGCGACGAAGACGATCCTGTCGATGGACAGGATCAGCTTGCGGGTGATCATGTTCCGCACCTCGGCCCGCATGGTCAGGGAGGTCCGGCCGAACCGGATGGCCTTGAGGCCCATCTCGATCATGTCCCCCTGGACCGCGGAGGAGACGAAGTTGATCTCCGAGATCAGCTTGGTCACGGCGCGGTAGCTGCCGAGCTGGAGCATCGCGTAAATGGCGGCCTCCTCGTCGATCCAGCGCAGGAGGGAGCCGCCGAAGAGGGTTCCGTTGGCGTTGAGGTCCTCCGGCTTGACCCACTTGCGGGTCCGGAAGTTGACCGCGTCGTCGTCCTCGCTGATCTGGGGGTCCTGCGGCGCGGCGGGGCGGTTCTCGGAGGTCATGCGACCAGCCTAGACCTCGGGGCGCGCGGGTCGCTGTGACCCGGGACGCAGGTCCGGTGGCGCTCGCGGGACGGGGGGCGCGGACGTCGCGCCGTGCCGGGCGGGACGTCGTGGGAACGGGGCACGGGCGTCGTCGCATGGGGTGAGGAGAAGGGCCTCCTTCAACGAGGTTTTCCCGATCTCTACCTCCGGGCATATTCCGTCTCCGGCATGTGGCATGCGGGCGGGCCTCCGGTTCCAGCATCGTGCACCGCCTTTGCCGCGGACCCGAATCATCGGAACGATAGCTCCGAAAAAGCCTAGTAGCGCGAAGGGTATGGTGTTTCCTCGGCCGAAGCCGAAGCCGAAGCCGAAGCCGAAGCCGAAGCCGAAGCCGAAGCCGAAGCCGAAGCCGAACCCGCCTCCGGCCAGCCCCTTCTCCCCCTGAGCGAAAAATCCTTGCGTCCCCACGCCCCGGGGCAGTTTCATGGAGTCATGGATCACTATCGAAGTCCCGGCCCGCGTCCGTCCCGCCTCACCGAGGTGATCGGCTGATGGACGCGGGAACCTGGCTGAACATAGGACTCGTCCTGCTCTTCGTCCTGGTCGGCGGCGTCTTCGCCGCGACGGAGATCGCCCTGGTCTCCCTCCGGGAGGGGCAGATCGACCGGATGGAGCGCCGCAGCCGCCGCGGGCAGCGCGTGGCCGGCATCGCCCGCGACCCCAACCGCTTCCTGGCGGCGGTCCAGATCGGCGTCACGGTGGCGGGCTTCTTCTCCGCGGCCTACGGCGCCTCGACCATCGCCCCCGACCTCGCCCCCGCCCTGACCGGCTTGGGCCTCGGCGAGCAGACCGCGCAGACGGCGGCCCTGGTGCTGATGACCCTCCTGGTGGCCTTCTGCTCGCTCGTGCTCGGCGAGCTGGTGCCCAAGCGCCTCGCGCTCCAGCGCTCCTCGGGGATCGCCCTGGTGGTGGGGCCGCCCCTGGACACCTTCGCCACGCTCATGCGCCCGGTGATCTGGCTGCTCTCGGTCTCCACCAACGGGCTGCTGCGCCTGCTCCGGGTGGACCCCGACCAGGCCAACGAGCAGATGTCCGAGGAGGAGCTGCGCGACCTCGTCGTGGCCCACGAGGGCCTGCCCGAGGACGAGCGGCAGATCCTGCGCGACGTCTTCCGCACCAACGAGCGCACCATTAGCGAGGTCATGCGCCCCCGCCACGAGGCCGTCTTCCTCTCCGCAGACCTCTCCCTCACGGAGGCCGTCGCCGAGATCTCGGAGCACCCGTACTCCCGCTACCCGGTCACGGGCGAGGACTTCGACGACGTCCTCGGTTTCGTCCACGTCCGGGACGTCCTGCTCGCCGAGCCCCGCGCGGGCTCCCGCACGGTCCGGGACCTCGCGCGCCGGATCGTGGTGCTGCCGGGCACCAACGGCGTCCTCGGCTCGATCACGCTGATGCGCCGCGAGCGGACCCACATCGCCGTCGTCATCGACGAGTACGGCGGCACGGACGGGATCGTGACCCTCGAGGACCTGGTGGAGGAGCTCGTGGGGGAGATCGAGGACGAGTACGACGCCGAGGGCGCCCCTCCGCCGGTCCGGCCGGGCGCGGAGGAGGTCGTCGTCGAGGGCGGCCTGACCCTGGAGGACGTGGCCGACGACGCCGGCCTCCAGCTCCCCGAGGGCCCGTACGAGACCATCGGCGGCTTCCTCCAGGACGAGCTCGACCGGGTGCCGTGCGCCGGCGACGTCGTGGTGATCGAGGGGCGCGAGGTCGAGGTGCTCACCATGGACGGGCACCGGGTGGAGTCGGTGCGCATCGCCCCGAGCCGGGCCCCGGAGGCCGGCCGGGTGGAGGAGGCGGGCCGGGCGGCCGGCTGACCCGCCCCGATCGTCATCAACCGGTGACAGAGACGAAACCACTGGTCAGCCTGCTTATGGAAGACTGGGCCCATGACAGATATGAGCAAGGTCACATTCCAGGACGGCGTCGTCACCTCCAAGGCCCACGCCACCAAGCTCAAGAAGACGGTGGGCACGACCCTGCTGTTCTTCTTCATCGTCGGCGACACCCTCGGCGCCGGCATCTACACCCTCGTGGGGACCATGGCCAACGACGTCGGCGGGGCCCTTTGGGTGCCCCTGATCGTGGCGCTGATCCTGGCCCTGCTGACCGCCGGCACCTACGCGGAGCTGATCACCAAGTACCCGCGGGCGGGAGGGGCGGCGCGCTACGCCGAGGTGGCCTTCAAGCGGCCCTACCTGACCTTCCTCGTCGGGTTCCTGATGCTCTCCTCCGGGATCACGACGGCGGCGTCGCTGGCCAACGCCTTCGCCGGCGACTACCTGGCCTCGCTCATCGACGTCCCGCCCGTCCCGGTCACGCTCGCCTTCATCGTGCTGCTGATCCTGGTGAACATGCGGGGCGTGCGGGAGTCGCTCTCGGCCAACGTGGTCATGACCCTGATCGAGATGACCGGCCTGGCGATCATCATCGTGGTCGCGGCGATCGTCTTCGGCAGCGGCGACGGGGACATCTCGCGCGCCGTCGAGTTCGCCCCCGACGTCGCCCCCGTGGCCGGGATCTTCGCGGCGTCGATCATCGCCTTCTTCTCCTTCCTCGGCTTCGAGGCCGCGGCGAACATGGCCGAGGAGGTCAAGGACCCGACCCGCTCCTACCCGCGGGCGCTGTTCGGGGCGATCGGCACCGCGGGCATCGTGTACACGCTGATCGCCGTGGGCGCCGCGATCGTGGTCCCGACCTCGCAGCTGGCCGACTCGACCGGGCCGCTGCTCGAGGTCGTCAGGGCCTCCGGCGTCGCGGTGCCGGAGACCCTGTTCGCGCTGATCGCCCTGGTGGCGATCGCCAACGGCGCCCTGCTGTTCATGGTCATGGCCAGCCGCGCGACCTACGGCCTCGCGGAGGCGGCGCTCCTGCCGCAGGTCTTCGGGCGGGTGCTCCCGCGGCGCCGGACCCCCTGGGTCGCGATCCTCACGGTGGGCCTGGCGACCATGGCCATGAGCCTGGTGGGCGACGTCGGGCAGCTGGCGGCCACCACGGTGCTGCTGCTCCTGCTGGTGTTCATCTCCGCGAACATCTCGGTCCTGGTCCTCAAGAAGGACAAGGTGGCCCACCGGCACTTCACGGTGCCGCGGATCGTGCCGATCGTCGCGTTGATCGCCAGCATCGTACTGCTGACCCAGCAGACCCTGGAGGTGTGGCTCATCGGCATCGGCTACGTCGTGGTGGGCACGATCCTGTTCCTCGTCGCGCGGGCCACCCGCGGCAAGGACGCGCCGGCCCCGGTCACCCGGGACAACCCGCAGGTCGGCCGGACGGCGGAGTGATCTCCGACGCACGCAACCTCCCCCGGTTGACAGCGCTGATAGGTTGGTCCGATGTGCCTGGAGCCGGCGCGGTCGAACGCCGCGCGAGCGCCGGACCGTAAGGGCACCCCCGCGCCCGCCGGCGCGGCCATCGTCTTCGCGGCGCATCGATCAGGAAATCAGGTATCGCGTGTCCGCCGAGACCACCCATCACGAGGCCGTCAGCCCCTCGGACCATCAGACCGACCTGACGGCCGGCCCCCGGACCGGCCGTCTGGGCGGCGAGCGGCGTCCGGAGCGCGGCTCATCGCCCGCCCCGGCGCCCGTGGGGGCCGACCGCTGGGTGACCGGCATCAGCGCCGGCGCCCTGGGGGCCTTCGTCCTCGGCGCGATCGTCTTCCCGGAGACGGTCAGCTCGTGGGTCGACGTCGGGCTGGCCAAGTCCGCTCAGTGGTTCGGCCTCTACTGGCAGATCCTCCTCCTGGCGACCTTCCTCATCGCCATCGCCCTGGCGTTCACCCCGTGGGCCCGGGCCAAGCTGGGCGGGACCTCCGTCCCGGAGTTCGGCCGCTTCAAGTGGGTCGCCATGGTCATGAGCACCCTGCTGGCCGGCGGCGGGGTCTTCTGGGCCGCGGCGGAGCCCGTGAACCACCTGGTGAGCACCCCGCCGCGCGTCGGCGAGCTCGACCCCGGGTCCGCCCAGGCCGCCTTCACGGCCCTGTCCCAGAGCTTCGTGCACTGGGGCTTCCTCGCCTGGGCCATCATCGGCTCGCTGGGGACCATCGTGATGATGTACGGCGTCGAGAAGGGGATGCCGCTGCGCCCCCGCACCCTGCTCTACCCGCTGATGGGCACCCGGGCCGCGACGCACTGGATCGGCGCCGTCGCGGACATCGTGGCGATCATCGCGGTGGTGGCCGGGACGGTCGGCCCCATCGGCTTCCTCGGGCTGCAGGTCTCCTACGGCCTCTCGGCGTTCTTCGGCGTCCCGGACACCTACCTCACGCAGCTGATCGTCATCGCCCTCCTGGTGGGCATCGCCTGCGCCTCGGTGATCTCCGGGCTGGGCAAGGGCATCCAGATCCTCAGCCGGGCGAACATCTGGCTGGCCGCGGCTCTCATGGCCCTGATCGTGGTCCTGGGCTCCGCGTGGTACCTGCTGAAGTCCTTCGTGGGCGGGCTCGGCGTCTACGCGCAGAGCTTCTTCGGCGCCACCCTCTACCAGGGCGACGCGGAGTGGCTGTCCCAGTGGACGCTGTTCTTCTTCGGCTGGTTCCTGGGCTACGCCCCGCTCATGGCCATCTTCATCGCCCGCATCTCCCGCGGGCGCACCGTCCGGGACCTGATCGTGAGCACCACGGTGCTGCCCCCGCTGGTCAGCTGCGTCTGGTTCACCGTGCTGGGCGGGACCGGCGTCATGTTCGAGCAGCGCTCGCCGGGCTCGATCTCGGAGCCGCTGGCGGAGTCCGGGCTGCCCGCCGCGGTCATGGCCATCTCCTCGCAGCTGCCGATGACGACGCTGGTCGGCGGCGCCTTCCTGGTCCTCACCCTCGTCTTCGTGGCGACCACCGCCGACTCGATGTCCTACAGCATCGCCCAGTCCTGCGCGCCCTCGGGCGAGCCGTCCACGGTGCAGCGGACCCTGTGGGCCCTGATCATGGGCGCGGCGGCCGCGGTGCTCATCTCGATCGGCGACGGCGGGATCAACGCGCTGCAGTCCTTCATCGTTGTCACCGCGGTGCCCGCTGGCTTCCTGATGCTTCCGGCGGTCTGGGGCGCGCCGCTGTACGTGCGGCGGCTGGCGCTCGAGCAGGGGGTCGTGCGCCCGCGCGCCGGGTCCTGACCGCCGCGGCTCAAGATCCCCTCAAGGAACGCCGAAGGGTTCCTCCCGCGGGGTCGTAAATTGCCCGATCCTTGCGCCGGGCGGCGTCCTTCCCTTGATCCTTTACCGGGAAACTATGATCATCGCCCGGGCAATCCGGTCTCGGGCCGGACACTCAGGGATGGTCATGAAGAAGACAACCAAGGGCGCACTCGCCATCGGGGCCGGCGTGGTCCTGCTCATCGGCGGCGGCGGATCGCTGGCCGTGTGGAACCAGAGCGTGGGATCCGAGGCCGGCACCCTGCAGGCCGGTAACCTCGCGCTCACCGCGGGCCAGGGCACCTGGACCGACGCCGAGGGCCAGGCCGTGGACCTCGCCTCGTACCGCGTGGTCCCCGGCGACACGCTGACCTACAGCCAGCCGATCGGCGTCGTGCTCGAGGGTGACAACCTCAAGGCGGAGCTCACCTCGACCGGCGTGGCCGAGTCCGGCTTCGACTCCCAGAACATCGAGGTCAGCGACCCGGTGCTCACGACGACCGCGGGGGACCCGGTCCCCGCGACCCTCTCGGAGTCGGGGCAGTTCGAGGCCTCGATCTCCTTCGAGTTCCTCAGCACCACCACCGGCACGGACGACACGCTCTCGACCCACGACTTCGAGAACGTCGGATTCAAGCTGGAGCAGCTGGACGCCGGCGCGGCTGCGTAGTCCCGAGGGGATCCGGCCCCGCAGCCCCGGGCGGGCGCGGGGCCGGATCCGCCGGCACCCCGGATCACAGTGGAGGGCGGTCCCATGTCCACCAGGACGTGCTGGAGGGCGGTGAGCGCCGTGGCCCTCGCCGTCGTGCTCGGCCTGCTCACGGTGCAGGCCTCCCTCGCCCTGTGGTTCCAGGTGGTCGGTGCGGGCGCGGGCGCGGTGCAGGCGGCGGACTTCACCGTCCGGGTCGCCGACCCCGTCTCGGGCGGCTCCGGTGCCCTGGGTGAGACCCGTGCCCGGCCCCTGCCCGTGCAGGCCGCGGGCGGGGAGCTCGACCGCGGCGGGACTGCCTTCTACCGCGTGGACCTGAGCAACCTCACCGACGCGGGCGGTTCCTTCGACCTGCGGATCAGACCGGATGGGCCGGCGGCGATCACGCCGGCCTCGGCGGCCTCCGCCCTGGGCGACTCGCTGCGGCTGGGCCTCGCCGCCGCCGGCCCCGTGCCCTGCGAGGCGGCCGCCTATGCGCCCCTCCCGGTCGGGACCGCCGCGGTGGGGGACCTCCCGTCGCTCACCGTGGGCAAGGGCGGAACCGGGGGCCTCTGCCTCCGCGCCACGCTGTCACCGGACGCGCCCGCCGACCTGAGTGGACTGCAGGCGGGCGTCACGCTCGATCTCACGGCCCTCCAGGTGGCCGGCTCCGAGGGGGAACCATGATCCAGGACGCGCACGCGCCCGCGCCTGTCGAGGCGGACCGCGCGGCCCCGGAGCGTGCCGACGCCGTGGGAGGGGACCTCGAGCCGGCGCGGCCCCTCTGGCGGCGTCTCTCGCGGGGCGCCCTGGCCGTCCTCAGCTTCCTGGCCCTCTGCGCCGCCGTACTCGCCGCGCTGGTGCTCGTGGTCGTCCCCGCCCTGACGAACTCCGGGACCTACACGATCCTCACGTCGTCCATGAGCCCCCACTACCCTCCGGGCACGCTCATGGTGGTCAAGCCGACGCCGTTCGAGCAGCTGCGGCCTGGAGACGTCATCACGTACCAGATCGAGTCCGGCCGGCCCGAGGTGGTCAGCCACCGGGTCGTCTCGATGACGGCCGACCAGCAGGGCGAGCCGATGCTGATCACCCGGGGCGACAACAACTCGGAGCTCGACGCGCAACCGGTCCGCGAGGTCCAGGTGCGCGGGAAGCTGTTCTTCGCGGTCCCCCTCGTGGGCCACGTCGCCAACTGGCTCGGCCACCAAGAGCGCGGAGTCGTGGGGCAGGCGCTGGCGGCCGCACTCATCCTCTACGGCCTCTACGCCCTCGTCAGCGCGGGTCTGTCGGGACGACGCCGAGGCGCTCGGTCCGCCGGTGCGGCCGCGGCGGGGGACCGGAGCGAGACGACGGACGGGAAGGCGGTACCCGATGGGCAGGCGCGGTGAGGCCCGGGCGCGGGGCGGGCGCCGGATCCCCGGTCTCCGCGTCGCCCTGGTCGTCTACCTGTCGGTGGTCCTGAGCGGGGTGACCGGGGCGGTCGGCCACGCGCTGTGGTCGCAGCAGGGAGCCGTCACGGCGACGGTCTCGATCGCCGAGTTCGCACCGGCCGCCGTCGAGGCGTCCAGCATCCGCTGCGAGGCGTCCTCCGCCGGCACGGCCGCCGCATCCCTGGCGGTGGCCTTCGACGCCAGCCCGGGGGCGACGTCGTACACCCTGGTGCTGCGGGCGGAGGATGGGCGGACGACGGGGCCGATCACGATCTCCGGGACCAGCGGCGAGATCCCGCTGGAGGCGGCCGCGCCGGAGGAGGGGCAGGAGCGATATGCGCTCAGGATCCAGCCCTTCCGCGAGGGCGCTGCGGCGGGTGGCGAGCCCGCCTACCGTGCCGTCCTCGTCGAGAGGTCGCCGGACCGCGATGCGAGAATCGAGTGCGGCCCGTACGCGGGGACGGGCTTCTAGGGCGGGCACGGAACCGGCAAGACTACTTTCGTCTATGTGTCGTGGCTTGTGAGGTGGGTAAAATTTCAATGATGTGAGGGAGATGGTCATGGCCGCGGACCGGAGTATGTATGGATGACGGCCGTGTCGCCGTGGTGGTCGAGCACGATGACGGCATGCGGACCGTCCTGGGGGCGATCCTCCGCCGCACGGGGTTCGAGGTCCACTACGCGGATGCCGGCATCTACGGGGTGGCCCTGGCGGCCGAGGTGGAGCCAGACCTGGTCACCCTCGCGATGGACCTCCCCGACATCGACGGCTTCGAGGCGATCCGCCGGATCCGCCGCCTCTCCGACGCCCACCTGGTGGCGATCAGCGCGTGGACCGAGGAGGCCGACGTCGTCTACGGCTTGCAAGCCGGGGCCGACGACTACATGACCAAGCCGCTCAGGCGCCGCGAGTTCAGGGCGCGGGTCGACGCCCTCCTGCGCCGCAGCGAACGCATCAGGGCCCCCGCCAGGTCGCCCGCCCGGCACGGTCTCGACCCGGCGGTCCCGGGGGGTTCGTGGCGACAGGAAATGAGGCGTCTGGGCGCCATCGTCGTGCCCGGGGAGGGCTCGAGGAGCCACCACCAGGCCACGCTGCGCCCCCACCGGCTCGTCCTCAACGACCTCGTGGTGGAGCCCGCGACCTATACGGCCCTGCTGGGCGAGGCGGAGCTGCCGCTGACCCCCACCGAGTTCGCGCTGGTCCACGCGATCCTGCGCTGCGGCCGGATGGTCCGGACCAAGCGGGCCCTGGTCCGGGAGCTGCGGGACGGCGACGCCGAGTCGGGGACCTTCGTCTCCACCGCCGACGAGCGCAGCATCGAGGTCCACGTGGCCAACCTGCGCCGCAAGCTGGGCGACGACGCGATGGACCCGCGGTGGATCGAGACGGTCCGCGGCGTCGGCTACCGGGCCGCGCGCCCGCGTTGACCCGGCCGGGCGGTGACCCCCGGTAGAGTGAGACGGACCTCACCCGACCCCGAGGAGAACCATGACCGTGAAGACCGCCGACCTCTACGACGACCTGGGCGAGGACATCCAGTCCCTCTCCCTGCAGATGCAGAACCTCGGCGGGATCGAGGCCTTCGAGGGGCCCCTGCGAACCGTCAGGTGCTTCGAGGACAACGCCCTGCTGAAGTCGGTCCTGTCCGAGCCGGGCGAGGGGCAGGTGCTCGTCGTCGACGCCGGGCACTCGCTCAAGCGCGCCGTCATGGGGGACATGATCGCCGAGCTCGCGCGCGGCAACGGCTGGGCCGGCGTCGTCATCTTCGGCGCGATCCGGGACCGCGAGGAGATCGCGCGGACCGCCATCGGCGTCAAGGCGCTCGGCAGCAACCCGCGCAAGAGCACCAAGACCGGCGAGGGAGAGCGGGACGTGACCCTCACGGTCGACGACGTCGTATTCGCCCCCGGCAAGCGGCTCTACAGCGACGCGGACGGGATCCTCGTCGAGCGCTGAGCTGCGACGCCGGGCGGCCCGCCTCGCGGGTGCCGGGCCGCGCCGCCGGCCGGCCCGTCCCTCACCCACCCCGTCCGGCGTCCTCCGCCCGGCCGGGGCTCGCGCGTCTCACGCTCGCGCGGTGCGGTGCCCGGGGCCGCGCGCCCTAGGCTGGAGGGATGATCACCCAGCGCTCGCACCCCCGCTCCCGTCCGCTCGTACTCTCCACCCTCGCCGTGCTGGGCGCCTCCGTGGTGCTGAGCGGCTGCTCGACCGACGACGGCCGGGAGTCCGCCGAGCGGCTGGCCCAGGCCCTGTCCGCGCGCTCGCTGGACGGCGTCGCCACCGGCTCCCCGGACGCCCCCGACCAGCTGGCCGAGGCCCTCGCACAGATGCCCGTGGACCCGGAGGTCACCCTGGCCGACTACGCGCCCGGGGACGGGACCGGCACGGCCCAGCTGGACTGGACCTGGCAGATCTCCGACGACGCCGCGTGGACCTACCGCACCGAGGCGACCCTCGAGCGCGACGGGCAGGACGCCTGGGTCCTCGACTACGCCCCGGGGTCCCTGGCTCCCGGCCTGGGCGAGGGGGAGGCCCTGCGCGTGGACCGCGCCCCCGCCGAGCGCGGCGAGATCCTCGACGCGAACGGCGTCGTCCTGATGGGCGACCGGCCGGTGCAGCGCGTGGGGATCGACAAGGAGGGGATCTCCGCCGAGTCGGCCGAGCGCTCCGCCCGCCAGCTCGCGGAGGTGCTCGAGATCGACCCGGACCAGTACGCGCAGCAGGTCGCGGCGTACGGCGACCAGGCCTTCGTCGAGGCGATCGTGCTCCGGGAGGGCGACTACGAGGAGGTCGCGGACCGCGTGCGCGGCATCGGCGGGGCGACCGCCCTGGCCGACACCCTGCCGCTGGCCCGGGAGCGCGGATTCGCCGCGGGCGTCCTGGGGTCGGTGAGCGAGGTGACCTCGGAGGACATCGAGGGCTCGGACGGCGCGCTCGCGGCCGGCGACGTCGTCGGGCGCGGCGGCCTGCAGGGGGCGTTCCAGGAGGAGCTGGCCGGCGAGGACGGGTTCGTCGTCTCGGTGGCCCCCGGCACCGACGGCACGTCCGCCCCGGGGGCCGGCCGGATCCTCGAGCAGGTCGAGGCGACGGACGGCGAGGACCTCGCGACCACGCTGGACGAGCGCTACCAGGACGCGGCGCAGGAGGCGCTCGCGGACGTCGAGTCGGCGTCGGCCGCGGTGGTCGTGCGGCCCTCGACCGGAGAGGTCCTGGCGGCGGCCGACGGCCCGGACTCGGACGGGTACAACACCGCGCTGCTGGGCCAGTACGCGCCCGGCTCGGTGTTCAAGCTGGCCACCGCGGCCGGGCTGCTGGAGCAGGGCATGACCCCGGACTCGCCGGTGCAGTGCACGCCGGAGGTCGACGTCGAGGGGCGCGAGTTCGCGAACGCGAGCACCTACCCGGCGGAGCACCTCGGCGAGATCAGCCTGGGCGAGGCGATCGCGCAGTCCTGCAACACGGCCTTCATCGCCGAGCGCGGGGAGCTGTCCCAGGCGGAGCTCGCCGACGCCGCGCGCTCCCTCGGCTTCGGCCAGGACTACGACCTGGGGGTCGAGGCGTTCGGCGGGTCCATCGAGGAGGAGGACTCCGGGGCCGAGCACGCGGCGTCGATGATCGGGCAGGGCCGGGTGCTGACCTCGCCGCTGGGCATGGCCGTCATGGCGGCGAGCATCCAGGACGGCTCCGTGGTGCAGCCGCGGCTGGTCGAGGAGCGCGAGGCGGGCGAGGCCCCGGCGTCGTCGTCGCTGAGCGAGGAGCGGTTCCAGCAGCTGCGGGACATGATGCGCGGGGTGGTCACGGACGGCCACCTGACCGTGCTGCAGGACGTCCCCGGCGCCCCGGTGGGCGGCAAGACCGGGACCGCCGAGTACGGCGAGGAGACCCCGCCGAAGACCCACTCGTGGGTGGTGGCCACGCAGGGGGATCTCGCGGTCAGCGTCTTCGTGGAGGACGGCGACTACGGCGCCGTGACCGGCGGCCCGATCATGCAGGACCTGCTGACCCGGCTCGCGGAGCTGCCGGCGCAGGATGACTCCGCGCGGGGCTGACGGCCCGCACGGTCAGTCGTTGGGCAGGGTGGCCAGGGCGTCGATCTCCACCAGCGCCCCGGGCCGGGCCAGCGCGGTGACCACGCCGACGACGACGGCGGTGCGGTGGTGCCCCCACACCTTCAGCGCCGCGGCGCTCGCGGCCTGCACGTCAGCGTCGCCGACGATCTGGATGGCCAGGCGCCCGACGTGGTCGCGATCCGTCCCGACGTCGTCGAGCACCGCCAGGACGTTGCGCATGGCCTGGGCCGCCTGCGCCTCCACGCCCTCCAGCAGCTCGCCCTCGCGGGTCACGCCGTTCTGGCCGCCGATCACCAGCAGGGGGCCCTGGAGGAGCGTGGCCTGGTCGTAGTGCTCGGAGCGGTGCAGGGCGTCCGGGTTGATGTGCTCGATCACGGCGAGTCCTCCCGCAGGGGGCTGACCTCTTCGAGGATGCCGCGCAGGCGGGCGAGGTCGTCCCGGACCATCGCGGCGTCGCGGCTGAAGGTCTCCTCGTCGATGCCGTCCTGGCGGATCGTGAACACCACCTCCGAGCCCTCGGGGTGGGGCAGCACGCGCAGCGGGTTGTAGACGGTCTCCCCGTGGGGGAGGGTCACCTCGTGGTCGAGCACGCCGAAGGCGTTGCGCCCGACGAACCGGACGCTGACGCGCCCCATGGGCGACTCGGTGACGAGCGTGTCCCCTTCCCGGCTCACCTCCGACTGGGCCAGCCCCGCGGCCCAGCGCTGCATGTTGGCCGGGTTGGAGGCGAACTCGTAGACCTCGTCCGGGGGCCGCCGGATCACCACGCCGATGTGTTGACTGTCCATGACCCCATCCTGGTCCGCGGCGGGCCCGGGGGCAAGGGGTGGCCCCGGGCCTGTGGACGACGCCGGCCCGCCGGCCCGGAATCACCGATCCCGGCCTCTCGGCCCGCCCGTCGACGCCGTCGCCCCGGCCCGCCCCGGCCCGCCCGCCTCAGTCCTCGATCAGCGCGAGGACCTCCCCCGAGGCGACCGTGGAACCCGCCCGCGCCCGGAGCAGGGTGAGCGTCCCCGCGCGGTGGGCCGTCACGGGCTGCTCCATCTTCATGGCCTCGAGGACCAGCAGCGGCTCGCCCGCCGCGACCCGCGCGCCCTCCTCCGCCAGCACCGTCGTCACCACGCCCTGGACCGGGGCGGTGAGCCGGTCGCCCGCGGCGCCGGGCAGGTCGTCGTCCTCCGCGAGGCCGGGGACCTCCGCCCGGAGGGCCGGCGGCACGGGCAGCCGGACGCGCCGCCCGGCGAGCTCGACGACGTCGGGCCCGGGCGGCGTCCCGGAGGCGGCGCCCGCGGGGAGCTCCCGCGCGAACTCCGTCTCGATCCAGCGCGTGTGGACGGCGAACCGGGCGGCGGCGCCCCGCCCCGACCGGCGTCGTCCGCCCCCGCCAGCTCCGGCGCGAAGGCCGCCTCCTCCAGCACGGCCCGGTGGAACGGCAGCACGGTGGGGACGCCCTCGACGCGCAGCTCCGCGAGCGCGCGCCGCGCCCGCCGCAGCGCCTGCTCGCGCGAGCCGCCGGTGACCACCAGCTTGGCGATCAGGGAGTCGAAGGCCCCGGAGACGACGTCGCCCGCCCGGAACCCGGCGTCGACCCGCACCCCCGGCCCGCTCGGGACCTCGAAGCGCGTGATGGTGCCGGGGGAGGGCAGGAAGTCCCGCCCCGGATCCTCCCCGTTGAGGCGGAACTCGAGGGAGTGCCCGCGGATCTCCGGGTGCCCGGGGGTCAGCCGCTCGCCGCGGGCGATGCGGAACTGTTCCGCGACCAGGTCCAGCCCCGAGACCTCCTCGGAGACCGGGTGCTCGACCTGCAGCCGGGTGTTGACCTCGAGGAAGCTGATGGTGCCGTCCCGTCCCACCAGGAACTCGCACGTCCCGGCGCCCACGTACCCCGCCTCGCGCAGCAGCGCCCCCGAGGCGCGGTACAGCTCCCGGTTCTGCTCCTCGGAGAGGAACGGCGCGGGCGCCTCCTCCACGAGTTTCTGGTTCCGCCGCTGCAGCGAGCAGTCGCGGGTGGAGACCACGACGACGGTCCCGTGCGCGTCCGCCAGGCACTGCGTCTCGACGTGACGCGGGGCGTCGAGGAACCGCTCCACGAAGCACTCGCCGCGCCCGAACGCCGCGACGGCCTCGCGCACGGCCGAGTCGTAGAGCGCGGGGATCTCCCCGCGCTCGCGGACCACCTTGATCCCGCGCCCGCCGCCGCCGTGCGCGGCCTTGATCGCCACGGGGAGGCCGTGCTCGTCGGCGAAGCGCAGGACCTCCTCGGCGTCGCGCACGGGATCCACCGTGCCCGGGGCGAGCGGGGCACCCACCTTCTCCGCGATCCGCCGCGCGGAGACCTTGTCCCCCAGCGCCTCGATCGCGGCCGGGGGAGGCCCGATCCAGACCAGGCCCGCCTCGCCCACCGCGCGGGCGAACTCCGCGTTCTCGGAGAGGAAGCCGTAGCCGGGGTGGACGGCGTCGGCCCCGGTGAGGCGCGCCGCCTCGAGGATCTTGGCGATGTCCAGGTAGGACTCGGCCGCGGTCGCCCCGCCCAGGGGGACCACCTCGTCGGCCATCTCCACGTGGAGGGCGCCGCGGTCCGGCTCGGCGTAGACGGCCACGGCGGCCAGCCCCTCGTCGTGGGCCGCGCGGATCACCCGCACCGCGATCTCGCCGCGGTTGGCGACCAGCACCTTGCTGAATCCCGTCATCGTCGTCTCCTGTTCGTCTCCAAGGGGCCCCGGGGCTCGCACTGGCTCAGCGCAGCCGCGCGACCGCCTCGCCCACGGCCCGCAGCGCCGCCTCGATGGTCCCCAGGTCGGTCGCGTAGGACATCCGGAAGAACGGCTCCGTGCCGTACGCCGAGCCCTGGATGACCGCGACGTCGGCGCTCTCCAGCAGGTACAGCGTGACGTCCTGGTCGTTCTCCAGGGTCCCGCCCTCGGGCGTGCGCCGCCCGATGAGCCCCCGGCACCCGACGAAGAGGTAGAACGCGCCGTCGGGCACCACGGCCTCCAGCCCGTCGATCCCCGCGAGCAGCTCCAGCGCGCGGTCCCGCCGCTGCCGGTAGATCTCGACGCCGCGCCGCACGCACTCCTGGTCCCCCGTCAGCGCCGCGACGGCGGCCGCCTGGCTGATCGAGGAGGGGCACGAGGAGGTCTGCGACTGCAGCAGGTTCACGGCCCTGACCAGCTCCGGGTCCCCGACGCCGTAGCCCAGCCGCCAGCCCGTCATCGCGTAGCTCTTGGAGACCCCGTTGACCGTGAAGATCCGCTCGCGCAGGGCGGGGGCGGCCTCCGCGAGCCCGACCATCCGGCCCTCGCCGAAGTAGATCTCGTCGTAGATCTCGTCCGTCAGCACCCGCACCTGCGGCGCCTCCTCCAGCACCTCTGCCAGGGCCTCCAGCTCCGCCCGGGAGTAGGCGACGCCGGTCGGGTTGCTGGGGGTGTTGAGCACCAGCCACCGCGTGCGCTCCGTGAGGGACTCGCGCAGCAGCCGCGGGGTGAGCTTGTAGCCGTCCTCGGGGGTCGTCTCCGCGATCACCGGGGTGCCGTCGTTGGCCCGCACCATGTCCGGGTAGGAGACCCAGTACGGGGCGGGGACGATGACCTCGTCGCCCTCGTCCAGCGAGGCCGTGAAGGCGAGGAAGATGATCTGCTTGCCGCCGCCGCCCACGGTGATCGCGGCGTCGGGATACTCGATCCCGGAGGAGCGAAGCATCCGCTCGCGGATCGCCTCCCGCAGCGCCGGGGTGCCGTTGACGGAGGTGTACTTGGTCTCCCCGGCCTCGATCGCCGCGATCGCCGCGTCCTTGACGTGCCGCGGGGTGTCGGCATCGGGCTCGCCCACCGTGAGGTCCAGGATGGGCCGGCCCTCGGCCTTGAGCTCCCGCACGCGGGCCGCCGCGGCGGTGCTGGGGGAGACCTTGATGCGCCGGACGCGGGAGGAGGGCGTGAAGGTGCTCGTCTCGGCGGTCATGAGCGCGCCCCCAGACCGTGGTCGGGGTCGACGTCGTCGAGGTCCGTGGTGATCCCCTTGGCCCGCAGGACGTCGTGCAGGTTGCACAGGTCGATCGTCGTCCGGCCGGCCTTGTACTCCTCGATCAGGCGGTTCTCGGTGTCCTCCCGCTCCTGGGAGAGCCGGGTGACCTCCTCGACCTCCTCGCGGCGGACCACGACGACGCCGTCCGCGTCCCCGACCACGGCGTCGCCCGGGCGGATGACCTGGCCGCCGAAGGTCACGGGCTGGTTGATCGGCCCGAGGGTCTCCTTGACCGTCCCCGTGATGGAGATGCTCCCGGAGAACACCGGCAGGCCCAGCTCCCGCAGCGCCTGGGTGTCCCGGACGCCGCTGTCGGTCACCACGGCCGCGATGCCCTTGGCCTTCGCGGCGTTGCCCAGCACGTCGCCGAAGGTGCCGGCCTGCGGCATGCCCGCGGCGGAGACGACCAGCACGTCGCCCGGCCGCGCGTAGTGGATCGCGACCTGCAGCATCAGGTTGTCCCGCGGCGCGCACACCACGGTGAACGCGGAGCCCGAGAAGCGCATGTCCCGGTCGATCGGCTTGATCCCGGACTGCACGGCGCCGCGGCGGCCCTGGGCCTCGTGGATCGTGGCGCTGCCGAACTTCCCGAGCCCGGCCAGCGCCGCGGCGTCGGCCCGCTCGATCTTGGTGGTCACGTGCGGCGGGCTGCTCAGCTGCGCCGCGGGTGCGTTGATGCTCATGCTTCTCTCCTGTCGAAGGTGAGCCCACCGGGGACCTGGAAGGTGGGCATGATCTCGATGAGACCCAGGTTGGCGTGGCGGGGCGCGGAGATCGCGAAGTCGATCGCGGAGACGATGTCCTCCGTGGTCAGCGACTCGTACCCCTCGTAGAAGGTCTCCCAGGCCTCCCGCATGGCCTCGGGGGTGCCGCCGAGGTTCCGGCCGAAGATCTCGGTCTCCACCCGGCCCGGGGCGATCTCCGTGACGCGGATCCGCTTGCCGACGGTGTCGTTGCGGATCTGCCGGGAGATCTGGTGCACCGCGGCTTTGGTCGCGTGGTAGGCGGTGTGGCCGAAGAAGTTGTACAGCCCGGCGATGCTCGAGATGTTCACGACGTGCCCGAGGTCCCGCTCCACCATGCCCGGCAGGAAGATCCGGACCAGCTGCAGGACGGCGCGGACGTTGACGTCCACCATGTCGTCCAGGTCCTCGCGGGTCGAGCTGAGGACGTTGCCCTGCCGGCTCACGCCCGCGTTGTTGACCAGGACGTCGACCTCGAGGCCGCCGAGCTCCGCCTCGAGGGCGTCGGTGTCGGAGAGGTCGACGGCGTGGGGGATCGCCCCGGTGCGCTCGGCCAGCTCCTCGAGCCGGGCGCGGTCCCGGGCCACGGCGTGCACCGTGAGGCCCTCGGCCGCGAGCCTCTCGACGGTGGCGGCCCCCATCCCGGTGGAGGCCCCGGTCACCAGGGCGGTGCGGTAGTCGCTGTATGGCATGTGATCCATCCCTTTCGGTAGTGCGTCGGTCGGTGCGCGGCGGACGGCTGGCCGTCCGCCGCGGCCCGGGTGGCTAGTCGTCGCGCAGCGGCACGTGGGCGCGGTCGGTGAGGCTCAGCACCGCGATCAGCGTGCCGAGCGCGGTCACCACCGCGTAGAACGCGGGCATGTAGATGTTCCCGGTCAGGCCGATGAGCCAGGTCATCAGTAGCGGCGCGGTGCCGCCGAACAGGGCGGCCGAGATGTTGTACCCCAGGCCGTAGGCGCTGTAGCGGATGCGGGTCGGGAACAGCTCCACGATCAGCACGTGCAGCACCGCGGTGTGGCCGGCGAAGACGACCGCCATGATGCAGGCGCCCAGGATGGCCAGCGGCAGCTCGCCGGTGGCGATCAGCGCGTAGGAGGGGATCGCGACGACGGCCATGGCCACCGCCGCCCCGGCGATCACCCTCTTGCGGCCGATCCGGTCCGACAGCGCCCCCATGAACGGGATGGCGATGCAGATCGCGATCAGGCTGGTGCCGGTCACGACGAGCGCGGTGCCGATGTCGAAGCCGACCTTCTCGCCCTGCAGGAACGAGGGCATGAAGCTGAAGAGCACGTAGTACCCCGAGCCGTTCATCAGGGGGATGAACAGCGCGTAGAGCATGGCCCGGCGGTGCTGCGGGGTCTTGAAGGCCTCCTTGAGCGGGTTCCGCGAGAGCCCGCCCGTCTTCTGCAGGCGCTGGAAGTTGGGGGTGTCCTCGAGGGACCGGCGGATGTACCAGCCGATGATGCCGAGGGGCACGGCCACCAGGAACGGGATGCGCCAGGCCCAGGTGCCGAACCCGCCGCCCTCGATCGCCTCGAGCGAGAGCCACGGGGACATCGCGAAGGCCACCAGCGTGCCGGTCAGCAGGGCCGCGAAGGAGGCCACCTGCGCGTAGCTGGTGTGCAGGCCGCGCTTGCCCTCGGGGGCGTGCTCGGCGAGGAAGGTCATGGCGCCGGCGGCCTCGCCGCCCACGGAGAACCCCTGCGCCATGCGCAGCAGGATCACCAGGATCGGCGCCGCGAGCCCGATCGCCGAGTACGGCGGGAGGAGGCCGAGGCACGCCGTCGCGATGCTGATGAGCATGATGACGGCGACCAGCATGCGCTGCCGCCCGATCCGGTCGCCCAGGACGCCGAAGAAGACGGCGCCCAGCGGGCGGACGAAGAAGGACACGGCGTATCCGGCGAAGACGAAGGTCAGGGCGCCGGTGGCCCCGTCGCCGGGGAAGAAGACGATGGCCAGCGCCGTCGCCATGAAGGCGAAGATGCCGTTGTCGTACAGCTCGACGAAGATGCCGATGCAGCCGGCGGTGAGGACCTTGCGCCTGCTCGGCGACTCAGTCGCCCGCACGGAGGCTGGTGAGCTCATGGTGATAACCTCTCTGATTGGGCGTGGCGCCGTCCCCGAAACCAAGACTCGAGAAGACGGTCGTCACGTTGGTGCGGAGGGCGTCGAGCGCCTTTCGCCAGGCGCGCACGTCACTGCGCGCCTGCATGGCGTCGACGTGGCGGAACACCGCCGACTGGCCCGGCCTGAGCTGGCCCAGGGTGTCGAGCGACGTCGACGTCACGACGCCCAGCACCGGGTAGCCGGCCGTCACGCCGCGCCCCCGGTGCAGGACGAGCAGCTCGTCGCCCGGCGGGACCTCCACGGCGCCCACCGGGACGCCGCGGGAGATCTTCTCGTCCGTGCTGGTCCGCACGGGCACCTCCGCGCCCCCGAGCCGCAGGCCGATGTGGTTGCTGCGCGGGGAGACCTCGTAGGGCTGCCGGAAGAGCCGGTGCGCGGTGCCCCCGAACTCCCCGATCTCCGGGCCGTCGACGACGTCGACCACGGCCGTCCCGTCGAGGCTCGGCGGGCAGACCCCCAGGTTGTACAGCGAGATCCCGAGGTAGGGGCTCATGGGCGCGTCGTCCGGGCCGGCCAGCTCGAGGCGCTCGCCCGCGGACAGGGAGTGGCCGAAGCCGACCACCGTGTCCGGCGCGCAGCTGCCGAGCAGGTGCGGGACCTCCACCGAGCCGCGGATCGCGAGGTAGCAGCGCATCCCGGCGACCATGCCCCGCAGCGCGACCCGCTCGCCGGCCCGTACGGGCACCGGCTCCCACTGGGGCCGCGGCTCGCCGCCGACCTCCAGCGTCATCTCCGCCCCCGTCGCGGCGACCAGGACGTCCCGGTCGGGCGTGAATGCGAGGTCGAAGAGCGTGAGCTCGACCAGGGGCGCGTGCTCCGCGTTGCCGACCAGGATGTTGGCGACCCGGGCCGAGTACTGGTCCAGGGCCCCGTTGACGGGCAGGCCGAACTGCGGCCCGCGCACGCGGCCGAGGTCGGTGACCAGGGCCATCGAGGCCTCGTGGATCGTGAGCCCGCCGGTCATCGCGCCTCCTCCGGGATCATGCGGGTGCCGCGCAGGCGCTCGACGTCGTCCGCGCTCGCGGGCACGAACTCCAGCGTGTCGCCGGGGCGGTAGGGAACCAGCGGCTCGGCGTCGAGGTCGAGCACCGTGAGCGGGGTCCAGCCGATCACGCACCAGCCGCCGGGGGCGGCCGCGGGGGTGATGGTCGCCTGGCGCCCGGCCAGGGAGACCGCACCCCGCGGGACGTGGGTCCGCGGGCTGGCCAGGCGGGGGATCGGCACGGAGAGGTCCGGGCCGTCGAGCATCGGCGAGCCGCCGGGGGCGCCGAGGCAGCGGACGGTGTAGGTGGGGGCGGAGTGGGCCGCGACGACGTCGTCGGGCGTCATCCCCGTCAGCTCGGCCACCCGGTCCAGGTCCGGGCCGCCCTCGCCGCCGTAGAGGACGGGGACGCGGAAGTGCCGGGGGTGCTCGTGCAGGGGCGCGTCGAGGTCCAGCCCGGGGAGGGCTGCCTCGATCCGGGCGACGATCTCCTCGTGGCCGGTCACGGCGGCGTCGAACTCCACCAGGACGGACTCGTAGGTGGGGATGGCCACGGTGAAGCCGGGGATCTCGGAGCCGGTGAACAGGCGGGCCAGGCGGTGGACGAGGCGCCAGTCGCGCTCGCGGTCGCCGGTCCGGCCGGTCACGCGCACGGCCGCCTCGCCCGCGGTGCTGATCAGGGCGGCGCTCATGCGCGCAGCCGCTCGGGATCGAGGGGCGCGATCTCGACGCCGGCGCCCTCCAGCTCCGCGCGGATCCGCCGGGAGGTCTCCACGGCCTCCGGGCTGTCGCCGTGCAGCAGGACGGTGTCCGCGGCGACCGGGATCTCCCGGCCGTGGCGGCTGTCGATCACGCCGTCGCGGACCATGCGCACCGTGCGGCGGGCGATCTCGTCGACGTCGTGGATCACCGCGCCCTCCTCGGAGCGGGGGACCAGCGTGCCGTCGTCCTCGTAGGCGCGGTCGGCGATGCCCACGATCGCGACCGGCAGGCCGGCCGCCCGGGCGGCGTCGGCGAGGGCCCCGTCCTGCGCCAGGACGATGATCTCCGGGTCCACGCGGGTCACGGCGTCGACGACGGCCTCGGCGTAGTCGGGGCGCACGGCCACGAGGTTCCCGAGCCGGCCGTGCGGGGCCAGGTGCGCGACGCGGGTGCCGTGGTACGCGGCGAAGGCGGCCAGCGCGCCGAGCTGGTAGACGACGTCGGTGCGCACCTCGTGCGGGGTGAGGTCCATCGCGCGGCGGCCGAAGCCCACGAGGTCCGGGAAGCTGGGGTGGGCGCCGATCGCGACGCCGCGGCGCACGCACTCGGCGACCGTGCGGTCCATCACGCGGGGGTCGCCGCCGTGGAATCCGCAGGCGACGTTGGCGGAGGTGAGCACCTCGAGGAGAGCGGCGTCGTCCCCCATGGTCCAGGGGCCGAAGCTCTCGCCGAGGTCGGCCACGAGGTCGATGCGCTGTGCCATGGGTGCTCCTTGTCCGTGTCCGCGGGTTTTCCTGTGATGACGCTAACAAGGTGGGGGCGAGCTTGTGCAGGACTTGCCGAGTCGTATGCCAAATTGGTGCCAAAGTCGCGCATTTACGGGGCTATGCTGGCAAAAAGTGGCAAAGCTTTTGCCGAAGGGTGGAGACGATGGCCATACCGGAGCGGCGCGTGAGGCGCCGGGTGACGCTCAGCGAGATCGCGCGCGCCAGCGGCGTCGCGCCCTCGACGGTCTCCCGCGCGCTCTCGAACCCCAACCGGGTGAGCCCGGCGATGTACGAGCGGATCGCGCGGAAGGCGCGGGAGATGGGCTACGAGTCGGCGATGCTGCCGGGCGGCCGGGACCGGCTCTCCTCGGGCACCATCGCCCTGGTCCTACCCAACCTCTCGAACCCCTTCAACCTCGACCTGATCCGGGGCTGCCAGGCGCAGGCCCAGGCCGCGGAGTTCCTGTTCCTCATGGTCTCGACCGAGGAGTCGGTCCACGTGGAGACCACCTGGCTGGTCGAGCTCTCGCAGACGGTGGACGGGATCGTCCTCGCCTCACCGCGGGCCGACGACGCCGTGCTCAGCGGGATCGCGGACAACGTCCCCATCGTGACGCTCAACCGCGAGGTGCCGTGGCTCTCCGGGGTCCTCATCGACACGCCCGCCGGGTGCTCGCAGGCGCTGGACTACCTGGTCTCGCTGGGGCACCGGCACGTCGCCTACGTGCGCGGCCCGGAGAGCTCGTGGAGCGACCGGGCCAGGATGGACGCGCTCACGGCGCGGTCCGCCCACCACGGGGTGGAGCTGACGCCGGTGGGCAACTTCCTGCCCTCGGTGGAGTCGGGGGCGGCCGCGGCCGACGTCGTGGCCCTCACCGGCGCCACGGCCTGCATCTTCTTCAACGACACGCTGGCCATCGGGGCGCTGGACCGCTTTCGGCGGCGCGGCATCCCCGTCCCGGAGCGGATGAGCGTGGTGGGGTGCGACGACATCTTCGCCGCCTCGTTCTCGGACCCGCCGCTGACCACGGTCACCGCCTTCGGCGAGCGGGCCGGCCGCGCGGCCGCGGACCTGCTGATCAGCCAGTTCTCCCAGCGGGACCGGGCGCACCGGATCGACCGCCAGGCGGCGCACCTCTCGGTGCGCGAGTCCACGGGGCCGGCCCCGCGGGATTAACGGCGCCGCGCCCGCCCGCGCTACGCCGCCCCCAGCACCACCACGTTGCCCGCGGCGTGCCCGGACTCGACCGCGGCGACCGCCGCCGCGGCGTCGTCGAGCGGGTGGGCGGCGCTGACGACCGGCGCGAACTCCCCGCGGGCGACCAGCGCGGCGATCTCCGCGAAGACCTCCCGGTGCGCCGCCGCGTGACGCCGCCGCCGCCCAGGCTCTCGGCGAGGGCGGGATCGGCCGGCTGCGCAGCGCGTGGGGCGAGCGGAGCAGGGCCGCGGCGTCGCGCAGCACCTCGCCGCCGACGAGGTCCACCACCCCGTCCACGCCCTCCGGCGCGGCCCGGCGCACCCGGTCCGCCCAGCCGTCCCCGGAGGCCACATGCCGCGCGCCGAGCCCCTCCACGAGCTCCCGCTTGCCCTCCGAGGCGACGCCGAGGACCCGCAGCCCCCGGGCAGCGCCGAGACCGCACGCCGCGCTGCCGACCCCGCCGCCCGCCCCCAGGACCAGCAGGACGCCGCCCTCGGGCAGGCCCAGCTCGTGCAGGGCGTCGTAGGCGGTGCCCACGGAGACCGGGATGCTGGCCGCCTGGGCCGGCTCGACGCCGTCGGGGATCCGGGCCGCGGAGCCCGCCTCGAGCAGGACCGTCTCCGCCAGCGTCCCGGTGCCCGCGGCCGCCGCGCCGAAGACGCGGTCCCCGGGGGCGAAGGCCTCCGCACCGGGCCCGACGCCGACGACGACGCCGGCCGCCTCCCGCCCCATCGCCATGGGGAAGCGCACGGGGAACCCGCCCTGCCGCTGCCCCGAGCGGACCTTGACGTCCGCGGGGTTGACCCCGGCCGCCGTCATGCGCACCAGGAGCTGGTCCGGGCCGGGCGAGGGCTCCTCCACGGTCATCATCCGCGCGACCTCGGGGCCGCCGTACTCCTCGTATCCCAGGATTCGCATCATGGGTCCATCTAACACCCGCGGGGGCGCCAACACCCGCGGTGCCGCCGAGGTCCCCCGCGTCGTCCGCGGGATCAGGCGGAGGCGTGCTCCCGGTTGAGGTCCTCCACGATCTCCTCGGCCTCCTCGCGGGAGCCGGCCGCGGGGGTCGAGCCCCACAGCGGGCGGCCGTTGCTCTCCCGGACGAAGTGGATCGCCACGAGGCCGACGACGCCGGAGGCCATCAGGTAGTACGCGGGCCACATGAGGTTGTCGGTGGATCCCACGAGCGCGCTCATGACCGTGGAGGTGGTGCCGCCGAACAGCGAGATCGAGACGTTGAACGCGATGGACAGCGCGCCGGCGCGGATCGCGGTCGGGAACAGCGAGGGCAGCGTCGAGGGCATGGTCGCGCTGAAGCAGATCAGGGTGAGCCCCATGATGAGCAGGCCCAGCAGGACCGTGAGGTCGCCGTCGCCGCGGATCAGCAGGATCGAGGGGATCGAGAGCACGATCAGGGCGACCGAGCCGGTGCGGACCACGGCCTTGCGGCCCACGCGGTCGGAGATCCACCCGATGACCGGGATCAGGACCACGAGGATCGCCATCACCACGATCTGCAGGACCTGCGAGGTCAGCTCGGAGACGCCGCCCCCGCCCTGGATCCGGGTGACCGCCGGGAAGTAGGTGGGGATGTAGGCGGTGAGCATGTAGTTGGCGACGTTCCAGGCCAGCACCAGCCCGATGCAGGTGAGCAGGCTCGGCCAGAGCGCGAAGATCTTGCGGAACTGGCCCTTGGTCTTGTTGTCCTTCTCGCGCTTCTCGGAAGCCGCCTCGAGCTGCAGGTAGGCCGGCGTGTCGGCCAGCTTGGAGCGCAGGTAGACGCCGACCAGGCCCAGCGGCAGGGCGAGGAAGAACGGGATGCGCCAGCCCCAGGAGAGCATCTGGTCGGGGCTGAGCAGCAGGCCCATGACGGTCGCGAAGACCGCGCCGAGCAGGTACCCGGTGAGCGTGCCCACCTCCAGGAGGGAGCCGAGGAAGCCGCGGCGCCGGTCGGGGGCGTACTCGGCGATAAAGGTCATCGCGTTGCCGTACTCGCCGCCCGTGGAGAAGCCCTGCAGGAGGCGGCAGCCCAGCAGCAGGAAGGGCGCCCAGAGGCCGATCGCGGCGTGGTCGGGCAGGATCCCGATCGCGAAGGTGCCCAGCGCCATCATGACCATGGTGATGGCCAGGACCCTGTTGCGGCCGATCCGGTCGGCCAGCGGGCCGAAGAACATGCCGCCGAAGGGGCGGACCAGGAACGCGACGGCGAACAGGCCGGCCACGATGATGCCCCCGGCCACGCCGGCGGACTTCGGCAGGAAGACCCCCTCGATCGTGGTCTGGAGGTATCCGTAGACGCCGAAGTCGTACCACTCGGTGATGTTGCCGATCGCCGCGGCGCCGACGGCGCGCTTGATGACGCTCGGCTGGGTGACGGTGACCTCGTCGACGCTCCAGCGCCGTCGGACGTTCTCGGGACCGAACACGGTGTGCCTTCCTGTGGGGTGCGAGTGCGATGCGCGGGCGGGCGGGCGCGCGGATCCCGCGGGCCTCGATCACCCTGCTTACTTTTCGATCAGACCTCAGACGGTACATTGGTTTGGCACACTATGTAACGCTGCGGGCCCTGAATGTCGGCGAATTCACGCGGGACACGGGACCGGTGGCTTGCTACGGTGATCACATGCGATACACAGGCATCCACTTCATGAGGCTGCGCCCGCGCCGCTGACGGCGGCGCGCACCCACCCTCGACTCCCCCCGCGCCCCGTCCGAGCGTCCACGCCGGGCGGCCATCGGCCCTGCCCGGCTCCCCGGAGCCACGAGCTCCCCAGCTTGGAAGGGCATCATGCCTGCTGCACGCACACCATCCACCACGCCGCGCTCCCCTCGGGGGCCCCGGCCCGTCCCCGCCCAGAGTCTTCCCCGACGGGAGGCGGCGCACCTGAGCGCCGAGGGCGTCGCCGTGACCCGGGCCGGCGCGCCGGTCCTCCGGGGCCTCGACCTGACCCTCAACGCCGCGAGCCGGCTCGCGGTCGTCGGCGAGAACGGCCGCGGCAAGACCACCCTGCTCCACCTCCTGGCGGGGGACCTGGAGCCCGACGCCGGGACCCTCCGGCGCGCCGGGACCCTCGCCCTCTCCCGCCAGGCCCTTCCCGCGGGCGAAGCCACCGTGGGCGACCTCGTCGGCGAGGCCGCCGGGCCGGCCCGCGCCGCCCTGGCGGAGTTCGACGCCGCGGCGCAGGCCCTCGCCGAGCCGCTCGCCTCCCCGGTGCCCTCGGGCCCATCCGCCGAGGACCGCTACGAGCGCGCACTGGCCCGGGCCACCGCCCTGGAAGCCTGGGATGCGGAGCGTCGCGTCGACCTGGCGCTGGAGGCCCTCGGCGCCTGCGTCGACCGCGGGCGGGTCCTGTCGACCCTCTCGGTGGGCCAGCGCTACCGCGTCCGCCTCGCCTGCCTCCTGCACGGCGGGGCCGACCTGCTCCTCCTCGACGAGCCCACCAACCACCTCGACGCCGCCGGGCTGGCGTACCTGACCACGCGGCTGCGGGACTACCCGGGCGGCGTCGCGGTGGTCACCCACGACCGCGCCCTGGTGCGCGACGTGGCCCACGAGGTCCTGGACCTCGACCCCTCGGCGGACGGCAGACCCCGGCTCCACCCCGGCGGCTACGAGGGCTGGCGCGAGGGCCGGCGGCGCGAGCGCGAGCGCTGGGTCCGGGAGCACGAGGCGCAGCTGGCCGAGCACGCCCGGCTCCGCGGCGCCGTCGAGGCGGCTCGCGACCGCCTCGACACGGGTGGCGCCCGCCCAAGGGACGGGCAAGCATGCGCGCCAATCGCGCCCCCGGCGTCGTGCGGAGCCTCCGCCGGCGGGAGGAGGAGCTCGCGGCGCATCGGGTCACCGTCCCCGAGCCGCCGCTGCGGCTCGGCTGGCCGGGGTTCGCGTCCCGTCCGGGCGCGACGCTGCTGCGCGCGGAGGGGGCTCGCCTCTCCGGGCGCCTCCGGGACCCGCTCGACCTCCGGCTCGAGGGCGGCGGGAGGCTGCTGCTGACCGGCCCCAACGGCGCGGGGAAGTCGACGCTCCTGGACCTCCTCGCGGGACGGCTCGACCCGTCAGAGGGGACGGTGGAGACCGCGGAGGGGCTGCGGGTCGGCTACCTCGCGCAGGAGGTGCCCGCCTGGGAGGAGGGGCTGGCGGCCGGGGAGGTCCACCGACGGTGGGCCCTCCGCCTGCAGAGCCGCGGGATCGTGGGGGAGGCCCCCTCCCTGGCCTCCCTGGGACTACTGGGTCGCGAGGCGGCCTCGACGCCGGCGGGCCGGCTGTCCCTGGGGCAGCAGCGCCGTCTGCACCTGGCGCTGGTCCTGGCGGGGCTCCCCGAGCTGCTGATCCTCGACGAGCCCACCAACCATCTCTCGATGGCGCTGGTGGAGGAGCTGACCGAGGCCCTGGGCGGCACCCGGGCGTGCGTCGTCGTGGCGACGCACGACCGGCAGATGCTCCGGGACCTGGGAGGGTGGCCGCGACTCGAGCTGAGCTGACCTGTCGGAGCGAGCCGGGGCGGGTCCCGCGCGTGCCGCTGAGCTGCCGCCGGCCGGGGGGCCGCGCCCGAATGTGTCGCACTGCGGCGCGTCCTTGCCGCGGCGCACCCGGTGTGACATCTTGGGCCGGGGGCCCCGCCGGTCCCCGGCTCCGAGGGGCCTGCCGGTCCCCAGGTTCGAGGCCCCCGCCGGTCCCCGGACCCGAGGGCCCCGCGGATCCCCCGCAGACCGCAGGCCCGCACCACCGCGCCGCGCCCGGCCCGCCGCGCCCGAGACGAGGAGTTCGCGTGAGCCACTGGGACCCGGACGCCTGGTTCCGCATCGTCGACATCGCCGCGGTGGTCGCGAGCGGGCTCCTGGGCGGCGCCGTGGCGCGGGCCTTCCGGTTCGACGTCGTGGGCTTCGTGATGCTGGCGATCGTCTCGGGCATGGGCGGCGGCATGATCCGCGACGTCCTGCTGGGGGCCGGCTTCCCGGTCGCCCTGACGGACAGCGGCTACTGGGCCGGGGCTCTGGTCGCCGCCGCGCTCGCCTACACCCTGGACCTGGGGGCGAAGTGGTCCGACCGCGTGCTGATCGTGGTCGACTTCGTCGGCATGGGCTGCTGGGCCGCGACCGGGACCGTCAAGAGCCTCTCGCTGGGGCTGCACTGGCTGCCGTCCATCGCGCTCGGGGTCACCACGGCCGTGGGCGGGGGAGCGGTGCGCGACATCATGGTCAACCGCATCCCCGCCGTCTTCGGCGGCAACTCCCTCTACGCGACGATCGCCCTGGTCGGCGCCGTCGAGATGGCCGTGTTCTCCGAGGTCCTGGAGCGCCCGACGCTGGGCATGGGCGTCTCCATCCTGACCTGCGGGGCCCTGGGGGTCGTCTCCCGGTGGCGGAACTGGCGCCTGCCGGACCCCGTCAACCTCGTGGTCCCGCGGCCGCGCCTGCGCCTGGGCACCCGACGCCGCTCGCGCCAGTCCCAGCGGCAGCAGGGCTGGACGCCGGGCGAGCCGCTGACCCGGGACCTCGAGATCGTCACGGAGGACCAGATCAGGGAGCACCGGAGGAGGCGCCGGCCGGGGCGCGGACGGGCGGATCGGGGACGCTGACCCCACGGATCGGGCAATCTGCATCACAAGGCTATGTGATGTCCGCTACAATTCCCTCATGAGCCAGGCTCGGGTGGCCCTGCACGGCAGGGCGGCGGTTAGGGGTTCGTTCCCCTAGCCGCCCGGCACCCGTCGAATGCCTCCTGTGCCGGGGGATTCGGCGGGGTGCCGCGCGCCCTGCCGCCGGTCCGCCGGGGGCGTCCCCGAGCGCCTCGGGGCGACCGTTCCGGCCCTGATCGGCGGGGCGGCGCGTGGTGCATAGGTGAGTAAAGTATCGACGGTTCACCTAGAAGAAAGCTCACTGATGAACGGTTCACGCCACGAACAGCCCGCCCTGACCGCCGACGACATCCACGTCGTGGATCAGAAGGAGATGAAGAAGGCCCTCCGTGCGACCCTCCTCGGAAACTTCATGGAGTGGTTCGACATCGGGGTCTACGCCTACCTGACCGCCTCCATCACGGCGGTCTTCTTCCCGCTGCCCGAGCCGTGGGACCAGCTCGCGTTCTTCGCGACCTTCGCCGTGACCTTCCTGGTCCGCCCGCTCGGCGGGCTGATCCTCGGCCCCATCGGGGACAAGATCGGCCGCCGCAAGGTCCTGGCCTTCACGATCCTCATGATGGCCCTGGGCACCTTCCTCATCGGCTGCATCCCCAGCTACAGCTCGTGGGGCCTCCTCGCGCCCATCCTGCTGATCCTGCTGAAGTTCGTCCAGGGCTTCTCCACGGGCGGCGAGTACGCGGGCGCCGCCACGTTCATCGCCGAGTACTCCTCGGACCGGCGCCGCGGCTACTGGGGTTCGTTCCTGGACCTGGGCTCCTACCTCGGCTTCGCCGCGGCGGCCGGGCTGGCCACCGTCGTCGAGATCTTCCTGACCGCGGACCAGATGCTGGCCTTCGGCTGGCGCATCTGCTTCTGGGTCGCGCTGCCGCTCGGCATCGCCGGCATCATCATGCGGTCCCGCATCAAGGAGTCCGCTGCCTTCGAGGCCCAGATGGAGGCCGAGTCGCAGGGCGCCGACAGTGAGAGCCAGAGCATCGTGGGCGACCTGAAGGCCGTGATCCGCAAGTACTGGCGCCAGCTGCTCCTCGGGGCCTGCCTGGTCATGTGCTCGCAGGTGGTCGGCTACGCCGTCACCAGCTTCATGCCCTCCTACCTGACCGGCACCCTCGGGTACGACACGATCCACGGCAACGCCCTGCTGATCCCGGTGCTGATCATCGTCAGCCTCGCGCTGCCGGTGTTCGGCATGATCTCCGATCGCGTCGGTCGGCGCCCGGTGATCCTGACCGGCTGCGCGGTCGGCGTCGTCTTCTCCATCCCGGCGTTCCTGCTGATGATGATGGGGCACGTCTGGTCGACGCTGCTGGGCCTCATGATCATGGGCGTCATCATGATGTTCATGGTCTCGATCCAGGCCTCGGCGCTGCCGGCCCTGTTCCCCACGGCCAACCGCTACGCGGCGATGGGCATCATGTTCAACGTGGCCGTCGCCCTGTTCGGCGGCACCACGGGCGGCGTGATCACCGTCCTCGAGAGCGTCACGGGCAGCGACCTGGCGGGCGCGTACTACATCATGTTCGCCTGCGTCGTCGGCGGCCTCGGCGTCTACCTCATGAAGGAGAGCTCCGGCCGCAACCTCATCGGCTCGATGCCGGCCGTGGACCGCGAGGAGGAGATCGACCCCCTCATCGAGAGCCAGCACGAGAACGAGAAGCTGGACCTCTCGACCATGCCGATCGACATCGTCGACGACCCCCGGGCCAAGGGCGAGGGCGTCACGAGCTGACCCGGCCGCGACCTCCCGGACGCGGCTCGGGACGGGCGCGTCCCGCGGGGCCGGCGGAATACAGCATCCGCCGGCCCCGTTGTCGTTAATCACGGACCCATCGAGCCCCGCTTCGCAGGAGGAGTGAGCATGACTCACCGCAATTCGATCCCCCGGACCAACCTGTCCATCTTCCCCTTGAACCTCGGCGGCAACACCTTCGGGTGGACCTCGGACCGGGAGGGGTCCTTCGCCGTCCTCGACGCCTTCGTGGAGGCCGGTGGGAACTTCATCGACACGGCCGACGTGTACTCCGCGTGGGCCGAGGGCCACTCCGGCGGCGAGTCGGAGACCGTGCTGGGCGAGTGGCTCAGCGCCCGCGGCCGGCGCGAGGACGTCGTCATCGCGACCAAGGCCGGCCAGCACCCCGAGCACTCGGGCCAGGCGCGGGACACGGTCCACCAGGCGATCGACGCCTCGCTGAACCGCCTCCAGACCGACTACGTGGACCTGTACTACGCCCACTTCGACGACGAGGACGTGCCGGTCGAGGACCAGGCCCGGACCTACGACGAGATCGTCCAGTCGGGCAAGGCCCGGCACATCGGCATCTCCAACTACAGCCCCGAGCGGATGCGCCGCTGGTTCGAGTACGCCTACGTCGAGCAGCTGGCCCTTCCCGTGGCCATCCAGCCGCACTACAACCTCGTGACCCGCAAGGACTTCGAGAGCGGCTACGCGCCCATCGCCCGCGAGTTCGACGCCGCGGTCTTCCCCTACTTCTCGCTCGCCTCGGGCTTCCTCACGGGCAAGTACCGGAGCCTCGAGGACCTGCGGGGGATCGAGCGCCAGCAGCTCACCGAGGGCTACTTCTCCGAGGAGGGCCTCGCCGTGGTCGCCCAGCTGCGGGAGATCGCCGAGCGGCGCGACGTCGAGATCCCCTCGGTCGCGCTCGCCTGGCTGCTGGCCAAGGGCGTGACGGCGCCCATCGCCTCGGCGCGCACCACGGAGCAGCTGCCCGCCCTGCTCGAGGGGGCCTCGCTGTCCCTGACGGGGGACGAGGTCGCGGCGCTGGACCGCGCCTCCGCGCCCTTCGCCTGAGGGCCCTTTCCCTGAGCGCCGATGGTCTGCCGGGCCGGGTTGGCCGGGACGGGCTGTCGCGTCTGCGTCACGGCGGTCCTCGAGCCCGAATCGGTGCGTCCGGGCCGCCTCGGCGTGCTCGCCTCGCGGCGGTCCGCAGGGCCCGGGCCGGCGCTTCCGGTGCCAGCGGTCCTCAGACCCAGGTCAGAACGTCCGCGCCGTAGCGGCCGGGCGCCCGCGGCTCCCCGATCAGGGGCGCGACCCGCGTCAGCCTCCCGTGGGGCGAGCCGACCTCCACCAGCTCGGGCGCCGCCTCGCCCGCCGGTCCCGGCCCCGGGCGGAGGGGCGGGAGGGAGAACAGCTCCTCGGCGGTGCGGGCGAGCGAGAGCCTGGCGCTCCCGCCGGTCGGCAGCAGCGTGAGGGCCGCGGCTGCCGCTCCATACCCCGTGGCGTGGTCCAGCGCCTGGACCGGGAGCGCGCCGGGGTTCCAGGCCTCATCCCGCATGGACGTACCGTGCCCCGTGACCGTGTCATCGCGGGCCGCCTCTTCGTCGCCCGCCGCCGTCCCGTAGAGGTCGGCGATGCCGCTCGCCGCCTGCACGAGTGAGTCGAATCCGCGCCGCCCGCGCCACGGCTCCGGGCACCCTCCCCAGGCGTCGAGCTCCACGACGGCCAGGCCCGGACGGGTCTCCAGGGGCGCGGCCGCGTCGAGCCCGAAGCGGGCCAGGGCGCCGGGGCGGTAGCCGGTCAGCACGACGTCGGCCTCCGTCGCGAGCGCCCGCACCCGGTTCAGGGCGTCCGCCTCGCGCAGGTCGGCCTCGGCGGAGCGCTTGCCGTCGTCGGTGTCGAGGTGCTGGGTCAGCAGCTCCGGGCGGTGGGGAGGGTCCACGCGCAGCACGTCCGCGCCGAGGGCCGCGAGGAACTTGGTGCCGGTCGGGCCGGCGATGACGCGCGTGAGGTCCAGGACCCGCAGCCCCGCGAGGCGGGAGCCGGCGTCCCGCCGGTCGCCGGCCGGCCGGTCGACGGCGCGTGGGGACCCGGTCCGAGGGTGCAGCGCGATCCAGGGCGTCTCGGGCCCCGCCGCACCCGCCCGCCCCTCCGCGGGGAGGGTCGCGCGCCACTCCGCGCGCCCCCGCACGCGCACCGCGAGCCCCCCGGTCGCGAAGGCGAGCTCCTCGACGTCGGCCGCCGCGCGCTCCCGGAGGGCCGCCGCCAGCTCCCCGAGCCCCAGGGCCCCGGCCAGGGCGTCCCGGTGGTGTGGGTAGTTGGCGTGGGTGCGAACCCAGCCGTCGCGGCATTGGAAGAACCCCGACGCCGCGTCGTAGGGCTCCGGCGCGGCCCCGTCCACCCGCAGGTGCCGGATCGAGGCGAAGGCCCCCGCCAGCCGCCGGGTGTCCAGCGCGAAGCGGCGCTCGCCGAGGAACGCGTGCGCCGCGGTCAGCGCCGCCGAGGCCGAGCGGATCGCCAGCGACTCGACCGGCAGGGCGCCGTTCCACCAGGTTCGGGGGCCGATGACGGCGGGGGCGAATCGCTCCGCCGCCTCCCGCGTGATCCACTGAACCTGGCTCTGAGCTGGGAAATCGTCCATGGGTCCAGTATCCCCAGGTGAACAACCGTCATATTTCACATGATGGAAATATTCTCTCCCCTTGTGGAAATTGTCAGAATGGGGGTACATTGAGTGTGCTCTGGTTCACACCCATCCTCCGAGAGGTTCAGACACATGAAGATGTCAGATCCGGCCACGCTGAAGGCGAGTTCGGCACGGCCCGCGAAGAAGAAGCGCTGGTATACATCGCTGTTCTTCCAGATCCTGGTCGCCATCGTGGCGGGCGTACTGATCGGCCACTATTGGTCCGACCTCGGTGCTGACCTCCGTCCTCTCGGTGACGGCTTCATCCGGCTCATCAAGATGATCATCGCACCGCTGATCTTCCTCGTGATCGTCACGGGCATCGCGGCGGTCGGCGACGTCAAGGCGGTCGGTCGCGTGGGCGTCAAGGCCCTCGTCTACTTCACCGCCGCGACCCTGTTCGCGCTGGTCTTCGGCCTCATCGTGGCCAACGTCGTCCAGCCGGGCGCGGGTCTGAACATCGACCCGAACTCGCTGTCCTCGGACGCGCTGGACGCGAAGACCGCGGGTGCCGAGACCCCCGACGGCGTCGGCGGCTTCCTCCTCGAGGTCATCCCCGAGAGCGTGATCGGGGCCTTCGCCTCCAACACGCTGCTCCAGGTGCTGTTCTTCTCCGTGTTCTTCGGCGCGGCCATCGTGGTCATCGGCCAGGAGCGCTGCAAGCCGATCCTGAACATCATGGAGACCCTCCTCGAGCTGATCTTCAAGATCATGTCCTGGATCATGCGCCTCGCCCCGCTGGGCGCGTTCGGCGCCATGGCCTTCATCATCGGCCAGTACGGGATCGAGACGCTCGGCACCTACGCGATGCTGATCCTGGCCTGCTACGGCGCGGCCGTCCTGTTCATCGGCGTCCTCTTCGTCGTCGCCTGGTCCTTCGCCCGGGTCCCGCTGTGGAGCTTCATCAAGTACTGCCGCGAGGAGTTCCTCCTGGCGCTGGGCACCGCCTCGACCGAGGCCGTGATGCCCCGCATCATGGGCAAGCTCTCCAACGCGGGCTGCTCGCGAGCCACCACCGGCCTGGTCGTCCCGACCGGCTACTCCTTCAACCTCGACGGCGCGGCGATCTACCTCTCGATCGCCCTGCTGTTCCTGGCCCAGGCCTTCGGGCACGACCTGTCCCTCGGCCAGCAGCTGGCCGCCCTGGGCATCCTGCTCCTGACCTCGAAGGGCATGGCCGGCGTGCCGGGCTCCTCGTTCCTGGCCCTCTCGGCCACGGCCGCCGCGCTCGGGATCTTCCCGGTCGCCGGCGTGGCGCTGCTGCTCGGCGCCGACCGCCTCATGGACTCCATGCGCGTCGTCGTGAACCTGCTGGGCAACTGCGTGGCGACCTTCGTGGTGGCCAAGTGGGAGAAGCAGTTCGACCGTGACGTGATGCTCCGGGCCTTCGCCGGCGAGTACACCAACGAGGACTCCGCTATCCTGCTCGGCAAGGAGGACGAGTACCGCGAGCAGGAGCGCA
>NZ_JANAFB010000034.1 GCF_024199905.1 Rothia santali
CCCCAGCCGGGGGCCGGCGGCGCGTCGTCGAGCTCCTCGGCCAGCGCCTCGAGGATCGAGCCGGGCCGGGTCCAGGCCCTCCCGGCCCCCGGCTCCAGGACGGCGGTCACGGGGTCGGGCCGGCCGGCGGTCTCGTAGCGCAGGATCCGGGCGCCCGGCCCGGTGGCGACCCCCAGCACGCTGTACCGCGACGGCGCGCCCCGGCCGGATCCCGCGGAGGAGGAGTCGAGCCAGTAGGCGTAGTCGGAGCCGGCGGCGATGCGGGCGAACAGCCGTTCCGGGTCCGTCGCGTCGACGTCGAGCCGGCGCGGGACCGGGGCGTTCCCGGGCGCCGGCCGGTCGGCGGACCGCGGGGGCGCGGGGACGACGTCGGGGCTCGCCGCGTCGGGGCTCACCGCACCGGCCCCCGGGCGGCGGCGGAGGGGAGCTTCATGCGCGCTCCTCGCACTGGATCTGGGCACGCCTCAGTCTAGGTCAGCCCCCTACGCGAACGCCGACTGCCCCGTGACGTCCCGCCCCACGATCAGCGTCTGGATCGACTCCGTGCCCTCGTAGGTGTGCAGCCCCTCGATGTCCGCCATGTGCCGGGCCACGTGGTGCTCCAGCAGGATGCCGTTGCCCCCGAGCATGTCCCGGGCCGTGGCCGCGACCCGCCGGGCGCGCACCGTGTTGTGCAGCTTGAACATGCTGGCCTGCTGGTCACGCAGCGTCCCCCGCTCCTGGAGGCGGGCGGTCTGGGCGGCCATGAGCTGCATGTCGGTGACGTCGGTGAGCATCTGCACCAGCCGCTCCTGGACCATCTGGAACTTGGCCAGCGGCTTGCCGAACTGCAGGCGCTGCCGGCTGTACTGCAGCGCCGCCTCGTAGACCCCGACGGCGTGCCCCAGCGCGGACCACGCCACCCCCACCCGGGTCTGCACGAGCGCCTGCGAGACCTCCTTGAAGTTCGCCGCGCCCGGGAGGAGCGCGTCGGCAGGAACTCGGACGGCGTCGAGCGTGATCCGGGCCTGGTGGATCCCGCGCAGGGCCGCCTTGCCCCGGATGACCTCGGCCCGGTACCCCTCCGCCTCCTGCGGCACGACGAAGCCCCGGACGTTCCCGTCTTCGCAGCGCGCCCACACGACGGTGATCCCACCGGAGGCGCCGTTGCCGATCCACTTCTTCTCGCCCGAGATGACGTACCCGTCCCCGTCCCGGACGGCGGTGGTCCCCAGCGAGACAGAGTCGGAGCCGTGGTCCGGCTCCGTCAGGGCGAAGGCGCCCAGCAGGCTGGCCTCGGCGAGCGGGGTCAGGTACCGCTCCTTCTGCTCGGGGGAGCCGAACAGCGCGATCGAGCGCAGCGCCAGCCCGCCCTGCACCGCCGCGGCCGTGCCGAGCGAGCCGTCCCAGCGGGAGAGCTCCATGGTCACCAGCCCTGCCCCCAGCGGGGAGAGCCGGCGCCGGCCCGGGATGTCCAGGCCGTCGGTCAGCAGGTCCCGCTCCCCCAGCCCGCGCAGGGTCTCCAGGGGGTATTCGGCGCGCTCCCACGCCTCGTTGGCCCCGGCCAGGACCTCCCGGCCGTACTCCCGCGCGAGCGCCCAGGCCTCGCGGTCCTCCCCGGTCGCCCCGTCCAGGGCCCCCAGGTAGTCGGTGTCCAGCGGCTCGGTCAGCTCGTAGACGATCTCAGGCACCCGATCACTCTCCCAGTCTCTCGATGATGGTCACGTTGGCCTGCCCGCCGCCCTCGCACATGGTCTGCAGCCCGTAGCGGCCGCCGGTGTCCTCGAGGACGTGCAGCAGGGTGGTCATGAGCCGCGCGCCGGTGGCCCCGATGGGGTGGCCCAGCGCGATCGCGCCGCCGTGGCGGTTCACGTGCGCCATGTCCGGCTCCAGCTCGCGGGCCCAGGCGAGCACGACGCCGGCGAAGGCCTCGTTGATCTCCACGGCGTCCATGTCCTCCAGCTCCAGGCCGGTGCGCTCCAGCGCCCGGCGGGTGGCTCGGATCGGCGCGGTCAGCATGGCCACGGGGTCGTCGCCGCGGGCGCTGAGGTGGTGGATCCGGGCGCGCGGGACCAGGCCGTGGCGCTCGACGGCGCGCTCCGAGGCGATCAGCAGCACCGCGGCGCCGTCGGAGAGCTGCGAGGCCGTGGCGGCCGTGTGCACCCCGCCGGGCCGGATCGGCTCCAGCTCGGCCATGCGCGCGCGGTTGGGCTCGCGCGGACCCTCGTCCTGCGCCACGTCCGCGACCGGCACGATCTCCCGGTCGAAGCAGCCCGCGCCCCGGGCGGCGAGCGCCCGGCGGTGGGACTCGGCGGCGTAGGCCTCCAGGTCGTCGCGGTCGAAGCCCCAGCGCTCGGCCATGAGCTCGACGCCGCGGAACTGCGAGATCTCCTGGCCCCCGTAGCGCGCGGCCCACCCCTCGGAGCCGGCGAACGGGTCCGGGAAGCCCAGCTCCGACGCCGCGGTGCTCGCCCAGGACAGCGGCACCGAGCTCATCGACTGGACGCCGCCGGCCAGCACGAGGTCGCTCGTGCCGGACATGACGGCCTGGGCGGCGTAGTGCACGGCCTGCTGGCCCGAGCCGCACTGCCGGTCGATCGTGGTGCCCGGGACGGCCTCCGAGCCGCCGGCCGCGAGCCAGGCGCTGCGGGCGACGTCGAAGGCCTGCGGCCCGACCTGGTCGATGCACCCGAGGATCACCTCGTCGTACTCCGCGGGGTCCACGCCGGCCCGGTCCACGACGGCGCGGATCGGCGCGGCCGCGAGGTCCAGCGGGTGGACGGCCGCCAGGCCGCCGCGGCGTCGTCCCACCGGCGTGCGCCGGGCGTCGATGATGTATGCCTCGGCCATGATGTCCTCCTTGGTCGACGGGTGCGGGGTGGGGTGGCGGATGGGGCGGGAGGGGCGGACGGGACGGGGCGGCGTCCGGACCGCCCCGCCGGTCACCGGGGTGGCATCCGCAGCGCCCCGTCCATGCGGATGGTCTCCCCGTTGAGGTAGTCGTGCTCCACCAGCATCAGCACCAGCCGCGCGTACTCCTCCGGCCGGGCCAGCCGGTGCGGGAACGGCACCGAGGCCGCGAGCCCCTCCCGGTACTCCTCCCCGATCGTGGCCATCATGGGCGTGTCCACGATCCCGGGGGCCACCGTGTTGACCCGGATCCCGCGCCCGGCCAGGTCGCGCGCGGCCGCGAGCGTCAGGCCCACGACGCCGCCCTTCGAGGAGGCGTAGGCGGCCTGCCCGACCTGCCCCTCGTAGGCCGCGACCGAGGCGGTGTTGACGACGACGCCGCGCTGCCCCTCCCCGTCCGCCGACTCCTGCCCGGCCATGGCCTCCGCGGCGAGCGCGAGGACGTGGAAGGTCCCGACGAGGTTGACCTGCACGACCTGGGCGTACAGCTCGAAGTCGTGGACCCCCGAGCGCCCGAGGATCCGCGCGGAGGGGCCGATGCCGGCGCAGTTCACCGCGACCCGCAGGGGCCCGGCTCCCTCGCGGACCGCGCGCTCGACGCCGGCGCGCACCGAGGCGGGGTCGGTCACGTCGACCTCCGCGTAGGCGATGCGGCCGGGGGCGGCGGGTGGTGCGGCCGCGGCATCCGGTGCGGTTGCGGCGTCGGGCACGGTTGCCGCGTCGGGCGCCGGCTTCGTGGTCGAGGCGGCCCCCTCGTGCGTCGCGGGTCCCGCGGCGGGTGCGGCCGCGGCGTCGGGCGCGGGCTCCGCTTCTGCCCGGGCCTTCTCGATCGCCGGGGCGAGGTCGAAGGCGAAGACGTCCGCCCCGCGCGCGGCGAGGGCGCGCGCCGTCGCCGCCCCCAGGCCGGAGGCGCCTCCGGTCACGATCGCCGTGGTCCCTCGGATCTCCATCGCCGTCCCTCGTCTCTCGTGTCTCGTCTCTCGGTGCCGCTCGTGCCGTGCGGCTCTCTCCGTGCTGTTCGCGTCGCACGGACCCCGCGCCCCGCGGCCAGGACGCCGCCCGCCTGACGGCCCGAGGCCCGCAGCCCGCCGCCCGCGGCCCGGCGCCTCAGCGGAACGCCGAGACCCCCGTGACCGCGCGCCCCACGATCAGCGAGTTGATCTCGTAGGTCCCCTCGTAGGTGTACATGATCTCGGCGTCGCCGAAGATCTTGGCCGCGTGGTACTCGCTCGTGACGCCGTTGCCGCCCAGGATCCCGCGCGCCTTGGCCACCGACTCGCGCACCAGCCGCGTGCCGGTCGCCTTGCCCATCGCGGCGTGCAGCATCTCCAGCCGCCCCTCCTCCTGGAGCCGGGCGACCTGGACCATCATCCCCAGGCTCGCCTGGGCGTTGCCGAGGATCTCGGACAGCGGCTGCTGGATCAGCTGGAACCCCGCGAGCGGGCGCCCGAACTGGCGCCGCTCCAGGGAGTACTCCCGGGCGACGTCGAACGCGGCCAGCTGCACCCCCACGGCCTGCCAGCCGACCCACGCGCGCGAGCTGCGCAGCATCCGGTTGGCGGTCGAGAAGTCGGTGGCTCCCGGCAGGTGGTTCGACGCCGGGATGCGCACCTCGTCGAGCTCGATGTCGGCGTTGGGGATGATCCGCAGCCCGATCTTGTGCGGGATCTTCTGGGCCCGGTACCCCGGCCGGTCGGTCTCCACGAGGAAGGCCTTGATCTGGTTGTCCGCGGCGTCGCGGGCCCAGACGAGGGCGACGTCGGCGATGGTGCCCAGGCCCGCCCAGCGCTTGCGGCCGCTGATGACCCACTCGCCGCCGTCGCGCCGGGCGGTGGTCTCGAGGCCGCCGGCGACGTCCGAGCCGTGGTCGGGCTCAGTCAGGGCGAAGGCGCCCAGGGCCTCGAAGCGCCGCAGCCGCGGGAGCCACCGCTCGCGCTGCTCGGGCGAGCCGAGCTCGCTCAGCATCCCCACGATCAGCTCGTTGTGGATGCCCACCAGCGCGGAGATCGAGACGTCGGCCCGGCTGGTCTCGGCGTAGACGAGGCCGCGGTACAGGCGGGAGGTCCCGCCCAGCTCGATCTCCCCCAGGCCCACCTCGGCCAGCCCGGGCAGCAGCTCGAACGGGAACTCCTCCCGGTTCCAGTAGTCGATCGCGAGCGGGCGCACGACGTCGTGCAGGTAGGCCCGGATGGCCTCGAGCGAGCGCCGCTCGGCCGGGTCGAGGAGGGAGGCGACGTCGAGCACGTCGGCGTCGGGGTAGGGCAGGTGCTCTGGCTCTGGGGGCGCGGGGGTCAGCCCGCGGAGATCGGTGGTCACGATGGCCTTCCTGGGTGGGGAATCGAGGCGACCCCGCGGCATTGTGTGCCTTGGGTCACGTATACATCGACCCTACCGAGGCCCAGGTCGTTGCGCCAGGACCGGGGCCTCCGCCCGGCCCTGGGCCCCGCCCGAGCCTCGACTCCCGTCCTGGCCCTGGCCTCATCCGGACCGGGGCCTCCGCCCGGGCCGGGGATCCCACCCGGGCGGGCATCGGCCCCGCCCGGACGAACGGAACCGATGCGGACCCGGGCCCCGCGACCTAAGATGTCCCCATGCGCGAACTCCAGGCGAAGATCATCGAGGACATGGGCGTGAGGCCCCGGATCGACCCGGCCGAGGAGGTGGAGGCCCGGGTCGGCCTGCTGTGCGACTACCTCAAGGCGACCCAGACCCTGGGCTTCGTCCTGGGCATCAGCGGCGGCATCGACTCCACCCTGGCGGGACGGCTGGCCCAGCTCGCCGTGGAGCGCCTCGCGGAGGAGGGGTACGACGTCGACTTCGTCGCGGTCCGCCTCCCCCACCGGGTCCAGCACGACGAGGAGGACGCCCAGCGCGCCCTCGAGTTCATCCGCCCCAAGACCAGCCTCGTGTTCAACGTGGAGCCGGCGACCACCGGCCTCGCGGAGGAGTTCGTCCGGGCCACCGGGCGGGAGATGACCGACTACAACCGGGGCAACGCCAAGGCGCGGGTGCGCATGATGGCCCAGTACGCGCTGGCCGGCGAGCGCAACCTGCTGGTGATCGGCACCGACCACGCGGCCGAGTCCGTGACCGGCTTCTTCACCAAGTTCGGCGACGGCGGCGCGGACGTCCTGCCGCTGTTCGGCCTGGACAAGCGGCAGAACCAGCAGCTGCTGCGCCACCTCGGCGCCGAGGAGCGGCTGTGGGGCAAGGCGCCGACCGCCGACCTGCTGGACGAGGTCCCGGGTCAGACCGACGAGTCGGAGCTGGGCCTGAGCTACGACGTCGTGGACGACTACCTCGAGGGCAAGGAGATCGACGAGGTGCACGCCGAGGCCCTCGAGGCCCGGTTCCTGCGCACCCGCCACAAGCGCACCGTGCCCGTGACGATCCACGACTCCTGGTGGAAGTAGGGGCTGACCCGCGGGTATAGCATCGAGTCACAGCCAGCGACTCGAAGAGGGACTCCCATGGATCCGATCATCCGCCGTTCGTCCACCGCCCTGATCGTCTCGGGGGTGCTCGCGCTCGTCCTCGGCCTCGTGCTCGTCTCCTGGCCCATCGCCTCGGCGGTGACGCTGATGATCCTGATCGGCGCGTACGCGCTCGTGGACGGGATCTTCGCGCTCGTCAGCGCGTTCAACGCGCCGCGCGGCGGGACCCGGGGGTTCCTGGTGCTCTCCGGCGTCATCGGCATCGTGGCGGGTCTGATCGCGCTCGTCAACCCGATCTTCGGGGCCGCGACGCTCGTCTGGGTCCTGGGCGTGTGGCTGCTGGTGCGCGGCGTCCTCGAGATCGTGAGCGCCCTCCGGCGGCGCAGCGGCGGCCCGCGGTGGCTGCTGGTCCTGGGCGGGCTCCTCTGGCTCGTCGCCGGGGTGATCTTCGTCGTCAACCCGACCGGCGGCGTCGTGGCCTTCACCGTGCTGATCGGCATCCTGGCCGTGGCCTGGGGCCTGCTCTCGCTCGTGGCGGGAATCGTGCTGCGCGTCGTGGGCCGGCGCGCGGCGCGCGCCTCCGGCTGACGCGGCCGGGTCCTCCCGAGCCGGCGTCCCCACCCGCGGCGCGCACGTTCTCTTTCGGCGGGAGCCGGGCTAGTGTGGCAGGACAGCGATGCCGGTCACGCACGGTCGTGGCGGCAGGAGGATCCACGCACGGCAAGGAGTCGCGATGACCGTCACCGAAGAGTTCCGCCAGGCCAGGGACCAGCTCCTGCGGCTCCGGGAGGACTACGGGGCGGCCCGGCGGGAGTTCGAGTGGCCGCGCTTCGAGCACTTCAACTTCGCCCTGGACTGGTTCGACGCCGTCGCCGCGACCCCCGAGGGCGGGGCCCGCAACGCACTGGTCATCGTCGAGCGGGACGGCAGCTCCCAACGGGTCACCTACCGGGAGATGGCCGAGCGCTCGGCGCGGCTGGCGAGCTGGCTGCGCGCGATCGGCGTCGGGCGCGGGGACCGCATCCTGCTCATGCTGGACAACCAGGTGGAGCTCTGGGAGACGGTTTTGGCCGCCGCCAAGCTCGGGGCGGTGCTACTGCCCACCACGACCATGCTGGGGCCCTCCGGCCTGACGGAGCGGGTCGAGCGCGGCCGGGTGGGCTGGGTCGTCACCAACCCGGTCAACAGCGCCAAGTTCGCCGAGGTCCCGGGTGACTTCTCGGTGATCGAGACCGGCACGGAGGCCGCGGACCGCGCCGCGGATCCTGCGGCAGAGCACCCGCACCACGCCTACGCCCTGAGCCGCGAGGCCTCGCCCGACTTCCGCCCGGACCGCCCCACGCGCGCGGACGAGACGCTGTTGCTCTACTTCACCTCCGGCACGACGTCGCAGGCCAAGCTCGTGGAGCACACGCACGTCTCGTACCCGGTGGGGCACCTGTCCACGATGTACTGGATCGGCCTGGAGCCCGGGGACGTGCACCTCAACGTGGCCTCGCCGGGGTGGGCCAAGCACGCGTGGTCCAACGTCTTCGCGCCCTGGATCGCCGAGGCCACGGTCATGATCTACAACTACGCCCGGTTCGACGCTGGCGCGCTGATGTCCACGATGGACGCCGAGGGCGTCACGAGCTTCTGCGCCCCGCCCACGGTGTGGCGGATGCTGATCCAGGCCAACCTCTCGCAGCTGCGCAACCCGCCGGCCAAGGTCGTCGCGGCGGGCGAGCCCCTGAACCCCCGGGTCATCCTGCGGGTCCAGCAGGCGTGGGGCCTGGACATCCGGGACGGCTTCGGCCAGACCGAGACCACCGTGCAGATCGCCAACACCCCGGGCCAGCCGGTCAAGGTCGGCTCGGTGGGGCGCCCGCTGCCGGGGTACGACGTCGAGCTCCTCCACGAGGACACCGGCGAGGTGATCGAGGGCGCCGGCGAGGGCGAGGTGTGCCTGGTGACCGATCCGCGCCCGGTGGGGCTCATGCCCGGGTACAGCGACGACCCGGCCAAGAACGACGCCGTCTTCCGGGACGGCCTGTACCGCACCGGCGACGTGATGAGCCGGGACGAGAACGGGCTCTACACCTACGTGGGACGCTCCGACGACGTCTTCAAGGCCAGCGACTACAAGATCTCGCCCTTCGAGCTGGAGTCGGTGCTGATCGAGCACCCGGCGGTGGCCGAGGCCGCGGTCGTCCCCTCCCCGGACCCGATCCGGCTCGCGGTGCCTAAGGCCTACGTGGCCCTGCGCGCGGACGCGGAGCCCACCGCGGAGACGGCCGAGTCGATCCTGGCCCACTGCCGCGAGAAGCTCCCGCCCTACGCCCGCGTGCGGCGCCTGGAGTTCTGGGAGCTGCCCAAGACCGTCTCGGGCAAGATCAGGCGGGTGGAGCTGCGGGCGCGGGAGGAGGTGCTGCGGCCGGGGGACCACGCGGCCGGAGATCTGGATGGCAGGGGCCCGGGGACGCACGTCGACGCCGGCGCGGCGGCCGGAGACACAGCATCCCGGATCGACGGTTCGGCCGGACGCGAGTATGCGGACACCGACTTCCCGCGCCTGCGGGGATAGCCTCAGGCTCCTCCGGCGGGGCCGGCTCGCCGCTCTGGCGAGTGAGCCCGTTTCTCACCGACTCCGCGAGACATCAGGGGAATGCCCCGTGCCCGGGTCTCGACCCCTCACCCAGGTGCTGCCTCGGATAACGTGTGAGCGATGCACTCGCACCTGAAAGACACCATGGCACAGCAGACTCCACGACCCCAGCGTTTCTTCCCCGGACGGGGAGTGTGCCTCTCGGCACTGCTCGTGGGCCTGCTGTACGGCGCCGGGACCTCGGTGCTCAACCACGCGCAGGTGCCGCAGGTGGCCGCCGTGCTCGGCCACGGTGCCGGCTGGGCATGCCTCGGCCTGCTCTTCGCGTGGTGGCTGCGCCGTCGGGGCGCGCCGGCTCTGCACAGCGCGCTCGGCGTCGTCGTGATGTTGGCCTCGGCCACGCTCGCCTACTATGCGAGCGACACCCTCTATGACGTTGCCAACTACCGAGCGGCGATGGCCGACCCCGAGATCGTCGGCGTCCCCGGACTCGAGCCCGGCCTCGGCTCCCTCGAGGGCAATCTCTACGACTCGGTCGTCTGGCTCATCGGGTCCGCCATAGGAGGCTTGATCGTGGCAGTCCCCGGCATTCTGGGCGCGCGCCCGGGGGCCTGGGGATGGCTCGGCAGGCTGGCCGCCCCGGTGGGGCTCCTGGTCGGGCTGCTCCTGCCGACCGGACCCAGCCAGGACACGTCCTTTCTCCCGTTCGCCGTGGTCGTGGTGATCGCCCTCCTCGTCTGGGCCTGGTGGGCGCGGACACCCGGCGGCCTCAGGGCCGGGCGGGCCGCCGACGTCGCGCCCGCACCTCCAGGGCCAGCGCGATGACCACGACCACGCACCCCGCCGCCAGCGGGATGGCGAACGCGGTCCGCAGCCCGCTGCCGTCGGCGATGAGGCCGATCGCGGGCGAGGTGAACAGGAATCCGGTGCGCATGACCCAGCCGACCACCGTGATGCCCGTCCCGTCCCGGAAGCCCGGCACCCGGTTCGCCTCCGCGTAGGCCGCGGGGATGAGAGTCGCGCAGCCGAAGCCGGCCAGCGCGAAGGCCACGAAGGCGCTCCACACCGCGGGCTGCAGCATGACCGTCCCGAATCCGACGGCGATGAGCAGCCCGCCCGCCATCGCGACCCTGTCCCGGCCGAAGCGGTCGGTCAGCGGGTCGCCGAGGATGCGGCCGAGGAACTGGGCGACCAGCAGCGTCACGTAGCCGTAGCCGACGAGCGCGAGCGGCAGGCCCGCGACGTCGCGCAGGAAGTTCGCCGACCAGTTGTTCCCGACGTCCTCGATCAGGGCTCCCGCGACCGCCATGATCGCCAGGAGCATCAGGAACGCCCAGCCGCGCAGGCCGGGACGCGGAACGGCTCGCCCCGCCGCCCCGGGCCCCATCCGCTGCCCCGGGCGCGGTTCCGTGTGCGCCCCCGACCGCGACCTATCCGATCCGACCTCGACGGAGCCACCGTCCGCCGCCCCGCCGCCGGTCCATCCGTCAGCGCTTCCCGCCGGGTCCCCTGACCCCTCGCCTGCGACGTCCGCCGCGGGGCCGTCCGCCCCGCCGACCTCCGCCCGGGAGCCACCGGACACCGACACCGACGGCGCGGCGGCGACGGAGTACGCCAGCACCGCGATCCCCGCCACCAGCATTCCGCTCACGGCCAGATGGACCCCCAGGCCGACGCCGGCCCCCTGCGCGACCGCGGCGCCCAGACCGCCCAGCGCGGCCCCGATGCTCCACGAGGCGTGCATCGAGTTGATGACGGTCCGGCCCAGGCCCTCCTCCACGTACAGCCCGTGGACGTTCTGCGCGGCGTCGACGACGGCGTCCAGCAGGCCGACGGCGCCCAGCAGCACGGCGACCGCCCACACCTGCGGGCTGAAGCCGACCGAGGCCATGACCACCGCCATCAGCACCGTGCCGACCGTGGCCGTGCGGCGGGCGCCGAAGCGCCGGATCGCGACCGCCGGGAGCCCCGACGCCGCGATGGACCCGACCGCGACGGCGGCCACCAGCATCCCGAACCCGGCGTTGGACAGCCCCAGGGCGTCTTTGAGCTCCGGATAGCGCGGCAGCAGCCCCGCGATGACGGCCCCGTTGGTGAAGAACATCAGGGTCACGCCCCAACGGGCCCTTCGCCACGATTTATTCGCGCCTCGAATCAAGTCCATCCGCTCAGCGTACCGGGTGGGCGGGAAAGCCGGAAGCCGACGGCGGGCGGCCTACCGCCCGTCTGAACGGGCGGACGGTCACGAGGGGCATCAGCCCCCGGACGTCGCGGAGGCGCGGGGCTCGGACGTGGCCGAGGTGCGGGGCCCGGGTCTCGCGGAGGCGCAGGGCCCGCGCGTCGCAAAGGCGAAGGACCCGAACCCGCCGGACACGCGGCCCCGAGAGGATCGGCGCCCCTCACCGCCCCCGGAACCTCGGCTCCCGCTTCTCCGCGAAGGCCGCCATACCCTCCTTCTGGTCCTCGGTCGCGAAAAGCGAGTGGAAGACCCGCCGCTCGAAGCGCACGCCCTGGCCCAGGGTCGTCTCGAACGCGGCGCCCACCGCCTCCTTGGCGATCATCGTGGCCGGGCGCGACTTCGCCGCGATGCTCCGGGCGACCTCCAGCGCGGTGTCCAGTACGGCGTCGTCGGGCACCAGGCGCGAGACCAGCCCGGCCCGCTCGGCCTCCTGGGCGTCCATCATGCGCCCGGTCAGCACCATGTCCATGGCCTTGGCCTTGCCGACGGCGCGGGTCAGCCGCTGCGAGCCGCCCATCCCGGGGATGACCCCGAGATTGATCTCCGGCTGGCCGAAGCGCGCGCCCTCGCCGGCGACCAGGATGTCGCACAGCATCGCCAGCTCGCAGCCGCCGCCCAGGGCGTACCCGCTCACCGCCGCGATCACCGGGATCCGCACCTCGGCCAGGCGCTCCCAGCGGGCGAACCAGTCGGCGGCGTAGACCTCCGGGTAGCTCTTGGCCGCCATCTCCTTGATGTCCGCACCGGCGGCGAAGGCCTTGGCGGATCCCGTGAGGACGATGGCACGCACCTCCGGGTCGGCGTCCCACGCCTCCGCGGTGTCGACGACGGCGTGCATCGTCTCCTGGTTCAGCGCGTTGAGCGCCTTCGGCCGGTTCAGCCGGATGAGCCCGACGCCGTCCTCCAGGCTGGTTAGGATCGGCGCCTCGGACTCGCCCCCGGCTCCCCCGCTCCCCGGCTCGCCCCGTGCCTCCCCCGGCCCGCGGGCCCCGGCGTCGTCGTGCGTCCCCTCGCTCATGCGTTCTCCTCTCGAATCCTCTGGATGATGGCGGAGAAGTCGAGGCCGCCGTGGCCCGACTCCTTGAACTCCTCGTACAGCCTCTGCGCCGCGCGGCCGAACTCGGCCCGGGTCCCCGTCGCCTCGAGCGCGGCGAGCGCGAGCCCCAGGTCCTTGGCCATGAGCGCGGTCGCGAACCCCGGCGCGTAGTCGTGGTTGGCCGGGCTCGTCCCGACCGGGCCCGGGACCGGGCAGTTGGTGGTCACGGCCCAGCACTGCGCCGCGGAGCTGGACATGACCTCGTAGAGGACCTCGTCGCTCAGCCCCAGCTTCTCCCCGAGCACGAAGGCCTCCGAGGCGCCGATCATGGTGACCGCCAGCAGCATGTTGTTGCAGGCCTTGGTGGCCTGCCCGGCGCCGCTCTCCCCGCAGTGCACGATCTTGCGGCCCATGACCTCCAGCAGGGGCAGCGCGGCCTCGTACTCCTCGGCCGGTCCGCCCACCATGAAGGTCAGCGTTCCGGCGGCGGCCCCGGCCACCCCGCCGGAGACCGGCGTGTCCAGGGCGCGATGCCCCGCGTCCCGCGCCAGCCCGGCGGCCTCGCGCGCCTCGTCCACGCTGATGGTCGAGGAGTCGATGAACAGGGTGCCCGGGGCGGCCGCCGCGAGCAGGCCCTCGGCACCGCCCTCGCCCCGGTAGGCGGCGAGCACGTGGGCCCCGGAGGGGAACATCGTGAACACGACCTCCGCACCGCGCACCGCCTCCTCGCCGCTGCCCGAGATGCTCACGCCCGCGGCCTCAGCGGTCCTGCGGGCCGCCTCGACCGGGTCGTACCCGACCACCTCGTGGCCGGCCGCGACCAGGTTGCGGGTCATCGGCCCGCCCATGTTGCCCAGTCCCAGAAAGGCGATTCTCATCTCGGTCTCCTTCACCTCGTGCGTGCGGCGCTACCCCTCCGGCAGCCGCAGGTCCTCGTGGCCCGGGACCGGCCCGAAGAAGGCCAGCACGCGGTCCTGCTCGACCTCCTCCAGCGAGGGCGGGTCCCACGCCGGGCTGCGGTCCTTGTCCACGACCTGGGCGCGGATACCCTCGGTCATGTCGTGGGCGAAGACGGCGTTGCCGCTGGTCCGGAAGTCCTGCTCGAGCGTCTGGGCCAGGCTCAGCCCGCGCGCGCGGCCGATCCCCTCCCAGGCGGTCTTGATGCCGGTGGGGCTGTTCCGCTCGAGGGCCGCGAGTGCCGCGGCGACGGCGTCGTCGTCCGGCTCCCGCTCCGCGAGGACCGCGAGGTTGTCCCGGACCTGCTCGACGGCGTCGGCCGCGTAGGCCTCCTCGATCCACAGCTGCGCCGCGGCCAGGCGGGACTCGGGGGCCTCCCGCTCGTAGCGCGCGATGAGGCGGGCGACCGCCGCGTAGGCGTCCCCCTCCCCCGGCAGGTCCTCCAGGGCCGCCAGCAGCTCGAGCCGGGCGGCGTCCGGGACGTAGTGGTCCGCGAGGCCGATGTACACGGCGTCGGCCCCGTCGATGTGCAGGCCGGTGATCGCGAGGTGCTCGCCGGTGCGCCCGGGCGCCTCCGAGAGGTACTTCAGGCCGCCGACGTCGGGACTGAAGCCGATGCCCGTCTCCGGCATCCCGGTGCGGGTGGACTCCGTGACCACCCGGTGCGAGCCGGCCACGGACAGACCGATCCCGCCGCCCAGGACCAGCCCGTTCATGAGCGCGACGTAGGGCTTGGGGTAGCGGGAGATCCGGTGGTCGAGCGTGTACTCCTTGCGGAAGAACTCGAGGCACTCGGCCTCGTTGCCGCTCGTGGCGGCCCGGTGGAGCGCGACGACGTCGCCTCCGGCGCACAGCCCCCGCTCCCCCGCTCCGACGACCGCGACGACCCGCACCCGCGGATCCGCCTCGAAGGAGTCGAGGGCGTCCATCATCAGGTCGATCATCTCGATGGTCAGGGCGTTGACGGCCCGGGGCCGGTTGAGCGTGATCAGCCCGAGGGAGCCTCGGGTCTCGGTGAGCACCGGGGGCTCCCGGCGTGCGTCGGTCATCGTCCCTCCTGGGGCGGGGTTGGGGGGCGGATCCGGGGGCCGCTGGGCCCGGGCGGAGGCGCCCGCATCGGTTGGTGTGCGTCGTCTCACACACTATCGCGCGGGTCACGGCGCCGCCGAGAAGCAGGGGGCGAATGTGGAGCACCCCTGGGAATCACCCGCGGCGGGCGCGGTTGTGGACGGCGGGACGGGCCGGCCGTCGGCCTCACCCCCGCAGTTCCTTCGAGGCGGCTGGCGGCCTCACCCCCGCTGCTCCTTCGAGGCCGCCGCCGCCCGGCGCCCCTGCTCCGCGATCCGCGCCCAGTCCTCGTCGGTGAGCTCGGCCAGCGCCGAGAAGGTCGAGGGGCCGGCCAGCATCTGCCCGCCGTCCATCGTGATCGTCTGGCCCGTCAGGTAGTCGCAGGCCCCGGAGAGCAGAAAGATCGCCAGGCGGGAGAACTCCTCGACGGTGCCGGCGCGCCGGGCGGGGACGGCGTCGAGGTCGGTCATCGCGCCGCGGTCCCCGCGCTCGCCCCCGCTGGAGCTGAGCACCGCGGAGGTGTACTCGGTGGGGATCGGACCGGGCGCGATGGCGTTCAGCCGGATGCCGTGGCGCGCCCACTCGACCGCCAGGGACATGGTCATCGCGTGCACCGCCGACTTCGCCATCGCCGAGGGGACCACGTACGCCGACCCCGTGAAGACCCAGCTGACCAGCGTGGACAGCACCGAGCCCGGCAGTCCCTCCGCGATCCACCGGCGCCCCACGGCGTGCGTGACGTGGTACGAGCCGTTCATGACGGTCTCGGTGACCGCCTGGAAGCCCCGGGGGCTGAGGTCCTCGGTGCGGGCGATGAAGTTCCCCGCGGCGTTGTTCACGACGCCGGTCAGCGGGCCCCGCTCCTCCCACAGCCGCTGCACGGCCGCCTCCACCGCGGCGGCGTCGCGCACGTCCACCGTCGCGAACCCCGGGCGGGGCCCTCCCGCGGCGGCGATCTCCTCCGCCGCCTCGCGCAGCAGGCCCTCGCGCCGCCCCCACAGGTGCACCTCCGCGCCGTGGGCGGCCAGGGACAGGGCCAGGCCCCGTCCCAGGCCGCTGCCGCCGCCGGTCACCAGGATGCGCTGGCCGGCGAGGACGTCCGGGCGGAAGGGGGACGGGGAGGGCTGGGTGCTCATGGGTGCCTCGCTGCTCTGCTCGGTGACGCGCCGGGGCGCGATGTGCTCCACCTCACGGTACCGCCGGTATCGGGTACGGGGAAGCGGCCGGGCGGCGCGCGGCGCCCGGTAACGTGGGCGGCATGAGAATTGCGACCTGGAATGTGAACTCGATCCGCGCCCGCGCCGACCGCGTGGAGGCCTGGCTGGACCGCTCCGACGTGGACGTGCTGGCCATACAGGAGACCAAGGCCAAGGATGAGAGCTTCCCGTTCGCCCTGTTCGAGCGGCTCGGGTACGACGTCGCGCACTTCGGGCTGAGCCAGTGGAACGGCGTCGCGATCGCCTCGCGGGTGGGGCTCGACGACGTCGAGCGCACCTTCCCCGGCCAGCCCGCCTTCGGCAAGCCGGGGCAGGAGGAGGTCCAGGAGGCCCGCGCCCTGGGTGCGACCTGCGGCGGCGTCCGCGTCTGGAGCCTCTACGTGCCCAACGGCCGCGGCATCGAGGACCCCCACATGGCCTACAAGCTCGAGTGGCTGCGCGTCCTGCGCGAGGACACCCAGAAGTGGCTGAGGGAGAACCCCGAGGGCGAGCTCGCCCTGGTCGGCGACTGGAACGTGGCCCCGCAGGACGACGACGTCTGGGACATCGACTTCTTCCGCGAGAACCAGATGACCCACGTGACCGAGCCCGAGCGGGGCGCGTTCGCCTCCTTCCTCGACGACGCCGGCCTGGTCGACGTCGTGCGCCCCCACACCCAGGGTGAGAAGGACTACACCTACTGGGACTACAAGTCGCTGCGGTTCCCCAAGAACGAGGGGATGCGGATCGACTTCCAGCTGTGCTCGCCGGCGCTGGCACGGCGCGTGAGCACCGCCTGGATCGACCGCGAGGAGCGCAAGGGCAAGGGCGCCTCGGACCACGCGCCGGTGGTCGTCGAGTGCGCGTGAGGGGCTGAATCGAGCAGGACGACCATCAGTATGCTTGGTGTAGCGTGGGCATCCTGCCAGCAGCCCCACCGGTGAAAGGAAAGCCGACGCAGATGAAAGAACAGGTCAAGATATCCCTCGCCTTCGTGGGACTCCTCGTGGGGGCCGGGTTCGCGACGGGCCTCGAGGTCGTCCAGTACTTCATCTCGTTCGGGCTCACCGGCCTGTGGGGGGTCCTCCTCGCCGGGGTGGTCATGACGGCCGCCGGCGCGGCGATCCTCCAGCTGGGCAGCTACTTCCTCGCGCGCGAGCACAACGGCGTCTTCCGGGAGATCGCCCATCCGCTGGTCTCCCGCACCCTGGACCTCGCGGTCATCCTGACGCTGTTCTGCGTCGGGTTCGTCATGCTCGCGGGGGCGGGCTCCAACCTGGAGCAGCAGTTCGGCCTGCCGACCTGGGCCGGTGCGCTGATCATGCTCCTCCTGGTCGCGACGACCGGCCTGCTCGACGTGGACAAGGTCAGCAGCATCATCAGCGGGGTCACCCCGCTGCTGATCGTGGCCGTGCTGACCGCCTTCGGGTACACCCTGCTGCACCTGCCGGACGACTTCGGCCAGCTGAGCCGGCTCGCGGCCGAGGAGGCGTCGCCGGTCAGCCCCTGGTGGCTCTCGGCCCTCAACTACAACGGCCTGGCCCTGATGCTCGGGGTCTCGATGTCGCTGGTGATCGGGGGCTCCCACAGCAGCCTGAAGGCGACCGGCCGCGGCGGCCTCTACGGCGGCATCCTCTACACGGTCCTGCTGGCGATGGCGGCCTTCACCCTGCTGGCCAACATCGACGGGGTCGCGGGCGACGACGTGCCGATGCTGAGCCTCTTCGAGTCGATGCACCCGGTGCTGGCGACCATCATGACCTTCGTCATCTTCGCCATGATCTACAACACCGCGATCGGCATGTTCTATGCCCTGGGCAAGCGCGTCACTGCCTCCCGCCCGAACCGCTACGTCCCCGTCTTCCTGGGCCTGTGCGCCGCGGGGTACGCGGTGAGCTTCGTCGGCTTCGAGACCCTGATGACGTACGTGTACCCGGTCATCGGCTACCTGGGGCTCGCCATGGTGGCGCTCCTGGTCGGCTGGTGGCTGAAGTCCCGGCGCCGGTTCACGCAGGAGTCGGGCCGCAGGGAGCGCATCCGGGACCTCGAGGAGCAGCGCGGGGACGACGGCCGCCCCTTCAGCGCGGAGGACCAGTCGGAGCTGGACCGGGCGCTGGCGGAGTCCCACGTGGACTCCGACCGCCTGGAGGAGGTCGTCACGGGCGAGCTCTCGCTCCGGGACATCCGGCGCGCCCGCGAGGACGGCGCCAGCGACTCGGAGACGGAGGAGCGCGACGCCGGGGCGGAGGGATCCGAGACCGACCGCCCGGACGCGGAGGGGACCGCCGTCCACTGAGGGACGCGGGCCCCCGCGGGTGAACCGGGTCCTCACGGTCGCGGATCATCACGTCGCGAGATTCACCGCGGCCGGTGGGAAAAGAAACGTTAAATGGAGAAAACCGCCCCGCATAGAAGCCTGCGAGGCGGTTTTCGTGGCTCCGACCGGCGTCGATCCGGTGACCTTACGATTTTCAGTCGTACGCTCTACCAACTGAGCTACAGAGCCCGGCATTCTGCCAGCAGATATGCCGCGACGGCGTCTCTCGCTAGGAGAAATACGCCGTCTGAGCGACCCTGACGGGACTTGAACCCGCGACCTCCGCCGTGACAGGGCGGCGCGCTAACCAACTGCGCTACAGGGCCTTGTTGTTTTTTCCAACGAGTGAAAACTCTAGAGGAAGAAACTCGGCTTTGCAAATCGACGATTTGCAGTACCCCCAACGGGATTCGAACCCGTGCCGCCGCCGTGAAAGGGCGGTGTCCTAGGCCGCTAGACGATGGGGGCCGGACCTCGCGACCGGGCGCTGCCCGGGCGTGGAACCGTACCTAGCATATGGGGTGGTATCGTTCCGCGCAAATTCCGCGCCGACGAGTCACGACGGCGGCAATCCGGGCGACGGGAGGCCTCGCCGGGGCGCGCGGACCACCCCTCGCCAGGGATGCGACCCGTCCTCCGGGAGGGCGCGAACCGCTTCGGCGCGAGATGCCGATCACACCTCGAGGAGGACGTCGACCGCACCCGGGGCGACGACGACGCTCCGGCACGATCCCCACACGGGTGCGAACTGCGGCGAAGATCACACCGACGCCGCGCCCCGCAGGCCCGAGACGCAGCGCGAGATGGGATGAAGATCACCTCACCCCCAGGCGACCCCCACCTCGGGAGCGTCCTCGGTCCGGGGGTCGTCCACGTCCGGGACGATCATCACCGGGTTCTGCGAGCTGTGGAGGACGCCCTGGGAGATGGACCCCAGGAGCATCCCTCGCAGCCCGCCCCGGCCGCGGGTTCCCACGACCACGAGGTCGGCGTCCTCGCCGGCCTCGAGCAGCACCTGGACCGGCGAGCCGTCGATCCGCTCGGCGGTCACCTCCAGGTCCGGGAAGTGCCCCTTGATCCAGCGGATGGCGCGGTTCTGCAGCTCGTCGATCTCCCGGTGCATCGCCTCGAAGTCCACCGCGGCGGGCACCCAGGTCAGCGCCCCGGTGTAGGGCGCCAGGGCGTTCACGAGCTTGAGCCCCACGCCCATCCGCTGCGCCTCCTCCGCGGCCTTCACGATCGCGATGCGGGCCTGGTGGGAGCCGTCCGAGCCCACCGCGACGCCGTGCGAGGGGACGAGGGTCGCGGCGTCGTCGGCGTGGTGCTTGGCCCAGGCCAGCGGCACGACGACGACCGGGCACTTCGAGTGCGCCGGCAGCGAGGTGGACACGGTCCCCAGCAGCCGCCCCACGAAGCCGCGGGAGCTGCGGGAGCCCACCACCATGAGCCCGGCCTGCTCGGAGAGCCGGACCAGGATCGAGGAGGCGTCCCCCGTCTCGACCGTCGCGCGCAGCTCCACGCCCTCGGCGTGGACGCGGTCGTAGGCCTCGTCCAGGATCTGCGCGACGCCGTCGGCCAGCGACTGCTCGTCGATCACCGAGTAGCCGGAGTCGAACCCCGTGCCGGTGAAGACCGGCAGGGAGTAGGCCGTGACGAGGCGGATGGCGGCGCGGCGGCGCTTGGCCTCCGCCACCGCCCAGCTCAGCGCCCCGTAGCTCTGCTCGGAGCCGTCGATGCCGACGATGATCTCGCCGCCCGTGGTCTCCGGGTCGGGCATCGTGCCCCGGGCCGCCACGGCACGGGCCCCGAAGCTCTCGGCGGACCTGTCGGTCGTCTCGTCGGTCATGTCTGCCCCTCCTCGTGAGACTGAACCATTCGCCTCCATTTTATGACCAACGACACTCTTTGCACCCCCGGACACGACGACGCCCGCGGCCCCGCTCCCGCACCCCCGGACATGACGACGCCCGCGGCCCCGCTCCCGCGCCCCTCCGCGAGGAGGGACCGTGGAGGGGACCGCGGGCGTCGTGGTCGCTCGCGACGGCGGGGCCCGGAGGATCGGACCCGGTGCGTCAGCGCTTGCGGGAGATGTGCACCATGTCCTCGCGAGGGACCACCTTGACGCGCTTGCGGGGGTTGCCCTGTGCGTCCTGGAGCTCGGCGCCCAGCGACTGCTCGTGCTCGTCCAGGCTGCGCCAGCCCGACCAGGTGGTGAACTCGACGCCGCGCTCGTGCAGCAGGTCCTCGACCTGGCCGACCTCGGGCCGCTCGGCCGTGAAGTCGCGGTCCTCGAGCACGTGGGTGATGGTCTCCAGCGCGTCGGACTTGGTGGAGCCGATCAGGCCCACGGGCCCGCGCTTGATCCACCCGGTCGCGTACAGGCCCGGGACGGTGTTCTCGACCTCGTCGACCACGCGGCCCTCGACGTTGGTGATGACGCCGCGGCGGGCGTCGAAGCCGACGTCGGGCAGCTCGGAGCCGAAGTAGCCGATCGCGCGGTACACGGCCTGGACCGGGTACTCCTGGATCTCGGTGGTCGGGCGAATGCCGCCCGCGCCGTCGAGCTCGTTGCGCTGCATGCGGATCGCGGCCACGCGGCCGTCCGCGTCGCCCACGACCTCGGCCGGGGACTGCATGAAGTGCAGGTGCAGGCGCCGGGACGCGGTGCCCGGGTTCTCCCGCTGCTCCTCGCGCCACTTGTTCAGCGTCTTGACCATGGCCTTGATCTGGTTATTCGACTCGATCGCGGCCTCGGAGGCCTCGTCGAACTCGAAGTCCTCGTCGTAGAGCACGATGTCGACGTCGCGGGACTTCGCGAGCTCGCGCAGCTCCAGCGGGGTGAACTTCATCTGCGCCGGGCCGCGGCGGCCGAAGATGTGGACGTCGGTGACCGGGGACTTCTTGAGGCCCTCGTAGACGTTGTTCGGGATCTCGGTGACGAGCATGTCCTCGGCGTGCTTGGACAGCACGCGCGCGACGTCGAGCGCCACGTTGCCGTTGCCCAGCACCGCGACCTCGCGGGCCTCGAGCGGCCACTCGCGGGAGACGTCCGGGTGGCCGTCGTACCAGGCGACGAAGTCGGCGGCGCCGTAGGAGCCCTCGAGGTCGATGCCCGGGATGTGCAGCGAGGCGTCGTAGACGGCGCCGGTCGCGAAGATGACGGCGTCGTAGTGGGCGCGCAGGTCCTCGAGCTGGACGTCGGTGCCGTACTCCACGTTGCCGAAGAAGCGGATCTTCTCGCTCTCCATGATCTTGTGGAGCGAGGTGACGATGCCCTTGATGCGGGGGTGGTCCGGGGCCACTCCGTAGCGGATGAGGCCGAACGGGGCCGGGTAGCGGTCGTAGATGTCGATGCTGACGTCCACCTCGCCCTCCGCGACGGCATCGGAGCGGCTCAGCAGGTCGGCGGCGTAGACGCCGGCGGGCCCGGAGCCGATGACGGCCACGCGCAGCGGGCGGTCGGAGGCTGTTGACACGACGATATTTCCTTTCCGTTGACTCCCCGGGGCGGGAAGACGGTCCGTGGACACTGCCAGCAATTCTACTCGCGTGACGCGGATCGGTCAGGGTGACCTTAGTAATTCTTCAGGGATCGTCACACGTCCCGCGCCGGGACCGGACCCTCGACTCCGATGGCGCTGTGGGCGAAAATGGGCCCTCGCTCCGCGCGAACGACCCCGCCGGACGGCCCGGCACGTGGCGCCAGCCACTATCGTGGTGCCATGACTGCTAGCACCCCAGCACCCCGGAACGACGCCCCCGAGCCGACCGACCGCGAGGCGTCCGGGGCCACCGGCCTGGACGCCTCCGCCATGGACACCTCCGTCAGCCCCGGCGACGACTTCTACCGCTACGTCAACGGCGCCTGGATCGCCGCCCACGAGATCCCCGCCGACCGCGGCATCGACGGCGCCTTCCACCAGCTGCGCGACCTCTCCGAGGAGCAGGTCAGGGACATCATCGCCGACGCCGGCAGCGCCGACCCCGACTCGAAGATCGGCGCGCTGTTCAACTCCTTCATGGACGAGGCGGCGGTCGAGGCCGCCGGCACCGCGCCGCTGGAGCGGGACCTCGAGCTGCTCGAGCGCGCCGGGGACTCCGACGCGCTGGTGCTGGCCCTGGCCGCCCTGGACGCGAGCGGCGTCGGCGGCCCCGTGGGCGTGTACGTCAACAACGACGCCAAGAACGCCACGGAGTACGTGCCCTACCTGGTCCAGTCGGGCATCGGCCTGCCGGACGAGGAGTACTTCCGCGAGCCCAAGTACGCCGAGATCCGGGAGGCCTACCGGGAGCACATCGCCCGGATGTTCGAGCTGACCGGGGCCGCCGAGCGCCTGGGCTCCGACCCGGAGTCGGCCTCCCGCGCGGTCTTCGACCTCGAGACCAAGATCGCCTCCCACCACTGGGACAAGGTGACCTGCCGGGACGCGAACAAGCGCTACAACCCGTACACGCCCGCCGAGATGGAGGAGGCCTTCCCCGGCTTCCCGTGGCGGCGCTGGATCGAGGCGCTCGGCGGGACCGAGGGGTCCTTCGCCAAGACCATCGTCTCCCAGCCCTCCTACCTCGAGTCCTTCGCCGGGCTGTGGGCCACCGAGCCGCTCGAGCGCTGGCGGCTCTGGGCCGCGTGGCACGTCGCCCACGCCCGCGCGCCGTTCCTGCCCGACGCCGTCGTGCGCGAGAACTTCGAGTTCTACTCCAAGACGCTCACCGGGACCGAGGAGATGCGCGACCGGTGGAAGCGCGGCGTCGGGCTGGTCGAGGGGCTGCTGGGCGAGGAGGTGGGCCGCGAGTACGTCTCCCGGCACTTCCCGCCGGAGCACAAGGAGCGGATGCTCGAGCTGGTGGACAACCTCATCGAGGCCTACCGGGAGTCGATCTCCGGGCTCGAGTGGATGACCCCGGAGACCCGCGAGCGCGCGCTGGAGAAGCTCGCCGCCTTCACCCCCAAGATCGGCTACCCGGAGAGGTGGCGGGACTACTCGGAGCTGGCGATCGGCGCGGACCTGGTCGAAAACGTCCGGGCCGGCAACCGCTTCGAGCACGACTACGAGCTGGGCAAGCTCGGCCAGCCGATCGACCGGGACGAGTGGCACATGACCCCGCAGACGGTCAACGCCTACTACAACCCGGTGATGAACGAGATCGCGTTCCCCGCCGCGATCCTCCAGCCGCCCTTCTTCGACATGGACGCCGACGACGCCGTGAACTACGGCGGGATCGGCGCGGTGATCGGCCACGAGATCGGCCACGGCTTCGACGACCAGGGCGCCAAGTACGACGGCGCGGGCAACCTCGACGACTGGTGGACCGCCGAGGACCTCGCCGAGTTCGAGCAGCGCACCGGGGCCCTGGTGGCCCAGTACGCGCGCTACACGCCCGAGGGCCTGGACCCCGAGCAGGACCGGGTCAACGGCGAGCTGACCCTGGGCGAGAACATCGGCGACCTCGGCGGGCTGTCGATCACGCTCAAGGCCTACCGCAAGGCGCTCGAGAAGCAGGGCCTGACCCTGGAGACGGCGCCCTCGGCGGGCGGCGTCGGGGCGCTGCGGCGGCTGCTGATGAGCTACGCGCAGATCTGGCGCTCCAAGGCCCGGCCGCAGATGGCCAAACTGTACCTCTCGATGGACCCGCACTCCCCCGCCGAGTTCCGGTGCAACGGGATCGTGCGGAACGTGGACGAGTTCTACGAGGCCTTCGACGTCGGCCCGGACCACGAGCTGTGGCTCGCGCCCGAGGAGCGGGTGAGCATCTGGTGAGCCCGGGGGCGGGCCGGTGAGCGAGGCCGGGCCGGCTGACGGCCGCGAGCCGGGCGACGGCCGCGAGCCGGGCGACGGCCGCGAGCCGGGCGATGGCCGCGGGCCGGCCGCCGGCGGGTCTGCGTCGTCGGGTCCGTGCGCCGCGAGGTCACGGTCGCGGCGCGGCGGCCCCGGCGCCGGGCGGGGCGGCCGCGGGCGCCTCGGTGTCCTACGGGGTGGGCGGCAGGGGTGCCAACCAGGCCATCGCCGCCGCGCTGACCGGGACGCCCACGGAGCTCGTGGGCTGCGTCGGCGACGACTCCGCCGGGGCGTCCCTGCGGGACTCGCTGGCCGAGCGCGGTGTCGGCGTCTCCCGGCTCTCCGCGGTGCCCGGCGTGGACTCGGGCTCGGCCCACATCACGGTCGGTGCCGAGGGGAGCTCGGCCTCGATCGTGCCCGCCGCGAACCTCTCGCTGAACCGCGACATGGTGGCCGCCGCCGCGGCCGCCGGCTTCGACGGCGCCCGCGTGGTCGTGGCCCAGGGCGAGATCCCGGTGGAGACGGTCGAGGCGACCATCAAGGCGGCCGCCCGGGCGCGGATCCGGATGGTGCTGCACCTCTCCCCCGCGGTGCACGTCTCGGCCAGGGCGCTGCGGGCGGTCGACGTCCTGGTCCTCGACGCCGCCGAGGCCGCGGCCGTGCTGGAGCGGCACCTGCCGGAGGGCGGCAGGGGCGCGGGGGCCGACGACGCCGGCCCGCTCGCCGCGCACCGCCGCCGCGCCGCGGCCCTCACCGCGCTCGTCCCGACCGTGGTGGTGACCCTCGGCGCCCGCGGATCGGTCGTGGCGGCGCGCGGGCGGCACGACGTCGTGGACGTCCCGGCGACCCGGGTGGCCGAGGTCCTCGACCCCGCAGGGGCCGGCGACGCCTTCGTCGGCGTCCTCGCCGCGGCCCTGGCCCGCCGGCTCGCCGTGCGGGGCCTTCCCGACGGCGCGGTCCCGGGCCTCGACGACCTCGTGGCGTGCGTGCGCGTCGCCGGGCGGGAGGCCGCCCGGGTCCTCGGCCGGACCGGGGCGGCGGCGTCGTACACCGCCTTCAGCCTGGACGGCGTCTGAGCACGCGCCCGGGAGGAACCCACGACCACCGACCCCGGGCGACGCCCCGGAGAGAGCGAGCAGGCATGAGAATCGACGCGATCTGGCGCGGCCGCTTCTGGACCGGCGACCCCGCCCGACCCGAGGCACACGCGCTCGCGGTGCATCGGGGGCGGATCCTCGCGGTGGACGAGCTCTCCGGGCTCGAGCCCGAGGTCGAGTACGACCTCGGCGGGGCCCGCGCGGTGCCGGGCTTCCACGACGCCCACCACCACACCCTCGGGACCGGTGACCACCTCTCCCAGGTCGACCTGCGCCATCCCCGGGTCACCACGCTCGAGGGGCTCTACGCGGCCCTGGCCCGCCGGGCCGCCGAGCTGCCGCGCGACGCGTGGGTCCGCGCCGGCGGCTACGACCAGAACCGGCTCGGGGCGCACCCCACCGCGGAGGGGATCGACGCCGCGGTGGGCGGGCGGCCGGCCGTCGTCGAGCACGTCTCCCACCACATGCTGGTCGCGAGCACCCGCGCCTTCGAGCTCGCCGGGTACCCGGGCCGGGACGGGTACCCGGACGTCCCCGGGGGCCGGGTGGAGCGCGAGAAGTCGGGGCGCGCCGTCGGGCTGCTGCAGGAGAACGCGGGGACGCCGGTGCGGCGCGAGTCGGCCCGGGACAGCCAGGAGCGCACGCAGCAGCTCCTGCGGCTGGCCTCGGACCAGGCGCTCGACTACGGGCTGACGAGCCTGACCGAGCCCGGCGTCATCGTCGGCGGGATGATGGGCGCCAACGACCCGAGCCTGGGCGCCTACCAGACCGCGATCGAGGCGGGCACGCTGCGACCGCGCATGACCGTGATGCCGTTCCACCACCTCCTCCACGGCCTGGAGCTCGGCGCGGAGGGGTGGCGGACGCTGGACCTGGGCATGCGCACCGGGTTCGGCGACGAGCGGCTGCGGCTCGGACCGGTCAAGATCATCTCGGACGGCTCGCTGATCGGCCGCTCAGCCGCGGTGCACCGGTGCTTCTGCGGCGAGGCGGACAACCGCGGGCTGATGGTCGTGGACCCGGAGGAGCTGTCCGAGCTGGTGCTGTCCTTCCACCGGGCGGGCTGGGCCGTGGCGACCCACGCGATCGGCGACCGGGCGATCGACCACGCGCTCGACGCCGTCGAGGCCGCCCAGCGCGTCGAGCCCCGGCCCGCGCGCCACCGGATCGAGCACTTCTCGATGGCGAGCGACGAGCAGGTCCGCCGCTGCGCCGCACTCGGGGTGGTCCCGGTGCCCCAGGGGCCGTTCGTGACCGAGTTCGGCGACGGCGTGCTGGAGGCCATCGGCCCGGACCGGGCGCGCGGGACCTACCGGCTGCGCTCCCTCCTCGACGTGGGGATGACGGTGCCGGGCTCGAGCGACTCCCCCATCTGCGACGCCGACCCGATCGCCTCGATCGACGCGATGGTCAACCGGCGCACCTCATCGGGGGCGGAGTTCTTCCCGGAGGAGCGGGTCACCGTGGAGCAGGCGCTGCGGGCCTACACCTACGGCTCGGCCTACGCGGTAGGGCGGGAGCACGAGGTGGGGACGCTCGCGCCGGGGCAGCTGGCCGAGCCGCTGCTGACCTCGGGCCAGGTCCCGCGCCGCTGGCGCCTGGTGCGGCACCTGCCCCGCACCGGAGGCGGTAAGGTGAGGCGCCTGGGCGCGGCCGAGTGGGCGCGCCTGGAGGCGGCGCCGTCGGCCGCGGGGGCGCCGTGATGCGAGCGGAAGGCGCCATGATGCGGGCGGAAGGCGCCGCGAGGCGCGGAGGAGGAACCATGGACGACGTCGCGATCGTCGGCGCGCTGCGCACCCCCGTCGTCTCGCGGTCGCGCGGATTCGCCGGGACGACCGTGGACGAGCTGGCCGCCCACGCCCTCGCGGCGGTGGCCGCGGCCGGCGGGAGGAGGCCCGACGCCGTCGTGCTGGGCAACTGCACCGGCCCCGGAGGCAACCTCGGCCGGATCGCCGCGCTCGGCGCCGGGTTCGGGGAGTCCTGCGCGGGCTGGGGCGTCGACGCCCAGTGCGGCTCCGGGCTGATCGCGGTCGCCGAGGCGACCCGGCACGTCCGGGAGACCGGCGGGGCCGCCGCGGCCGGCGGCGAGGCGGGAGCGGCCGAGCCGGCGCCGGTGACCGTGGGGCTGATCCCCACGATGGGCGCCCTCCACGAGGGGCACGCGACCCTGATCCGCCGGGCGCTGGAGCAGAACGACGTCGTCGCCGTCTCGATCTTCGTCAACCCCCTCCAGTTCGGCCCCGGCGAGGACTACGAGAGCTACCCCCGCCCCCTCGAGGCCGACCTGCAGATGCTGCGGGACCTCGGCGTGGACCTCGCCTTCGTCCCCGAGCGGGAGACCATGTACCCCGGAGGGAGGCCGCTGGTGAGCCTGAGCTCGGGGGAGCTCGGCACGCGCTTCGAGGGCGCCTCCCGCCCCGGTCACTTCGACGGCGTGCTGACCGTGGTCGCCAAGCTGTTCAACCTCTTCGTGGCCGCCGCCGGGCCGCACCGCGTGCGCGCCTACTTCGGTCAGAAGGACGCGCAGCAGGTCGCGATCGTCCAGCGCCTGGTCGCCGACCTCAACGTCCCCGTGACGATCGTCCCCGTGGCGATCGTCCGCGAGGAGGGCGGGCTCGCGATGTCCTCCCGCAACACCTACCTCGACGAGGAGTCCCGCCGGGCGGCCCTGGTGCTCTCCCGCACCCTGGCCCTGCTGCGCGAGGAGGGGCTCTCCCGCGGGTACGCGGGGATCGACCTGGAGTCGGCGCGCTCGCGGATCGAGGAGCGCGACGGCGTCGAGCTCGACTACCTCGAGATCGTGGACCCCTCGACCTTCGACGCCCCCACCGAGGCCTCGACCCGGGCCATGGCGATGGCCGCGATCCGCGTGGGCGGAACCCGGCTCATCGACAACATGGACGTCCTCTAGCCCCCTCAGACCCGCGATAGGCTGTACCCCGTGACTACACCAGACCCCGCCCAGACCGTGACCGCCGCCGACCGCAGGGCGGAGGCGAGCGAGCAGATGCGGATCCGCCTGGAGAAGCGCGGCAAGCTGCTCGAGTCGGGTCGCGAGGCGTACCCGGTCGGCGTCCCGGTGACGCGCACCATCCCGAGCGTCCGGGAGCAGTACGAGGGCCTGGAGGCGGACGAGGCCACGGGCGACGTCGTCGGCGTGGCCGGCCGCGTGGTCTTCGTCCGCAACACCGGCAAGCTGTGCTTCGCGACGCTGCAGTCCGGGGACGGCACCCGCCTGCAGGCGATGATCTCCCTGGCCAAGGTGGGCCAGGAGGCGCTCGACGACTGGAAGGCCCTGGTGGACCTGGGCGACCACGTCTTCGTGCGCGGCGAGGTGATCAGCTCCCGCCGCGGCGAGCTCTCGGTCATGGCCGAGGAGTGGGCCATGGCCTCGAAGTCGCTGCGCCCCCTGCCGACCCTGCACCACGACCTCAACGAGGAGACCCGCGTCCGCCAGCGCTACCTGGACCTGATGGTCCGGGACGAGGCCCGCGAGGTCGTCCACCGGCGCGCCCGGATCATCCAGACGGTGCGGCAGACGCTGGTCGAGCAGGGCTACGTCGAGATCGAGACGCCGATCCTGCAGCTGATCCACGGCGGGGCGGCCGCACGCCCCTTCGAGACCCACCTCAACGCCTTCGACCAGGACATGACCCTGCGGATCGCGACTGAGCTGTACCTCAAGCGGGCCGTGGTCGGCGGGATCGACCGCGTCTTCGAGATCGGCCGGGTCTTCCGCAACGAGGGCGTCGACTCGACCCACAGCCCCGAGTTCACCACGCTCGAGGCCTACGAGGCCTACGGCGACCAGTTCAGCATGGCCCGGCGCATCCAGGACATCATCATGGCCTGCGCCGACGCCGTGGGGATGCACCGGATCGAGACCGAGGACGGCACCATCGACCTCACGGGCGAGTGGCGCTGGCTGGGCGTCTACCCGGGGCTGTCCGAGGCCGTGGGCCGCGAGGTCACGCCCGAGACGACGGCGGAGGAGCTGCGGGCGATCGCGGCCGAGCACGACGTCGTCGTGAACCCGGCCTGGGATGCGGAGAAGCTGGTGGTCGAGCTGTTCGGCGAGATCGTCGAGCCGACCCTGATCGACCCCACCTTCGTGTGCGACTACCCGCCCTCGGCCCAGCCGCTGGCCAGGCCGCACCGATCCGAGCCCGGCGTGATCGAGGCGTGGGACCTCATCATCGGCGGCATGGAGCGCGGCACGGCGTTCTCCGAGCTGATCGACCCGGTGATCCAGCGCGAGCGCCTGATGGCCCAGTCCCAGCTGGCGGCCGGCGGCGACGTCGAGGCCATGCAGCTGGACGAGGAGTTCCTGCGCGCCCTCGAGCACGCAGCGCCCCCCATGGGCGGGCTGGGCCTGGGCATCGATCGGCTGATCATGCTCTTCACCGGGCTCGGGATCCGTGAGACCATTCTGTTCCCGCTCATGAAGCCCGAATGAGCGGCGAGCGGCAGCATCGCTAAGGAGCAATCGTGGAGTACCTGGCCGTCCTGATCCCGTCGATCGGGATCGGAGTCATCTTCTACTTCGTCATGCGCTGGATCTTCCGCGCCGACGGCGCCGAGCGGCGTGCCCGGGCCAATGCCGAGGAGGACGCCTCGAATTGGTATGAAAAGATCAAATCCCGGCACGACGACCGGGAACACTTTGGTAAATCGAACCAATAGCCGGTTCGGCGAATTCCCAGCGAGAATCTAATGACAATTCGCGGCGGAAGGCTGTCCTTTCTGCGTTTCTATTGATACTGTGTGTTTCGGGTCGTTCGATAAGCACGTCGAGTGTGCCGAGTATGAGCCGGACGGGGATTGTGTCCGGCGGTCCGGCCCTCCCGAATAAGGGATTCGTCTACACAGTTTTTGAGGAGAGCAGATGGCTCAGAAGGTCAAGATCATCCTGGAGGACGACCTCGAGGGGGGCGTGGCCGACGAGACCGTGCGCTTCGGCCTCGACGGCGGGCAGTTCGAAATCGACCTCTCGTCGGACAACGCGGCTAAGCTTCGCGACGCTATTCGCCCCTATGCCGCTAAAGCGCGCCGCGTGCAGACCCGTTCCGCTCGCAGCGGTTCCGGAAAGGCGGCCTCGACCTCCGGTCAGGCGCGTAATCCCGAGACCGCGATGATTCGCCAGTGGGCCAAGGAGAACGGATACAACGTCTCCGACCGCGGGCGCATCCACCAGGAAGTCCAGGACGCCTACTACAAGGCCCAGAAGAAGGCCTCCTAGCGCGTCGCGGGCGGCCGCCCCCCGCCGGGGGGTCCAAGGGGCCGCGGCCATTGCCCGCCGCTATGAAGCCCAGGGCGGAAAATGCCACGGCATTTCCGCCCTGGGCCTTATTCCGTCTCGCCGGTGGCGAACACTTCTGTACGGGTCATTGTGCCTGCGTAGCATCGACGTAGACACGTACAAGGAGTTAGCTATGTTTGAACGGTTTACGGATCGCGCACGGCGCGTCGTGGTGCTGGCTCAAGAAGAAGCCCGCATGCTGAACCACAATTACATCGGAACCGAGCACCTCCTGCTGGGCCTCATCCACGAGGGCGAGGGCATCGCCGCGAAGGCCCTGGAGTCCATGGGGGTGACCCTCTCGGCCGTCCGCGAGCAGGTCCAGGACATCATCGGCCCGGGCCAGCAGGCGCCGAGCGGCCACATTCCCTTCACCCCGCGCGCCAAGAAGGTGCTCGAGCTGTCCCTGCGCGAGGCGCTGCAGCTGGGCCACAACTACATCGGCACCGAGCACATCCTGCTCGGCCTCATCCGCGCGGGCGAGGGCGTGGCCTCCCAGGTCCTGTCCAAGCTCGGTGCGGAGCCCTCCCGGGTGCGCCAGACGGTCATCGACATGATCTCCGGCTACCAGGGCAACAGCGGCGAGGGCAAGGAGACCGCCGGCGTCGGCGGGGGCGGCAAGGAGGGCACCCCCTCAGGGTCCACCGTGCTTGACCAGTTCGGCACCAACCTGACCGCCGCCGCCCGCGAGGGCAAGCTGGACCCGGTCATCGGGCGCTTCAAGGAGATGGAGCGCGTCATGCAGGTCCTCTCCCGGCGCACCAAGAACAACCCGGTGCTGATCGGCGAGCCCGGCGTCGGCAAGACGGCCGTCGTCGAGGGCCTGGCGCAGTCCATCGTCCGCGGGGACGTCCCGGAGACGCTGAAGGACAAGCACCTCTACACGCTGGACCTCGGCTCGCTGGTCGCCGGCTCCCGGTACCGCGGCGACTTCGAGGAGCGCCTCAAGAAGGTGCTCAAGGAGATCCGCACCCGCGGGGACATCATCCTGTTCATCGACGAGATCCATACGCTGGTGGGCGCGGGCGCCGCCGAGGGCGCGATCGACGCCGCGTCGATCCTCAAGCCCATGCTGGCCCGCGGCGAGCTGCAGACCATCGGCGCGACCACGCTCGACGAGTACCGCAAGCACATCGAGAAGGACGCCGCCCTGGAGCGCCGCTTCCAGCCGATCCAGGTCGACGAGCCCTCGCAGGCCCACGCGATCGAGATCGTCAAGGGGCTGCGCGATAAGTACGAGGCGCACCACCGCGTGACCATCACCGACGAGGCCCTCGAGGCCGCGGTGCACATGTCCGCGCGCTACATCTCCGACCGGTTCCTGCCGGACAAGGCGATCGACATGATCGACGAGGCGGGCGCGCGCCTGCGCATCAAGCGCCTGACCGCCCCGCCGGAGATCAAGAACCTCGAGGAGCGGATCGCCAAGCTGCGCGGGCAGAAGGAGGCCGCGATCGAGGGCCAGGACTTCGAGAAGGCCGCCAACCTCCGCGACAAGGAGCAGAAGCTCATCGTGGAGCGCGACGAGCAGGAGAAGGCCTGGAAGGAGTCCGACTCCGCGATGGGCGAGGTCAACGCCGAGGTCATCGCCGAGGTGCTCGCCGCCGCCACGGGCGTGCCGGTCTACAAGCTCTCCGAGGAGGAGTCCGGCCGCCTGCTCAACATGGAGGAGGAGCTGCACAAGCGCGTCATCGGCCAGGACAACGCCATCAAGTCGCTGTCCCGCTCCATCCGGCGCACCCGCGCCGGTCTGAAGGACCCGCGCCGCCCCGGCGGATCGTTCATCTTCGCCGGGCCCACCGGCGTCGGCAAGACCGAGCTGGCCAAGGCCCTCGCGGAGTTCCTCTTCGGGGACGACGACGCGCTGATCACCCTCGACATGTCCGAGTACCAGGAGAAGCACACCGTCTCCCGGCTGTTCGGCGCCCCTCCCGGCTACGTCGGGTACGAGGAGGGCGGCCAGCTCACCGAGAAGGTGCGCCGCAAGCCGTTCTCGGTGGTCCTGTTCGACGAGGTGGAGAAGGCCCACTCGGACCTCTTCAACTCGCTGCTGCAGATCCTGGAGGACGGTCGCCTGACCGACTCCCAGGGTCGCGTGGTGGACTTCAAGAACACCGTGATCATCATGACCACCAACCTCGGCACGCGGGACATCTCCCGCCGGGTCCCCGTGGGCTTCCAGTCCTCGGACGACCCGACCACCAACTACGAGCGCATGCAGGCGCGGGTCCAGGAGGAGCTCAAGGAGCACTTCCGCCCCGAGTTCCTCAACCGCGTGGACGACATCATCGTCTTCCCGCAGCTCTCGGAGAAGGAGATCGTGCAGATCGTGGACCTGTTCGTGGCACGCCTGGCCGAGCGCCTGCGCGACCAGGACATGTCCATCGAGCTGACCGACGCCGCGAAGCAGCTGATCGGCAAGAAGGGCTACGACCCCGCGATGGGCGCCCGCCCGCTGCGCCGGACGATGCAGCGGGAGATCGAGGACCAGCTCTCCGAGCGGATCCTCTTCGGCGAGATCAACGGCGGCGAGAAGATCACCGTCGACGTCGACGGGGAGGGCGAGGACGCCGGGTTCGTCTTCACCTCCCAGAAGATGTCCGAGCTGCCGGACGAGGGCTTCGACTACGGCGAGGAGTCCGAGGCCGACGAGCTCTCGGACGCCGAGCAGGTCTCCCGCCCGACCCAGCCGCCGCGCGCGGACGAGGGCCCCGGCGGGACCACCGGGTCGGCCACGGCCTAGGGCACGCCGGCACCACCCCCGGACGAACGGCCCGGATCGCGCACTCGCGCGGTCCGGGCCGTTCGCGTGTCCGGGCG
>NZ_JANAFB010000035.1 GCF_024199905.1 Rothia santali
GGGCCGGGAGGCGCTGCAGGGGTCGGCGCGACGTCGGGTGGCGGCGCGGCGACGAGGGCCGGCGCGGCGGCCGGCGGTGCGGCGTCGGGCCCCCGAACCATGCCGCAGGCGGCATACGATCCGGGCTACCCGCACGAGGAGGACCTGCTGCGGCTGCTGCTGGAGAGCAGGACGCCCGTGACGAGCCAGCGCGTGCAGGAGCGGCTGGGGCTGTCCCAGTCAGCGGCCAATCGGCTCCTGCGGCGGGTAATTGACTCCGGGCGGGTCGTCGCCACGGCCCCGCCGCGCAGTCACCGAAGGGCGTATCGGCTCGTCACAGCCGAAGATCGACGCCGTGGGAGCTGACCCGCGCGGTCGGAAGTGAGTACGCTGGGACCATGAGCGAGCGCCCCACCCCTGAGAACCCCGGCCCCGAGAGCAACGGCCCCGGAGGCACCGACCCGGAGCAGGCCGCGGCCGGAACCCACGGCCACTATGAGACCGTCGGGGACGACGCCGCGGGGCACGCATCCCCGGAGTCCTCGAGGGGCTCCGGCGACCCGGCCCCCGGCTACGGGTCCGGCTATCAGGGCGCGGACTCCGGTGACGGGTCTGGTTACCAGGGCGCGGATACCGGCTATGGGTCCGGCGACCGGGGCGCGTCGTCGAGCTACGGGGCAGGCGGATACGGGACCGGCGGGTACGGGGCCGGCGGGTACGGCTCGGACGGCCGGGGCGGCTACTCCCCGTCGTCCGACGTCGACTACTACTCCCAGAGCGGCTCGGGGGCCTCCTACGGGGCGCAGCAGGCGCCGGTCTACCGCCAGCCGGGCAGCGCGCAGGCGCAGAGCCAGGCGCAGACGGCCATGATCCTCGGCATCGTGGGGGTCGTGGTGTTCTTCATCGGCGTCATCCTGGGGCCGATCGCCCTCTCGCAGGCCGGCAAGGCCGAGCGCGGCGGGGCCGACGCCACGGCCGGCCGCGTCCTGGGGTGGATCGCCACCATCCTCGGCGGTCTGGCCGCCCTGTTCATCATCCTCTACATCGTGTTCTTCATCGTCGTGATCGGCGCGGCGATCAACTCCGGATACTGAGGCCCGGCATGAGGGCGGACGACGGGGCGGGGGTCCGAGGGGACCCCCGCCCCGTGCCGCCCGCGGCCCGGACTCGCCCCGTGCCGCCCGAGGCCTGGACCCGCCCCGCGCCGTCCGAGGCCCGGAGCATGGCGCAGACGGCGCTCGTCCTCGGCGTGCTCGGCATCGTGGTCTCGATCTCCGGCCTCGTCCTGGGCCCGATCGCGCTGTCGCAGGCCGAACGGGCCGAGGACGCCGGGGCGGACGCGACCGCCGGCCGGGTCCTGGGCTGGCTCGCGACCGCCTTCGGGGGCCTGACGGCTCTGAGCGTCGGCCTCAACATCGTCTTCCTCATCGTGGTGCTCCCGCGCTTCCTCGGCGCCTGGAGCTGACTCGGTGCCTGGAACCGGCCGGGCGAGCGGGGCGGGAGGCTCCCGCCCGCTAGGCGATGACGGCGTCGACAATCCCCTTGGCCTTCTCCTGGACCCTCCGCAGGTGGTCCTCGCCGTGGAAGGACTCGGCGTAGATCTTGTAGACGTCCTCAGTTCCGGAGGGCCGCGCGGCGAACCACGCGTTCTCGGTCTCGACCTTCAGGCCGCCGATCGCCGCGCCGTTGCCGGGGGCCTCGGTCAGCTTGGCGGTGATGGCCTCGCCGGCCAGCTCGGAGGCCGCGACGTCGGCCGGGGAGAGCCGCTTGAGCTTCGCCTTCTGCGCGCGGTCGGCGGGCGCGTCGATGCGGGCGTAGCTGGGGGCGCCGAACCGCTCCGTCAGCTCGGCGTACCGCTGCGACGGCGTCTTGCCTGTGACGGCGGTGATCTCCGAGGCCAGCAGGGCCATGATGATGCCGTCCTTGTCGGTGCTCCAGACCCCGCCGTCGCGGCGCAGGAAGGACGCGCCGGCCGACTCCTCGCCGCCGAAGCCGAGGCTGCCGTCCAGCAGCCCCGGCACGAACCACTTGAAGCCCACGGGGACCTCCACGAGGCGGCGGCCCAGGTCGCCGGTGACCCGGTCGATGATCGAGGAGGAGACCAGCGTCTTGCCCACCCCGGCCTCGGGCGACCAGCCCGAGCGGTGCCGGTACAGGTAGTCGATGGCGGCCGCGAGGTAGTGGTTGGGGTTCATCAGCCCGGCGTCGGGGGTCACGATGCCGTGGCGGTCGGTGTCGGCGTCGTTGCCGGTCGCGATGTCGTACCGGTCCCGGGCCGAGATGAGCGAGGCCATCGCGTGCGGGGAGGAGCAGTCCATGCGGATCTTCTCGTCCCAGTCCAGCGTCATGAACGCCCACTGCGGGTCCACGTCCGGGTTGACCACCGTCATGTCGAGGCCGAAGCGCTCGGCGATCTCGATCCAGTATCGCACCGAGGCCGAGCCCATGGGGTCGGCCCCGATCCGCAGCCCGGACGCCCTGATCGCGTCGAGGTCCACGACCTCGGGCAGCTCGGCGACGTAGTGCTCCAGGTAGTCGTAGGTGCGCGTTGTCTCGGCGGCCCGGGCGCGGGCGAAGGGGATGCGCTCGACGCCGGCGAGCCCGCCCTCCAGCAGGGCGTTGGCCCGGTCCGCGATCCACTCGGTGGCGTCGGTGTCCGCGGGGCCGCCGTGGGGCGGGTTGTACTTGAAGCCCCCGTCCGCGGGTGGGTTGTGGCTGGGAGTGATGACGATCCCGTCGGCCCGCGCGGCGTCGGGGTTCGCGTTGTGCCGCAGGATCGCGTGGGAGAGCGCCGGGGTGGGGACGTAACCGTCCCGGGAGTCGAGCATGACCAGGACCCCGTGGGCGGCCAGCACCTCTAGGGCCGTCTCCTGCGCCGGGCCGGAGAGTGCGTGGGTGTCTCGGCCCATGAACAGCGGGCCGGTGATTCCCTGGCCCGCACGGTACTCCACGATCGCCTGGGTGATCGCGGCGATGTGCGCCTCGTTGAACGAGCTCTTCAGGGCGCTGCCGCGGTGTCCCGAGGTGCCGAAGACCACGCGCTGGCCGGGGTCGTTCGGGTCCGGTTCGACGTCGTGGTACGCGTCCTGGAGCGCCGTGAGGTCGACGAGATCCCTGGATTCGGCCGGGGTGCCTGCTCTGTTTCCCATGGGATCAATCTAGCGCGCCGACGGCGGCCCGTGGTGGTCTGACCCACAGGCCGCCGCCGGATGACGCGTCGCGGCTCAGACGGCGGAGAGCCTGGTCGCCCCCAGCGAGCGCTCGCGCTCGGAGAGCAGCCTGTCCTGGGCGGCGGAGGAGGGGGCATCGGCCGCGGGGCGGTCGAAGCTGGTGATGGCGATCCAGTTGAGCAGCCGGGCGGCGATGCGCGCGGTGCGGTCGTCGGTGTCGAAGCGGGGGTTCATCCCCACGATGTCGACGACGGCGACCTTGCCGCTGGCGGCGATGCGCTTGCAGATCTCCTCCACGACGATCGGCGGCACGCCCAGCGTGGCCGGCGCGCTCACCCCGGGGGCCACCCAGCCGGGCAGCACGTCGAGGTCGAGGCTGAGGTGCACCAGCTCGAGGGGCTCGAGCTGCTCGTCGACGAACCGCAGGACCTCGGCCAGGCGGCTCTCGCAGCAGTCGGTGTCCTTGAGGTACGCGGTCTCGTACTTGTGGGCGTTCTCGAACTGCGCGCGGGTGTTGTCCGGCTCGCTGACGCCGATCACGGAGTAGCGGAAGTCGCGTCCCGTCTCGCTCTCGTCCCGGTGCACCTGCCGGAACGCCGTGACGGCGGTGGGCACGGGGTGGCGGCGCAGCCCGAAGTGCGTGTCGAGGCTGATCACGCCCCAGGTCCCGACGCCGTCGAGCGCGCCGGACTCGCGCAGGCCGCGGTAGGTCGCGTAGGAGGTCTCGTGCCCGCCGCCGAGGACGAAGGTGATCCGGTGCTCGCTGATGACCTCGCCGAACACCCTCCCCGCGCGCTGCTGGGCGGCCTCGAGCTCGTGCCCGTCCACGCGGACGTTGCCGCGGTCGTGGACCACGTTGGCGCCGTGGAAGGCCAGCTGGGCGAGGGCGTGGCGGATCTTGTGGGGGCCGTCCGCGGCGCCCGGGCGTCCCTGGTTGCGGACCGTCCCCTCGTCGGACTCGAACCCGACGATCGCCATGCTCTGGGCCTCCTGGCCCGTCTGCCGCTGCCCTTCGTAGACCATGTGGTGCCACCGGGTGTGGATCGCTCCGGGACCTTCATCGCGTCCCTGCCAGGGGGTGAAATCCATGACCGCCATCTCCTTCGATGCCTGACGAGGCGAAAACGCCGATTCGTGATGAGGATAGCTAATACCCCCTCGGGGCGGATGGCAAATGGCGCCCGCGGCAGGTCGACTCACGGGGCGGGGCCCCAGGGCCCCGGCCATGACCAGGGGCGATGCCGTCCGGATGTGCGCCATGCCGCCTTCCCGGAATGTGGACGGGCGCATCGCGCGCGGCGGGATCGGTGGATAACCCCTCGGGGCCGGCGGATCGTCCCTCGGGCGCCGGCCCGCCACGCGGCATCGGGGGTGTGGACGGCGTCGTGCTCGGGCCCCCGGCGCGGTAGGTTGGTGAGCAGACAGCCGACACCGGCCGGCGGCCCACGCCGCGGCCCGCGAGAAGGAGTGACCATGGACGCCGCCGTTCCCACCGCCACCGTCGGGGAGATCCCCGCCGACGCCAAGATCCTCGACGTGCGCGAGGACTACGAATGGGCCGAGGGGCACATCGAGGGCGCCCAGCACATCCCCATGGACCAGGTCCCGGCCCGCTACGGCGAGATCCCGCTGGACGAGGACGTCTACGTGATCTGCCGCTCCGGCGGCCGCTCCATGCGCGTGACGGCATACCTCAACCAGTACGGCTTCGACGCGTTCAACGTGGCCGGCGGGATGGGCGCCTGGCAGGACGCCGAGAAGCCCATGGTCAGCGAGAACGACCAGACCCCTCAGGTCCGCTGACGCGCATGAGGTACACGTTCCTGGGCCCGGAGGGCACGTTCTCCGAGGCCGCGCTGCTCTCCGTGCCCGGCGCCTACGACGCCGAGCGGATCCCCTCCACGTCGGTCGTAACCGCCCTGGCCAAGGTGCACTCCGGCGAGGTCGACGCCGCGATGGTCCCCATCGAGAACTCGGTCGAGGGCGGAGTGAGCGCGACCCTGGACGCGATCGCCGCCGAGGGCGACCTCCGCATCGTCCGGGAGGCGCTGATCCCCATCCGGTTCATCCTCGTCGCGCCCGAGGGCACGCTCATGGAGGACGTGCGCGCCGTCTCGACGCACTCGCACGCATGGGCGCAGGTCCGAGGCTGGATGGGGGACCGGCTGCCCCACGTCGACTACATCCCCGGCTCCTCGACCGCGGCCGCCGCGGTGGGCCTGCTGGGCGGGGAGTCGCCGGGCTACGAGGCGGCGGTCTGCTCACCCATCGTGGCCGAGCAGCACCCCGAGCTGAGCGTGCTCGCCTCCGACATCGGGGACAACGCGCGCGCCGTCACCCGGTTCGTCCTCGTCGCGGGCGAGAGCGCCGAGCTGCCGGAGCCCACGGGCGCTGACAAGACCACCGTGGTGATCCCCCTGCCGGAGGACCACGCGGGGGCCCTCATGGCCCTGCTGGAGCAGTTCGCCGCGCGCGGCGTGAACCTCTCCCGCATCGAGTCGCGCCCCACGGGCGAGGCGCTAGGGTCCTACTTCTTCTCGGTCGACGCGGAGGGGCACATCGCCAACGCCCGCATGGGAGACGCGCTGCGCGGCCTGCACCGGGTCTCGCCCGGCGTCAAGTTCCTGGGCTCCTACCCACGGGCCGACGGCGTCGCGCCCCTCGTCAGCCCCCGGAACACCGACGCGGCGTTCAACGAGGCGGAGGACTGGGTGCGGCGCATCCGGGGCTGAGCCCGCCCGCGCCGGGCTCAGCCCGCGTTGAACCCCAGCCAGGTGCGCAGCGTCGGGGGCGTCCTCTCCGGGTAGGTGTGCACGTTCAGCACGCCGGGGCGGATGCGGGCGGTGAGGTTCAGCGCGGTGCCGATCAGGTCGCCGTCGAGCTCCACCGGCTGCGGCGAAGAGCCGAAGTCGAGCTCGACGCTGCTGCCGTGCAGGTGCTCGATCACGGGCGTGCCCCGGCGGTGCCGGCCCAGGACCTGGAACGCGAGCGCACCCCAGCCGAGCAGGTTGCGGGGGGTGAGCAGGATGACCTCGAGCTGGCCGTCGTCGGCCCGGGAGCTGGCGGCCAGCTGGATCCCGGCCTGGATCTCGCCGCAGTTGGCGATCAGCACCGACTGGATGCGGCGCCGGATGCGCTTGCCGCCGTCGACCCGCAGGGCGATCGGGCTGCGGGAGGCGACCAGGTTGCGCATCCCCGCCTCGACGTAGGCGATCCACCCCCAGCGGGACTTCAGCTCCTCCTTGGCGTCGGTCATGATCTGCGCGTCGAATCCGGCGCCGCCCATGACCAGGTAGTTCATCTCGGAGGTGCGGCCGCCCTCGAAGTTCACGCGCAGCCCGACCATGTCGATCCGCCGGGCGGCGCCGTGGAGGGCGATGTCGACGCAGCCGACGAGGTCGTTGAGCGGGATCTCCAGGTTCCGCGCCAGGAGGTTCCCGGTGCCCAGCGGGAGGATGCCCAGCGTCGCGTCGGTCTCGGAGAGGGCCTCTCCGACCGAGCGCACGGTGCCGTCCCCGCCCGCGGCGATCACGATCTCGCAGCCGTCCTCGAGCGCCTTGTGGGCCATGCCCGTGCCGGGGTCGTCGGAGGCGGTCTCGTAGTAGCGGGCCTCGGGCCAGCCGACCCGCTGCAGCTCGCGCGCCACCGTGGAGCAGCCGACCTGCGCCGCCTCCTTGGTGGGGTTGAACACGACGCCGACCCGGCGGGGCGGGCCCGGCTCGAGGCGGGGCCGCCAGGGGAGGGGCTGCGGGAAGATCCTGGGCCGGAGACTCCAGGCGGCGGCGGTGCTCGCGGCGACCGCACCGCCGATCGCTGCGGCTGCGGTGGCGGTGGCGCGTCCCCTGAGTCTCATGGTCCCAGGCTACCGGTCCGCAGGCCCTGCTCCCGCACGGGGGTGCGAGCGGTGACTCCGAACACCCGTCACGTGACGGCGTCGGCGGCCGCGGGCCGGTCCCCCGCGGGGCCCGGGCGCGGTGGGGTAGATTAGCTCGGGTGATCGACATTAACCACTTGCGCGAAAACCCGGACCTCTTCCGTGCGTCCCAGCGAGCCCGTCAGTCCGACGTGGGGCTGGTGGACCGCATCCTCGACGCCGACGCCTCCCGCAGGCAGTCGATCAGCGACTTCGAGTCCCTCCGCGCCGAGCAGAAGGCCTTCGGCAAGAGGGTCGCCCAGGCCCAGGGCGAGGAGAAGCAGGCCCTGCTGGCCGAGGTCAAGGACCTCAGCAACCGCGTCAAGGCCGCCTCCGAGGCCTCCGACGCCGCCCAGGCCACCCAGGACGAGCTGCTCGCCGCCCTGGAGAACCTCGTGATCGACGGCGTCCCCACCGGCGGCGAGGAGGACTACGTGGTCCTCAAGACCGTCGGCGAGCCGCGCGACTTCGCCGCGGACGGCTTCGAGCCCCGCGACCACCTGGAGATCGGCGAGCTGCTGGACGGCATCGACATGGCCCGCGGCGCCAAGGTCTCCGGGGCCCGCTTCTACTTCCTCAAGGGCGCCGTCGCGCGCCTCGAGCAGGCCCTGCTCTGGATGGCCCTGGACCACGCCACGGCCAACGGCTTCACGATGCTGACCACTCCCACCCTCGTCCGCCCCGAGACGATGGCCGGCACCGGCTTCAATGTCAAGCACGACGACGAGATCTACCGCCTCGAGCGCGACGAGCTGTACCTCGTGGGCACCTCCGAGGTGGCCCTGGCCGGCTACCACGCCGACGAGATCCTCGACTTCGCCGACGGGCCGAGGAAGTACCTCGGCTGGTCCACCTGCTACCGCCGCGAGGCTGGCTCGGCGGGCAAGGACACCCGCGGCATCATCCGCGTGCACCAGTTCAACAAGGCCGAGATGTTCGTCTACTGCCCCGTGGAGCAGGCCGAGGAGATGCACGAGCGGATGCTCGCCTGGGAGGAGGAGATGCTGGCCAAGTGCGAGCTGTCCTACCGGGTGATCGACACCGCCGCCGGCGACCTCGGCTCCTCGGCCGCGCGGAAGTTCGACTGCGAGGCGTGGGTCCCCACCCAGGACGCCTACCGCGAGCTGACCTCGACCTCCAACTGCACCACCTACCAGGCCCGCCGCCTCAACATCCGCGAGCGCCGCCCGGACACGGTGGACGCGCAGGGCAAGGCCAAGAAGGGCGGCACGCGCGCCGTCGCGACCCTCAACGGGACGCTCGGCACCACCCGCTGGCTCGTGGCGATCCTCGAGACCCACCAGCAGCCCGACGGCTCGGTGCGCATCCCGGAGGCCCTCCGCCCCTACATGGGCGGCCTGGAGGTCCTGCCGGTCGTGGCGCCCCGCAGCAAGTAGTTCACCTCCCGTTCGCCGCCGGTTCGGCGGCAGGGAGGGACGCGTCCGCCCGGGACGTGTCAGATGGAAGGCATGGTGACGATGACCAACGAAGCGACGATCCAGACCCCGGCCCGCCCCGCCTGGCGGCGCGAGCCCGGCGTGAAGTACCTGGTGGCCCTCGACGTCGACGGGACGCTCGTGGACCACGACGGCCACATGACCGAGGCCGTGAAGGAGGCGCTGCACGGCGTCGTCGCGGCCGGCCACCACGTGGTCGTCGCGACCGGGCGCTCCAAGGGCGCGACGCTGCCCATCGTGGAGCTCGCGGGGCTGGAGAGCGGCTGGGCCGTGAGCTCCAACGGCGGGGTGACCCTGCGGCTCGACCCGGCCCTGGCCGGCGGGTACGAGATCTCCGAGGCCGTGACCTTCCGGGCCCACGCCGCCCTGACCACGCTGCGCGACCGCCTGCCGGGGGCGATGTTCGCCCTCGAGGCCGCCGATGGCTCGTTCTACTCCACCGCGGAGTTCCAGGACCGCAGCTTTGGCATGGAGGCCCAGCAGGTGAGCTTCGAGGAGCTCGCCGGGATGGACGCGGTGCGCGTCGTCGTGTTCTCCACCGAGGTGGACCTCGACTCCTTCTCGCGGCTGGTCGAGGAGGTCGGGCTGCACGGCGTGACCTACTCCGTGGGGTGGACGCCGTGGCTTGACCTCTCCGCCAACGGGGTCACCAAGGCCTCCGCCCTGGAGTCGGTGCGCCGCCTCCTCGGCGTCGAGCCGGAGCACACCGTGGCCATGGGCGACGGGAACAACGACGTCGAGATGCTGCAGTGGGCCGCCCGCGGCGTGGCCATGGGGCAGGCGCCCGACGACGTCGCGGCCGCCGCCTCGGAGGTCACCGGGACGGTGTACGAGGACGGCGCCGTGCGCATCCTGGCGGACCTGGCGGACTAGCGGCCGGACCCGGGCCCCGCCGCCCGGCCCCGCGTCGACCTGCCCCGCCCCCGCGTCGGATCGCCCGCCCGGCCGGTCCGCCCCGCGTCGGACCGCCCCGTCCGCGCCGCGCGCCGTATGCTCGGTGCAGAAGCCAACGAAGGGGAGGAAGACCCGATGAAGGTCGCCATCGCGCAGATCAACAGCGGATCCGACGTCGAGCGGAACCTGGCCAAGGTCGCCGGGTACGTCGAGCGGGCCGCGCAGGCCGGGGCCGGGACCGTGGTGTTCCCCGAGGCGACGATGCTCGCCTTCGGCTCCGACCTGGCCGCCGGCGTCGAGCGCCACGCCGAGTCCTGGCGCACCGAGCTGCAGTGGCTCGCCTCGGAGCACGGGATCACCGTGGTCGCGGGGGAGTTTGGGCTCGGCTCCGAGGGGCGCGTGCGGAACCTGCTGGCCGTCTACACGGACCGCGGCGAGCGCCACGAGTACGTCAAGATCCATCTCTACGACGCCTTCGGCTACCAGGAGTCGGACTCGGTCGAGCCGGGGGAGCGGCCCGCCGTCGTGAACCTCGACGGCGTCGGCGCCGGGCTCGCGACCTGCTACGACATCCGCTTCCCCAAGCTCTTCGCCGAGCTCTCGCGCGGGGGCGCGCAGGTCGTGCTGCTGGGAGCCTCCTGGGGCGCCGGCGAGGGCAAGGCCGAGCAGTGGGAGACGCTCGCCCGGGCGCGCGCCCTGGACAGCAACAGCTACGTGGTGGCCGTGGACCAGGCGGACCCGGAGGTCTCCGGCGTCGAGGTGGCCCCCGACGCGCCCACCGGGGTGGGCCGCAGCGTCGTCGCCGACCCCTTCGGGAAGGTCGTGGCCCGCCTGGGCGGCGAGGAGGAGCTGCGCGTGGTGGACCTGGACCTCGACGTCGTGGAGCGCGCCAAGCGGGCCATCCCCGTGCTGGAGAACGCCCGGCTCGGCTACTGAGCCGCGGCGGGCGCCGGGGCCGGCCCGAGCCGAGGCCCCGGATGTCCCGCCCGGCCGAGGCCCCGGCTCGTCGCCGGGAGGACGCCTGCCCGGGGCGCCGCTCACCGCCGGGCCAGGACCTCCGCGATCTCGTCCAGCGACTCCTCGTTCTGCAGCGAGGACCGGTCGCCCAGCGGCCGCCCCTGGTACAGCTCCCCGAGCAGGCGCCGGGTGATCTTCCCCGAGCGGGTCTTGGGGATGTCGGCGACCGCGATGACGTCCCGCGGCTTGGCGATCGGCCCGATGTCCCGGGCCACGTGCGCCCGCAGCCGCTCGGCCAGCTCCTCGCCGCTCAGCGCCGCGCCCTCGGGCGTGACCTTCACGAACGCGACCGCGGCGTGCCCGGTCAGGGGGTCTTCCACGGGGCACACCCCGGCCTCGACGACGGCCGGGTGCGTGACCAGCGAGGACTCGATCTCGATCGTGGACAGCCGGTGCCCCGAGACGTTGATGACGTCGTCGATCCGGCCCAGGATGTAGACGTCCCCGTCCTCGTCCCGCTTGGCGCCGTCGCCGGCGAGGAACCAGCCGCGCTCGCCGTAGTGCCGCCAGTAGGAGTCGAGGTAGCGCTGCGGGTCGCCCCACACGGTGCGCGCCATCGAGGGACCGGTGCCGTCCACCACGATGAACCCCTGCTCCCCGGGCGCGACCTCCTCCCCGGCCTCGTCCACCACCCGGACCGACAGGCCCGGCACGGGCCGCGTCGCGCAGCCCGGCTTGGGCTCGAGGCCCTCGGCGCCGTCGGGGGCGAAGCCCGGGTCGTGCGGCCGCGGCGAGCACACGGCCGAGCCGGTCTCCGACTGCCACCACGTGTCCACGAAGGGCACGACGTCGCCCCCCACGTTGTGCCGCAGCCACCGCCACGCCTCCGGGTTGATGGACTCCCCGACCGTGCCCAGCAGCCGCACCGAGGAGAGGTTGTAACTGCCCGGCACGCCCTGCGGGAAGGCGCCCATGAGCGAGCGGATCAGGGTCGGGGCGGTGTAGTAGTTGGTGACGCCGTAGCGCTCGATGACCTCGAAGTGGCGGGCCGGGTGCGGGGTCGTGGGCGTGCCCTCGTAGATGACCTGCGTGACGCCGTTGAGCAGCGGGCCGTAGATCTCGTAGGTGTGGGCCGTAACCCACGCGAGGTCGGCCGTGCACCAGTGGACCGTCGAGTCGACCTTGGCCGGGTCGTTGACCGCGGAGAGCTCGTCCGGGCGGGGGACGCCGTCGGCGTCGGGGGCGTCCGGGAGCAGGTCGAACAGCAGGGCGTGGGTGTAGGCCGTCTGGGTCAGGTAGCCACCGGTGGTGTGGACCAGGCCCTTGGGGCGGCCGGTGGTGCCGGAGGTGTAGATGATGAACAGCGGGGTCTCGGCGTCGAAGGCCTCGGGCTCGTGGACGTCCGGGGCCTCCTCGACGAGGTCGTGCCACCACACGTCGCGGCCGCGGGTCCAGGGCACGGAGCCCTCCTCCTTGGAGCGGTACCCGCGGTCCCCGGGGCGCAGCCCGACGCCGTGCGGGGTGCGCTTGGCCGGCCGCGAGGTGCGCCGCACGACGATCACGTGCTCGATCTCGTTCTCCCCGGAGCAGGCGAGGTCGGCGTCGGCCTTGACCGGGACGACCGCGCCGCGCCGGTTCTGGCCGTCCGCGGTGACCAGGACCTTGGCCCCGGTGTCCTCGATCCGGAAGCGCAGCGCCTCGGCGGAGAAGCCGCCGAAGACCAGCGAGTGCACCGCGCCGATCCGGGCGCAGGCGAGCGTGATGATGACGGTCTCGGGGATCACGGGCAGGTAGATCACGACCCGGTCGCCCTGGCCGACGCCGAGCTTCAGCAGGGCGTTGGCGGCCCGGCAGACCTCGCGCTGGAGCTGGGCGTAGGTGTAGGTCAGCCGGTCCCCGGGCTCGCCCTCGAAGTGCAGGGCGACGTGGCTGCCGCGGCCGGCCTCCACGTGGCGGTCCACGGCGTTGTAGGCGGCGTTGAGCCGCCCGCCCTCGAACCAGGCGATCTCCGGGACCGTGTAGGCGGGGGCGCCGTCGGCGTCGGTCCCGGTGCGGCGGGGCTTGTCGAAGCGGTGGGCGGTGTGCCACGGCTCGGCCCAGTCGAGGCGGCCGGCCTGGCGTTCCCAGAAGGCGACGCGGGCGGCGTCGGACTCGTGGGCGGGGTTGGGCACCGGGCGGTCCGGGTCGGAGAAGGCGAAGTCGGCGGGGAGGGTCATGGGCGTGGCTCTGGTCGTCGCCCGACGGCGTCGGGCGGGGCGGTCGCGAGGGGCGGGCCGCCGGTTCAGGCGGGCGGCGGGACGGTGCGGGCGCCCGGGCGGTGCGGCCGGTCCGGACGGGATCGGCCCGGGCGAGGCGGGGTGGGCTCAGGTCGAGGGTATCGCGCCCCAGCGGCGCCGGGTCCAGCGCTCGAAGAGGCCGAGCAGCGCGTCGGTGAGCTTGCCGAGGATCGCGAGCAGGAGGATCGCGAGCAGCAGGCGGTCGGTGCGGCCGTTGTCCTGCGAGTCGGTCAGCAGGAAGCCGAGGCCCATCGACGCGCCGATCAGCTCGGCGGCGACGAGGAACAGCCAGCCCTGGGCGAGCGCCAGCCGCAGGCCCGAGACGACCGAGGGCAGCACGGCCGGCAGCTGCACGGTCGCGAACAGCCGCAGCCCGGTGATGCCGAAGGACCGGGCGGCCTCGACCCACTGCCGGTCCACGTGCTGCAGCGCCGCGGAGACCGTGGTGTAGACGGGGAAGAAGGCGCCGATGGCCACGAGCGTGACCTTGGAGTCCTCCCCGATGCCGATCCACAGCAGCAGCAGCGGGACCCACGCCAGCGAGGGCACGGCGCGCAGGGCGCCGACGGTGGGCCCGGCCAGCAGCGCGGCCCACCGGGACAGCCCGATCCAGGCGCCCAGCGCCAGGCCCAGCCCGGCGCCGATGACGAAGCCCCAGAACACGCGCTGGGTCGAGATGGCCACGTGGATCCACAGCTCGCCCCGCTGGATCAGCTCGACGCCGGCCGAGAGGACGGCGGTGGGCTCCGGCAGCTGGGCGGGGGTGAAGGTGCCGTTGGTGGACAGGACGTGCCACAGCAGCAGCAGGGCCACGGGGATCACCAGGCCCAGCCCGGCGGAGGCGGCCCCGCGCCCGCGCAGCAGCCGGTGGGGCGCCGGGTGCGGGAGGCCGGGGGAGACCCCCTGGGCGTTCTCCAGGGCGCTGCCGGGCGCGGTCCCCCGGGAGCCCGTCGCGGCGGGCGGCCCGCCTCCCGCCGGTGCGTGCCGGGGCGGGCGACGTCGGCGGCGTCGGTGTCGGTGCGGTGCGTCATGGGTCAGTCCCCCTCGATGGCGGCGGCGACGGCGTCGGGATCGGCCGCCTCGGCGTACTTCTTCTCGACGATGCGCTCCAGCGCGGCGTCGACGTCCTCCTGCGAGGGGACGTCGCCCGAGTCCACGAGGATGGGGCCCACGCCCTCCAGGACCCCGACCTGCTCCGCGCCGGGCACGTGGTCGATGTCCAGGTGGGTGCGGTCCCACACCGAGCGGGCCACGGGCAGGGAGATCCCCGCCTCCTCGGCGAAGAGGCCGACCGCCTCCTCGGGATTCTCCAGGGCCCAGCGGCGGGCGTAGGCGTAGACGTCGACCACCAGCTGGGCGCCCGCGCCGTTCTGCTGCAGGAACTCCTCGCGGGCGTTGAGGAACCCGTAGGTGTTGAAGGACAGGTTGCGGTAGAACAGCACGTCGCCGTCCTCCTCGGCGGTGGCCATGATCGGGTCCAGGCCCGACCACGCGTCCACCTGGCCGGTGTCCAGCGCGGTGCGGCCGTCCGCGTGCTGGAGGTTCTGCACGGTGACGTCCGAGGCGCTGAGCCCGGCCTCCCCGAGCGCCTGGAGCAGCAGGAAGTACGGGTCGGTGCCCTTGGTGACGGCCACGGAGGCGCCGCGCAGGTCGGCGACCTCGCGTAGGGGCGAGTCGGGCCGCCGCACCAGGGCCGCCCACTCGGGCTGGGAGCAGAGGTCGATGACGCGGATCGGGGAGCCGTTGGCGCGGGCCAGCAGCGCGGCGGACCCGGCGGTCGAGCCGATGTCGATCGCGGCGGCCCGCAGCGCCTGGTTGGCGGTGTTGGAGCCGGTCGAGCGGACCCACTCGACGCTCTGCTCCTTGGGCTCGGCGGCGCGCTCGAGCCAGCCCCTCTTCCGGATGATCAGGGACAGCGGGTTGTACGTGGCGTAGTCCAGGCGGATCCGGCCGGTGGAGTCGCTGTTGGCGACGCCGGTCCCGGAGCCCTCGCCCGCCATGCAGCCGGTCAGGGCCAGGCTCGCGGCGCCGGCGCCGGCCGCGCTCAGCAGGGCGCGGCGTGAGATGGAAGGCATGGTGTTCCTCGGAAGATCGTGCGGTGGGTGCGGGGATCGCCGGGCCGGGGCCCGGCCGCTCAGCGTTCGACGCCGAGCAGCCCCAGCAGGTGACCGCGCAGGCGCGCCAGCTCGGCGTCCTCGCGGGAGCGGGGGCGGGGGAGCCCGACGTCGAGCACCTCCGCGATCCCGGCGGGCCCGCCCTCCTCCCGGCGGCCGAGCACCACGACGCGGTCCGAGAGGTACAGGGCCTCCTCGACGTCGTGGGTCACCAGCAGCACGGTGGTGGGGTCCTGGACGTGGACGTCCAGCAGCAGGTCCTGCATGCGCAGCCGGGTCAGGGCGTCGAGCGCGCCGAAGGGCTCGTCCAGCAGCAGCACCCGCGGGTTGCGGGCCAGGGCCCGGGCGAGGGAGGCGCGCTGGGCCATGCCGCCGGAGACCTCGGCGGGCCGGTGCCCGGCGTGGGCGGACAGGCCCACCAGCTCGAGCAGCTCGGCCACCCGCCTCCGCCCCGCCGCGCGCGGGGTGCCGCGGGGCAGCCCCAGGGCCACATTGGCGGCCACCGAGCGCCACGGCAGCAGGCGGGGCTCCTGGAAGGCGACGGCGCAGCGCGGGTCGATGCCGCGCACCGGCGTCCCGTCGATCCCGACCGACCCCGAGGTGGCCCGGCCCAGCCCCGCGGCGGCGCGCAGCAGCGTGGACTTCCCGCACCCCGAGGGCCCGACGACGGCGACGATCTCGCCCGGGCGGGCGGTGAACGTGACGTCCTCCAGGACCGGCACGGCGGCCGATCCGCTGCCACGGGCGGGCGGGAAGGCCTTGCCCACCTCGTGGAACTCGACCTCGGCCGCGGTGGCGGCTTCCGATGTGGCCGCGGGCGCAGCAGGCATCATCAACTCCATCGATCCTGGCGTGAGCACCGTGCCGCGCGGGGAGGGTCCCCTCGCCGGGCGGCGGGTTGCTGCGACGTCGTCGAGCCAGGTCTCTCGGTCACTCTGGATGGCTTACCCCTTCAGTAAAGGGGGCCGCCGACACGTATGACAACTGTTGCGTCACAGTCGGGAGGCGGCGTCACATGCGCGTCACAGAGGGCCCGGCTGGCGCTCGCGGGCCGTCTCGGCGCCTCGGGGCGTCACGCGAGGACATGCCGGTCACAGTTCGGGGAAAGCGTGGCGGATGGGGGGCTCCGCTCCCTACGCTGATCCCGGGTGCCGCCCCCGGCGGCCGGTCCGCCGCTCGCCCCCGGCCCGTGGGCGCGGCCCGCCGTCCCCGCCCCTCCCGCGACCGTCCCCGCGAAAGGACCCCTCGATGACCGAGAAGAAGCGCATCGCGATCAACGCCTTCGACATGACCTGCGTGGGCCACCAGAGCTTCGGCCTGTGGCGCCACCCGCGCTCGCGGGCCACGGAGTACAACACCATCGGGTACTGGACCGACCTGGCGAGGACCCTCGAGAAGGGGCTCTTCGACGGGCTGTTCCTGGCCGACGTCGTTGGGATCTACGACATCTACCGCAACTCCGCGGCCCCCGCCCTGCAGGACGGCGCGCAGGTCCCGGTCAACGACCCGTTCATGCAGATCTCGGCGATGGCGGCGGTGACCGAGCACCTGGGCTTCGGGATCACGAGCGCGGTGACCTACGAGCAGCCGTACACGCTCGCCCGGAAGTACGCGACGCTGGACCACCTGACCCGCGGGCGCGTGGGCTTCAACGTGGTGACCTCCTATCTGCCCTCGGCGGCCGAGAACCAGGGGCTGCCGCGGCAGATCGAGCACGACGAGCGGTACGAGATCGCCGAGGAGTTCCTCGACGTGACCTACAAGCTGTGGGAGGGCTCGTGGGAGGACGGCGCGGTGAGGGAGGACCGGGAGACCGGGGTCTACGCGGACCCCGCGCTGGTCCACCCGATCCAGCACCGCGGCCGGCACTTCACGGTGCCCGGGGCGGGGCTGACCGCGCCCTCGCCGCAGCGCACGCCGGTGATCTTCCAGGCCGGGGCCTCCTCGCGGGGCCAGGCCTTCGCGGGGAAGCACGCCGAGGCCGTGTTCATCGGGGCGCTGCGCCCGGACCTGACCCGCGTCATGACCGATTCGATCCGCGACCGCGCCGAGGCCGAGGGGCGCGGCCGAGAGGACGTCAAGATCTTCGCGATGCTCTCGGTGGTGGTGGCCGAGACCGAGGAGGAGGCGCAGGCCAAGTACGCCGACTACCTCTCCTACGCCGACCTCGAGTCCTCTCAGGCCATCATCGGTGGCTGGTCGGGCGTGGACCTCTCCCGCTTCGACGAGGACGAGGTGCTCAACTACGTCAAGACCGACTCGATCCAGTCCTTCCTGACCCCCTTCACGCTCCAGGCGAGGGACAAGGAGTGGACGCGGGCCGAGATCGCCCGGCACTGCGCGGTCGGCGGGATGGGCGACGTCGTGGTCGGCTCCCCGCAGAGCGTGGCGGACCAGCTCGAGCGGTGGATCGACGAGGGCGGCCTGGACGGGATCAACCTCGCCTACCACGTCTCGCCCGGGTCCTTCGAGGACTTCGTCGAGCTCGTGGTGCCCGAGCTGCAGCGGCGCGGGCGCTACCGCACGGAGTACGAGGGCTCGACCTTCCGCGAGAACCTCTTCGGCGCGGGCCGCACGCAGGTGGCCGAGACCCACCCGGCGGCGCGCTACCGCGGGGCCTTCGCGGGCCGCCCGTCCTGCGCCGACGCCCCGGCCCGGCAGCTGGAGGACGACGTCGTGGCCTGACGCCGCTGCCTGGCCCGGCCAGGTCCGGGGCCCACTCGGTCCGCCGAGCGCCCGGGCCGGGCCCGCGGCGGGCGTCCACAGGCCACCCGCACCCCCTTGACGGGTCTTGACGCCGGTGGGACGCTGAGGTCGAGGAGGCACTCATGACCGCAGCAGACTTCCGGCGCGAGATCGACGAGCGCATCGACCGCTCCCTCGAGGAGATGGCGGACGCCGGCGAGCTCTCCGACACCACGCCGGGCCACGCCGAGCGGCTGGCCCACGCCGCCGTCCGGGCGATCCGCACGGCCAACCGCGTCACCACGCAGGTCGGCCCCCTGTACTCCCGGGACCGGGTGATGAAGGTCCTGGGCGTCGGCAGCCGGCAGGCGCTCCACGACCGGATCCGGCGCCACGCCCTGCTGCGCGTCTTCTCCGCCGAGGGGCAGGCGCTGTTCCCGGTCCTGCAGTTCCGGGACGGCGCCGTCGACCCCGGCCTGGTGCCCTACCTGAAGATCCTGCTCGGGTCCGGGGCCTCCGGATGGACCGTGCTGTACTGGCTGACCTCCCCGGCCGCGCGCTTCGGCGGGCGCACGCCGCTGCAGGTCGTCGAGGCGGGGGACCGCGAGGAGCTGGCGCAGCTGACCGCCGTGGCCCGCGACGACGCCGCCGGGTGGTCGCAGGTGGCATGACCCGCCATCGCTCCACCCTCCGCGCCCCCGGCCCTCCCGAGGACCACCGCGACTTCCCCTTCCGCGCCGATCTCCACGAGGCCCGGTGGTTCCGCGCCCACGGCGCGCGACGCGGCCCCTGGTGGTTCTCCTCCGCACCGGGCCGGTTCAACCTCCATCCGCCGCGCGGGACGCTGAACTGCGCCTCGACTCCCGAGACGGCCGCCCGGGAGGTCCTCGGGGAGCTGCTGGTGGGCAACCGCTACATCCCCGCCGACGCCGTCGACGACGCGGTGGTCTCGGCCCTGAGGCTCCCCGCCGCGCGGATCGCCGACTTCCTGAGCACCCGGGCGGCCGCGCACGGCGTCCTGCTCGGCGACGTGATGGCGCCGATGGAGGACGGGTACGCGCTGACCCGCCGCTGGGCGGCGACGCTGGATGCCGAGGGGTTCGGCGGCATCCGGTCCCGCTCGCGCTTCGGGTCCGGGGCCGACCCGCAGTGCCTGTACCTCTTCGGGGAGGGCGGTGAGCACCCCGTGGGTGAGGCGGTCGAGGGCGGGTCCGTCGCAATGCGCCGGGTGGTCGAGGCGATGGCGCCCGACGGCGTCGAGGTCGAGCCGGTGCTCTCCGCGAAGGACCTGCACGTCATCGACTGAGCCCCACGGAGTGGCTCGAGGAGACCCATCCCACACGTTCTTGCAGTTGTGCAAAGAGTGCACAACTGCATAGCATATAGCTATGCAAACTTGTGAGCCGTCGTTGCGGGAGCGCCGCCGCGTGCGCACGTGGGACGCCATCCACGGTGCCGCCTCGGAGCTGGCGCGGGAGCGCGGGATCAAGCAGACCACCGCGGAGCTGATCGCGGAGCAGGCCGGGGTATCCCCGCGCACCTTCTTCAACTACTTCTCCTCCAAGGAGGACGCCATCATCGGCCTCCGCCCGCCCCGGATGGGCGAGGAGGTCCTGGAGTCCATGCGGGAGGTGGAGAGCACCAGCCTGCTCTCCTACGCCGCGCACATCCTGATGTGGGTGCTTCGCGGTTCGATCGCCCAGGACAGCTGGACGCTCAACCGCGAGGTCTTCGACGAGCACCCCGAGCTGCGGCAGCGCATGAAGATCCACATGCTGCGCTGCGAGAACGAGCTCCAGGACTTCCTGCTCGCGATGGACTGGGGGGTCTACGAGTCCACCGGCCGGCTGGTCCGCCGGGAGGGCGAGGAGGGCGCCCCCGACCCCCGCCAGAGCGAGCGGGTCCGCGCGACCGTCCTCATGGCCGCCGCGGTCCTCCGGCACATCAAGTTCGGCGCCGACCTGTCCTCGGACGAGCTCGACTCGTCCATCGGCGCCACCGTCACGCTTTTCGCACACATCGTCAAGGAGGCTCGATGAGCACCTCGTACACGCCGCGCCACTCGAGGCGCGGCGATTCCGCCGTCATGGAGCGCCCCCAGGCCTCCAGCGCGCCGGCCCAGACCTCGACCCACCACCACGGGGGCGAGGCCTCGCACACCAACATCCTGCTGCTGTTCATCGGCCTGATGATCATCATGCTCATGTCCTCGCTCAACCAGACGGTGCTCTCGCCGTCGCTGCCCACCATCGTGGGCGAGCTGAACGGCGTCGAGCACATGAGCTGGGTGATCACCGCGTTCATCCTGGTCTCGACCATCATGATGCCGGTCTACGGCAAGCTCGGCGACCTCTGGGGCCGCAAGCCCCTTCTGGTCTTCGCGATCATCGCCTTCGCCGGCGGCTCCCTCACGGGCGCCGTCGCGCAGGACATGACGACGCTGATCATCTCCCGCGGCCTGCAGGGCCTCGGCGGTGGCGGTCTCATGATCCTGTCCCAGGCGGTCATCGCCGACGTGATCCCCGCCCGCGACCGCGGCAAGTACATGGGCGCCCTGATGGGCGTCTTCGCGTTCTCCTCCGTGGCCGGCCCGCTGCTGGGCGGGTGGCTCACTGAGGGTCCCGGCTGGCGCTGGGGCTTCTGGATGAACCTGCCGCTCGCCGCGCTCGCGCTGTTCGCCGCGATCTTCCTGATCCCGCACACCAACAAGTCGGTGCGCACCGAGCGCAGCAAGATCGACGTGCTGGGCATGGCGCTGCTGGCCGCGGCCACCGCGTGCCTCGTGCTGGCCATGACCTGGGGCGGCAACCAGTACGACTGGGGCTCGCCGACCATCGTCGGGCTGCTGATCGCGACCGTGGTCGCCGTCGCCGTGTTCATCCCGGTCGAGGCCAAGGTGGCCGAGCCGGTCATGCCGCTGACCCTGTTCAAGGACCGCAACTTCAACCTGACCACCATCGCCAGCCTGTGCATGGGCATCGCGATGTTCGGCGCGATCGGTTACATGCCGACCTACATGCAGATGGTGCTGGGCGTCAGCGCGACGCAGGCCGGTCTCCTCATGATCCCGATGATGGGCACCATGCTCGTCACCTCGGTGACCGTGGGCGCCGTGGTGTCCAAGCTCGGGCGCTACAAGGCCTTCACCGTGATCGGCTCGCTGTTCATCGCCGCCGGCCTGTTCTTCCTGTCCCGGCTCGAGGTGCAGACCCCCACGTGGGAGATCTGCGTGTGCCTCGCGCTGATCGGCCTCGGCCTGGGCATGTCGATGCAGCTGCTGACCCTGATCGTGCAGAACTCCTTCCCGATCAGCATGGTCGGCACCGCGACGGCCTCGAGCAACTTCTTCCGCCAGGTCGGCGCGACCATCGGCTCTGCGCTGGTGGGCGGCCTGTTCACGGCCCGCCTGACGACCTTCCTGGGGGAGCGGCTGCCGGTCCAGGCGATGTCCGACGGCGGGGGCGCCAATTCCCTGACGCCCGCGCTGGTCAACGCCCTGCCGGGCCCGATCCACGACATCATCGTGAACTCGTACAACGAGGCCCTCACGCCGATCTTCCTGTGGATCATGCCGCTGGGCGTCCTGGCCGCGCTGCTGCTGATGTTCATCGTCGAGAAGGCCCTGGCGACCACGGTCGGCGAGTCCGGCACGACCTCGCAGGCCGCCGGCGACGAGTCCTCGGAGTCGATCCGGGACGAGGAGCCCGCCCGCGTGGGCGGCCGGGACGAGCGGGACCGCGCCGACGGCGAGGATCCCGAGGAGCGCTCCCCGCGCACCGGCGAGATCCCGATCCCCGAGACCGGGTCGATGATGCCGACGCGCTGACCCGCGCGGCCGGGGCCTCTGGGTTCGGGACCTCCCGGGCCCCGTGAGTCCCGACCCCCGCGACCCCCTCGAGACGCGACGACGCCGGGGCCGATCTACGCGGATCGGCCCCGGCGTCGTCGTGCTCCCGGCCTCGCATCGTCGCGTTCCCGCCCCCGGTGTCCTCGCGTTCCCGCCCGCGCGTCGTCGCGCTCCCGGCCCGGCGGCCGCACTGGCCGTAGGATGGGGCCATGATCTTCAAGGCGGTGGGTGAGGCCCGACCCTACCCCGAGCACGGCTGCACGACCCCGCGCGACTGGGGCGTCATCGCCCCGCAGCAGGTCCGGCTCGACCACCTGATCACCACCCAGCGCATGCTGGACCTCGCCACGCTCCTGCACGACGACTCGACCTTCTACGGCGACCTCTTCCCCCACGTGGTCCGCTGGAACGGCCAGCTCTACCTCGAGGAGGGCGTGCACCGGGCACTCCGCAGCGCCCTCCAGCGGCGGCAGGTCATGTACGCCCGCGTGCTGGACCTGGACGGCCCGGACGACGCCGACCAGGAGTGACGCGGTCGCCTCTTCTGTTTTGGTGACACCCGGGCGTATGCTGTCGTCATGCCCCGTATCACCGCCTCCTCCAACGCCGCACAGCGGGAGAACACGCAGAACGCGATCCTCCGCTCCTTCGGCGACCTCCTCTACACCCGCGGACTCACCGGCCTGACCATGACCCACGTGGCCAAGAACGCCGGCATCGGCCGCACCGCCGTCTACAACTACTTCGCCGACATGGGCGAGCTCCTCGTGGCCTACGCCCTGGACGAGACGGAGCGGTTCATCAACGACCTCCGGACCGAGCTGGCCCGGGTCGACAACCCCGTGGACCAGCTGGCGGTCTACGTGCGCCTGCAGATCGAGGACATGTCCCGGCGGCACCTGCCCCCGGGCCCCACCATGCGCTCGGTGCTCTCCCCGGAGTCCTTCGAGAAGCTGGGGCACCACGTGGGCGAGCTGCAGGCGGTGCTGGCCCAGATCCTGCGCTCGGCGATCGAGCAGGGCTACCTGCCGGAGGCGGACATCGGGGACCTGGCCCGCCTGGTCCACGGCTCGCTCAGCTCGGCCACCGACCGCGGGCAGCTCGAGGACGGGGAGACCCGCACGGCCCGCGTGGAGCAGATCGTGACCTTCGTGCAGCGGGGCCTGGGCGCGCGGTTCGACGACGCGGGCCGCCCCGTCCCGATCCAGGGTCGCCCCCGGCTGGAGCAGATCGCCTCGTGAGGCGGGCGGGCGGCGTCGTCCGCCGCTAGGCCCGGTTGATCTGGCGGAGCGTGTCGAAGGGCGCGTGGGAGGCCAGGCGCTCCCGGATGCCCTCGGTGACGAAGTCCTTGGCCGTGCGGGCGGCCTCGAGTGGTGTCGCGCCCTTCGCCAGCTCGGCGGTCACGGCAGCGGCGAGCGAGCAGCCGGCCCCGGCCACCGCCACCTCGCCGATCTTCGGGGCGCTCAGGACCTCCAGGGTCTCGCCGTCGTAGAAGACGTCGACGGCGTCGGGCCCCTCCAGGCGCACGCCGCCCTTGGCCAGCACCGCCGCGCCGGAGGCCTCGTGGATGCGCCGCGCCGCCTCCTCGAGCTGGGCGACGGTGGTGATCTCGTCCATGCCGGAGAGCGAGAGCGACTCGAAGTGGTTGGGGGTGATGAAGTCGGCGAGGGGGAGGATCCGGGCCTTGAGCGCCTCGTCGGTGTCGAGCGCGGCGCCGGGCTCCTGGCCCTTGCAGATCAGCACCGGGTCCAGCACCAGGTTGCGGGGCTTCAGGTCGGTGAGCACGCGGGCGACCGTGTCGATGGTCGCGGGGGATCCGAGCATGCCGATCTTGACCGCGTCCAGGTCGTAGGCGGCCGTGTTGGCCTCGAGCTGGTCGGCGAGGGTCTGCTGGTCCACCGCGGTCAGGCGGTGGGCCCAGTCGTTCTTCGGGTCGAAGGAGACGATGCAGGTCAGCGAGAGGCAGCCGTAGACGCCGAGGGCCTGGAAGGTCTTCAGGTCGGCCTGGGCGCCCGCGCCTCCGGTCGCCTCGGAGCCGGCGATGGTCATCGCGACGGGGGTCGATGTCGTGGTAGTCATACCCCCCATTATGGTCTCAGGCGGTACACTTTTCAGGGCCCGGGTGGCAGGCGGGCCCTGCGGCGTCGAACGCCGCCCCCACGACCTTCGCTCCCGGCGCCGGCACGACCGCGCCGGGGCACCCTACCCGTCGCAGAATCGTGAGAACCCCCGTGCAATCCCACCCGGAACCCCGGTACGCCCGCCGCCCCAAGACCTACTTCGATCTGCTGGTCGCCGCGTACTGCGTGCTGCTGATCCTGTCCAACATCGGCGCGACCAAGGGCGTCGCGTTCGGCCCCATCATCACCGACGGCGGGTTCTTCCTGTTCCCCCTCGCCTACGTGCTGGGCGACGTCGTGACCGAGGTCTACGGCTTCCGCGCCGCCCGCCGCGCGATCGTGACCAGCTTCTGCGCGGGCGCCTTCGCCAGCGTGTGCTTCTGGATCGTGATCGCCCTGCCCGCGGCGGAGTTCTACGAGAACCAGACGGCCTTCGAGACCGTGCTCGGGCCGGTGCCGCGCATCGTGGCCGGCTCGCTCGCCGGCTTCCTCGTGGGCCAGCTGCTCAACGCGTGGATCATGGGCCTGATCAAGCGCGCGACCGAGGGGAGGCACCTGTGGGCCCGGCTGATCGGGTCGACGCTGGTGGGCGAGTTCGCCGACACCCTGATCTTCTGCCTCGTCGCGGCGCCCATCCTGGGCATCACCCAGGCCGGCGACTTCGTCAACTACCTGCTGGTCGGCTACGTGTACAAGTGCCTGATCGAAGTCGTGCTGCTGCCGGTCACCTACCCGACGATCCGCTGGTTCAAGCGGCACGAGCCGACCTACCCGCGTGCCGAGGCGGTGGCGGCCGGGTCGTGAGGGCGCGCGGCGGCGTCGTCGGGCTCCGGCCAGCCCGGCCGGCCCGCGGGGTCAGTCGGTGAACCCGGCGATCTCCCCGATGTCGACCAGGTAGGCCAGCTGGGCCTTCAGAGTCTTCAGCGCCGACTCCCGCGTCCCCGCCGGGACGTCGCCGTAGATGCTGGAGGCCAGGGCCCCGGCGGAGGGGGCGATGTCGTCCTCGGTCGCCTTGAGCCGCTGGCGCAGCTCGTGGATGCGCGTGAGCCGGTGGTCCAGCAGCCGGTCGCAGGCCTCGTGGAGGCTCTCGCCCGCGGGGCCGTGGGCCGGGAGCACCGCCAGGTCCCGGTGCTCCATGAGCTCGCGCAGGGTGTCCAGGTAGTCCTCGAGGTCCCCGTCCGGGTAGTCGAGCATGGTGGTGCCCTCGCCCGGCACGGTGTCGCCGGTGAGGATCACCGAGTCCTCGTCCACGCGCAGGCACACCGAGTCCGAGGTGTGCCCCGGGCAGTGCAGGGCGAAGAGCTCCACCTCGGCCGCCGAGACGACCTCGCCGTCCTCCAGGGGCGCGGCCCCCGCGGACAGCTCCGGGGTCCAGCCCCGCACGGGCGCGCCGGTGAGCTCGCGCAGCCGGGCCGCGTTGCCGGTGTGGTCCGCGTGGCGGTGGGTCAGCAGGATGAGCACGACGTCGCCCGCCGCGGCCACGGCGTCGGCGTGCGCGGCGTCGTCCGGCCCCGGGTCCACCACCACGATGCTGGGGCGCTCCGCCCCCTCGGCCGGCGGCCACTGGTCCCCCAGGGCGCCCACGACGTAGGTGTTGGTGCCCCCGAGGGTCATGTCCCCGGGGTTGTCGGCGGTCAGGTAGGCCGTGTGCGGGCTCGTGCGCACCCAGGCGCGCGGCGCGCTGACGTGAGCGTCGGAACTGGCGGAAGCACTCATTCCACTAGTTCACCACACGGGGCGGCGCGATCAGCGATTAGAGTGGGTGTCTGCGGCGAGTCCCGGTTCCCGGCCCTCCTCCGCCGTCACAACGTCTCAACACTCGCGCTGGGCCCCGCCCCGCGCACCCCGATGAAAGGCTTCGCCGCCGTATGGTTCAGCAACACAAGCCGGGGGGCGGGCTGGCCCGCTCGCTCTCGCACGAGCAGATGACGATGATCGCGCTCGGCTCCGCCCTGGGCACGGGGCTCTTCCTCGGCTCGGGCGCGGCGATCAGCGTCGCGGGCCCGGCCGTCATCGTCTGCTACGCGCTGGGCTCGCTGATCGCGGCGATCATCGCCTGCGCCGCGGGCGAGATGGCGGTGAAGTACCCCGTCCGCGGCGGCTTCGGGACCATGGCCGGGCGGTTCCTCGGGGCCTTCGGCGGATACATCACCCGCTGGGCATACTGGGCGACCACCGTGTGCGTGGCCGGGGCGGAGCTCGTGGCCGTGTCCACGTACCTGCGGTTCTGGTGGCCCGAGCTGCCGCTGTGGTGGGGGATCGCGGCCTTCGGCGTCGGGGTCATCCTGCTCAACGCCTTCAGCGTCAAGTCCTTCGGCCTCGTCGAGTTCTTCCTCTCCGGGATCAAGGTCTTCGCCGTCATCGCCTTCATCCTCATCGGGCTGATCCTGATCTTCTTCGGGCTGCCCAGCCACCCGGCGGAGGGCGTGGGGCACCTGACGGAGAACGGGTTCATGCCCAACGGCGCGTCCTCCGTCTGGCTGGCCATGGCGCTGGTGATGTTCTCGTTCGGCGGGGTCGAGCTGATCTCGATCTCCGCGGCCGAGGCCAAGGACCCGGTCCGCTCGGTGCGGACCGCGGGCAAGGCCACCATCTGGCGGCTGGCGACCTTCTACGTCCTCGCGCTGTTCGTGGTCATGTCGCTCATGCCCTGGTCCGCGGCGGCCGCCTCCGGCGAGCTGGAGACCAGCCCCTTCGTCCTGGTGTTCTCCGAGGCCGGGATCCCCGCGGCCGCGGCCATCCTGAACTTCATCGTCCTGGTCGCCGCGCTCTCGGCGGCCAACGCCAACGTCTACGCCGGGACCCGGCTGCTGCACTCGCTGTCCTACCAGGGCATGGCTCCGCGCGGGTTCCGCCGGACCAGCGCGAGCGGGATCCCGGTCCGGGCGCTGATCGGCTCCACCGTCGGGATCCTGCTCGTCGTCGTCATGGCCGCCTCGGGGATCTCCAACGTCTTCGTGCTCATGGTCGCGCTGATCACCAGCTGCGTGCTCATCGTCTGGTTCATGATCCTGCTGGCATACGTCTTCTACCGGCGGCGGGAGGGGGCCTCGAGCAGCTTCCGGCTCCTCGGGGGCGTGCCCATGGCGATCCTCGGCATGGTGGGGCTCGCCTCGGTGTTCTCGACCGTCTTCGTCCTGGAGGACATGCGGATGGCGGGCCTGGTCGGCGTCGGCTACTTCGTGGTGCTCACGGTGCTGTACTTCGCGGTCGTGCGCCGGCACGTCACGGTGGACCGCGAGGCCTTCGAGGAGGCCGGGCGGGCGACCGGTGCGTCGGAGCGGCCCGCCGAGGCCGGCGCCGAGGTCTGACCCGCGGCCGGGGAGCGGTCCCGACGGTCCCATGGTCGCGGTGCGATGCGACGAAAGTCCATAGGCGGAAGCGAGCCCGTTCCCTAGGATCCGGTGGTGGGGGATGGATTAATTCGCATGACGGGCCGCCGCCCCGGGCGCGGACCGGCGCACCTGCCTGAGGACTTCGCATGACCTTCACCGACCGATCGCGGCCGCTGGGCCGCCTCCGACGCACCCTGATCGCGGCCCTGTGCTGCACCGCCCTGGCGCTGGGCACGACGCCGGCCCTCGCCCAGGACCCGGCCGTGGCCAACGCGCCGCTGGGCCCGGCGACCGGCGGGCAGGAGTCCGCCCAGGCGCGCGGCGTCGTGCCCGAGGGCGACGTGCTCCGCGACCCGGGGCTGCCCGCGGTGCCGCCGACCACCGGCGGCGCCAACCCCGGCGCGACCCTGGGCCAGGGCTCCAAGCCGCTGGGGGAGACCTCGCACCTCTCCCAGGAGTCCACCGCCGCCGGCATCAGCCGGCTGCAGCAGGCCGGCGTGCCCCAGGCGGCCGCCGCCTCCGCGCCCCCGGCCACCGGCGAGGCCGCCGCGTGGAAGCCCGCGGGCATCCTCGGCATGGACGTCTCAGGCTGGCAGCCGACCGTCGACTGGGCCGCGGAGTACCGCAACGGCGCCCGGTTCGCCTACGTCAAGACGACCGAGGGCACCGGCTACCGGTCCCCGAGCTTCAACGGCCAGTACACGGGCGCCGCCAATGCCGGGATGTACCGCGGGGCGTACCACTTCGCGCTGCCCTCGGTCTCCAGCGGGGCCGCGCAGGCCGACTACTTCATCGCCAACGGCGGCGGCTGGACGGCCGACGGCCGCACGATGCCGGGCCTGCTCGACGTCGAGTTCAACCCCTACGCCTCGCTCGGCAACCAGTGCTTCAACATGAGCCCGGCGCAGCTGAAGTCGTGGATCACGTCCTTCGCCAACAGGTACCTCCAGAAGACCGGGCGCTACCCGATGATCTACACCGCGACGTCGTGGTGGAACTCCTGCATCGGCAGCACCTCGGAGTTCAACCACATGCCGCTGCACCTGGCCAACTACTCCGGCTCGGTGGGCCCGCTACCCTCCGGGTGGAGCACCCACGACGTGTGGCAGTACAGCGCCTCGGGGCCGTTCTCCGGCGACTCGAACGTGTACCGCGGGTCCGCCGCGCAGCTGAGGGACCTGGTGGTCAACGCGGCGCACAAGCCCCTGGGCGGCCGGACCCCGGCCCACGCGGCCGCACCCTCCGGGCAGGTCTACACCTCGGGCAACGGGCGGCAGGTCAAGCTGTCCGGGGCCATCGGGACCAAGTGGAACAAGGCGCGGGGGACCTACGGCGAGCCGGTGAACAACGAGTCGTGCGGCCTGGTGCAGTCGGGCTGCTTCCAGACGTTCTCGAAGGGCTACACCATCTACTGGACGCCCAACGGGACCGGGACCAACGCGGTCAAGACCTGGGGCGCGATCGGGGAGAAGTGGATGCAGGCCGGCTACGAGCGCGGCTACGGCTACCCGCTGCACGACGAGGCCTGCGGGCTCACGGGCGGCGGCTGCTACCAGACCTTCTCCAACGGGTACACCGTCTACTGGACCCCCTTCGGGACCGGCACGCACGCCGTCTACACCTGGGGCGCGATCGGCAAGCAGTGGATGCAGGCCGGTTACGAGCGCGGCTACGGCTACCCCACGACCGACCGGCAGCGCAGCGGGAACGGCTACTCCCAGCGGTTCTCCGGCGGGCGGACCCTGACCGGGGCCAGCTGAGCGAGCGGTCCGGGGCGGTGAGCCCCCCGGCGCCGGCCGGGGGACTGGCAGGCCGGCTGCTCGACGGACCGGGGGCCGGACGGGAAGCCGGCGGGCGTCGATGGGTAGGGTGGGGCCATGAGCTCTGAGACCCTCGCCATCGACGTCCCCCTGCGCTGGGGAGACATGGACGCCTACGGGCACGTGAACAACGTCCAGGTCGTGCGGATCATGGAGGAGGCCCGCGTGGCCGCCTTCGGGCCGCCGGCGGGCACGGGCGAGGCCGGCTTCGAGGTCCCCTTGCCCGTCTTCAACGAGCTGCCCGAGGGCACGCAGGCGCTGGTGGCCGAGAACCACGTGAAGTACCGCTCGCCGCTGGCCTACCGCACGGTCCCGGCGCGCGTGGAGGTGTGGATCGAGACGGCGACGGCCGCCAGCCTGACGGTGGGGTACGCGATCCGCGACGGCGTCGACGGCCGGTTGTGCGCGGAGGCCAGCACGGTCCTGGCCTTCTTCCACGAGCCCACCGGGCGCCTGGTGCGGATCTCTCCCGAGCAGCGGGAGCTGCTGCGCGCCCACACGCGCGGCACCTGACGAGTGGTTTGCACGCACGCCGCCTGACGGGTGGCCCGCACGCGCGGCAGCTGACGAGTCGTCTGCCGGCCGTGTGGGCTCCTGGAGTCTGACGAGTCGTCTGCCGGCCGTGCGGGCTCCCGGCGCGGGGACCGGGCGGCGGGACGACGTCGGCCCCGGCCCGGACCCCGTGGGGACCGGACCGGGGCCGACGTCGTCCCGCGGGCTCGAAACGACGCGGTGGGCCGCTCCGCCGCCCCGGGCGCGGCCTACCGCCGGATCGAGATCACCTCGTCGCCGGGGGCCACCCGCTCGGCGGGCAGGCCGTCCACCGCCTCGAACCGCGGGGTGTTGGTGACCAGCACCGGCGTGACGAGGGGGTAGCCGGCGTCGCGGATCGCGGCGGCGTCGAAGGTCAGCAGCGTCTGACCGGCCGCGACGCGCTCGCCCTTGGCCACCGCGACCTCGAAGCCCTCGCCGCGCAGGTTCACGGTGTCGATCCCGACGTGGATCAGCAGCTCGACGCCGGAGTCGAGCCGCAGCCCGATCGCGTGGCCCGAGGCCGGCGTCGCGATGACCGTGCCGCCCTCCGGGGCCGTGACGGTCCCCTCCGACGGCTCGATCGCGACGCCGCGGCCGAGCTTCCCGGCCGCGAAGATCGGGTCCGGGACCTCCGCGAGGTCCACGGCCCGGCCGGCCAGCGGCGCCCCGACGGTCACGACGCCGGAGCCGGCCTCCTCGCCGGAGGACCAGGCCGCGTCGTCCCGCCCGGCGGACGCGCTCCCGGCGTCGCGGGCCGGAGCGGTCTCCGAGCCGGAGGCCGCGGCGGTCCCCGCACCGATCGCCGTGGAGCCATCGGTGCCGGATGTCGCGGGAACGCCCGCGCCGGCACCCGGGCCGGCGCCCACGGAGGCGCCCGTCCCGGCGCCCGCGGAGGCACCCGCAACGGCAGCCCCGGAGACGCTCCCCGCCGAGGCCCCGACCCCGGCCCCCACGAGGTCCGGAGCGTTCTCCTCCGAGGGCACCGCGTCGGCCGGGATGTTCTGCTTGGCGAGGTCAGCCTCGCGCTGCTCCTTGGAGCGGAAGCCGAAGACCAGCACGCCCACGAGCCCGCCGCCGAACGCCACGGCCAGCCCGATCACGAACAGCGGGATCGGCTGCATCGCCGGGATGGACAGCAGCGAGGTGAACGCGAAGGCGTAGGAGCGCACGCCCATCCAGGAGATCAGCCCGCCCGCGATCATCGCGGGGACCAGGATCAGCGGGAACACCCGCTTGTACCGCAGCACGACGCCGTACAGCGACGGCTCCGAGATGCCGCCCACCAGCCCGGACACCGCCGCGCCCGTGGCCACCTGACGCAGCTCCTTGTCCCGCGCCGCGCGGATCGCCACACCGGTCACCACGCCGAAGACCGCGAAGTTGTAGGCGGCCATCGGCGACTGGATGAAGTCGTATCCCAGCGTGGAGAGGTTGGAGATCATGACGGCGTTCAGCGGCCAGTGCAGCCCCAGCGGCACCATGAACAGGTAGGAGCCGGCGACGACGACGCCCACGATCGCGGGGTTGATGTCGTTGAGCCACTGGAAGATCTCGGAGATCCCGAGCCCGAGGTTCACGCCGATCGGCCCGATGACCAGCGCGGTCAGCGGCACCATGATGAGCAGCGAGAGCATGGGCACGAAGACCATGTGGAGCACGTTCGGGATCACCCGCTTGAGCAGCCGCTCCAGCGGCGCCAGCAGCGCCACCGCGAACAGCGGGGGGAAGATCTGGCCGGTGTAGTCGAACATGTACAGCGGGACGTCCCAGCCGCCGATCGAGAACAGGGGCACGACGCCGTTGGCATCCGCGATCTCGTTCAGCCCGGAGAACGCGCTGGTCATCAGCGCGGCGGGGATCGCGGCACCGACCCACATGTTGGCGCCGAGCCGCTTGGCCGCCGTCGCGCCGATGAGGATCGGCATGAAGTTCAGCACCGACATCGCGGCGCCGAGGATGATGAACCAGAACGGGAACTGGGCGCGCCACTGGTTGAGCAGGTCCGCGCTCGCGGCGTCGTCGCCGAGGCGGGGGCCGTTGACGAGGTCCGCGGTGACGGTCTCGCCGGCGAAGTTCGTGTAGTGGCCGAAGAAGCCCAGCTGCTGCAGGAGGACGATCAGCGTGAGGATCATCGAGGAGCCCAGCAGCGCCCAGAGGACCGGGCGGAACGAGTCCGAGAGGACGTCGAACATGCGGGTGATGGGGCCGGCCTTCGTGCCGGGTGCCTGGCCGGCGTCACCGGTGCCGGCCTCGCCGCCGGCGGCGCGGGCGCTCCCGGCCTCGCGGGAGTCGCGGTCCATCCCGGGCATCCGGGCCAGCTCGTCGTAGACGCTGGCGACCTCGTTGCCGATCACGACCTGCGTCTGCCCCGACTGCTCGATGACGGACAGGACGCCCTCGGTCTTCTCGATGGCGGGCTTGTCCACCACCGACTTGTCGTGGAGCGTGACCCGCAGGCGGGTCGCGCAGTGGGTGAAGTAGTCGATGTTCTCGGGCCCGCCCAGGCCCTTCAGGACGGACTCCGCCGTCTTCCGATGGTCCACGTGTGACTCCTCGCTGCCTCGGCGCGCCCGGTGGGGCCGCCTGTTAAACGCGAAAGACCCGAACCGCCTCCGGGTCGTCCGCCGCGCGGGGCGCGACGAGTCGCCGGGAATCCCGGCCGCGCGCGTGCGCGGGCAGAGGGGTTCCCGAGGGGAGGGGTCCAGGTCTTGCCTGCTGATGCAGTTACAACCCTGTAGGGTCGCCCGGCGCTTCCGGCCGGGCCGGGAGTGACTATACTCTCAGGTCAGCCGGGGGGCAATGGGCACCGAGGCGGTTCCGTCCGCCCGGACTCGTCCGGCCCGGCAGGCCAGTCCGGCCGGTCGGGTCCGCCCGGACTCGTCCGGCCCGGCAGGCCAGTCCGGCCGGTCGGGTCCGCCCGGCCGGCCGGGTCCGCCCGGTCCGTCGGCTCGGCCCATCAGCCTCGTCCGACCATTTCGGCCCGTCGGATCCGCCCGGTCCGTCAGACCTGCCCGGCCCGCACCGCGGCGTCGTAGGCCTCTCGCTGCGTCAGGCGCAGCCAGCGGCTGTGGAGCCGGAAGTTCAGCTCGATCAGGGCGCTGCCGACGGCGCTCACGATCAAGGCCGCCCAGAGCAGGTCCGCCTGGGGCGTCTGGAACTCGTGGTAGAGCAGCGACCACGGGACGCTCAGCACCACCACCAGCAGCACGTACATCAGCAGGAGCAGGCCCAGCCGCGCCCGGGTCAGCGGGCGGGAGCCCACGCACAGGATCCACAGGCCCAGCAGGACCAGGACGATGAAGCTCGAGGTCTGGATCTCCTCGGTCGTGGCGCTCACGGAGTCGGCCACGCGCGCGTAGAGGTTGATCCCAACCACGCCGAGGGTGACCACGACGGCGTTGGGCAGCGCGAAGTGCAGCGCCCGCCTCAGGAACCCGGAGACGTACCGGCGGGTGTTTGGCGGCACGGGCAGCACGCAGGAGGGGCCGCCGCTGCGCATCCGGTTCGCGGCGGAGGACTGC
>NZ_JANAFB010000036.1 GCF_024199905.1 Rothia santali
GTCCCGCTCGGCCCGCTCGCCCTCGCCCTCGGCCGCGCGGCCGGCGGCCTCCCGGAGCGCCCAGAACACCGCCTCCGGGGTGGCCGGGCTGCCGAGGTCCACCTCGATCCCGCCGGGGCCGAACGCCGCGACCGCGGCGCGCAGGGCCTCCCGGACGCTCATGCTCAGCATGAGGGGAGGCTCGCCCACGGCCTTGGAGCCGTACACGACGCCGGACTCGGTGGCCCGCTCGAAGAGGTGGACGTTGAACACCTCGGGCATCTCCGAGAAGCTCGGCAGCTTGTAGGTGCTGGCGGCCTGCGTGGCCAGCCGCCCCCGGCGCTCGCCGTCCGAGAGGTCCCAGCGCAGCTCCTCCAGGGTCAGCCAGCCGGTGCCCTGGACGAACCCGCCCTCGATCTGCCCGATGTCCACCAGCGGGGAGAGCGAGTCGCCGACGTCGTGGACGATGTCCGTGCGCAGCAGCCGGTACGCCCCGGTGAAGGCGTCCACCTCCACCTCGCTCGCGGCCGCGCCGTAGGAGAAGTACTTGAAGGGGTCGCCCTGCATCCGCTTCAGGTCCCAGTGCAGGCCCTCGGTGCGGTAGTACCCCGCCGCGAAGAGCTGGACCCGCTGGAAGTACGCCTCGCGCACCACGTCCGCGAAGGGGACTGAGCCCTTGCCGAGGGCGCGCACGACGTCGCCCTCGAAGCGGACGTCCTGGGGATGCGCGCCGAGCGTCCCGCCCGCGACGCGTGCGAGCCGCGCCGTGATCTGCTCGCACGCGTCCTTGACCGCGCCGCCGTTGAGGTCCGCGCCGGAGCTGGCCGCGGTCGCGGAGGTGTTGGGCACCTTGTCCGTGCGGGTCGGGGCGAGCCGCACCCGCTCCAGGTGCACGCCCAGCGCGGTGGCCGCGACCTGCCGCATCTTGGTGTGCAGGCCCTGGCCCATCTCGGTCCCGCCGTGGTTGATGAGGACCGAGCCGTCCTTGTACACGTGCACGAGGGCGCCGGCCTGGTTGTAGGCGGTGAAGTTGAAGGAGATGCCGAACTTCACCGGGGTCATGGCCAGGGCCCGCTTGGTCTCGGCGTGCGCGGCGTTGAACGCGGCGATCTCGGCCTGCCGGTGCGCGACGTCGGCCCGCTCGGCCAGGGTGTCCCAGATGTCCCGCAGCCTCTCGGCGTGCCGGACGACCTGGCCGTAGGGCGTGGTCTGGCCGGGCCGGTAGAAGTTGCGCCGGCGCAGCTCCCCGGGGTCGATGCCCAGGCGGGGCGCGCAGCGGCCGAGGATGTCCTCGATGACCAGCATGCCCTGGGGTCCGCCGAAGCCGCGGAACGCCGTCTGGGAGGTCTTGTTCGTCCGGGCGATCCTGCCGCGGACCCGGATGTCCGGGATCATGTAGGCGTTGTCCACGTGACACAGCGCGCGGGAGAGCACCGGCTCCGAGAGGTCGAGCGACCAGCCGCCGTCGGAGGTCAGGGTCGCCTCCAGCGCGGTGATCCGCCCGTCCTCGTCGAAGCCGACCTCCCACTCCGCGTGGAAGGGGTGGCGCTTGCCGGTCATGGTCATGTCCTGCGTGCGGTTCAGGCGCAGGCTGACGGGGCGGCCCGTCCGGACGGCGCCCAGGGAGGCGATGGCCGCGAGGCCGTGCGGCTGCATCTCCTTGCCGCCGAAGCCGCCGCCCATCCGCAGGGACTGGACCGTCACCTCGTGGCTGGCCAGGCCGAGGACGTGGGCCACGATCTCCTGCGTCTCGGTGGGATGCTGGGTGGAGGAGTCGACGAGAACCTGGCCGCCCTCGTCCACGCGGGTGAAGGAGGCGTGGGTCTCCAGGTAGAAGTGCTCCTGCCCACCGAACTCGAAGGATCCGCCGAACCGGTGCGCCGAGCGCTCCAGGGCCGGCCGGGCCTCGCCGCGGGAGAGCAGGGGCTGGGCGCCCTGGAAGCTCTCCGCCTCGATGGCCTCGGTGATCGTCACGATCGACGGCAGGGGCTCGTAGTCCACCTCGATCGCCTCGGCGCCCCGGCGGGCGGCGTCGAGCGTCTCCCCCAGGACCCAGCAGACGGCGTGCCCGTGGTACATGACCTCCGTGGGGAACAGCGGCTCGTCCTGCTTGACGCCGGCGTCGTTGACCCCGGGGACGGCCTCGGCCGTGAGGACGTCGGCGACGCCGGGGACGTTCCAGGCGCGCTCGGCGCGCAGCGCGAGGACCCGCGCGTGGGCGTGGGGCGCCTGGACGGGCCAGGCGTGCAGGCTGCTCCTGTCCCGGGTCGCGATGTCCTGGGTGTAGAGCGCCGTGCCGGTCACGTGCTGGGCGGCGCTCTCGTGGGCCACGCGGACCCCCACCCCGTCCGGGGCGGTGCTGGCGGGGGGATGGAGGACGGTGCTCATCGGTTCGCTCCCGGGTGCTCGGAGGGACGGTGCTGGGCGAAGAAGCGCAGGACGCTCTGCTCGAGCATCGCGGTTCGGTAGCGCGCGCTCGCGCGGTGGTCGTCCAGCGGGGTGCTCTCGGCGGTCATGGCGGCGGAGGCCTCGCGCGCAGCCTCCTCGGTCCAGGGGCCGCCGAGCAGGACCTCCTCCGCCGCGCGCGCCCGCAGGGGCGTGGCCGCCACCCCGCCCAGGCCGATGCGGATCGAGGAGACCCGGTCCCCCTCGAGCTGCATCGCGAAGGCCGTGGAGATCGAGGAGATGTCGTCGAAGCGGCGCTTGGCGACCTTGTAGAAGGCCGTCGTCCCGGCCAGCGGCAGCGGGACGCGGACGGCGCGGAGGAGCTCCCCGGGCTCGCGGACCGTCTGCCGGTAGCCGGTGAAGTACTCGGCGAGGGGCACCACGCGCTCCCCGCGGGTCGAGAACAGGACCAGGGAGGCGTCGAGCGCCAGCAGCACGGGCGCCGAGTCGCCGATCGGCGAGCCCGTCCCCAGGTTCCCGCCGAGCGTGGCGCTGTTGCGCACCAGCCGGGAGGCGAACTGCGGGAAGAGCTGGGCGAGCAGGGGGATCCTGCCGGCGAGGGAGCGCTCGGCCTCCGAGAGGGTCAGGGCGGCCCCGATCTCCACGTGGTCCGCGGCGAAGCGGAGCGAGCGGAGCTCCTCGAGGCGGTCGATGGCCAGCAGCGTCCCGGGCCGGGTGTGGCGGACGTTGACCTCGACGCCGACGTCGGTGGAGCCGGCCAGCAGGGTCGCCCCCGGCTGCTCGGCGTAGCGCTCGGCGAGCTCCTCGAGCGAGGCCGGCCGGACGAAGTCCGCCCCGCCGGCGCGCACCTCGGTGCGCCGCGCCGGCGGGGCCGCGGTGCCCTGCCGCCGGAGGAGGGGGTCGTGCTCCTCGGGGGAGCCCAGGGCGTAGGCGGCGTCCTTGATCGGGCGGTAGCCGGTGCAGCGGCAGAGGTTGCCGCTCAGGGCGTGCAGGTCGAAGCCGTTCTCGCCGTGCTCGGGCGTCGCCTCGGAGGCCGGGACGGGGGTCCGCTCCGGCCGGTAGTACTCGGCGGTCATGGAGCAGACGAAGCCGGGGGTGCAGAATCCGCACTGGGAGCCGCCGCGCCCGGCCATCTCGCGCTGGACGGGGTGGAGCTCGCCCGCGGAGCACGGTCCCGGGCGGGCGCCGAGCCCCTCGGAGGTCACGACCTCCTGCCCGTCCAGGGCCAGGGCCGGGACCAGGCACGCGTTGATGGAGGTCCAACGGGAGCCGCCCCGCCCGTCGGGGCGGGCCACCAGGATGGCGCAGGCGCCGCATTCGCCTTCCGCGCACCCCTCCTTGGCGCCGGTGAGCCCCAGGCCGCGGAGCCAGTCCAGCAGGTTGAGGTGGACCGGGACGTCGTCGTCGACTCTCGGCTGACCGTTGACGGTTATCTGGAAAGACCCCATCGTGACGTGCTCCTTCGCTTCTCTGGATGCCGAACGCGCCCTGTGCATGGCGAACGCGAGGAGAGGGAGCTGCGATCTGACTTCCCGATGCAGGGTATCCCATCTCACAGTCCGGGGTTTGATGCAGTCGCCCCGGATATCGCGATTTGGCAATGGTAGCACTCACATTGGCAAAGTATTTCCACATTGCGAAACTCAACGATTTAGCTTCGCGTCGCCCCGCGCGAACCGACCCGCCCCAGCTCCTCCCAGGTCCAATGGGAGCTGAGAACCGCACCAGAGACGTGTTGCGCTTCCGAATACATGAGTGCTCCAGGTCACTTACAGCTTTTCTTCGGGCAACTTCTAGGCCATTCCCTAGCCACCAGAATCTCTCCGCCCCGATGAAAATGCCGCGAATCCATCTCAGGACCGCCACGTCGATCCCCGCGTTCCGCGAATCGCCCCGGCGAATCGGCTTCGAAACACCCGCCGCCACCTTCGACCCCGAGGACGCGAATGAAGATTGACGAGCGAAAATCACCCGACGACCCTTGCGTTACACGGAGTGACTCACGTTACACTGAGCCACGATGCGAAGGATCAATATCGCATCGTGAAATTTCTGAATGGCACCGGCCCCGGTTCGAGGCATCCGTCCTCCCACCTCCGCCCCGAGGGAAGGCCTCCCGATGACGATCCGCAAGAAACCCCGGCAGACCACACGCCGCACCTCGATCCCCGCCGATTCCGACCGGCCCGACGACGCGTGGCTGCCGATCGGCAGGATGATCCTGGACGGCAGGGGCTGACCGCGGGCCCGGGGATCGGCCGAGCGGGCCTCCGCACGGACGCGGACGACGTCGTCGCCGCGCACCATCCACCAGTAGGGAGATCGACATCATGACCGACAGCGCACAGGAACGAGCCGAGTCCCGCGGGGACGCGGAGCCGCACGTCCGCATCGTCACCGGGCACGTGGTCACCCCGCTCCGGGGCTCACCGGACGGAATCCTCGACCTCGAGCGGGGAGCGGTGGCCCTGCGGGACGGGCGCATCCTCGCGGTCGGCGAGGCGGAGGAGGTCCTGGACCGGTATCCCGGGGCCTCGGTCGACCGGCAGGGCGAGCGCCTGCTCGTCCCCGGCTTCGTCGACTGCCACGTCCATTTCCCGCAGATGACCATGATCGCCTCGCCGGGACTGCAGCTGCTGGAGTGGCTGGAGAACTACACCTTCCCCGCCGAGGCCCGCTTCGCGGACCGGGCGCACTGCGAGGAGGTCGCGGAGTTCTTCGCCGACCAACTGGTCGCCCACGGGGTGACCACGGCGTGCGTCTACGCCACGGTCCACCCCGGCTCGGCCGAGGCGCTGTTTCGCTCGGCCCTGGCGCGGGACCTCCGGGTGATCACCGGCAAGGTCTGCATGGACCGCAACGCCCCGGAGCACCTCCTGGACACCCCGGAGCGAGCCTACGAGCAGAGCCTGGAGCTGTTGGAGGCCTGGCACGGGCGGGGGCGGCTCGAGTACGCCGTGACCCCGCGCTTCGCGCCCACCTCCTCGCCGCGGCAGCTGGAGCTTCTGGGCCGGCTGACGGCCGAGCACCCCGACGTCGTCGTCCAGACGCACCTGGCGGAGAACCGCGCCGAGTGCGACTGGGTGGGCGAGCTCTTCCCGGAGGACCGCGACTACACCGCCGTGTACGAGCGCCACGGCCTGGTGCGGCGGCGCTCGGTCTTCGGCCACGCGATCCACCTCTCGGACGGTGAGCTCGAGCGGCTGGGGGCGGCCCAGGCATCGCTCGCCCATTGCCCGACCTCCAACCTCTTCCTCGGCTCGGGTCACTTCGAGCTCCAGCGGGCCCGCCGCCACCGGGGGCTGCGGGTGGGGCTGGGGTCCGACGTCGGCGGCGGCACCAGCCTCTCGCCGCTCGCCTCCCTGAACGAGGCGTACAAGGTCAGCCGGATGGTCGGCGAGCCGGTCGACGCGTTCCAGGCCCTCCGCCTGGCCACCCTGGACGGGGCCGAGGCGCTGGGGCTGGAGGACCGGGTGGGCAGCCTCGAGGCGGGCAAGGACGCGGACCTGGTGGTCCTGGATCCCCGCTCCTCCCCCGTCCTGCGGCACCGGGCCGGCTACGCCGGGAGCACCGCGGAGCTGCTGTTCGCGCTGATGATGCTCGGCGACGACCGGAGCGTCCACGCCACGTACGTCTCCGGCCGGCGGTCGGTCCCCGAGGGACGGGAGGGCTGCGGACCCTGAGGGCGAGGCCCCAGAGGTCGAGGGGACCGCCGCGGCCCCCTCGCGAGAACGACCCGTCATTTCAGTCCGGAACACGAGGAAAGCGGAGACAGCCATGGCAGCAGAGAACGTGAGAGCCCAGGAGACACGCACCCGGCCCCGGTCGCCCCTGGACCGCTACTTCGAGATCACCGCGAGAGGGTCCACGGTCAAGCAGGAGCTGCGGGGCGGCGTCGTCGCCTTCGTCGCCATGGCCTACATCGTGGTGCTCAACCCCCTGATCCTCGGGGGGAGCCCGGACGTGGAGGGCACCAGCCTCGACTTCGCCCAGCTGACGGCCGTCACGGGGCTCGTGGCCGGCGTCGTCACGGTGCTGTTCGGCGTCGTCGCGCGCCTGCCCTTCGCCCTGGCCGCCGGGCTGGGCATGAACAGCTTCCTCGCCGTCTCGGTGGTGCAGGACGTGACGTGGGCCGAGGCGATGGGGCTGGTGATCGTCAACGGCGTCATCATCGTCCTGCTGGGGGCGACCGGAGTCCGGACCGCCATCTTCCACGCCGTCCCGGCGCAGCTCAAGACCGCCATCACCGTGGGGATCGGGCTGTTCATCGCCTTCATCGGCTTCGTCAACTCGGGGTTCGTGACCCGGACAGCCGAGGGGCCGCCGGTCCAGCTGGGGCAGGGCGGCTCCATCACGTCGCTGCCGACCCTCGTGTTCGTCTTCGCCCTGCTCCTGATCGGCGTGCTGGTGGTGCGCCGGGTGCCGGGCGGCATCCTCATCGGCATGGCGGTGGCCACGGTCCTCGCCATCGTCGTGCAGGCCTTCGCGCGCCTGGGGACCGTGGGGGATCCCGTCAACCCCGACCCCGGGGGATGGAACCTGAGCGCGCCCGAGATGCCGAGCCAGGTGGTCGCCCTCCCGGACTTCGGGCTGCTGGGGGCGTTCGACCTCTTCGGATCCCTCGAGCGGATCGGCCTCCTCTCGGCGGTCATGCTGGTCTTCACCCTGCTGTTCACCAACTTCTTCGACGCCATGGGCACGATGACCGGGCTGGCGCGCAACGCGGGCCTGTCCACCGCTGACGGGACCTTCCCGAGGATCAGGCAGGCGTTCATCGTGGAGGGCATCGGCGCGATCGGCGGCGGTGCCGCCTCCGCCTCGTCGAACACCGTCTTCGTCGACTCCGCGGCCGGGGTGGCCGAGGGAGCCCGGACGGGCCTGGCCGCCTGCGTGACCGGTGCGCTCTTCCTGGCCTCCACGTTCTTCGCCCCGCTGATCGGGGTCATCCCCATGGAGGCCGGGGCCGCCGCCCTCGTCGTGGTGGGGGCCATGATGGTGGTCCAGATCCAGGAGATCAACATGAGCAGCTTCCGCGTCTCGCTGCCGGTCTTCCTGACGATCGTGTCGATGCCGCTGACGTATTCGATCGCCAACGGCATCGGCGTCGGCTTCATCTCCTGGGCGCTGATCCACACCCTGACCGGCAAGGCCCGCGAGGTGCACTGGCTGCTCTGGGTGGTCTCGGCGGGATTCCTGCTGTACTTCACCCGGGACGGGATCAGTGCGCTGTTCGGGACGTGATCGGCGGGGCGGCGGGGTTCGCCGCTCGGCGGATGGTGGACCCCCGCTCGGCGCGCTCGGGGCCTCCCCTCGCTCCGCCGGCTAGTGGCTGCCGGTCAGGGCCACCGAGACCCCGACGCCGACGATCGACGCGCCGCCGACCCGTCCGATGGACCTCATCCGGCGGGGCGAGCCGGTCAGCCAGGAGCGGGCCGTGGAGGCCACGAGCGCCCAGCCGGCGTCGGTCGTCAGGCCGATGACCAGCGGCACGCACCCCAGCACCAGCATCTGGGCCGTCGCGCCGCCCGCCGAGGGCTCGACGAACTGCGGGACGATCGCGGTGAACAGGACCAGGCTCTTGGGGTTGGTCACCCCGACCAGGGCCCCGCTGCGGATGGTGGCCCAGGCGCCGGCCGGGGCGCCCCGCCGCGCTCCGGCCTCGCCCGAGGAGGCGCCGGCGGCACCGGCGTGCCGGATGGCCTGCACCCCCAGGTAGAGCAGGTAGAGGACGCCGGCCCACTTGACGGCCTGGAACAGCACCTCCGAGCGCTCGAACAGCGGCCCCAGGCCCAGCGCGATGAGCAGGCCCAGGCTGTAGCAGCCGACGGCGTTGCCGACGACGCTGTACAGGGCCGTCGCGCGCCCGTAGCTGAGGGCCCGCCCGACGACGAACATCACGCTGGGCCCCGGGACGGCGATCAGCACCACGCTGGCCAGCGCCATGCCGAGGGCTTGTTCGAGGGAGATCATTCCGGTGATCTTACGCCGAAGGGCGGCGGCGGGGGTATCGCGCCGCTCACTCCCGTTCACCGGCGGCTGAGCCCCTTCCCCCACGCCGAGGTGCTGGGAGAATCGGGAGGGACCGACCCCGGTGCGGCCCGGCCGGCCCCCCGCGGATCGCGCCGGCGTCCGGCCACACCGAGGTCCGACCACCGCGCCGACGCCCGAACGCACCGACCATGGAGGACCCATGACCCACACCCAGCTCTCCGAGGAGACCACCCGCGCACTCGACGACGTCGTCGCCGCGATCGAGGCCACCGACCTCCCCGTCGCGGTCCTGACCGGCGCATCCGGCGGCATGGGCCGGGAGATCGCCGCCGACCTCTCGAAGGACCGCCTCGTCGTCGCGGTGGGACGCGACCGGGGGCGCCTCGCCGAGGCCGCCGAGCGGGCCGGGGCGGGCGGCGTCGTTATCCTGCCCTGCGAGCTCGGGGAGCTGGAGGCCATCGATGCGGTGTTCTCGCGGCTGCCGCGGGTCGACGCGCTGGTCAACGCCGCCGCGATCGCGCCGCGCGCCACGGTCGAGGACGCCTCGGTCGCGGACTGGCAGGACATGCTGAACACCAACGTCGTCGCGCCGGCCGAGCTGACCCGGGTGCTGCTGCCGCGGCTGCGGGAGAGCGAGGGGATCGTGGTGTTCATCGGCTCGGGGGCCTCGCGGGCCGTCACGCCGTACAACGTGACCTACGCGGCGTCGAAGCACGCGCTGCAGGCCGTGGCGGACGGGCTGCGGAAGCAGGTGGCCGACGACGGCGTCCGCGTTAGCACCGTCTCCCCCGGCCCGACCGACACCCCCATGGTCCAGTGGGACGACGACTACCCGAAGGCGGCGCCGCGGCGGCTGATCGAGCCGGAGACCGTGGCCCGCTCGGTGCGCCACGTGATCGACGCCCCGGCGGACACGCAGCTCGCCGAGGTGTGGGTCCGGCCGCGCGTGGAGGCGTAGGACGGGCCGGTCCCGTCTGCCCACGGGCAGGTGGGACTCCGGCGGTGTCGGCGTCGTCGCGCCGGGCAGCCGCCGGCCGGGCGGGGCTCAGGCCTCGCGCGGCCGCCCGCGCCCGCCCTTCTTCGGCCGGGAGGACAGCGAGATCGCCGCGCACGCGACCGCCAGGACGATGCCCAGCAGCAGGGCCACCGGGTACGGGGCCCACGGCGCGACGGCGCTGAGCAGCGCGGGCGCCAGGAAGCCGAGGTAGGCCACCGAGAAGAACACGGCCGTCACGGTGCCCAGGTACGCGTCCGGGGTGATGCGCTGGACCTCGGTCAGCCCCGTGACCAGCGCGATCCCGTAGCCCGCGCCCAGCACGACGCCGGCCACGAGCGCGATCTCGATCCGCACGCTGGCCGCCGCCCACGCCGCGAGCGCGAGGCCCGCGCACATGAAGCCCATCGCCAGCCAGATCGGGTTCCGGTAGGCGGCCACGAGCTGCCGTGCCCACGCCTGGCCCAGCAGCCCGGTCGACATCGCGACGACGGTCATCAGTGCCGCGAAGGCGATCGGGAGCCCGCCGACCACGGGCGCGAGCGCCGCCGGCAGCACCGCCTGGGCGACGGTCGCTGCGGTGAAGACCCAGGGCCCGATCGGCAGCACCGACCGCGCGAAGTGGGCCCACAGCCACCCCGGGACGCGGCCGCTGCCGGATGCTCGGGCCCCGGTCCCGGACGCCGTGGCGCCGCCACCGATCTCCTCCGAAGCGGCCCCGGGGCTCCTGGTGCCGTTCCCGGCCTCCCCGGTCCCGGTCCCGGTCCCGCTCCCCGGCCCCCCGGCCACGAGCCGATGCCGCGTCTCCGGGACCCGCAGCAGCAGCGTCCCGGCCACCAGCGCCAGCACGATGTGCAGCAGGTACGGTGCCGTCGTCGGCCACGGGCTCCACTGCGCCAGGGCGCCGGCCACGGTCGCGCCCGCGAGGAACCCGCCGGTCAGGGGGTTGGCCGAGCGCCGCGCCGCGGCCCCGGGCCGGCTGTCCCCGACGGCGTCGCCGAGCTCCTTGATCCAGGTGGACCCGACCGCCATGACCAGGCCGAGTGCGATGCCGCACAGGATGCGCCCCGCCCCCAGCGCCAGCACGGAGCCGGGGAGCAGCGCCATGATCGCCGAGCCGAGGGCGCTGATCGGCGCCGCCGGGAGCAGCACCGGCTTGCGCCCGATGCGGTCCGAGAGCCTCCCCCCGACCATCAGGGCCGGGACGATCCCCATGATGTACGCGCCGAGGAGGACGTTCACGGTGAGCGTCGAGAAGTCGCTGACCTCCCGGTACATGATGAGCAGCGGCGTGAACTCGTTGCCGCCCCACGCCACCGCGAGGATGGTCAGGGCCACCGGGATCCACGAGGATCCGCCGGGGCGGGCGGGGACGGAGGGGCGCGGGCGGTTCAGGGGCATGGGCGGTGGGGCGCGACGTCGCGAGCACGGCGCGCCGATTCCTTCCTCGGAGGGATGCGAGCGAGGCGCCGACCGCGCGGGACAGGCGGAGGCACCCGTCCAGAATGCCCCCGGTGCGGGCCCACGGCAAGCTCGGACGGGGTGAGGGCCCGCTGTCCGGCGCCCAGGGAAATGCCAGGCTCCTCCGGGGCTGCTGCGGGCCGCACCCCACTCCGCGGACAGGATCGGCTCCTACGGTAGGAACTACCTCATAGGTGCGAGTGATTGATGGAGAGCAGCCCCGCACGGACCCCCGGGTCCGCGGCGGGGCTGCTCTTCGTCCACCGGCCGCCCCGGCCCGACCCGGCCCCACCGTCCACGCCGCCTCTCCGGCCGCCGTGACGCCTCGCCGGCGAGCGGCCCCGGTCCTCGCCCTCCGACTAGGCTTGATTCTCCCGGCTCCGAACCCACGAGAGGACGTTCCCATGCCCTACCGCCCCCGGCTCAAGGAGCCCGTGCTCGCCCCGCTGGTCCTGCCCGAGCTCGAGGACGGCGACCCGCAGGCGCTGCAGTGGGAGGGCCGCTGCGAGCTGATGCGCTTCGACGGCGCCGACGTCTCGGGGAGGGACCTCTCCGGCATCGAGTTCACCGAGTGCGAGCTCCTGCGCCTCGGCGCCCACGAGACCCGCCTCCGGGGCGCCCGCCTCCTGGAGACCCGCATCGAGCGGATGGTCTCCCCGGGGCTCAACGCCCCGGGCTGCACCCTGCGCGGCGTCGAGCTCGTCGGGTCCCGCCTGGGCGCCGTCGAGATGCACGACGCCGAGGTCCGCCAGCTCCTCGTCGAGGACAGCCGGATCGACTGGCTGAACCTGCGGGCGGGCCGGATGCACGACGTCGTCTTCCGCAACTGCCGCTTCGGCGAGCTGGACCTCGCGGGGCTCGCGGCCGAGCGGGTCGCCTTCGAGGGCTGCACCGCGGACTCGGTGCAGTTCCGCGACGCGATCCTGCGGCACGTGGACCTGCGCGGCCTGGACATGGCGGCGGTCTCCGGGCTGGAGGGTATGAAGGGTGCCGTGATCAGCCCCGAGCAGTCGATGCGGCTGACCCCAATCTTCGCCGAGCACTTCGGGCTGCTCGTCACCGAGTAGGCGACGCCGCCGGGGCCGGTGCCGGGCACGCCGCCGGGATGGACGCTGGGACCGATGCCGGGACGGGTAGAGTGCGTAGCCGCGCCCCCGCGCCCCGAGCGCCCTCCCCGGGCCCCTCGGCTCAGCCCACGACCCGGAAGCCCCCGATGCCGTACCGCCTCGCCCGCCTGGATCGCCTCGCCCGCTTCGTCGGGACGGAGGTCTTCTCGCCGTTCGTCCTCGTCGGGATCCTGCTGGTCGCGATCCCCCTGGCGAGCACCGAGCACTGGCTGTGGCAGGCGGCGGTGGGGCTGGTCAGCGTCGTCGCGATCCCGCTGGCGCTCTCCCTGTGGTTCGCGCGCACCGGGCGGACCACCGACAAGTTCATCTACCACCGGCACCAGCGGCACCTGTTCTACGGGATCTCGCTGGTCTCCGTGGGGGCGGGGACGCTGACGCTGCTGCTCACGCCCAGCGCGCCGGAGGTCAAGGCGCTGCTGCTGGCGATGCTCGCGGCGATCGTCGTCATCGCGCTGGTCAACCTCCGCCTCAAGGCGAGCGCGCACGCGGGGATGAGCGCGGTCTTCGCGGTCCTGGTCCCCGGCCTCTTCGGCCCGTGGTGGCTGCTGCTCACGGTGCCGGTGCACGTGACGGTGTGGTGGTCGCGCTGGGTGCAGCGGCGGCACACGACGGCGGAGCTCGTCGTGGGCACGGTCATCGGCGTGGCGATCGGCGTCGGCTACCTCGCCCTGGTCTGAGGGAGGGGCGCCCCGCCCGGGCGAGTCGGCGGACCCCGTCCGCGACCCGGCGGCACCGCACACGACCCGGCGGCACCGCCCGCGACCCGGGCGACACCCCAGCGAAGATGGGGTCAATTCCCAGGCGTGCTTTGCTAACTTTGCTCTTAAGCCCGCCCGGGCCCGGACCGCGCGTCCCCCAGACGCCGCCCTCGCCCCGCTCCGAAGGGACCGTGTATGCACCTGCAGCCCAAGGACCGCGAGAAGCTCCTGGTCGTGGTCGCGGCCGACCTGGCCCGCAGGCGCCAGGGCCGGGGCCTGAAGCTGAACTATCCCGAGGCGGTCTCGATCATCACCTACGAGCTGATGGAGGGCGCCCGCGACGGCCGCACGGTCGCGGACCTCATGAGCTGGGGCAGCACCATCCTCACCCGCGAAGACGTCCAGGAGGGCGTGCCCGAGATGATCCCGGACGTCCAGGTCGAGGCGACGTTCCCGGACGGCACCAAGCTCGTGACCGTCCACCACCCCATCCGCTAGGCCGAAGCGAGAGCGCCATGCCATCCCCAGAAGCCGTGTCATCCCGAGAAGCCGTGATCCCCGGGGAGTACCTGCTGGCCGAGGAGCCGGTCCGGTGCAACGACGGCCGGGAGGCCATCTCCCTGGAGGTCGTCAACCGCGGGGACCGCCCCGTGCAGGTGGGCTCCCACTTCCACTTCGCCGAGGCCAACCGCGCCCTGGAGTTCGACCGCGAGCGCGCGCTGGGCCACCGCCTCGACATCCCCGCCGGCACCGCGGTGCGCCTCGAGCCCGGCGACTCCACCGAGGTCCGGCTGATCCCCCTCGGCGGCAGCCGCACCGTCTTCGGCTTCCGCGACCTCGTGGACGGCCCGCTGGACGCCCACCTCCCCACGCCCCTGGACCGGACCAAGGCCGCCCAGGCGCCGCCGCGGCACGGCTCGGCGACCGGGGACGCCCCGCGGCCGCTCCACGAGCGCGAGGGCTACTCCAACGAGACCCGCTAGACCCCGCGGGCGGTAGGCCCCGCGGACCCCGCGCGAGGACCCCACCCCCAGGCAACCACCCCTCCAGAGCACAAGGCGGACCATGAGCTTCGAGATGAGCCGGGACCAGTACGCGAGCCTCTACGGCCCCACCACCGGCGACGCCGTGCGCCTGGCGGACACCGAGCTGTTCGCCCGCATCGAGCGCGACCTGACGACGCCGGGCGAGGAGGCCGTGTTCGGCGGCGGCAAGGTGGTCCGCGACGGCATGGGCCAGAACGGCCAGCTGGTGCGCGACGTCGGCATCCCCGACCTGGTGATCACCAACGTCGTGATCGTGGACTGGTCGGGGATCTACAAGGCCGACGTCGGCGTCCGGGACGGCCACATCCTCACGATCGGCAAGGCCGGGAACCCGCACACGATGGACGGCGTGGACATCGTCATCGGCGTGGCCACGGACGTGATCGCCGGGGAGGGCAAGATCCTCACCGCCGGCGGCGTCGACTCCCACATCCACTTCATCAGCCCGGACCAGATCGAGACGGCGCTGGTCTCCGGGATCACGACCATGATCGGCGGCGGCACCGGCCCCAGCGAGTCCAGCAAGGCCACGACCATCACGCCCGGCGAGTGGAACATCCACAACATGCTCCGGGCCTTCGAGGAGTTCCCGATGAACTTCGGGCTCCTGGGCAAGGGGCACGGCTCCTCGATCTCGCCGATGGCCGAGCAGATCCGCGCGGGGGCGATCGGGCTGAAGGTCCACGAGGACTGGGGCGCGACGCCGTCGTCGATCAACACCGCGCTGGAGGTCGCCGACCGGTACGACGTCCAGGTCGCGATCCACACCGACACCCTCAACGAGGCCGGGTTCGTGGAGGACACCCGCGCGGCGATCGACGGCCGCGTGATCCACACGTTCCACACCGAGGGCGCGGGCGGCGGCCACGCCCCGGACATCATCGAGCTGGCCCAGGACCCCAACATCCTGCCGGCCTCGACCAACCCGACCCTGCCGTACACCCGCAACACCGTCGAGGAGCACCTCGACATGCTCATGGTGTGCCACCACCTGAACCCGGACATCCCGGAGGACGTGGCCTTCGCCGACTCCCGCATCCGGAAGGAGACCATCGCCGCCGAGGACGTCCTGCAGGACATGGGCGTGTTCTCGATGACCTCCTCCGACTCCCAGGCCATGGGGCGGGTGGGCGAGGTGGTCCTGCGGACCTGGCAGCTCGCGGACTCCATGCGGCGCCAGCGGGGGAAGCTGCCCGAGGACGAGGGGACGGTCGGCGACAACCACCGGATCAGGCGCTACATCGCCAAGTACACGATCAACCCCGCGATCGCGCAGGGCGTCTCGCACGCCGTCGGCTCGGTCGAGGAGGGCAAGTTCGCCGACCTGGTCCTCTGGGAGCCCCGGTTCTTCGGCGTCAAGCCCGACCTGATCTTCAAGGGCGGCCAGATGGTCCACGGCGTCATGGGCGACGCCAACGCCTCGATCCCCACCCCGCAGCCGCGGTGGTACCGCCGGGCCTTCGGCGCGTACGGCAAGGCCGTCTCGTCCAGCTCCATCACCTTCATGTCCCAGGCCTCCATCCGGGCCGGCGTCCCGCAGCTGCTGGGCCTGGAGAAGACAGTCCGGGAGTGCCGCGGCATCCGCGAGCTGACCAAGGCGGACCTGAAGCTCAACGGCGAGACCCCGCAGCTGCGGGTCGACCCGGAGACCTACGAGGTGCGCGTGGACGGCGTGCCCGTGACGTGCGAGCCCCAGGACCGGCTGCCGATGGCGCAGCGCTATTTCCTCTTCTAGACGGGAGACCCCCACGTGATCGTCACCGAGATCATCGACAACCTCCACGCCGAGTCCGGCCGCCGCCTGGTGGGCGAGCGGCACGTGGAGCGGGTCGTGCTCCCCGCCGCCGACCTGGTCAAGCGCATCCAGCGCCTGAGCACCGACCACGGCCGGGAGCTCGGCCTGCGCCTGCCCGCCCGCACCCCGGACCTGCGGGACGGGGACATCCTGGCGCTCGACGACGCCGGGGCGCGCGGCAGCGCCGTCGTCGTCCAGGTGCTGCCCACCGACGTCCTGGTGATCGCCGCGCGCAGCATCGTGGAGATGGCCTTCACGGCGCACAGCCTGGGCAACCGCCATCTGCAGGCCCAGTTCTTCGACGCGGACAGCGAGTACGGGGCCGAGGTGATGGTGGTCCAGTACGACCACACGGTCCGGGACTTCCTGGACCACCACGGCGTCCCCTACGCGCGGCAGGAGCGGGTCATGCCCGTCCCGTTCCGCCACGCCGAGCACACCCACTGAGCCCGTGGGCATCGAGGAACCGCGGCCGGGCCGCGCCGAGCAGGGGGACCCCGACGGCCTGGCGGGCCTGCTGGGGATGATGCAGCTGACCGACTCGGCCCTGCCGACCGGCGCCTTCAGCCACTCCCTCGGCTTCGAGACCTACCTCCAGTCGGAGCAGATCGCGGACGAGGACGGCTTCTCCGCCTGGCTCGAGGCCTTCGTGGACCAGCAGCTGACCTACACGGACGCCCTGGCGGTGCGGCTGGTCTACGCGGCGTCGGGCTTCGCGGCGGTGGAGGACCTGGACGAGCTGGTCACCGCGCAGGCCCTGCCCGAGCAGATCCGGCGCAGCGGGATCACCATGGGCCGGCGACTGCTCAGCATCGGCGCGGCCTCCTACCCGAGCCCGTGGACGTGCCGCTACCAGCGGGAGGTCGAGGCGGACCGGATGTTCGCTCACCAGGCCACCGTGTGGGGCGTGCTGGCCCGGTCCCTCGGCCTGCCGGAGGAGACGGCGGTGGCGGCGCACCTGTACGCCGCCGTGACCTCCCTGACCCAGAACGCCGTGCGCGGCATCCCGCTGGGGCAGAGCGCCGGGCAGCGGGTGATCCGCCGGGCCCAGGAGTGGGTGCGGCGCGGCCTCGCGACCTCCCGGGAGCTGGTCGCGTCCGGTCAGGCCGGGGAGGCGCTCGGCGCGGTCTCCCCCGGCCTGGAGATCGCCCAGATGAACCACGAGCGCCAGCGGGCCCGGCTGTTCATGAGCTGACGGCCCGCCCGCACCCCGTACACCCCGTAGACCCATCCACGACCCCCAGGAGGACCCATGGACCCCGTCATCATCGGCGTCGGAGGCCCCGTCGGCGCCGGCAAGACCCAGCTCGTCGAGCGGCTGACCCGCGCCATGAGCGCCGAGATCTCGATGGCCGCGATCACCAACGACATCTACACGATCGAGGACGCCAAGATCCTGGCCCGCAACTCCGTGCTGCCCGAGGACCGGATCATCGGCCTGGAGACCGGCGGCTGCCCGCACACCGCGATCCGCGAGGACACCTCCATGAACGAGGCCGCCATCGAGGAGCTGCACCGGCGCTTCCCGGACCTGCAGGTCATCTTCGTGGAGTCCGGCGGGGACAACCTCTCGGCGACCTTCAGCCCCGAGCTGGTCGACTTCTCGATCTACATCATCGACGTCGCCCAGGGCGAGAAGATCCCCCGCAAGGCCGGCCAGGGCATGATCAAGTCGGACCTGTTCATCATCAACAAGACCGACCTGGCCCCGCACGTCGGCGCCGATTTGTCGGTGATGGAGGAGGACTCCCGGGTCTTCCGCAAGGACCGGCCCTTCGCGTTCACCAACCTCAAGACCGACGAGGGGCTGGAGGCGGTCGAGGCCTGGATCCGCCGCGACGTCCTGATGCTCGACCTTGCCTGAGCGACGCGCCGCCCCCGCGGCCCCCAGTGCTGCAGCCGGCTCGGGGCCCGACGCCGCGGGGCCCGACGCCGCGGCCGGCACCCAGCCCTCCTCCGGCGCCCCGGACCCGGCCCCGGCCCCGCCCTGGACCGGCGAGCTGCGCCTGGCCGTCGCCGCCCGGCAGGGCCGCTCCTACGCGGCCCGGCAGTTCCACGAGGGCGCCCTGCGGATCCTGCGCCCCCACTACCTGGACCGCTCCGGGCAGGTCACCTACACGGTGGTCAACCCGGGCGGGGCCTACCTCGGGGCGGACCGCTACCTCATCGACGTCGAGGTGGGCCGGGACGCCTCCCTCGCGCTGACCACCCAGTCGGCCACCAAGGTCTACCGCACGCCCCAGGGCCCCGCCGCCCAGGACATGACGGTGCGGCTGGGCCCGGGCGCGGTGCTGGAACACCTGCCGGACCAGCTGATCGTCTACCGCGGCGGCTCCTACCGGCAGCGGACCTCCGTGGAGATGGACCCGACGTCGTCGCTGCTGCTCGCCGAGGTCGTCACGCCCGGCTGGTCGCCGCGGGGCGAGGCCTTCGCCTACGACGAGCTGCGGATGCGCACCGAGGTCCGCGTGAGCGACCCGTCCGGCCCGGGCTCCCGCGCGCGCCGCCTGGTGGTGGACCAGCTGCGCATCCGCCCCGGGGAGCACGACGACGTCGCCGGCCTCGGCCTCATGGAGGGCCACAGCCACACGGGCCAGCTGCTCCTCGCCGACCGCCGCCTCGACGACGAGCTCTACCGGGAGCTGGTCGCCCTGGTGGACGCGTCCGCGACCCGCTCCGGGATCACGCGCGCCGGGATCCCCGACGTCGGGGGCGTGCGCTGCGTCTGCATCCGCTCGCTCGCGGACTCCACCGAGCGCATCGCCGCGCTGCACCGGGCCGTCGCGGACGCGCTGCGGCGGCGGTGGCGCGGGCAGGCGGGGGTGCGCCTGCGCAAGTACTGAGCCCCAGCAGGGGCCGGGAATCCGCGCGGCGGGTGCATGCCGCGGTGGACCCGTCTCGGTCCCCTCGGTGCGGCGGACGGACTCCGGACCTAGCGGGGCGAGGCCCAGCCAAGCGGGGCGAGGCCCAGCCAAGCGGGGCGAAACCCGGCCTAGCGCGGTGGGGCCCCGGCGTCCTCGGCTCCCTCGGCCCCCTCCCCCACGAGCGGGTGGACCGTGCCGGCGTCGGGGTCCCAGCGGCGGACCGAGACGCCGGCGGCGGCGTCGAGCCCGGGCGCCTCGGCGAGCGCGGCGAACACCGCGGGGAGGTCCTCCCGCTGGACGCGCCGCGCCAGGGTGAGGTGCGGCAGCCAGGGCCCCGTCCCGTAGCCCGAGGCGGCCCGGAGCGGCACGCTCGCGCGCAGGCGGGCGACGGCGTCGAGCAGCCCGGGCGGCGGCAGCACCAGGTCCGCGACGACGTAGGGCCCGCGCCCCAGCACGACGACGCCGTCCACGGTCATCGGCGCGGGCAGCACGTCCGCGAGCAGGCGGCGCGCCTCCTCGCGCAGCTCCGCCCCGATCGCGGGGGCGGCGAGGACGGTCAGGTGCGGGGCGTTGGTCGGCGATCCGTGGCGGGCCTGGCTGGGGAGGCCCGCGGCGTCGAGCGCGGCCCACCGCTCGCGGACGCGGGCGTCGGCGGCGGGGTCCAGGAGCAGGTCGAGGGAGTGCTGGGGCATGGGTCCAGGGTAGGCCCACCGGGTGCTCTCGGCCGGCCCCGCCGGGCGCCCGCGGCCGGCCGCCGAGGTTTCGGGATATCCCGAACCGACGCTTCCGCCTTTCTCCGTTCCCGCCCCGCGCCGCGCGCAATAGCGTAGGAGCATGACCACAGAGAACCGCCCCACGCCGGCAGGGGCCCCGCGCGCCGGCACCGACGAGTCGCCGTCGCGTCCGGCCGCCGCCGCGCCGCGGCCCCATACCGGAACGGATCCCGGCCCGTCCCGGCCCGGCATCCGCGCCCCGGGCGAGGAGGCCCCGGTCCGCCAGCCGCGCGCCCGCTTCCTCCTGACCCTCCTCCACCTGGCCGCACTGGGGGTGCTCGGCCCCGTCGTCTTCGGCGCCGTCGCCGGGCTGGCGGGCGCCGGGGTGGGCCTGATCGTCGTGCTGGGCCTCGGCCTGGTGCTGCTGGTCGGCCTCGTCTACGTGCTCTTCGGCGTGGCCTGGTTCGAGGTCGCCCGCGTCGAGTCGCTCTACGGCCTTGGCGCCCCGCCGCTGGCCCCGCAGCGTCGCGTGCGCCCCGGCTTCGCCGGGTTCCTCCTGCGGATCTGGCACCAGGCCGTCGACGGGCGGATGTGGCGCTCCCTCGTCGACTTCGCGTTGGCCTCCGTGATGGGCATGGCCGTCGTCTGGCTCTTCCAGCGGCTGGTCAACTCCGCCGTGACCGCCTTCGCCCCGCTCGGCTCCGCGGACACGGTCCCCGGGCCCCTCGGCTTCGGCATCCCGGCCAGCCAGGCGCCGTGGGTCGGCGCACTGACGGTGGTCGTGGCGCTCGCGGGGATCGCGGGGCTGGTGCTGCTGCACCGCGTCGTCGCCGTCGCGCTGATCGGCGCGCCGGTCCGCGAGGTCGAGCTGACCGAGCGGGCCCGCGCCTCCGCCGAGCAGCGGGAGGGCGCGGTCAGGGCCGCCGACGTCGAGCGCACCCGGATCGAGCGCGACCTGCACGACGGCGTCCAGCCCCGCCTGGTCTCGGTCGGCATGACCCTGGGCCTGGCCCAGCGGAAGATCGACGAGGACCCGCAGGGCGCCAAGGAGCTGATCGGCGAGGCGCACACCTCCGCCAAGGCCGCGATCACCGAGCTGCGCCAGCTCGCCCGCGGCATCCACGCCTCCGTCCTGGACGACCGCGGGCTCGACGCCGCCCTCTCGGCGCTGGCCGGCCGCTCCCACATCCCCGTGCACCTGGACGTCCGGATGGGCGGCCGTTGCGGCCGGGAGGCCGAGTCGGCGGTGTACTTCGCGATCGCCGAGTCGCTGACCAACGCGGCCAAGCACTCGCGCGCCACCGGCTGCCGGGTGACCGTCCGCCTCCGCCCCGACGGGACCCTGTGGGCCCGGGTGGAGGACGACGGCGTCGGCGGCGCCCGGGTGCTGCCCGGCGGCGGGCTGGACGGCATCATGCACCGCATCCGCGGGGCGCAGGGCACGGTCCGCCTGGACAGCCCGCAGGGCGGCCCCACCGCGCTGGAGGTGAGCGTCCCGTGCGCATCCTGATCTGCGAGGACTCGGTCCTGCTGCGCGAGGGCCTGGTGCGGCTGCTGGACCAGTCGGGGCACGACGTCGTGGCGGCCCTGCCCGACGCCTCGGGCCTGACCGCGGCGGTCGCGGAGACCGACCCCCAGCTGTGCGTCCTCGACGTCCGGCTCCCGCCCTCCTACACCGACGAGGGCATCCGGGCGGCGCTCGGGCTGCGGGCCACCCGCCCGGACCTGCCGCTGCTCGTGCTCTCCCAGTACGTCGAGGAGCGCTACGCGACCGAGCTGATCACCGCCCACGGCGGCTCGCTCGGGTACCTGCTCAAGGACCGGGTCGCCGACGTCTCGGACTTCCTGGACGCGATCGACCGGATCGCGGCCGGCACCACGGTGCTGGACCCGGAGGTCGTGACGCAGCTGCTGACCCGCCGCGACGAGGACGACCGCCTCAAGCGCCTGACCGACCGCGAGCGCACCGTGCTCGCCGCGCTGGCCGAGGGCAAGTCCAACCACGCGATCGCGGCGCTGCTCTTCCTCTCCGAGGCGAGCATCGAGAAGCACATCACCGCGATCTTCCAGAAGCTCGGGCTCGAGCAGGACGAATCCGGCAACCGCCGGGTCCTGGCCGCGCTCGCCCACATCGAAAGCACCCACGGCTCGCAGTCCGCCGAGCCCGGCCGAGGAGGGACCGTCCGATGAACACCCCGGATCACGAGAACCAGCAGGGCCGCCACGCGGCCGACGACGGGCGCCAGGCCGGCGACGGCTACGAGTACCCGGCCACCGCGCCGATGCCCTCCCCCGGGGACGAGACCGGCCGCGGCGGGGCCCCGTGGAGCGGACCGGACGGCTCGTCCGGCGGTCCCTCCGGCGGATCAAGCGGCCCGTCCGGTGGATCGGGCGGCCCGTCCGGCGGCCCCGCGGGTCCCCGCCCGGCGGCCGCGGCACCCCGGCGCGCCGGGTACGGCGTCGTCGTCGGCGTCCTGACGGCCGTGGTCGGCGGGATCGTCCTGGCCACCTCGGCCGGCTCCGAGACCCTGGCCGCCGCCGGGTCCATCAGCCGCGCGGACTCCACGCAGTCGGCGGACGCCGCCGGGATCACGGACCTGGACGTCGACGCCGACGGCGCGCTCCTGACCGTGGGCTTCGGCGACGTCGACCAGGCGGTCCTCGAGGTCCGCAACGGCGCCCGGGACGGCTGGCGGATGCAGCGCGAGGGCGGCGAGCTGACGGTCGGCAAGCGCGACGACTGGTGCCTCATGTGGTGCCACCGCGAGCAGGAGCAGGCCGTGCTGACGCTGCCCGAGAGCCTGAACGACGGCTCGCTGAACGCCGACCTGACGCTCGACGCCGGGGAGCTGCGCGCCGACGGGCGGTTCGCCGACCTGGAGACCACCGTCAACGCCGGCGCCCTGACCGTGACCGGCGCGGCCCGGACCCTCGACGCCGACGTCAGCGCCGGCCGCGCCGACCTGGAGCTGGACGGCGTCGCCGAGGGGACCTTCGGGGTCTCGGCCGGCCGGATGACCGCCGAGCTGACCGGGCAGGCGCCCACGAGCGTCGGCCTCGAGGTCAGCGCCGGCTCCCTGGACCTGACCGTCCCGGACGCGCCCTACCGGGTCGACGTCGACCGCTCGGCCGGGTCCCTGGACAACCGGCTGGACGCGACCGGGAGCCCGACGTCGTCGATCACCGGCGAGCTCTCGGCCGGGAACGTGACGCTGCGGGCGGGCCGCTGATCCGTCCATCCCTTCCGGCGATCGGGACCCAGCGGTGCAGCCGCTTCCCCGGTCGCGACGACCCGCCCCTCCCCACCGGCACGAGCCGGGAGGAGGGGCGGGTCCCCTGCGAGCATCTGCCGGGGATCAGTCCCCGGAGCCGCCCGACGACTCCTGCTCAGACCGCCCCGAGTCCGAGCCCTTGCCGCCGTCCTTGCGGCTGGCGCTGGCCTCGTCCGTGGTCTCGCCCTGGCCGGGCTCCTCCTCGGACGCGTTCTTCTCGAGCTTGCTCTGATCTGACATGGTGACCTCCTCGTGGTCGTTCATGCTGCCGGCTCCCGGCTCCGGGCGGGCCCGGCCGGTGAGCGGCCCGCGGCCGTGCGCCGCGGGTCCGCACGGGGTCACGGCGTCGGGCTGCCGCCCGTGACGCCGAGGGTCTCGCCCGCCACGTACGAGGCCTCCTCCGAGGCCAGGAACACGTAGGCGCCGGCGAGCTCCGCGGGCTGCCCGGCACGGCCCAGAGGGCCACCCTGGCCGAACTGGGTGAGCTTCTCGGTCGGCTGGCCGTGGCTGGGCTGCAGCGGGGTCCAGATGGGGCCCGGGGCCACGGCGTTGACGCGGATGCCGCGCGGGGCCAGCGCCTGGGCCAGGCCCTTGCTGAGGTTGTTCATCGCCGCCTTGGTCATCGCGTAGTCCAGCAGCGTCTCGGAGGGCTGGTACGCCTGGATCGAGGAGGTGAAGATGATCGAGGAGCCGGGCTCGAGGTGGGGCACGGCCGCCTTGGTCACGCGGAACGAGGAGTAGATGTTCGACTTCATCGTCGTGTCGAACTGCTCGTCCTCGATGTCCTCGATGTTCTCGTGCCACACCTGGCGGCTGGCGTTGTTGACGAGGATGTCCAGGCCGCCGAAGGCCTCGACCGTCTGCTTCACGATCGCCTCGCACTGCTCCAGCTCCTGGAGGTCGCCCGGCAGCTGCAGGGACTTCACGCCCGCGCGCTCGATCTCCTGGACGACGTGGTCGGCGTCGGGCTGCTCGTCCGGGAGGTAGGAGATCGCGACGTCGGCCCCCTCGCGGGCGAACGCGATGGCCACGGCCGCGCCGATCCCGGAGTCGCCGCCGGTGATCAGGGCCCTGCGGCCGGCCAGGCGGCCGCTGCCGGTGTAGCTGTTGGTGCCGAGGTCGGCCAGCGGCTTCAGGTCCCGGTCCAGGCCGGGCTCGGACTGGGTCTGCTCGGGCGGCTCGATACTCTCGTACTTGCTGCGGGGGTCCTTGAGGGTGTCGCTCATGTGTCGTGTCCTCTCCCTGCGCGGGTGCTGGGCGGGGGACTTCCCCGTCCGTCGTTACCTCAGCGTAGTGACGCGGACCCCACGGGTGTCGAGGCATTCGGCTGACAGCCGCAAAAGGCCGCCCGGGGCTGGCGCCGCGGCGCGCGAGGTGCGACGCCGCCCCGGCGTCGGCTCGCGTGCCCCGGCACCACCTCGCGCACCCTTCGGCACCGCATCACGCATCCCCGGCGTCGGTTCGCGCGTCCCCGGCATCGCCTCAGGCGCCCCCGGCGTCGGCCCCCTCGACCGCGTCCAGGAACAGCTCGACGACGGCCGGGATGTCCGCGGCCAGCACGACGTCGATCTCGGGCCAGCGCGCGGCCAGCCCGTGCACCTCGTCCTCGCCCGCGCGCCAGCGGCGGTCCACGACCGTCTGACCGCGCGTGATCCCCTCCGTGGAGACCTGGACCGGGTGCCGGCGGGTCTGCATCAGGTGCGGGGCCACCAGCGCGCACACGGCGCCGGCGTCGCCGATCAGGCTCGAGGGCTGCTCGCCGTCGGCGACGTCGTGCATCCGGAAGCCCAGCAGGCCGCCCAGGGCCCGGGCGGCGGCGCCCTCCGCGGCGATCAGGCGGCGGATGGTCGCCTCGTCCACGGCCACGGTGTTGAACACGTCCAGGCCGTACATGGTCATCGGGACGCCGCTGTTCAGCACGATCCGCGCGGCCTCCGGGTCGTGCCAGATGTTGAACTCGGCCACGGCGGTGGCGTTGCCCACCGAGGCGGAGCCGCCCATGAACAGGATCCGCCCGATCTTGCCGGCCACGTGCGGGTACATCCGCAGCAGCAGCGCGATGTTGGTCAGCGGGGCCAGCGCCACCAGCGTCACGGGCTGCTCGGCCTCGGTCAGGACCCGGCGCAGCATCTCGACCGCGTGCTCCGGCACCGGACGGCGCGCGCTCTCGGGGAGCTCGACGCCGCCCATGCCGTCCTCGCCGTGGACGAAGGAGGCGTCGCGGGGCTCGGCGAGCAGGGGGCGGAGGGCGCCGCCGGCCACGGGGATCTCCGGCGCGCCGACGACGTCGAGCACCTTGCAGGTGTTGGCGACGACGTTCTCCAGAGAAGTGTTGCCGGTGACGCAGCTGATGGCGAGGAGGTCGATCTCCGGGTGGCGGGCCGCGAACATGACGGCCATGGCGTCGTCGATGCCGGTGTCGACGTCGAGGATCACGGGGGTGGGCATGGGTGGGTCTCCTTCACGAGGGGTGCGGGCGCCGCCGAGGCGGCGGCGCAGGGAACGGGTGGGGGGCGGCCACCGGGTCGCGGGGACGCGGGCGGCTCAGCCGCGGCCGGCGGGCAGGAGACCGAGCACGTCGTCGAAGCGCACGGCCCCGGCGTCGAGCCCCAGGTCCCGGGCCAGCTGCGAGATCTCGGGCCGCTTGAGCTTGGCGCGCTCGACGACGTCGTCCCGCGCGAAGACCTCCTCGACCGTCCCGTCCGCGATGACCCGGCGCTGGGCCATCGCGATCACGCGGTCGAAGGTCTCGGCGACGAAGCGCATGTCGTGGGTGATGGTGATGACGGTGATCCCCTCCTCCCGCAGCTGGTCCAGGATCCGGCCGAGCAGGCGCAGCCCGCGCCGGTCCAGGCCCGCGGTGGGCTCGTCGAGGATCACGTAGCGGCACTCGCCGACCAGGATCGCCCCGATCGCCACGAACTTCTTGATCGCGAAGGGCAGGTCGTTGGGGTTGAGGTCCATGAAGTTGCCGATGCCGGCCATGAGCGCGGCCCGGCGCACCCGCTCGACGCGCTTGGCCTCGTCCCAGCGGTGGTAGCGCGGCATGTACTCGAGCTCGCCCTGGACGTCGCTGCCGAAGATCTGGTCGTCGGGGTTCTGGAAGACGTAGCCGACGTCGCGGGCCACGCTCGCGGTGGTCCTGCCGGAGATGTCCGCCCCGTCCACGGTGACGCCGCCGCTCGTGGGCTTGAGCAGGCCGTTCATCATCTTCACGGTCGTGGTCTTGCCCGCGCCGTTCTGGCCGACGATGGCCACGCGCTCGCCGTCGCCGATGGTGAAGGTGACCCCGTCCACGGCGAGGGTCCCGTCCGGGTAGGCGAAGCGGGCGTCAGTGAGTTCGATGGGCATCGGGGGCCTCCTCGAGTCGGGGTGCCAGCAGCTCGCGGGCCTCGGCACGGGTGATGGGGACGCGCGGCAGCGGGTCTCCGCGGCGCTCCAGGGCGAGCGCGAGGTCGGTGACCTCGGGCCGCAGGACCTCGGCCTCGTCCAGCGACGGCGAGACGAGGACCTCCCGCGTCGGCCCCTCCTCCAGGACGCGCCCGCGGCTCATGACGATCAGCCGGTCGGCGTACTCGGCCATGAGGTCGATCTTGTGCTCCACCAGCACGATCGAGGTGCCGCGCTCCTTGAGCCCGGCGATGATCGAGAAGACCTTCTCGGAGGTCTCCGGGTCCAGCTGCGAGGTCGGCTCGTCGATCACGACGAAGTCGGCGTCCATCGCCACGATCGCGGCGAAGGCCACCAGCTGCCGCTGTCCGCCCGAGAGCTCGTTGGGGTTCTTGGTCATCAGGTGCCGGATGCCCACCCGGTCGATGACCTCCAGCACCCGCTCGACGATCTCCGCCGGGTCCGTCCGGAGGTTCTCCAGGCCCAGGGCGATCTCCTCGAAGACCGTCTCCTTGATCCCGCTGATCTGGGTGAACGGGTTCTGGAAGACGTACCCCACGGAGCGGGAGAGCTCGCCGGGGTCCCAGTCGAGCAGGTCGGTGCCGTGGATGCTGGCCGCGCCGGTCAGCTCCCCGGGGTGGAAGTGCGGGATGACCCCGCGCAGCACCGAGCACAGCGTGCTCTTGCCGCTGCCGTTGGCGCCGACGACGCCGTAGAGCAGCCCGGGCTCGATCTCGAGCGTGACCTCGCGCAGGGCGGGCCGGTCCGCGTAGGCGTAGGTGAAGCCGACGTCGTGCAGGGAGACGAGACTCATAGGACGAACCTTCCGATGACGGCCGCGGTGGCCAGCGCGACGGCGAGGGCCACGAGCGCGACCTCCCCGGCCGGGACGGCCCGCAGCGTGCTGAGCTGAGTGTGCTTCTTCGAGTAGCTGAACGCCCGCGCGTCGAGGGACAGCGCGCGCTCCTCGGTCTGGTTCATCGCGGTCAGGAAGACCGGGGCGAGGATCGGGCCGAAGGAGCGGAGGCGGGTCAGGAGCGAGCCCTCGGTCTCGATGCCGCGGGAGCGCTGGGCGTTCATGACCGTCGTCGAGCTCTTCCCGAGATCCGTGATGGCCTGGAAGGACGCGAGGATCACGTAGGTGACCGTGGGCCGGACCCCGCGGGCCTCGAGGGCCAGCATGAGGTTCTTCATCGGCGTCATGGTGAAGAACAGGGTCAGGGCGCCGCACAGGGCCATGACCAGGAGGCTGAACTCCAGCGCCTGGAGCAGCCCGCCGGTGCTGACCGTGAAGGGGCCGAGGACCAGCAGCCGCTCGCCCGCGTCCAGGAACACGGCCCGCAGCGCGAAGAGGATGCCGCCGACCACGAGGAACAGCTTGGCGAAGGTCGAGGCGAACCGGCGGCCCACCCCGGCGAGCGCGGCCAGGACCACGTAGGCCAGGCACACGGCGAGCGAGGGGACGAAGCCGGGGAGCGCGAACGCGACGACCGCGAGGCAGGCCACGAGGACGAAGGTGTTGATCGGGTTGAGGTCGCGCAGCCAGTTGCCGCTGGTGATCGGGGCCCGGAGCCGGGCGACGAAGGCCTGCTCCTCGGGCGTCAGCCCGGCGGGGGCCGCGGGGGTCGTGGGGGTCGTGGTCATAGCGTCATCGCCATTTCGTCCTCGGGGATCTCGATGCTCTTGCGGCGCTTGGGGCGGTCGAGGTACTTCCCGCCCAGGGGCACCTTGACCAGCAGGCGGGTGGGCACGCGGCTGATGATCAGGAAGACGATCAGCAGCGTCGCGAGCTTGTCCACGAACTCCAGGGGCAGCCCCGCGACGAAGACCGCGGTGTTGAGGTCCATGCCGAGCGCGTGGAGCCCGGCGATGACGATCGAGAGGCCGTTGGCGGCGAGCCCGCCGAAGACCCAGATCGAGATCAGCCCGCCGACGACGCCGCTGGCCAGCGCGAGCGGGAAGGCGGCGGCGATGGTCCGCCCCAGGCTCTTGAACGCCCCCAGCCGGGACAGCAGCCCGGCCAGCAGTCCCAGCATCATGTTCAGCAGCGCGAAGGGGATGAGCGTGGGCGCGGTGATGGAGTTGATGAGGTTGGACAGCAGCCCGACCAGCATGCCCGGCAGGCCGCCGCACAGGGCGCCGACCAGGATGGTGCCGATGCTGTCCAGGAAGACGGGCAGCTTGAGCAGGCTCGCGATCTGACCGCCGACGAAGTTGGTCGCGATCCCGATGGGGATCAGGAGCACGGTCAGACGGCCGTACCCCTTGAGGAAGGCGGAGAATCGTCCTTGATGTCTCACGTGATCACCTGGTTTCTGGGGGTCGTGCGGGAGGGGTGGAGAGGGGTCGGGGGCCGCGGCGGTGATGGGCGGCGGAGGGTCGGCGTCGGTGCGACCGGGCCCAGCGGGAGCCGGGGCTCGCGCGGCGCCGGGGGCCGCGGCGGTGATGGGCGGCGGAGGGTCGGCGTCGGTGCGACCGGGCCCGGTGGGAACCGGGGCTCGCGCGGCGCCGGGGGCCGCGGCGTCGTCGTGCGCCCCGCAGGAGCCGCGGATCCGCAGGGCGAAGTCGTGGACCACGTGCTCGGGGGCGCCGCCGGGCCGGAGCAGGCCCACCGCGGAGCGGGCCATGCGGTCCAGCGGCTGCACCGCGGTGGAGATCCCCGGGGCGGAGAACTCCGAGTCGTCGGTGCCGTCGATCGTGAACAGCGCCAGGTCCTCGGGCACCGCGACGCCGAGCGCGTGCGCGGCGGCGAGGACCCCCACGGCCTGCTGCTCGTTGGAGACGAACAGGGCGGTCGGGGCGTCGGGGCCGGCCAGGAGCTCCCGGGCCGCCTCGCGGCCACCGCGGCGGGTGAAGGGAGCTTCGCGCATCCACTCGGGGCGGGCCGGGAGGCCCGCCTCCTCCAGCGCCGCGCGCCAGCCGCGGGCGCGCTCCTGGGCGGTCGGCACCCCGGCCGGGCCGGCGACGATCCCGATCCGGGAGTGGCCGTGCCCGATCAGGTGCTCGGTCGCGGCGCGGGCCGCGGCGGCGTTGTCGATGGACACGCTGGAGACCGGGACCGCGGTGTCGGCGCGGTCGAGGACCACCACGGGCACGCCGGCGTCGAGCAGCGGGGCGAGGTCCGGGCGCGGGCCGACGCCGACCACCAGGACCCCGTCCACCCGGCGGGCGGCGAAGGTGCGCAGTAGGCGGGCCTCGCGCTCGGGGCTCTCGGCGGCGTCGCCCAGCAGCAGGACCTTGTCCGCGCCGGCCACGGCCTCCTGGAGGCGGTGGGCGAGCTCGGCGAAGAAGGCGTTGGAGACGTCCGGGACGACGAGCGCGTAGGCGCCGCTGACCCCCGAGGCCAGCGCCTTGGCGATGGGGTCCGGGGTGTAGCCGACGGTCTCGATCGCGCGCAGGACCCGCTCGCGGGTCTCGGGGGCGACCCGGCGCGGGCCGTCGTTGACGACGTAGCTGACCACGGCCACCGAGGTGCCGGCCTCCCGGGCGACGTCGGCCCGGGTGACGGCGGGGCGGCGCGTGCTCACCGGCCGTCCGCGGCGAAGCGGCGGACCAGCCCGGCCAGTTCCTCGCGCGAGGGGTAGGAGGCGGTGGTGCCGCGGGAGGCGACCGCGGCGGAGCCGCGCACACGGCCCACAGCGCGGCCTCGCGGAGGTCGCCGCTGGCCGCGAGCCGGGCCGAGCGCGCCGACGAAGGCGTCGCCGGCGCCGGTGGTGTCCACGACCTCGGCCGGTGCCGGCGAGGCCTGGTGCCACGCGTCCTCGGCGGTCGCGACGACGGCGCCCTCCCCGCCCAGCGTGACGACCACCGAGCGGGCGACGCCGTCGGCGACCATGCCGCGCGCGAGCTCGAGCGCCTGCGCGGCGCCCTCGGCCGGCGCGGCGGGCACGGACGATCCGCCGCGCCGCTCGAGGAGCGCCTGCGCCTCCCCCTCGTTGAGGATCAGCGGGTCCGCGACCGCCACGGCACTCGCGTCGAGGTCGATCACGGGGGCCAGGTTCAGGACGAAGCGGACCTCGCGCTCGGCGCAGTGCGCGGCGAAGGCCTCGATCATCTCGGCGCGCGTCTCCCCCTGGGAGAGGCCCACGACGGCGTCGCCCGAGCGGTGCCCCGGCGCCGGCGCGCCCGAGCCCTCGGTGAGTGCGACGGCGTGCACCGACTCCCGGGAGGCGGCCTCGGCGAAGACGCGGCGCGCGGTCTCCTCGAGCGCGGTCAGGTCGGTCTCGGCGTTGGCGCCCGAGACCACCGCGATGGTGTTCTCCCCCGCGCCGTCGACCGTGATGTAGGCGGCGCCGGTGGGCGCCTCGGAGGGGGTCAGGTGCTCGGTGTCGACCCCGAAGCCCTCGAGCCGCTCGCGGACGAACCCGGCGGCGGCGTCGCGCCCGACCCGGCCGATGAGGTGGACCCGCGCGCCGGCGAGCCCGGCCGCGACCGCCTGGTTGGCGCCCTTGCCGCCCAGGCCCATCTCCCCGCCCCGGGCCAGGATGGTCTCCCCGGGCTGCGGGAAGGCGTCGACGTAGATGAAGTGATCGGCGTTGATCGAGCCGAGGAGCACGACGTCGCCGCCGGCCCCGTTGCCGTGTGAGGACTCCACTGGTGACTTCCCTCTTCCGAAGATCCGGGCGGGAGGCGTCCCGCCGAGCCGTAGATCCATCTACGCGCGTAGATTAGGTGTCTTCTACCCGCGTAGATGGCGCAGTGTGACCCAAGCTACTGCAGGCCGCCGGGAGCGTCAACTTCCGGCGGCCCGCGGCCGGAGCGCCTCAGCCGGCCTCCGGCATCGCCGCCCAGCCCTCGAGCGCCTCGGACGTCAGCAGGACCCGCGCGCAGCGCCCCGCCGCGTACCGCAGGGCGGACAGGTGCTCCTCCTCGGAGAAGTCGGCCACGGCGTCGGCGACGAGGAAGGTCTCCAGGTCCTGCATGAAGGCGTCCGCCGCCGTCAGGAGGCAGCCCAGATGGGCGTACACGCCGGTGACCACGAGCTGATCGCGCCCCGCTGCCCGCAGCCGCTCGCGCAGGTCGGTCCGCTGGAACGCGCTGTACCGCCACTTGACCAGTCGCGTGTCCCCGGGTCGCGGGGCGAGCCGCTCCACGATGTCGACGTGCTCGGGGGTCGCCCTCAACCCCGGCCCCCAGAACTCGCGCAGCAGCCCCCGGGCGCCCCGCTCCTGGTCCCCGGGCTGGGCGGTGTAGACCACCGGCACCCCGGCGGCGCGGGCCGCGGCGACGAGCCGGCCGACGTGGTCGACCAGCGTGGTCGCGGGCTCCCGGTCCGGGGCGAAGGCATCGAGGAAGTAGCGCTGCATGTCGTGGACCAGCAGGGCGGAGCGGTGCGGGGCGAGGGTCCAGCCCGCGCGGGCCGCGGGGGCCTTGCGGGGCATCGGGTAGGGAGCGATCCGGGGCAGGCTCATGCGCCCTCCCCCAGCAGCTCGCGCAAGCGGCGCTTGTCCACCTTGCCCACGCCCGTGAGCGGGAGCGAGGCCACCGCCCGCACCTCGTCGGGGACCTTGAAGCCCGCCGCACCGCGGGCGCGAAGGAACTCCCGCAGGTCCTCGCGGCCGGGCGCGGACCCGCCCGAGCCGGCGACCAGGAACGCCACGGATCGCTCCCCCAGGTCCGGATCGGGTGCGGCGACGACCGCCGCGGCCCGCACCCCGGGGTGTGCCAGCAGGTGCTCCTCGACCTCGGGCGCGGCGATCTTCTCCCCCGCACGGTTGACCTGGTCCTTGACCCGGTCCACCACCGTCAGGTCCCCCTCGGGTGAACGCACGACGACGTCGCCGGTCCGGTAGAAGCCCTCCGGCGTGAAGCGCACGGCGTCGAGCTCCCGCGCCCGGTAGTAGCCGCGGATCGTGTAGGGCCCGCGGGTCAGCAGCTCGCCGGGCCGGCCGTCCGGGACCGGGAGGTCCTGCTCGTCGACGACGAGGACCTCGTCGCCCGGGCAGACCGGCCGGCCCTGGGTCGCCAAGGCGGTCTCGGCCGGGGCATCCGGCGCCGTGTAGCAGTTCAGGCCCTCGGCCATGCCGAAGACCTGCTGGAGCGCGCAGCCCAGCTCCGGCCCGACTCGCCGGGCCGTGCCGGCGTCCAGGCGGGCGCCGCCGACCTGGAGGACGCTCAGCGACCCCAGGTCGGCCCGGGTGCGGCGCGCCTCGTCCAGCCACGGGGCCACGAGCGCGGGGACGAGCGAGGTGATGGTGACCCCGGCCCGCTCGATCAGGGCGAAGGCGGTCGTGGGGCTCGGATCCGGGCAGAGGACCAGCGTCCCGCCGCAGGACAGGACCCCCACGATCCCGGGGGAGACCATGGTGAAGTTGTGGGCCACGGGCAGCACCGCGAGGTAGACCGCGTCCGGCCCGACCCCGCAGGCCCGCGCCGAGGCGAGCGCGTTGTACCCGTAGTCGGCGTGCGTGCGGGGGATCAGCTTGGGCGCCCCGGTGGTCCCCCCGGAGAGGGTCAGCAGGGCCAGGTCCTCCGGATGGGCGCCCTCGAGGCCGGGGGCGGCCTCCCCCGACCCGAGGACGGTCCCCGCGCCCGGCGCCGGGACGACGGCGTCGCGCTCCTCCCCGAGCGAGGCGTCCCGCACCCGGTCGGTCGTGAGCACCGCGCGCACCTCGGGCAGGCCGGCGATCGCGCTGGCGGCCGGGCGGAGGTCCCGGCGGCCGTCGCGCTCGGCGAGCACCGCGAGGC
>NZ_JANAFB010000037.1 GCF_024199905.1 Rothia santali
GGTAGCGGCATTATGCACTGGCACGGAAGATCCGTGGTGACGAGCGGGCCCGATGGACCCACACAAAGACAAGACTTTACCACAGCCCGGGCGTGTCCGACAGGCCGCGATCGCCGGATCGGCGGGGGTCGCGGCCTGATTTCGCTCCCGCCCCGGCGCGGCCCGGCTCCGGACCAGCCCGGCCCCGCTCGGCACGGCCCGGCCCGCCCCACGATTCCCACCCACCGAACCGATCGACAAGGGAGATCCATGGCAGACGAGAACGCACCGATCCAGCTCACGCCCGACCAGGCCTGGCAGCGCCTGGCGGAGGGGAACGCCCGGTTCGTGGCCGGCGCCTCGGCCCACCCCAATCAGGACGCGGCCCGCCGCGAGTCCCTGACGGAGGGGCAGGCGCCCTTCGCCGCGATCTTCGGCTGCTCCGACTCGCGCCTGGCTGCCGAGATCATCTTCGACCTCGGCCTCGGCGACACCTTCGTGGTCCGCACCGCGGGCCAGGTGCTGGGCGGGGCCTCGCTCGGCTCCCTCGAGTACGCGGTGGCGGAGCTGAACGTCCCGCTGATCGTGGTCCTCGGCCACGACTCCTGCGGCGCGGTCGGCGCCACCAAGCAGGCCGCCGAGACCGGCCAGATGCCCCCCGGGTTCGTCCGCGACCTGGTCGAGGCCATCATGCCCTCGGTCATCGCGAGCCGCCACGGGGCCGAGGAGGGCTCCGTGGGGGTCAACGACATGGTCCGGGAGCACACCCGCCAGTCCGCCGCGCGCCTGGTCGACCAGTCCAAGATCATCACCGAGGCCGTCGAGGAGGGCCGCACCGCGGTCCTCGGCGTCTTCTACAACCTGCGCGACGGGAAGGCCGAGCTGGTCTCCTCCTCCCGCGGCCTGTGACCCGAATCCCCTCCGCCTCCCCCACGACCTAGACTGGAGACCATGACTGACACCGCTGACTACCGCATCGAGCACGACACGATGGGCGAGGTTCGCGTCCCGAAGGACGCCCTCTACCGCGCGCAGACCCAGCGCGCCGTGGAGAACTTCCCCATCTCCGGCTCGACCCTCGAATCGGCCCACATCGCCGCCCTCGCGCTGGTGAAGAAGGCCGCGGCCACCGCGAACCAGGAGCTGGGGGTGCTCGACGCCGAGCGCGCCGGCGCCATCCGCGACGCCGCGGACGAGGTGGCCGCCCACCGCCACGACGCCGAGTTCCCCGTCGACGTCTTCCAGACCGGCTCGGGCACCTCCTCGAACATGAACACCAACGAGGTCCTGGCCACGCTCGCCACGCGCGCGCTGGAGGGCCAGGACGTCGAGGTCCACCCGAACGACCACGTCAACGCCTCGCAGTCCTCCAACGACGTGTTCCCCACCTCGGTGCACGTGGCCGTGACCGGCGCGCTGATCAACGACCTCAAGCCCGCCCTGGACACCCTGGCCTCCTCCCTGGAGCGCAAGGCCGAGGAGTTCAAGGACGTCGTGAAGTCGGGCCGCACCCACCTCATGGACGCGACCCCCGTGACCCTGGGCCAGGAGTTCTCCGGCTACGCGGCCCAGGTGCGCTACGGCATCGAGCGCATCGACGCCTCGCTGCCGCGCGTGGCCGAGGTCCCGCTGGGCGGCACCGCCGTGGGCACCGGCATCAACACCCCGGACGGCTTCTCGGCGCGCGTGATCGAGCTGCTGGCCGAGGAGACGGGCCTGCCGCTGACCGAGGCGCGCAACCACTTCGAGGCGCAGGCCAACCGCGACGGCCTCGTCGAGGCCTCGGGGCAGCTGCGCAATATCGCCTACTCGCTGATGAAGATCAACAACGACATCCGGTGGATGGGCTCCGGCCCCAACACCGGCCTGGGCGAGCTGCGGATCCCCGACCTGCAGCCGGGCTCCTCGATCATGCCGGGCAAGGTCAACCCCGTGATCTGCGAGGCCGTGATCCAGGTGGCCGCCCAGGTGATCGGCAACGACACCACGGTGGCGCTGTCCTCCACCAACGGCGCGTTCGAGCTCAACGTGGGCATCCCCGTCATGGCCAAGAACCTGCTCGAGTCGATCCGCCTGCTGGGCAACGCCTCGACCGTCATGGCCGAGAAGATGATCGACGGCCTCGAGGCCAACGTCGAGCGGGCCCGCTTCCTGGCGGAGGCGTCCCCCTCGACCGTGACCCCGATGAACAAGCTCATCGGCTACGAGGCGGCCGCCAAGATCGCCAAGTACGCGGTGAACAACAAGACCACGGTTCGCGACGCGGTCGTCGAACTGGGTTACGTCGAACGGGGCGAGGTCACCGAGCAGCAGCTCGACGAGGCCCTGGACGTGACCAAGATGCTGGGCTCCTTCTAGCCCCCGCGGGTCCGCTCCCCCTCGGGGTGGCGGTACGGGCCGGGCGGCGTCGTGAACTTCCCGATTCCACGACGCCGCCCGGTTTTCTCATGTCCGCCCCGGCCCATCCCGCAACGTCCTCCCCTCTGCGCGAATCCGCGCCGATCCGGCCACTCGCGGTGAGATGCGCGTCGCAGCACCGTGTGATGATGGACTGAAGCCGCCCCGGACCGGAATATCGCGGTTCCGAGGAGACTTGCACAGACCAGAAGCGCATATCGGATGGATCGGCCCACCGGGCCGGGGAATCGAGGAACTGTGAAGCTCGCGGAACAGATCGTCAACCAGCTCGTCAGCGCCGGCGTCCGCCGGATCTACGGCATCGTCGGGGACTCGCTGAACCCCATCGTCGACGCGGTCCGCGCCACCGGCGGCTCCAAGAAGGGCGGGATCGACTGGGTCCACGTCCGCCACGAGGAGGCGGCGGCCTTCGCCGCGGGCGCCGAGGCCCAGCTGACCGGCGAGCTCGCGGTGTGCGCGGGCTCCTGCGGGCCGGGCAACCTGCACCTGATCAACGGCCTCTACGACGCCAACCGCTCGCAGGCCCCCGTCCTCGCCATCGCCTCGCACATCCCGAGCACCCAGATCGGGCAGGGCTTCTTCCAGGAGACCCACCCGGACCGGCTCTTCCAGGACTGCACCGTCTACAACGAGCTGGTCTCCACCACCGCGCAGTCGCCGCGGGTCTTCGCGAGCGCCATCCGGCACGCCGTCGGCAAGTCCGGGGTCGCGGTCGTGACCCTGCCCGGCGACCTCGCCGACGAGGAGGCCAGCGGCGAGGCGCCCGTGATCGGCGAGCTGCGCCGCTCCCCCGTGGTGCCCTCGGACGCCACGATCGCCGAGCTGGCCAAGGAGATCAACGCGGCGCGGAAGGTCGCGCTGTTCGTGGGCATCGGCGTCGCGGGCGCCCACGACGAGGTCGTCGCCCTGGCCGAGAAGGCCGCCGCGCCCGTGGGCCACTCGCTGCGCGGCAAGGACTTCATCCAGTACGACAACCCGTACGACGTCGGCATGACCGGCCTGCTGGGCTACGGCGCGGCCGCGGAGGGCATCCACGACGCGGACCTCATGATCATGCTGGGCACCGACTTCCCCTACGACCAGTTCCTGCCCGAGACCAAGACGATCCAGGTCGACCTCGCCCCGGAGAAGATGGGCCGCCGCACCGACGTCGACCTCCAGATCGAGGGCAGCGTCAAGGAGACCCTGGAGAAGGTCCTGCCCCTGGTCCACGAGAAGAAGGACCGGAAGTGGCTGGACCGCGTGCTGAAGAAGCACGACAAGATCATGAACAAGGCCGTGGGCGCCTACACGCGCAAGGTCGAGAAGCACCAGCCGATCCATCCCGAGTACGCCGCCTCGGTGCTGGACGAGACGGCCAACGACGACGCGATCTTCACCGCGGACACCGGCATGTGCAACGTGTGGTCGGCCCGCTACATCCGGCCGCTGGGCACCCGCCGGCTCATCGGCTCCTACCTCCACGGCTCGATGGCCAACGCGATGCCGCAGAGCATCGGCGCGCAGATGGCCTACCCCGGGCGCCAGGTCGTCTCGATCTCGGGCGACGGCGGGCTGTCGATGCTGCTGGGCGACCTCATCACGCTCGCGACCTACCGGCTGCCCGTGACCGTCGTGGTGTTCAACAACTCGACGCTCGGCATGGTCAAGCTGGAGATGCTGGTGGACGGGCTGGCCGACTTCGGCGTCGACGTCCCGGACACCAACTACGCGGAGATCGCCCGGGCCATGGGCTTCCGGTCGGTGCGGGTCGAGGACCCCAGGAAGCTGAAGAAGGCCTACGAGGACGCCCTGTCCCACGACGGCCCGGCGCTGGTGGAGGTCATCACCGACCCGATGTCCCTGTCCGTCCCGCCGGAGATCAGCGGCGAGCAGATCTGGGGCTTCGCGACGGCGATCTCCAAGATCGTGCTGAACCGCGGCGCCGGCGAGGCCGTCTCGATGGCCCGCTCCAACCTGCGCAACGTCCAGGCGGTCCGGCAGTGGTGACCCGCTAGTCCAGGCCCCGCCCGCCGAAAGCCCCCGTGAGGTCCTCGCGGGGGCTTTCCCGTGCGGGGTGGCGGCACCCCCGCCTCCGATGACCGGTGCCGCCGCGCCCGGTGGCGGCACCCTCGCATCCGGTGGCGGCGCCTTCGTCGCATCCGGGCGACGGGCGGGCTCACTCCCCGGCGCGCACGAAGCGGGTGACGCCGTCGAACTCCACGGCGTCCCGGATGCGGCGGAGCATCCGCGCGTTCATCTCGGGCAGGTCCTCGAGGTGCGCCCAGGCCACGTCGGTCGACTCGTCGTCGTTGACCCGCGCCTCGCCGCCCACGTGCCGGCAGCGGAAGGTCAGGTCCATGAACTGCACGCGGTCCCCGTTGGGGAACCGCTGCGGCGGATCGCTCTTGACCGAGGCCAGCCCCTCGACCTCGACGACGACGCCGGCCTCCTCCTCGGCCTCCCGCGCGGCCGTCACCGCCGGCTCCTCGCCCGGGTCGACGATGCCGGTGATCGGCGTCCAGGCGCCGTTGTCGGAGCGTCGGCAGAGCAGGATCCGGCCGGCGTCGTCGAAGATCACCGCCGTCACCCCGGTCATCCACAGCAGGTCGTGGCCGATCTTCTCGCGGATCCTGAGCACGAACTCGGGGGTGGGCATGCGGGTCCTCCTCGGCGGGGAACGGCTTCAGCGGTCTGACGTGACCACCCTACTCGCCGCCCGCCCCGGGTCTCGGACCAGCCTCCCGTTCCCACGGCTCAGACCAGCCGGGCGGGGGCCAGGCACCAGGCCAGCGCCGCCCCCAGGATCATCCACGGCCCCAGCGCGATGCGGTCCCGGCGCCCGAGCCGTCCCGCGAGCATCAGCCCACCCGCCCACAGCCCGCCCAGCAGGGCCGTGAGCAGGAGGCCCGCCGCCGCGTGCGGAAGGGAGACCATCCCCAGCAGCGCCCCGAGGGGCGGCGCGAGGCGGAGGTCACCGCGCCCCACCGCCCCCGGTGAGACCGCCCGGGCCAGGAGCGGCGGAGCCGCGTGCAGGACCGCCCCGGCGAGTCCTCCGAGCAGCGCCGCGGGCAGCCCCGCCAGCAGGAACGCCGCGGCGGCGGGCAGCACCGCGAGGGGTACAGGGCATCGACCCAGCGCCGGGGCAGCCGGTGCCCGACGGCGTCGGCCCGGCACAGCCGCACGCCCACGACCCCGCCGCGAGGGCGGCGCACCCGAGCAGCCAGGCCGCCGCGACGCCGCCCGACCCGCGCGAGCCGCCCCACCAGGCCGAGAGCAGCTCGAGCACGGCGGGGCGCCCGGCGTCAGGAGCCGAAGCGCCGCTGGCGGCTGGCGAAGTCGCGGAGGGCGCGCAAGAAGTCGACGCGCCGGAAGTCCGGCCAGAGGGCCTCGCAGAAGTAGAACTCGGAGTAGGCCGACTGCCACATCATGAACCCGGAGAGCCGCTGCTCCCCCGAGGTGCGGATGACCAGGTCCGGGTCGGGCTGGCCGCGGGTGTAGAGGTAGGCCGAGATGTCGTCGGCGCCCAGGCTGCGCGCGATCTCCCGGATGTCCCGGCCCTGGTCCGCCCTGTCCTCGAGCAGCTCGCGTACGGCGTCGACGATCTCCTGCCGGCCCCCGTAGCCCACCGCGATGTTCACGTGCAGCCCCTGCGCCCCGGCCGTCTGCTCGGCCACCCGCTCGAGGTTCTGGTACAGGGCCTCCGGCAGGAGCTCCAGGGCTCCCATGGGCTGGATGCGCGCCGTGCCGCTCTCCCCCAGCTGCTGCAGCAGGTCGTCGATGACGCTCATGAGGTCGCCCAGCTCGGACGCCGGGCGCTTGAGGTTCTCGGTGGAGAGCATGTAGAGGGTCACGACGTCGATCCCCAGCTCCCGGCACCACCCCAGGAACTCGACGATCCGCTCGGCGCCCTTCTGGTGCCCGTGCTTGGTGGGCTCGCCCATCAGCTTGGCCCAGCGCCGGTTGCCGTCCACCATGACGCCCACGTGGCGCGGGAGCCGCTCCGGGGTGATCGAGGAGACGAGCCTGCGTTCGTAGATCGCGTAGAGAGGCTTCGGTAGCTTCATCCTCGTCCTTCCCCGTCCGGTGCTCTGATGCCCCGCACGACGCCGCGGCCCCCGGCGGGGCTCGGGAACGGCCGGACCAGTCTAACCGTACCGCGCTCAGCGCCCCGTTCCGGCGGTTCTCCACAGGGGGCCGCCGACGCCGCGCCCAGGGAATTCCCGGGTGCCCGTGGATACCATGGACCCACGAGAACCCCGCGGACGAGGAGAAGTGCAGTGGCTGGTGGATCCGCGCCGGAGGCGGGCGAGCACGCCCCCGACCGGCGCCAGGCCCGCAGGCTGGCCCGCGCCCACCGCCTCGAGCGCCGCGCCGCGGGGCTGCGGGCCAAGGCCGAGCAGGCCACCCGGGCGGCGGCCTCCTACGCGGAGGACGTAGCCAGCTCCGCCGCGCACCGGTTCGCCGACGTGCTGGAGCGCAAGCCCCTGTGGCGCGGGTGGCTGCACGCCTCCTTCGCCCCCGTCGCCTTCGCCGCGGGCATCGTGCTCATCGTCCTGGCCGGCGGGGGCGAGCGCTCCCTGGCCTGCGCCGTCTTCGCCCTGACCAGCGTCGTCCTCTTCGGCGTCTCGGGGATGTACCACCGGGCCTACTGGTCCCCGAGGGCGCGGCTGCTGCTCAAGCGGCTCGACCACTCGAACATCTCGCTCATCATCGCCGGGACCTACACGCCGCTCGCGCTGACGCTCCTGACCCCGCCGCGCACGGGGATCCTGCTGTGGAGCGTCTGGGGCTGCGCGCTGCTGCTCATCGTCTTCCGGGTCTTCTGGACCCACGCGCCCCGGCTGCTCTACACGCCGCTGTACGTGGTCATGGGCCTCATGGCCGTGTTCTACCTCGGCGACTTCTGGAGCGTCAGCCCCACGGCCACGCTGCTGGTCGCGGCGGGAGGCGTCTTCTACATCGCGGGGGCGGTCTTCTACGCGCTCAAGCGCCCGCACCTCGCGCCCCGGGTCTTCGGGTTCCACGAGCTGTTCCACGTGTTCACGATCTTCGGGTTCGCGAGCCACTACGTCGCCGTGGTCTTCGCCCTCTACGCGGGCTGAGGGCCCCACGCGGGGTGATGGCCCCACGCGGGATGAGGGCACCGCGCGGGGTTCTCAGGGCGGGTACGCCCGGGACGGGTCCTCCCGAAACGGGGCCTCCCGGAATGGGGCAGGTCGAGTCGGGGACACCCGGGATAGGGCACCCGTGACGGAGCAGGCCGGGAACGGAGCTGCTTGTCGGAGCAGGCCGGGAACTGGAGCCGCCCGAGATGGGGCCGGCCGGCGTCCGCCCGGTCAGCGTCCGGGGGCTCCGCCGGGGTCCCCGGGCCGCCCGTCCTCCCGGCCGGCGTCCTCGGCCTCCGGGGCCTCCGACGGCGCGGGGGCCTCGCCCGACGCCGCCCGGTCCCCCGCCGCTCCGGCGGGCCCGCCCTCGCGCCGCTCGCGCTCCTCGGCCTCCCGGGCCATCGCGTAGTCGTAGCGGAACTTCAGGCGCCGCTGGCGGCGCGTGTGGTCGAGGATCAGGAGGACCACCGCCACCACCAGGATGAACGTGATGACGAAGCCCAGGGTCCCGGGGGCCACCTGGTTCGGGTCGAGCCCCGGCTTCAGGCTCGGCGACTCCTGGCCCGGACCCTGCGCGAGGAGGGCAGCCGCGGCGCTCAGCACACCGGCCGTCATCGGCGCTCAGCGCCCCGCTCGGAGGCCCGGGCGCCGGCGGTCTCCCGCTCGGGCGCGTAGTCGACGCCCGCGGCGAAGTCGTCCTCCGGCGTCGTGGTCTCGACCCGGCTCTCCACCAGGGTGTAGTCCTCCCACGGCCAGACCTGCTGCTGGACCTCCCGGGGCACGGCGAAGAAGAACCCCGAGGGGTCCACCTGGGAGACGTGGGCGGTCAGGGCGGCGTCGCGCCGGTCGAAGAACTCGGCGCAGCGGATCTGGGTGGTGGTGCGGTGCCGGGAGACCGGGGGCGCGCCCTCCGGCTCGGACTCCGCCCACTGGGCCAGCCGCTCGGCGTAGGGCGAGGGGATGCCGCGCTCGGTCAGGGCCTCGTGCAGGGCCTTGAAGCGGTCCACGTTGAACGCGCGGTCGTAGTAGAGCTTGAGGGGCTGCCAGGGCTCGCCGGCCTCCGGGTAGCGCGAGGCGTCACCCGCGGCGTCCCACGCCTCGAGCGAGACCTTGTGGGACATGATGTGGTCCGGGTGCGGGTAGCCGCCGTTCTCATCGTAGGAGAGGAGCACGTGCGGCTTGAAGTCGCGGACGAGCCGCACGACCGGGGCGGCGGCGCGCTCCAGCGGCAGGGTCGCGAAGCTGCCCCACGGCAGCGGGGGCAGCGGGTCGCCCTCGGGCAGACCCGAGTCCATGAACCCGAGCCAACGGTGCTCGACGCCGAGGGCCCGGCGCGCGTTGGCCATCTCCTGGTGACGCAGGCCGGGCAGGTCCCAGTGCGAACGGGGGTTCTCCTCGACGCCGGCGTTGAGGATCGAGCCCCGCTCGCCGCCGGTGCAGCTGAGCACCATGACCCGGACGCCGTGCTCGGCGTAGTAGGCCATCGACGCGGCGCCCTTGCTCGACTCGTCGTCGGGGTGGGCGTGGATCGCGAGGATCCTCAGCCCGGAGAAGTCCGGGCGGGACGATGCGTGGTCGGAGACGGCGGCCGAAGCCGATTCCTGCGGGTCTGGCACAGCCTGACACCCCATCCTTTCGATACAGTGGTCTGAGAGACCACGATACCCTCACCGGGACGGCACGCGCAGTGACCACTGACGCAGCGCCCGCCCCGAGGGGATCACCCTTCGACGGCAGGCACTCTCAGAAAATTGACGTCTTCCACTCTAAACCAGCGATACGGCCGGCGGCGCTCCCCGAGGCGGCTCGGCACCCGCGCCTGGCTGGCCATCGCCGCCGTCGCGATCATCCTCTCGGCGGCCTTCGCGGCCTGGATCGCCGCCTCCCGCGCGGACGCCCCGACCTTCAAGGAGGTCAGCTTCGACATCGAGAGCGCCGACGAGGCCAGCCTCGACTTCGAGCTGACCAAGCCCGACGACGCCGTCGTGACCTGCGCCGTCCAGGCCCTCAACGACCAGCACGCCATCGTCGGCTGGGACGAGGTCAGCATCGGCGAGGTGCCCGCGGACCAGCTCAGCAACCACACCTCGGCGCACCACGTCCGGCTGCTGACCACCTCCCCCGCGCACACCGTGACCGTCGACTCCTGCTGGGCACGTGACAGCTAGGGGCGAAATCTCCTGAAGTTCGCTGCGTCACTCGATAGACTCAGGGGACCGACGCATCCCGCCATGGGCATCCCGTGGCGGGTTTTATCTATCCGCAACGACGTCGCCGGGAACCGACCGCCCGGCCGCGGCCCGCACACCGGGCCCCAGCGTCACCCCGAGGAGCGACTATGTCTGAAGAAACCACCGAAACCGGCGCCTGGCTGACGCAGGAGGCGTACGACCGGCTCCAGGCCGAGCTGGAGGAGCGCCAGGGCGCCAAGCGGCAGGAGATCGTCGACCGCATCGAGGCCGCCCGCGAGGAGGGCGACCTCCGCGAGAACGGCGGCTACCACGCGGCGAAGGAGGAGCAGGGCAAGAACGAGGGCCGCATCGCGCAGCTGAAGTACCTGCTCGAGCACTCCGAGGTCGGCCACAAGCCGGCGGACGACGGCGTCGTCGAGCCCGGGATGCTGGTGGAGGCCGAGATCGGCGGCAAGACCCTGACCTTCCTGCTGGGCAGCCGCGAGGTGGCCGAGACCCTGGTCGGCGACCAGGACATCCAGGTCTTCAGCGAGAAGTCGCCCATGGGCCAGGCCATCAACGGCCACCGCGTCGGCGACCAGCTCAGCTACGAGGCCCCCAACGGCAAGGACATCCCGCTCAAGGTGATCTCCGCGAAGCCGTACTAGGCCTGCGACGACGGCCCCCGCGCCGTCGCCCCCGCCGCGCGCGAAGGCCGCGACCCGAGGGTCGCGGCCTTTTCCGTGCCCGGCGCCGCCCGAGGAGGTCGCCCAGGAGCCCTCTGGGGGACCGCGACGGGACGGCCCCCGGGAGACCACAGCAGGGAGCCCCTAGGGGACCGCGACAGAGTGGCCCCTAGGGGACCACGACGGCGCCCCCCCTAGGAGACCACGATGGGCCGCAGCCCCTCGGCCTCCAACGCCTGGAGGACCTCGTTGCTGTGCTCGTTACCCTTGGTCTCCATGTCGATCGTGATCGAGACGTCGCCCATGGACAGCGAGCCGCCCACGCGCGTGTGGTCGACGCCGGTCACGTTGGCGTCGCACTCGGCGATGACCCGCGCGATCGTCGCGAGCTCGCCCGGCCGGTCCGTCAGCATGATCTTGATGGTGAGGTAGCGGCCGGCGGCCGAGAGGCCCCGCTGGATGACCTTGAGCATGAGCATCGGGTCGATGTTGCCGCCCGAGAGCAGGCACACGGTCGAGCCGAGGTTGCCGTAGCGCTCATTGAGTTTGCCGTCGATCAGCGCGGCGACGCCCACCGCGCCCGCGGGCTCGACCACCAGCTTGTTCCGCTCGATCAGGAAGATCAGGGCGCGGGCGAGGTCGTCTTCGGAGACGGTCACGACGTCGTCGACCAGCTCCTTGATGATCGAGAAGGGCAGCTGCCCCGGGCGCCCGACCGCGATGCCGTCGGCGATGGTCGAGATCCGCTTGAGCGGCACCAGCGCGTCCGCGGCGAGCGAGGGCGGGTAGGCGGCCGCGTGCTCCGCCTGGACGCCGATCACGCGGATCTTGCGTCCGGTGCGCTCCTCGTGCGCCTTGGCCGCGACCGCGACCCCGGCCAGCAGCCCTCCCCCGCCGACCCCGGTGATGATGGTCTCCACGTCCGGGACCTGCTGGATGACCTCCAGCCCGAGGGTCCCCTGGCCGGCCACGATGTCCGCGTTGTCGAAGGGGTGGACGAAGACCGCCCCCACCTCCTCGGCGTGGCGCTTGGCCTCCGCCAGCGCCTCGTCCACGGTGGTGCCGAACAGCACGACCTCCGCGCCGTGGCTCTGCGTCGCCGCGATCTTGGGCAGGGCCGCGCCCTTGGGCATGTAGATGCGCGCCGAGATCCCCAGCTTGGACGCCGCGAGCGCCACCCCCTGGGCGTGGTTGCCCGCCGAGGCCGCGACGACGCCGGCCGCCTTCTCCTCCTCGGAGAGCTTGGCCATGCGGGTGTAGGCCCCGCGGACCTTGAAGGACCCGGAGCGCTGCAGGTTCTCGGCCTTCAGGTGCACCGGGGAGCCGATCTTCCGCTCGAGCGCCCGCGAGTGGGCCACCGGGGTGACCTCGGTGACACCCTCCAGCAGCCGCGCGGCCGCCTCGATGTCCTGGATGGTGACGGGGAGGTTCTCCAGATGATGCATGCTTCAGTCCTTACCGAGCGCGCGTCTGCGCGCCCCTAGCCAGACTAGTCCCGCGACGTCGCGCGCACGGAGCCGGTGTCCGCGTCGTCCGCCTGCTGGGACGCCTGGTCCTCGTCGTCCTTGGAGTCGCGCGAGATCCGCTCCTTGACCCGCTGGGCGGCGGACTTCCGCGAGGCCTTGGCGATCTCCCATGGATACTTGAACGGCTCCGTCCGGATCTGCGTGTCGTGCTCCCACTGCCTGCCGGCGAGGTACCTGACCACGGTGTTGAGCACCGCCATGACCGGGACGGCGAACAGCGCGCCGACGATCCCCAGGACCATGGAGCCCAGCGCGACCGCCAGCACCACCGCGAGCGGGTGCAGCGAGACGGCCTTGCCCATGACCAGCGGCTGCAGGATGTGGGACTCGATCTGCTGGACCAGCAGGACCATGAGCAGCATGAGCAGCGCGTTGACGGGGCCGTTGGCCACCAGGGCCAGCAGGACCGCGACCGCGCCGGTGGCCACCGCGCCGATGACGGGGATGAACGAGCCGAGGAAGACCAGCACGCCGAGCGGGAAGGCCAGGGGGACGCCCAGGAAGAACGCGGCGAGCCCGATGCCCACGGCGTCGACGAAGGCCACGAAGACCTGGATGCGCGCGTAGGAGACCAGGGAGTTCCAGCCCCGCCGGCCCGCACCGTTGACGGCGCGCCGGGCGTTGCGGGGGAACATCTTGACGACGAACAGCCAGATCCGCTCCCCCTCGAGGAGGAAGAAGATGAGGGTGAACAGCGTGATCAGCAGGCCCGCGCCGACCTCGCCGGCGGTGGACCCCACCGCCGCGGCCCCGCTCAGCAGCTGCTGGGAGTTGTTGCGCGCGGTCTCGATCAGCGAGTTCAGGGCGTTGTCCACCTGATCGACCGAGAGGTGCAGCGGCCCCTCGGAGAGCCAGGTCATCAGCTGCTGGTAGCCCGCGACCGCCTGGTCGGAGAGCTCGGAGAAGCCCACCACGAGCTGCTGGCCCACCAGCGTGAGCAGGCCCATCACGGCGACGATCGCGCCCAGCTCGGTGATCGCCGTGGCGATCCCGGCGTTGACCTTGCGCTTGCGCAGCCAGCGCACGAGCGGGAACAGGAGGCCGGCCAGCAGCGCCGCGACGGCGACCGAGATGATGACCGTGCTGATCGGCCGCGCGAGCCAGACGATCACGCCGGCCATGACGAGGACGATCAGCACCCGCCAGGACCACGCGGCGGCCGTGATGATGCCGAAGGGGACGTCCCTGGTCCCCTGCCCGCGGTGATCGACGGCTTCCGCGCCGGAGGGTTGCGACGCCGGAGGGATCCCGCTGGACGATGCCTGGGTTGAAGTCATGCCCCTCATTCTATGCAGAACGGACGACGACGCCGGCTCATCGATGACGCGCCCCGCCCGCGGCGTCGCCGCCGGGGGCGGGGCGCTCCCCCGGGGCGGCACCGGCATGCCCCGGGACGGCACGGGGATGCCTCGGGGGGCTACTCGGGCATTCCCCCGGACCGGTACGGGCACGCCCCGCGGAGGGCGCGGGCACGCCCCCGGGTCGGCACCGGCATGCCCCGGGACGGCACGACGACGCCGGGCCGCCTCCGACGGGGCATCGGAATGGGCCCGGCGTCGCCGTGGGCGCGCCGCACCGGGCGGCGGGTCGGGGCGGCCGACGTCGCCGGCCGGCCCCGCGGAGGATCAGTCGTCGCTCATGAAGTAGCTGAGCAGGCGCAGGATCTCGACGTAGAGCCAGATGAGGGTCACCATCAGGCCGAAGGCCAGGCGCCAGGACTCCTTCTCCGGGACGCCGGCGCGCAGGGCGCCGTCGATCTCCTGGAAGTCCATGACCAGGCACAGCGCGGCCAGGACGACCACGACCAGGCCGATGATGATGCCCAGCGGGATGCCCATGACCTGGACGTCGCGCATCGAGCTGCCGGTGAAGGCGCCGAAGATCAGGTTGCCGATCACGAAGGCCATGTAGGCGATCAGGCCGATGCCGACCATGGCCGCGACCTTGCCGCGGATGCGCACGCCGGCCTTGGCGTACAGGGCGAGCATGCCCACGAAGACGATCAGAGTCGAGATGATGGCGGTGAGGACGATCCCGTCGAACATCGCCTCGAAGAGCCCGGAGATGGCACCCAGGAACAGGCCCTGGCAGACCGCGTAGGCCATGATCAGGCCCGGCGAGGTCTTCTTCTTGAAGATCACCACGAGGGCGAGGGCGAACCCGGCCAGCGCGCCGATCATGCCGACGGCGGGGACGACCCACCCGACGGCGCCGCCCACCACGACCAGGCCGAGGAGGATGAGGCACTTGACCACGACGTCGTTCATCGTCGCGCGCTGGGTCTCGGCCGCTGTGGCCGAGGGGGCGTTGTAGAGGTCGTTCAGCTGCCGCGGGTCGGTCGCGAGCGCCTGACCGCCTGACGAAGCGGACATGTGGTTCTGGTGCGCATCGCTGTTCATGCGCTTGATGAGCGGGTTGCCGCGTCCCATGGGGATTCCTCAATTCTGGGGTGGATTCTCGAATGGGTGACACCGGCACGGTGCGTCGGTGGACCGGCCTTCCCTCTATTTTACAGGTCAACCGTTCCGCGTCAGCCGTGCCAGCCGTTGATTACCTGGGAACACGACGCCGCCCGCTCCCCCACGGCGCCCGAAGTGCCAGGTCCGGCGCGCCTTTTCGAATCCGGTCCCGTTCCGGTGCCGCGCCCAGGAGGGTGAGCGGCGTTCGCCCGCCGCGGCTCCCGGCTACGCCCCGGACGCGCGAAGGCCCCGGGGCGCCGGGTCGAATGCCCGACGCCACCGGGGCCGTCGTCGCGGGGTGCCCCAGGTGGGACTCGAACCCACACTGCGCGGATTTTAAGTCCGCCGCCTCTGCCGATTGGGCTACTGGGGCGGATCGGCCCCGCCCCGGCCACCGCGGACGGTGGAGGGACGGGGCCGATGCCGAGGGTGCGGCGCACCCGCCTCGCGGCGGCGCGCCACGGGACGAGCCTTCCGCGGCCCGGCCCTAGAGGCGGGCCTTCTTCTTCTCCGGCGCGTTGCCGGTGGCCATCTCGAAGGTCAGGCGCGGCTCGCGCAGGTGGCGCACGGGCGAGGTGTCGCGGCCGAAGACCGCGCTCAGCGCCCAGTTGGCCGCCACGCGGGCGGTGCGCTCCACGGTGGGGATCGCGTAGCCGTGGTAGGCGCGGTGCATGACCCAGGCCAGGGGGCCCTCGAAGGACTTGCCCTTGATGTTGGCGACGCCCTTGAGCGTGCCCAGGCCGGCCACGGCGCCGAGGTTCTCGTGGTAGTAGTCCTGCAGCTGCCCGTTGTTTCGCGAGGCCAGCAGGTTCTTGGCGAGCCGCACGGCCTGGCGGGAGGCGTGCTGGGCGTTCGGGACGCAGAAGCCGCCGACGCCGCCGCCGGTCAGGTCCGGGACCGCGGCGTTGTCGCCCGCGGCCCAGGCGCCCTCGACCGGGCCCTCGTCGCCGGTGACGCGCAGGTCGGCGCCGACGCGGACGCGGCCGCGCTCGTCGACGGGCAGGTCGCTGTCCTTGAGGAACGGCGCGGCCTGGACGCCGGCGGTCCAGATCAGGGTGTCGGACTCGATCTCACCGGCCGAGGACTTGTCGCCCATGTTGACCAGCTTGAGGGTGTGGCCGTCCACGACCTCGCCCAGCGAGGTGTTCAGCAGCACCTCGATGCCGCGCGAGCGCAGGTGCGCCACGACGGACTCGGCGCGGGACTCGGGCACCTCGGGCATGATCCGCCCCATGGCCTCGACCATGACGAAGCGCAGGTCGGACACGCGCAGCAGCGAGGTGCGCTCGACGGCGGCGCGGGCCATGTCCTCGATCTCGGCGATGGTCTCGACGCCGGCGAACCCGCCGCCGACGACCACGAAGGTCAGGGCCTGGCGGCGCGCGGCCTCGTCCTTGAGCAGGGCCGCGACCTCGATGCGCTCGAGCACCCAGTTGCGGACGTGCTCGGCCTCCTCGATCGCCTTCATGCCGATGGCGGTCTCGGCCAGGCCGGGGATCGGGAACGCGCGGGTCACGGAGCCGGCGCCGATCACGATCTGGTCGTAGGACAGCTCGTAGGAGTCTCCGTCGTCGACGCCGCGCACGGTCGCCTTCTTGTTCGCGTGGTCGATCTTCTCCACCCGGGCGGTGAGGATCTCCGAGTCGGTCAGGTGCTGGCGCAGCGGGACCACGGCGTGGCGCGACTCGATGTTCCCGCCCGCGACCTCGGGAAGGAAGGGCAGGTAGGTCATGTACGGGTTGGGGTCCACGACGGTGACGACGCCGCCCGAGGCCTTGATGGCCTTCTGGATCTTGGCGGCCACGGTGAAGCCCACATAGCCGCCGCCCACGACGAGGATGCGGGGACGGTCGTTCGTCAGCTGCTTGAAAGCCATGATTGAAATGCTACTTCCTTGGGTTGCTCGGGTGAGTGGAGGTCGGCCCGACCGGCCGGAGCGCGCCGGGAGTCGGACCGCGCCCGACCCCGGCGGCGTCGGACCGGCCTCTCCTCAGACCACGGTTCACTCCGCACCATATTGCCACCAGGGACGGCCGATGGCTATTCGGAGTCGTGCGCCAGGCGCGCCGCGCGCCGGATCTTCACGACCGCCCCGACGGCGAGCACCCCGACCCACAGCCCGAACGCGCCGATCAGCGCGATCGGCAGCAGCCGCGGCAGCGAGGTCTCGGGCGCCGCGGGCTCCGGCGGGGCGACGGCGGCGATGCTCTCGCCCTCCTCGTGCTCCGGCGTCGGCTCCGGGGTCTCCTCCGCCTGCCGCGCCTCCTCGGAGGGGACGGCGCGCCGGTGGATGCTGGCCCACTTCTCGACGCTGCCGAGGGGGTTCTCGGTGACCGAGTCGACGTCGACGTCCTGGTCCAGCGCGGCCACCGGGTCGATCACGCCGTACCCGTACTGGGGGTCCCGCCCGGCCGCGCCGCGGTCCTGGGCGGTGGTGATCAGGCGCTGGACGATCTGGGCCGCGGAGTCGTCCGGGTGGCGCTCGCGCATCAGTGCGACCAGCCCGGAGACCAGGGGCGCCGACGCCGAGGTCCCCGACCACAGGCCGTAGCCGTCGCCCGGCATCGCGCCGATGAGGTCCTCGCTGGGGGCGGCCACCGCGATCGAGATGCCCTGCGCGGAGGACTCCTCCGACTGCACGCGCTGGCGGTCCACGCCGCCCACCGAGATCACGCCGGGGATGGTCGAGGGCGCCCCGACCTGGGTCACCCCGCTCCCCCGGTTCCCGGCCGAGGCGACCAGCACGACGTCCTTCTCCTGGGCGTACTCGAACGCCGCGTCCCAGGACTCGGGCCACGAGGTCTTGGAGGACCCGACCGAGAGGTTGATGACGTCGGCGCCGGAGTCGACGGCGGTCCGGACGGCCTGCGGGACCTGGTCCTCGACCGACACCCCGCCGGGGTTCTCGGTGCCGATCCACAGCGAGATCGGGAGGATCTGCGCCTCGGGCGCGACGCCGATCATCCCGGCCGGCTTCCCGGGCTCGCTACCCGGCGCGGCGGTGACCTTGGGGTCGGAGTGGCCGTGGGCGGCGATCATCGAGGCCACCAGCGTCCCGTGCTCGGGCTCCGCGCCGAGACCCTCCCAGCCGTCGGGAGAGCCGCCGCCGGAGGCGTCCGAGCCCTTGACCACGTTCCCCTCGAGGTCGGGATGCCCGGCGTCGACGCCGGTGTCGATCACCGCGACCTTGACGCCCTTGCCCGTGCTCTCCTTCCACGCCTCGCGGAAGCCGTAGTCGTCCAGCCAGTACTCCTGGGCGCGCACGCCGTCGCCGGACTTCTCCTCCTCGATGATGGGCACCGAGGGCAGGGGCGAGGGCTGCCGGCCGGGGGCGGCCTGGGCGGCCGCCGGGACGAGCAGGGCCGTGGCCAGCACGAGCGCCCCGGCGACCACCGCCCGGACGGAACGCGGAGCGCGGGCGGGGCGAGCGGTGCCGGCGGGACGCGCGGGCGGGCCGCGCGCATGGCGCCGGTCGTGCGGGGGCGGGGCCTCCGGGCGCTGGTGCTTCGCTGCGTCATGGTCCTACCCCTTCCGCTGGCCGTCCCCCACCTGGGAGAGCGCGATGCCGTCGAGGATGTCGTGCTCGCTGGTCACGGTGGTGTCCACGCGGCCGTGGGTCAGCTCGCCGACCCGCTCGACGATCCTGGCCCAGATCTGGGCGCCGGCGCCGATCACGTCGACCCGCCCCTCGTGCATGAACCCCAGCTCGGCCCGCTCCGCGCGGGTCATGCGGGTCAGCGCGTTCGCGGCCTCGATCACCCGGCCGGACGCCAGCTCGGCGCCGTGGATGCGCGCGGCGTCGTACTCCGCCAGGCCGAGGGCCTGGGCCGTCACGGTGGTCACCGAGCCCGCGACGCCGATCAGCCGGGTGGCGGTGGGGATGGGGACGGTGCGCAGGGCGGTGGTCACGGCGTCGTCGACGTCGCCGATCAACCGCTCGACCTGCGCGCGCGAGGGCGGGTTGGAGCTCAGGTAGCGCTCGGTCAGCCGGACGCAGCCGATGTTGACCGAGGTGGAGCCGATGACGCCGGCGCGGTCGCCTAGCACGAACTCCGTGGAGCCGCCGCCGATGTCGACGACGAGGTCGCGGCCGGCGCCCGAGGGGTCCACCGCCGAAGCGGCGCCCAGGAAGGACAGGCGGGCCTCCTCCTCGCCGGAGATGACCTCGGGGTCGATCCCGAGGCGCTCCCGGATGCCGTCGGTGAAGGTGTCCCGGTTGCCGGCGTCGCGGGTCGCGCTGGTGGCGACCATGCGGACCCGCTCCGCGCCGTGCTCCTCCAGGGCCGCGGCGTAGTCCCCGACCGCGTCGAGGGTCCGGTCCAGCGCCTCCTGGGAGAGCCAGCCCGTGGCGTCGACGCCGGCCCCGAGGCGCACGACGCGCATCTCGCGCACGACGTCGCGCAGCGCCCCCGGGGAGCCGGGGGTCTCGCCGACGTCGGCGATGAGCAGGCGGATGGAATTGGTGCCGCAGTCGATGGCGCCTACGCGCATGGTTCGGGGTCCTCCTCGGGTCGTTCCGGCGGCGGGGCCGGTCTTCGGTCGCGGGTGGGTCGTCAGTCCTCGGCGTCGCGCCAGGCCGGGTCGCAGGCGCACTGCTCCGGCGTCCACCACTGCTCGATCGCGGCGAGCGTCTCGTCGCCGAACGGGTTCACCCCGGGCCCCACCGAGAGGGTGTGCCCCAGGACGGCGTGCAGGCACTTCACGCGCGTGGGCATGCCCCCGGCCGAGATGCCCTCGATCTCCGGGACCTCGCCGATCCCGGTCGCCGCCCCGATCCGCTCGCGCTCGGCGAGGTAGTTCCGGTGGGCGGCCTCGTAGGCGCGCGCCGTCTCCGGCTCTTCGGCGATCCGGTCGGTCATGCGGTACATCAGGCCGGCCGCCTCCAGGCGGGAGGCCGCCTGGGTGATCACGGGGTGGGCCAGGTAGAAGACGGTCGGGAACGGTGTGCCGTTGGACAGCCGCGGCGCGGTGGCCGCGACCAGCGGGTTCCCGCACACGCACCGGGCCGGGATCTCGACGACGTCGCGCACCTGCCGCCCCAGCTGGCGGGAGAGGACCAGGAGGTCCTGGGAGGTCGGCGCGAGGGTCTCGGCGCTCACGCCGTACCCGTGCGGCACGTGGTCAGTGGGATGATTGGTCACCGTGTTCCTTCGGTTGGTCGGTTCGTCGCGTCGGCGCTCGGCGGCCGTCCGCGGTGCGGGAGGGCGGCGCGGCTAGTCGGCCGGCTCGTTGAGCGACTGCCAGAGCTGGCCGGCCCAGCTGGGGTCGCCGGAGGTCACGGCCTCGGCCGAGGAGTCGTTGGCCTCCGTCTCCTCGTCCTCGCCGCCGACCACCAGGTACGGGGTCTCCCCGGGCCTGACGTAGGACAGCCGCTCCCGGGCCTGCTGCTCCACGTAGGAGTCCTGCTCCCAGAGGGACTCCTGGTCCTTCAGCTGCTGCTGCTCGGACTTCAGGCGGTCGATGTCCTGCTCGAGCGCCGAGATCTCCGCCTGCTGCGCGAAGTACCGATGCACGGTGGGGGCCAGGGGGACGACCAGCGCGACGACGACCAGGAGCAGCAGCAGGGACCGCCCCGAGAACGACCTCGCCGCCACGGGCTGCATGGTCCCCCGCTCCGCGGACCAGTCCTCCGCGCCGAGCGAGCCGCTGCCGGTCCGCGCGGGGCGCCGATCCGGCGTCCGCCGTCTCCGGGGACGCGACGCGCGGCGGCCCTCGGCTGGATCGTCCTGGACGGGATCGCCCTCGACCGGGTCGGCCCCTCGGGGAACGGGCGCGACGTCGTCACGACGCCTCAGCCGCTGCGGCAGGCGCAGGCCCCGGGGCAGGGATCTCTTCACGGGGCCGTCCTCTCCGTCGGTTACTGGTGTGCCCTCACTGTACCGAACACGCGGCCGAGGTTCGCATCGTGAGCGGGGCGGCGGGCCCCGCCCCCGGGACCGTGTCCGGGGCGGCCGTCGGAGGGTGCCCGGCGGGTGCGCGCCCCGGGCGGAGACGCCCCGGACGGCGACGGGCCCCGCCCCCGGAGGCGATGCTCCTGCGGGGCGGGGCCCGTCGCGCGGCCCGCGGTGCGGCCTAGCGCTTGCGGAAGCGCGGGAAGGCGGAGGCGCCGGCGTAGGTCGCGGCCTTGCCCAGCTCCTCCTCGATGCGCAGCAGCTGGTTGTACTTGGCCACGCGCTCCGAGCGGGCCGGGGCGCCGGTCTTGATCTGGCCGGCGTTGGTGGCCACCGCGATGTCGGCGATCGTGGTGTCCTCGGTCTCTCCCGAGCGGTGCGAGACCATGCAGCGGAACTCGTTGGTCTGGGCGAGGGTGATCGCGTCGAAGGTCTCGGTCAGCGAGCCGATCTGGTTGACCTTGACCAGCAGGGCGTTGGCCGCGCCGATCTCGATACCCTTGCCCAGGCGCTCCGGGTTGGTCACGAAGAGGTCGTCGCCGACGATCTGGACCTTGTCGCCGAGCTCGGCGGTGATGGTCTGGTAGCCGTCCCAGTCGTCCTCGTCCAGCGGGTCCTCGATCGAGACCAGCGGGTACTTGGCGACGAGGTCGGCGTAGTAGGAGGTCATCTCCTGCGCCGACTTCTTCCCGCCCTCGAAGGCGTAGGTGCCGGACTTCCGGTCGTAGAACTCGGAGGAGGCGACGTCGAGGGCCAGGGCGATGTCCTCGCCCGGCTTGAAGCCGGCCTTCTTGATGGCCTCGATGATCAGGTCCAGGGCCTCGGCGTTGGAGCCCAGGCTCGGGGCGAAGCCGCCCTCGTCGCCCAGGCCGGTGGCCAGGCCGCGGTCCTTGAGCACGGACTTCAGCTGGTGGTAGACCTCCACGCCCTGGCGCAGCGCCTCGGAGAAGGTCGGGGCGCCGATCGGGGCGATCATGAACTCCTGGATGTCCACGTTGGAGTCCGCGTGGGAGCCGCCGTTGAGGATGTTCATCATCGGCACGGGCAGCACGTGGGCGTTGGGGCCGCCCAGGTACTTGTAGAGCGGCAGCTCGGAGGCCTCGGCGGCCGCGCGGGCCACGGCCAGGGAGACGCCGAGGATGGCGTTGGCGCCGAGCTTGCCCTTGTTGTCGGTGCCGTCCAGCTCGAGCATCGCGGCGTCGACCAGGCGCTGGTCGGTCGCGTCGAGGCCGATGACGACCTCGGCGATCTCGTCGGCGACGGCCTGCACGGCCTCCAGGACGCCCTTGCCCTGGTACACCTTCTTGTCGCCGTCCCGGCGCTCGACCGCCTCGAACTCGCCCGTGGAGGCGCCCGAGGGGACCGCCGCGCGGCCGAAGCTGCCGTCCTCCAGCAGCGCCTCGACCTCGACGGTCGGGTTGCCGCGGGAGTCGAGGATCTGGCGGGCGTGGATGTCGATGATGATCGCCATGGGGTATCTCCTTTGCATCGGAAGGCCGGGGTGGCTTCTCGTTGTCGAGCCTAGTGACTCGCCGCGCGAATCTGAACTGGCGTGGCGCCGTCCCCGGCGCCCAGTCTAGCAATTTCCCACACGAACACAGGCAGAGTCAGGCTTTCCCAACCGCCCGGGAGGCCTCGACGAAACCGCGCACGGCCCCGCGGAGCGCCCGCTCGGGGTCCACGCCGAGCGAGCGCGCCCGCACGGTGAGCGCCAGCAGCTCCTCTCCGAGCGCGCGCTCCGCCTCCTCGCGGCCCCCGGCGGCCACCGACTCCGGGGAGACCTCGACGGCGGGCGGGGCGGGGGCTGCGGCAGGCGAGGCGGGGGCGGAGGTGTCGGGCACGACGACGCCGGGGGGGTCGCGGCATCGAGAGGGCGCGGAGGCGGGCTCGGGCGCGCCGACGCCGGGCGAGGGGCCGTGGTCTCCGCGGAGGCAGCGGCAGGCCCGCCTTGGCGGCCTTGTTCAGGGTCTTCTCGGCCAGCGCCAGGGCGGGGAGGCGGGCGGGACGCCTTCGAAGGGTCCGAGCGCTCCGGCTTCTCCTCCCGCTTGATCGCGTCCCAGCGCCGGGTCAGGCTCTCGAGGCGCTGCTCGTCGATCCGGCGGTCGCCCGCGACGTCGGCGGGTGCGGGGCGGCGTCGGCGGGCACGGAGGAGGCGGCCCCGGGGTGGAGGCGGCGCTCGTGGCGTCGGCGGGCGCGGCGGGCGCGGCGTCGACGAACACGTGCGGATGCCGCCGGACCAGCTTGGCGTTGAGCTCCTCCACGACCTCGGCGACGTCGAAGCCCCCCGAGGCCGCCGGAACCTCCTCCGCGATCCGCGCGTGGAAGACCACCTGCAGCAGGACGTCGCCGAGCTCCTCGCGCAGCAGCGCGCGGTCCACGCCCCCGGGCTCCTCGATCGCCTCGACGACCTCGTAGGACTCCTCGATGAGGTAGCGGACCAGGGAGCGGTGGGTCTGCTCGCCGTCCCAGGGGCATCCGCCCGGGGAGCGCAGGGCGTCCATGATCTCGACGAGGCGCTCGAAGGCCTCCGCGGCGCGGCTCACGCGCGCGCCTCGGCGTACCCGGCGAGCAGCTGCTCGACCAGCTCGTTCTTCTGGTCCACCGGCAGGAACGCCGCGAGGGCCGCGTTCATGGTCACCTCCAGGAAGTCCTCGGCCTCGTACCCGAACGTCTCCTTCAGGCGCGCGAACTCGTGCGTCATGGAGGTCCCGCTCATCAGGCGGTTGTCCGGGTTGATCGTGATGGTGAAGCCAAGCGTGCGCAGCAGCTCCACGGGGTGCTCGGCGTAGGCCGCGGCCGGCCGCGCCGGCGCCTCGCCCGCCACGATGTCCGCCAGGCGCGGGGCGGCGCCGGTCTGCAGGTTCGAGGAGGGGCAGACCTCCAGCGGGATGCCCCGGTCGCGCACCCAGGAGGCGAGCTCGCCGAGCTCGAACGCCTCGGCGTCGAACCGGGAGCGCCCGTTGCCCGGGAAGCGGGCGACGTTCTCGCCCAGCGCGGCGCCCTGCACCGCCCCGGAGACGTCGCGCAGGATGCGGACGCCGTGGCCCAGCCGCAGGGATCGCCCGTCCAGGAGGGCCTCGCGGATGGAGGCCGTGCCCGCCGCCTCGCCCGCGTGGAGGGTGACGGGCAGGAAGTGCTCCGCGCAGTGCAGCAGGGCCTCGCGGTGCACCGAGGGCCCGTGCCCGTCCTCGGGCCCGGCCAGGTCGAAGCCGACGACGCCGAGCGCCCGGCTCCCCGTGGCCAGCCGGGCGACCTCGAGGGACCGGTCCGCGTGCCGCATCGCGCAGAGGATCTGCCGGACGGTCAGGTCGTAGCCGCGGCGGGCGGCGGCCCGCTCGCCCTCGGCCAGCCCGCGGCCGACCGCGGCCACGGCGTCCTCCAGGCTCAGGCCCCCGCGCTGGTGCTGCTCGGGGGCCCAGCGCACCTCCGCGTAGACGATCCCGTCCTCGGCGGCGTCGAGCACGTACTCCTCGGCCGCACGCTCCAGGGCCGCCGCGCTCTGCAGCACGGCGACGGTGTGCTCGAAGGTCTCGAGGTAGCGCTCCAGCGAGCCGGAGTCGGCCGCCTCGGCGAACCAGCGGCGCAGGGGCCCGGCCTCGCGCTCCGGCAGCTCGTGGCCGCACTCGGCCGCCAGCTCGACCACGGTCCGGGGGCGCAGGGCGCCGTCCAGGTGGTCGTGCAGGCACACCTTGGGCAGCCGGGCCAGCCGGGAGGCGGCCAGGCTGCGGGGCGCGAGGTCCTCGGCCGAGACCGCGCTCACGGGGCGCCCCGCGGCCGACGCCGGCCCGGACGCCCCGCCGGGCCTACAGGCTCCACTGGGTCAGCGCCTCGTTCATGTGCTCGGGGATGTTGACGCCGGTCCGCGGGAACAGGCGCAGCTCCTCGATGTACTGCTGGGCGGGGAGGCGGTCGCGGTACTTCACGAAGCTCTCCTCGTCCTGGTAGTCGAACGAGACCTGCGGCGGGACGCCCGGGGTGAAGCGGAACATGATGGCCAGCGGCGAGCCGCTGCCCTCGAGGTAGGAGTCGGACTTGAGGTCCAGGATGTGCAGGGCCTCCTCCGGGACGAGCTCGAAGGTCCCGCGCTGGTCCCAGGCGCCGTCGCGGCGCACGTGGGTCAGGGCGTCGTAGTAGGAGCCGAGGGCGCGGACGCGGATCAGCACGGTGGAGACGTCGCGCGCCGTGCCGCCGGGGCCGAACAGGGCGTTCTGCGCCTCGCCCAGCCGCTGCAGCACCGCGGACTCCGTCAGCACGAGGTTCCCGTCGGCCAGGTGGGTCTCGGACGGCCTCTCGGCGCGGGAGGGAGCGGCGTAGGAGGGGGCGACGTCGGCGTGGTCGGCCGTGGCCGGCGCGGCATCGGCCAGGGCGGGGCCCGGGAGGTCCGAGGCCGGGTCGTGGGCGGCCGCTCCGGCGAGGCCGCCGGCCGGCGCCTCGTCGCGGACGGGGTCCCGAGCACCTCGGGCTCCTCGGCGGGTGCCTGGGCCTCCTCGGAGGAGACGTAGACGGCGTCGTCCCGCGGGTCGGCCGGCTCGACGTCGAGGGCTCGACGTCGGCCGGCTCGGCCGCGGCGTCGGAGCGGGGCGCTCCGCGTGCGGCTGCTCCTGGGCGGCGCCGTCCAGCTCGGCGTCGAGGGTGCCGGGGCCTCCGGGGCCGAGTCGGCGGGGGCGGCGGCCGGGGCCGAGCCGGCGGAGTCGGCCGGGGCCGAGGGTGCGCGGCCTCGTCGTGGCGGCGGTCGGCGTCGGCGGCCAGGGCGGCCAGGACGCTGTCCGAGGACTCGACCGTCGCGGCGCCGGAGGCCTCCGGGCGATCCTCGGCCTCGTCACGGGCGACCCCGGGGTCCTCGGCGACCCCGGCGGTCTCGCGGGTCTCGCCGGAGGCCTCCCCGAGGCTCGCGGAGCCGTGGGCCTCGGTGCGCGGGGCCCGCTCGGCGGCTGCCTCGTCCGACGTCGTCGGGGCGGACTCGGAGGCGCCCTCGTCCGTTCGCTGAGCAACGCCCTCTGCCGGGTGCCGAGAGGCTTGCTGCGCCGCGGGGTCGACGGTCTGGGTGTAGGCCTCGCGGTCCTGGCGCTCGGAGTTCGGGAAGGTGTACTCGACCTCGACCGTGCGCACCCCGTCCCGGACCGTGGAGACCATGATCTCCGCCCGGCGCCACGGGCCGCGCGCGCCGCCCTGGGCGGCGGTGTACAGCGATGCCACGGCGTCGAACCAGACGGACTCGGTGTCCACCACGGACTTGCGCTCGGGCTTCTCGCTGGGGTCCAGCAGCGCGGTCATCTCGTTGCCGTGCTGGTCCAGCTGCAGGGTGTGGGCGCGCTCCCGGTCCATGAGGGCCACGAGCTCGGGGAGCCCGTTGCCGGCGGGGAGCTGCTCGCGGGACGCGGCGCCGGACGAGGAGCCGCCCGCGGCGGGCGCCTCGTCCGAGGGGCGGCCCCCGGCGAACTGATCGTCCTGAGAATTCTTCCGGAACATCTTAAATGCCACGACTCACCTAGACTTCCGCGCCGGCCTCCCGGCGCCCTCGATTCCCGGCCCCTCGCGTGCGGACCATTCGACCTTCTATTCTGCCGACAGTCTATCGAGGATCAGCCGTCGTTCGACATCGGCGGAATCTCCCGGCGCAACAGACCAGCCGCCCTGGAGCGCCTCGAGCGCCCGGTCGAAGCGGCCCGGGTCGTCGGTGAGGAGGGTCATCAGCGGCTGGCCTCGCCGCACCCGGTCCCCCGGCTTGGCGTGCAGGCGCACCCCGGCGCCCGCCTGCACCCGGTCCTCGCGCCGGGCCCGGCCCGCGCCCAGCCGCCACGAGGCGGTGCCCACGGCCAGCGCGTCCAGCGTGGTCAGCACGCCGTCCTCCGGGGCGGTCACCTCGTGGGACTCGCGGGCGACGGGAAGGGCGGCGTCGGGATCCCCGCCCTGCGCGCGGATCATGCGGCGGTAGACGTCCATCGCGCGGCCGTCGGCGAGCGCCTCGGCGGGGTCGGTGTCGATCCCCGAGGCCCGCAGCATCTCCCGGGCCAGGGCCAGGGTGAGCTCGACGACGTCGTCGGGCCCTCCCCCGGCCAAGACCTCCACGGACTCCTCGACCTCGATCGCGTTGCCGACCGTCAGACCCAGGGGGACCGACATGTCGGTGAGCAGCGCGGTGGTGCGCACGCCCGCGTCCTCCCCGAGCTCGACCATGGTGCGCGCGAGCTCGCGGGCCCGGTCCTCGTCCTTCATGAACGCGCCGCTGCCGACCTTGACGTCCAGCACCAGGGAGTCGGTCCCCTCCGCGATCTTCTTGGACATGATCGAGGAGGCGATCAGCGGCATCGAGTCCACCGTGGCGGTGACGTCGCGCAGGGCGTAGAGCTTCTTGTCGGCCGGGGCCAGGCCCGAGCCCGCGGCGCAGATGACCGCGCCGATCCCGCCGAGCATCTCGAGCACCTCGTCGTGGTCGAGGTCGGCGCGCCAGCCGGGGATCGCCTCGAGCTTGTCGAGGGTTCCGCCGGTGTGCCCCAGGCCCCGGCCGGAGAGCTGCGGGACCGCGACGCCGTAGGCCGCCACCAGAGGTGCCAGCGGCAGGGTGATCTTGTCCCCCACGCCCCCGGTCGAGTGCTTGTCGGCCGTGGCGACCTTGCCGCCGGCGCCCAGGATGGAGGAGAAGTCGTAGCGCTCCCCGCTGGCGATCATGGCCCGCGTCCACCGGGCGATCTCCTCGCGCTCCATGCCGCGGATGAACACGGCCATGGCCAGGGCGGACATCTGCTCCTCCGCGACGGCGCCGCGGGTGTAGGCGTCGATGACCCAGTCGATCTGCTCCGGGGTCAGCCGCTCCCCGTCCCGCTTGCGGCGGATCACGTCGACGGCGTCGAATCTCTCGGTCATGCTCTCTCCTCCTCGTCTCGCGCCGGCGGCCGCGGGGGCGGCACGGGACCGGCGTCGGCTGGTGTCTCGGCGACGGCGACGGCGCCGGGGCACGCGCCCCTCGCCGGCCGGCCGCGCGTCAGTCGGCGTCCGGCCCCACGTCCAGGCCCAGGTCGCGGGGCCCGAAGGCCAGCGGCAGCATCTCGTCGATGGTCAGCGCCCCCTCCCGGGTCAGCACCTCCAGCTCCGGCCCCCGGTGCTCGTAGAGCAGCTGGCGGCAGCGGCCGCAGGGGGTGATGACCGCGCCGTCCCGGTCCACGCAGACCACGGCGCGCAGGCTCCCGCCGCCGACGCGGTGCAGCTCGGAGACCATCGAGCACTCGGCGCACAGCGTGACGCCGTAGGCCGCGTTCTCCACGTTGGCGCCGACCACCGTCCGGCCCTCGTCGGTCATCCCCGCGGCCCCCACGGGATAGTTCGAGTAGGGGCAGTAGGCCCGGGTCAGGGCCTCGCGGGCGGCGGCCTGCAGCCGCTGCCACATCTCGTCCTCGGTGAGTCTCATCGTCACTCCTTCACGTAGGGCTGGCCCGCCGCGGCCGGCCCGCGGGAGCGCCCCACGAGCCCGGTCACGGCGGCGATGGTCACCAGGTACGGCAGCATCGTCAGGAACTGGCTGGGCACCGCGGTCCCCAGCAGCGACAGCACCGACTGCAGGTTGGTCGCGAACCCGAACAGCAGCGCCGCGCACAGGGCCCCCAGCGGGCGCCAGCGCCCGAAGATGAGGGCGGCCAGCGCGATGTACCCCTGGCCCGCCGTCATGTCGTTGGTGAACGAGCTGACCGAGACCAGGGTGAAGAACGCGCCGCCCATCCCGGCCACCGCGCCGCCGAGCAGCACGTTGACGAAGCGCAGGCGGTTGACCTTGACCCCCAGGGTGTCGGCGGCCTTGGGGTGCTCCCCCACCGCCCGGGTCCGCAGGCCCCACCGGGTGCGGCCCAGCGCGAACCAGATGACCGCGACGACCAGGTACATGAGGTAGACCAGCACCGACTGGTCGAAGAGCACCCGGCCCACCACGGGGATCTCGGAGAGCACGGGGATCGCGAAGCTCGGCAGCCGCGGCGGCGCGTTGAGCAGCGCCGTGTCGCGCTGCAGCACGGTCGAGTACAGGAACCCCGTCAGCCCGGAGACCAGCACGTTCACGACCACGCCCACGATCACCTGGTTGACCAGGTACTTGATCGAGAAGGAGGCGAGGATCAGCGCGACCAGGACGCCGCCCAGCATCGCCGCGAGCAGCCCGACCCACGCGCTGCCCGAGAGCGTGCCGACCATGGCGGCCGAGAACGCCCCGAACAGCAGCTGTCCCTCGATGGCGATGTTCACGACGCCGGTGCGCTCGCACAGCAGGCCGGACATCGAGCCGAAGATCAGCGGGATGGACAGGGCCAGCGAGCCGCCCAGCAGCCCGGGCAGCGAGAGGCTGTTGCCGCTGGCGTGGCCGACCGCCCACACCAGCATCGCGAGGATGAAGGCGATCCAGAAGACGGCCGAGAGCCACCCGCTCACCCGCCGCCCCTGCGCGGTCAGCCAGATCGCGAGCGCCGCGATCGCCAGCATCAGCACGCTGAGGGCCCAGCCGGTGGCGGCCGAGGGGAGGCTGAGGTCACCGAGCTGGACGACGTCGCCCGGGTTGGACAGCCGGAGGATCACCGTGGTCTCGGCCGCGTTGAGCCCGCACAGCACCAGCGCGACGACGCCCAGGACGGAGAAGACCACCGCCTTCTTCCAGTGGCGCACCACCGGCGCCGCGGGGGCCCCGGTGAGGCCCGGCTGATCGAGGGTCTGCGTGCTCATCGGGAGGCTCCTGACTTCTGGGCGGCGTCCTGGCCGACGGCGGCCGCGACCGGGGTGCGGCGCTTCTTCCGGCGGCCCGCCTGGGCCGGGTCGGGCAGGCGGAAGATCGCGCGCACCAGCGGCGGGGCGGCGATGAAGAGGACGATCAGGGACTGGACCACCAGCACGATGTTGATGTTGGTCCCCGTGGTGGTCTGCATGGCGACGCCGCCGGCCCGGAAGGCACCGAACAGGAGGCCGGCCCAGAACGTGCCCCACGGCGTCGAGCGCCCCAGCAGGGCGACGGTGATCGCGTCGAAGCCGAAGGACGCTGCGATGTCGCCGGTCAGCACGCGCTCGGTGCCGGAGACCTGGGCGGCCCCGGCCAGGCCGGCGAACCCGCCCGAGAGGAGCATGACGACGATGTAGCCGGTCGTGACGTTGATGCCCGACGTCGCGGCGGCCTGCGGGTTGGCGCCGACGGCGCGCAGCCGGAAGCCCACGGTCGAGCGGTTGATGAGCCAGGAGATCGCCGCGACCGCGATCACGGCCAGGACGAAGCCCCAGTGCAGGCGGAACGAGTCGCCCAGCAGGCGCGGGAACAGCGCGGTCTCGGAGACCTGCGGCGAGATCGGGTTGGCCGAGCCGGGACGCTGGAAGGCCGGCGTCGTGAGCAGGTAGAGCAGCAGGTTCAGCGCCACGTAGTTGAGCATGATGCACAGGATGACCTCGTGCGCGCCCGTCTTGGCCTTCAGGACCCCGACGATGCCGCCCCACACGGCCCCGCCGGCGACCGCGCCCACGACCACGAGCACCAGGTGCAGCGCGGCCGGCAGGTCCCACGTGAAGCCGATGTAGCCGGCCACGATGGCCCCGGCGATGATCTGCCCCTGGGCGCCGATGTTGAACAGCCCGGACCGGAAGGACACGGCCACGGCGAGGCCCGCGAAGATCAGCGGCGTCGCGATGGTCAGCGTCTCGGTCAGCGGGTAGAAACGCTGCGCGAGGGTGGTCCCGCCCGGGTTGTAGATCGAGCCCTCGAACAGGGCGAGGTAGGCCGCGCTCACGGACTTCCAGGCGGCCACGAGGGTGTCGGTGGGCCGGGCGAAGAAGTACGAGGTCTTGGAGGTCACGGCCGGGTCGGTCAGGATGATGAGCAGCCCGCCCACCACCAGCGCGGCGATCAGCGCGGCCACCGAGAGGACCAGCGGCGAGGAGGTGACGCGGTAGGCGAGGGACGGCTTGGCCGGGCGGTCCGACCACGGCGGGGGCACCGGCGCCTCGGGGCCGGCCGCCCCCCCGGGGGATAGGAACACCGGGGCGGGGGCCGGCGGGTCCCGCACCCCCCGCCGCGAGAAGGTGACCCCGGGGGAGGTCGGGCTGCCTCCGGGCATGAACCGCCGGGTCAAGGGGCTGCGCCGCAGCGAGGTCGCGACGCTGGCGGGGGTGAGCGTCGAGTACTACATCCGCAT
>NZ_JANAFB010000038.1 GCF_024199905.1 Rothia santali
CATCGTCTCGCTGCTGCTCGACGGCTTCGTGGTGCAGCGCCGGGACACGGCGATCACGATGGAGGACGAGGGGACGCCGACCAGCTACTACCTGTGGCGGGTGTTCGTCTCGCCCTTCGCCTGGTCGGCCTTTCTGGGGCCCCCTCCCCACTCCCCCCGCGCCCCCCCCCGCCGGCGCGGGGGCAGGCGCTGCGACCGCCGATTCGCCACGCGCCGGGATGCGCACCTGCTGGCCACCCTCGAGCGCGGCCGCCAGGTTGACGCCGTCCGGGGCGGCGTCCTCGCTGAGACCGCCCGCCTCGCGCACGGCGTCGTCCACCAGGGCACCGTCGGGGAGCCGCACCAGGCCCGGACGGCGCACCGCACCGGTCACGTGGACCACGACGTCGCCGGAGCCCGTCGACGCGCCCGCCGGGTTGCCGGAGGACGACGCGGTGGGCGCCCCGGACGGGAGCCCCTCCGGCAGCGGGCTGGGAGATCCCGAGACCAGGACGCTGACCTCGGGGGACCGGCCGCAGCTCGGGGGGAAGAACACAACGACCAGGAGTCCCAGAAGCGCCATGGCCAGCACCGCGGTGACCGCCCGGCGCGACGCCGCCCAGCGGACCAGGGACACGGCCCCGGACGCGGCGACGTGCCGTGGCGCCCCGCCCCCGACGAGGCGCTCGTCGTCAGCGGCGTACTCATCGGCGGTGGGGTATTCATCATCGTCGGGGCGCCGAGTGTCGGCCCGATGCTCGCTCGCCGCGGACCGATCGTTCCCCGCGGGCCCGGCATCCCCGGCCACCGGGCCGGCGTCCACCGATTCCGTGCCCACAGCCTTCTCCTCCCGCGGGGAATCGTCGCGTGCAGGAGCCTCCCGCGGGTCGGTGGGGGCGGCACTCCTCCAGGCCCGCCCGGGATCGGGCATCCCCGCTCCGTCGCGTCTCACGCCGCTGGGGCCGCCGGGAGCGCTCCGGGCGGACATGCGCTCGATCATCGCGGTCAGCCGCTCCCTCGACGCCGGTGGGCCGGCCCGGCCGGTGGTGGCCACCGAGCGGCGAATCACCACGGGCTGCGGTGAGGGCGTCCCGCTGTCTCCGAGCGGGTTCGGGATCCCGTCCCGGCGCGCTGGAACCGTCCTCCCGGGCGGTGCGGCGGCGGCACGCGGCGTCGTCTGCTCGTCAGGAGCCGGCCGCTCCTCGATTCTCTCCGTCATGGAAGCGACCATAGAGAGGCGCGGACGCGGGAGGGGCCGGGCGGGGACGGCGTCGGGCCCTTCGGTGGAAAGCCACCCGTCTCGCCCGGGGAGTCAGGCGCCTGGGGACTCCAGCTCGCCCGCGAGGGCCGCGGGGGCCGCCACCAGCGCGACCGGGCCGAGCCCGGCGTGGACCGCCAGCACCGGCGGCAGCGGGTAGCGCAACAGGCGCACCCGGGACCCGAAGGCGGCGGCCACGCCGTCCTCCACGAGGTCGGCCAATTGCCGGCCGTAGAAGTCGTGGATCGCCAGCACGGCCTCGGGAGCCTTCTCGCGGTCGGGCCCGGGCATCCCGGAGCCACCGTCCCGGGCCGCGGCCTCGTCCGGCCCCGACGCCTCCCCCGCCAGCACGTCCCCGGCCAGGGCGGCCTGGGCCCGCAGGGCGCCGCGCACGTCCTCCACGGCCAGCTCGACCAGCCGGCGGCGCGCCGCGGCCTCCTGCCGGGGCCGCTCGAGGTACTTCAGCTTGCCCCCGGACACGGTCGCGATGGGCTTGATCTGGAACATCTGGCCGACCACCGCGAGGCCCTTGGGGATGCGGCCGCTGCGCGCCAGCGCCTCGAGGGTCGGGACGTAGAACAGCAGCCGGGTGCCCTCCAGGGAGACGCGCGCGGCCTCCACGGCCTCGTCCGCGGACCCGCCGCGCCGGGCCGTCCGCAGGGCGGCGGCCACCGCGAACCCCTGGGCCATGGCCACGGTCCGGGTGTCCAGGACCGTGACCGGGACGGGGGCGTCCCGGGCGCTCGCGCGCGCCGTCGAGACCGTGCCCGAGAGCTCCTCGGAGAGATGGATCGAGACGATCTCCTCGAACCCGCGCTCGGCCAGCCCCCGGTAGGCGGCGGCGAAGGCCCCCGGGGAGGGCTTGGAGGTGCTCATGCGCCGCCCCTCGGCCGCGCCGATGACCAGCTGCTCCTCCAGCCGCGGGTCCTCCGCGCCGGGGAAGATCTGGTCGCCGATCATCAGCGGCATGGGAACGCACGCGAAGTCGCCCGCGGCCGTCCACGCCGCGGCCAGCTCCGGGGCGAGCCCGGCCGCCGAGTCGGTCACGACGGCGACCCTGCGGCCGGCTCCCCTGCTCCCCGCGGACATCGGCCCGGCCCTAGGCCACGATGTTCACGAGCTTGGGCTCGCGCACGATGACCTTGCGGACCGGCGCGTCCCCCAGGAAGCGCCGCACCGGCTCGGATTCCAGCGCGAGGCGCTCCAGCTCCTCGGCGGTGATGTCCTTGGCGACCTCCAGCCGGTCACGCACCTTGCCCTTGACCTGGACCACCGCGGTCACGGTGTCGTCCACCAGCAGGGCCTGGTCCACCTCCGGCCAGCCGGCGCGCAGCACGGGGGTCTCGTGGCCCATCTCGTGCCACAGGTCCTCGGCGGTGTAGGGGGCGTAGAGGGACAGCAGCACGGCGACGGCCTCGGCGGCCTCGCGGACCGCCGGGTCGGCCGGGCCGCAGCCGGAGTCGATCGCCTTGCGGGCCGCGTTGACCAGCTCCATGGTCTTGGCCACCACCACGTTGAACTTGTGGGAGTCCAGCGCCTGGGCGGCGTCGGCCACGGTCCGGTGGGTCACCCGGCGCAGGGCCTGGTCGCCGCCCTCGGCGGGCGTGCCGGGGGCGCAGGCCACGTCCTGCCCCAGGCGCCAGGCGCGGGCCAGGAACTTCGCGGCGCCGCCCGGGGAGACGTCCGCCCAGTCGATGTCGTCCTCCGGCGGGGAGGCGAAGACCATGGTGGTGCGCACGGCGTCGACCCCGTAGGTGTCCAGCTGCTGGCCCAGGTCCACGCCGTTGCCGAGCGACTTGGACATCGCCTTGCCCTGGTTCAGCACCTGGCCCTGGTTGAGCAGGGCGCGGAAGGGCTCGTCGAAGTCGATGTAGCCCATGTCGCGGATGACCTTGACGAAAAAGCGCGAGTACAGCAGGTGCAGGATCGCGTGCTCGACGCCGCCCACGTACTGGTCCACGGGCGCCCAGTTCCGCAGCGCCTCGGCGTCGAAGGCCGCGGTGTCCAGGTGCGGGTTGGCGTACCGCAGGTAGTACCAGGAGGAGTCCACGAAGGTGTCCATGGTGTCGGTGTCCCGCTGAGCGGGGCCGCCGCAGGAGGGGCACTCCACGTTGACCCACTCGCTCACCGAGGCCAGCGGCGAGCTGCCCTTCGGCGCGAGCTCCTCGCCCTTGAGCTCCTCGGGCAGGCGCACGGGCAGCTGGTCCTCGGGCACCGGAACCTCGCCGCAGGAGGCGCAGTGGATGATCGGGATCGGCGCGCCCCAGAAGCGCTGGCGGGAGAGCAGCCAGTCGCGCAGGCGGTAGATGGTCTGGCCCTCGCCGGTGCTCCGCTCCTCGAGCAGCTCGATCGCGCGGGCGATGGCCTCGGCCTTGCCCAGCCCGTCCAGGGGTCCGGAGTTGACCAGGACGCCCTCGCCGGCGGTCGCGACGCCGGTCTCGGCCGGGTCCTCCTCGCCGGTGTCCACGACCACGCGCACCGGCAGGTCGAAGGCGCGGGCGAAGTCGAGGTCGCGCTGGTCGTGGGCGGGGACCGCCATGATCGCGCCGGTGCCGTAGTCGGCCAGGACGTAGTCGGCGGCCCAGATGGGCAGCTTCTCCCCGGTCAGCGGGTTCACGGCGTAGCGACCGGTGAACACGCCGCTCTTGGGGCGGTCGCTGGACTGGCGCTCGATGTCCGAGAACGCCTTGACCTCCTCGCGGTACGTCTCGAGGGCGGCGGCGTGCTGCGGCGTCGTGAGTTCCACGGCCAGGTCGGCGTCGGCCGCGACCACGAAGAACGTGGAGCCGTAGAGGGTGTCCGGGCGCGTGGTGAACACGTCCAGCTCGGTCGCCGGGCGGCCCTCGGCCTCCTCGATCGCGAAGGTCACGTGCGCGCCCTCGGACCGGCCGATCCAGTTGCGCTGCATGGCCAGCACGCGGTCCGGCCAGTGGCCCTCCAGCTGGTCCATGTCGTCCAGCAGCTGCTGGGCGTAGTCGGTGATCTTGAAGTACCACTGGTTCAGGGACTTCTTGGTCACCCGGGTGTGGCAGCGCTCGCACTCGCCGTTGACGACCTGCTCGTTGGCCAGCACGGTCTGGTCCTTGGGGCACCAGTTGACCGGCGAGTCCTTCCGGTAAGCCAGCCCGCGGGAGTAGAACTGCTGGAACAGCCACTGGGTCCACCGGTAGTACTCGGGGTCCGAGGTGTGCAGCCTGCGCGACCAGTCCACCGCGATGCCGTAGCGCTTGAACGACGCCGCCTGCGTCTCGATGTTCTTGTACGTCCACTCGGAGGGGTGCACATCGTTCTTGATCGCCGCGTTCTCGGCCGGCAGGCCGAAGGAGTCCCAGCCGATGGGGTGCAGGACGTCGTAGCCGCGCTGCATCCAGTACCGGGCCACGACGTCGCCCATCGCGAAGGCCTCCGCGTGGCCCATGTGCAGGTCGCCGGAGGGGTACGGGAACATGTCGAGGACGTAGCGGCGCTCCCGGGAGCCGTCGTCGCTCGGGGCGAAGACCCGCTCCCGCTCCCAGTAGTCCGCCCAGGCGGCCTCCATCGAGGAGAAGTCGTAGACCTTCTCCTCGCGGGCGTCCGGTGCGGAGTGGTCTGCATCCGTGTGAGGCACAGTGTTTCCTTTGCGCTGAAGTGTTCGCGGGCCCGCGCCACCCGGGGGCATGCCGCGGGCACGGCCATTGAGTAGGGATCATCCACAGTCTACCGTCTTGCGCAACGGGCGCCCCACACGGCTTGTAAGCTGGCCCCAACCCATCCGTCGAAGGAGTGCCGACGCCGTGCCCCACGAGTCCCCCCTGCCCGTCCAGGCCGCGCCCGCGGAGGTCTTCGAGGCCGCGGAGGGCCCCGCGTACTTCCCCCGGGAGTCGAGCTTCGTCCACGACGCCGCCCGCGTGCGCTACTGGACCTACCCCTCGCTCCTGCCGGGCGCCCCGCGGCTGGTCATGGTCCACGGGTTCCGCGGGGACCACCACGGCATGGCCCTGATCGCCGAGCCGCTGCGCGCCGGCTGGGAGGTCGTGGTGCCGGACCTGCCCGGCTTCGGCGCCTCGGAGCCGCTGACCACCCGGCCGCACACCGCGCGCGAGTACGCCGCGGTCGTGGGCGAGCTGATCGACCGGTTGGGAGGCGGCCCGGTCGCCGTCGTCGGCCACTCCTTCGGCTCGGTGGTCGCGGCGCGGCTGGCCGCGGGGCGCCCCCGCCGGGTCTCCGCACTGGCCCTGGTCAATCCGATCTGCGAGCCCGCCCTGGAGTCGGGCGCGCGCGTGCCGGCGCTGGCCGCCTCGCTGTTCTACCGGATCTGCGCCCTGCTGCCGGGGCGCGCCGGGGACGCGCTGGTGCGCTCGCGGACCATCACCCGGGTCTCCTCCGAGGTCATGATGAAGAACCGCCACCCCGGGCTGCGGGCGTTCATCAACGGCCAGCACGCCGCGTACTTCGGCGCGTTCAGCAGCCGCCGCACGGTGCTGGAGGCCTACGGCTCCTCGATCCGGGACACCGTGCGCGACGTCGCCCCCTCGGTCGCCTGCCCCGTCCTCCTCGTCGCGGCCGAGCGGGACGACCTCGGCTCGGTCGAGGGCCAGCGGGACCTGGCCGGGCGCTTCCCGGACGCGCGCCTGGAGGTGATCCCCGACGTCGGGCACCTCATCCACTACGAGACCCCGCGGCGCGCGGCGGCGCTCGTCGAGGGCTTCCTGCGCGGTGCGGGGCGTGCGGCATGAGACTGGTCGTCGACGCCCGCTACGTCCGCCCCGTCCACGACGGCATCAGCCGCTACACCGCCGAGCTGCTGCACGCGCTCAAGCGCCGAATGGACCGCGGGGCGGAGCCGGGGTTGCGCGTGGCGATGCTGGTCTCCGACGAGGCCCAGCTCACCCAGCTCCCCGACCTTCCCCGCATCCCGGGCGGCTCCCCCACCGGCCCGCTGGAGCCCCTGACCTCGTGGCGGCTCAACCGCTACCGCCCGGACGTGCTCTTCTCCCCCATGCAGACCGTGGGCGGCGTGGGCCGCAGATTCCCCCTGGTGCTCACGCTGCACGACCTCATCTACTACGAGCACCCCCGCCCGCCGGGGTTCCTGCCCGCCCCGGTGCGGCTGGGCTGGCGGCTCTTCCACACCTCCTACGCGCCGCAACGGCTCCTGCTGAACCGGGCCGACGCCGTCGTGACCGTCAGCGAGACCACCCGCCGCCTCATGGCCGAGCACCGGCTGACCCGGCGGCCCGTGCACGTGATCTCCAACGCCCCGCCGGCCGACGCCGTGTGCGGCGAGGAGGAGGCCCTCGCGCGCATCCCGGGCCGCGGGGACAAGCTGCTGTACATGGGCTCGGCCATGCCGTACAAGCGCGTGGAGCGGCTCGTCCGGGAGATGGGCCGGCTCCCCGAGCACGAGCTGCACCTGCTCTCCCGCTTCCCCCCGCAGCGGGCGGAGGAGCTGCGCGCGCTGGTTCCCCCCGGGGCCCGGGTGGTCTTCCACGACGGCGTCACCGATGCCGCGTACCGCGAGCTGCTGCGCGAGTGCCGGGCGCTGGTCACCGTCAGCGCCTCGGAGGGGTACGGCCTGCCGGTGGTCGAGGCGATGGCCGCGGGCGCGCCGGTGGTGGTCAGCGACATCGAGATCTTCCGGGAGATCGCCCCCGGGGCGCTGCACGTGGACGCGGAGGAGGGGGGCTTCGCGCGGGCGGTGCGCTCGCTCTCCGACCCCGGGGCCTACCGGGCCCGGGTCCTCGCGGCCGTCCGGGACGCGGGCCGTTACCGGTGGGACGACTCCGCCGCGCGGCTCGTCGAGCTGGCGCGCGGCGTCGTGCGCTAGCTAGAGCAGGTCCAGGCCGTCGCAGCGGACCTGCACCGGCCCGTGGCGCCGGTGCGCTGAGAAGGCCGCGCGAATGCCGCGCAGGGCGCGGGTCACGGCCGGGGCCACGGCGTAGGACATGAAGACGATGGCGCGGTACTCGTCGTCGGCGTCGTCGTCGCTCAGCGGGACCGCGTCCAGCACGCGCAGGGCGGGCGCCGGCGCGATCGAGGGCGCGTCCAGCGCCTGGACGAACGCCTCCACGGCGGTGCGGGGGCCGGTGATCGCCGCGATGCGCACCGCCGGCGGGAGGCCCAGCTCGTGGCGCTCGGCGAGCTCCCGCGCGGAGAACCCGGCCGGGTCCCAGCGGACCAGGGCCGCCAGGGGCGCCGACTCCTCCGCCGTGCAGACCACCTGACCGCCCTCGTCCCGGCGCTTGACCAGCGCCGCCGCGTTCATCCAGCGGCGCAGCACGTCCTCCGCGGCGCGCAGGGAGTCGCGGGCCAGCATGCGGTCGCCGTCGAGGAGCAGGGCGGCCTGGTAGCCTCCGAGCGCCCGGGGCTCCGCGCCCGGCGTCGCCACCACGAGGCTGGGCGCCCGCCCGACCTCGCTGCGGACATTCTCCGCGCTGGAGTTGATGACCGGCACCTGCGGGAAGGCGCGCCCCAGCTCCTCGGCCGTACGCAGCGCACCCACCGTGGTCAGCCGCCACCGGTCGCCGCCGCACTCGGGGCAGCGCCAGTCCCCGACGCCGCGATGGCACCACCGGCACGTGGCGTGGGACCGGGAGTCCTTCTCCAGGCGCAGGGGCCCGTGGCAGTGCGGGCAGCGCGCCGAGGCCCGGCACCGCTGGCAGGCGAGGCTGGGCGCGTAGCCGGTGCGGGCGACCTGGACCAGCACGGGGCCGCGCTCGAGCGCTTCCTTGGCGACCCGGTGGGCCGTCTGCGGGATGCGCGCCAGGGCGGCCAGGGGGTCGCGGGTGCGCTCGAAGGAGTCGGAGGTCGCGCGCAGGTGCGGCGAGGCCCACCGCAGGTCGGGGCGGATCGGGGCGAGGCCGCGCGCCCATCCGGTCTGCACGAGCCGCTGGGCCTCGGGCGAGACGGCGTACCCCCCGAAGAGCGCCGAGCAGGAGCGCTGCTGCGCGCGGAGCAGCAGGACGTCGCGGGCGTGGCAGTAGGGCGCCTGGCGCTCGATCAGGTTGGCGTCGCCGTCGTCGAAGCAGGCGACCAGGCCGAGGTCCGCCACCGGGGCGAACGCGGCCGAGCGGGTCCCGATGACCACCCAGGCCTCGCCGCTCAGCGCGCGCAGGAACTCGGAGTAGCGGGTGCTGAGGCCGGCGTCGTTGCTCAACCGGGCGACCCTCTCCGCGTCGACGACGCCGCCCAGCGCGTTCTCGAGCCGGTCCAGGCGGGTGTTGTCGGCGACGACGACGAGGGCGCGCCGCCCCGAGGCGAGCACCGCGGCGCACGCCCGGGCGGTCAGCTCCGCCCAGTCCCGCTGCCCGGAGGGGGCGAAGGCCGCGACCCGCCGGGCGGGCGGGGCGCCGGGGTCCGCGAGGGCCTCGAGGAACTCCGGGCCGCCCTCGTAGAGGGACCAGCCGCCGGCGTCCGACGTCGTGGGCGCGGCGGGCTCGGCGGGGGGTTGAGCGGCGGGGTTGCCGCCGGCGGAAGCTCGAGCGGCGGAGTCACCATCAGCATTGGCATCGCCGTCGCCGTCGGCATTGGCATCGGCATCCGCATCGCCCATGGCCTCGACCTCGGCTTCGGCTTCGGCTTCGGCTTCGGCTTCGGCTTCGGCTTCGGCTTCGGAGCCATCGTCCCCGGAGGAGGCGAACCGGTCGACGACCACGCCGTCGCCTGACGACGCGGAGGCCCCGGACTCCACGGTTGCACCGGTTGCCTGAAGGTGCGACGCGACGGCGTCGCTCCCGGACTCACTCACCCCGGCATCGCCCGTCCCGGCCGCCTCCCCCTCGGCCTCGCCCCGCCCGGTCCACCGCGGAACGGGCTGGTCCGCCAGGGCGTCGCGCCGGGCGAGGTACTGCTTCTCCGCCCCGGCGGCCCGCGGCGGAACGGCCAGCCGGAGCACGTCGGAGTCGAGCCCCGCGCTGCGGGCGGCCACCGCCCGGACGAGCTCCCACGTCTCGGGCGTCAGCGCGCGCACCGTGGACACCACGCCGCGCAGCGGCTGCAGCGGAACGGTGGTGCGGCTGGTCGGCACGCGCTCGACGAGCCACGCGACGGTCTCCCGGTGGTGGAAGGCGATGCGCACGCGGGTCCCCGGCTGCGCGTCCGCGTCGAGCTCGGCCGGGACCGCGTAGTCGAAGAGGCGGTCCAGGTGCGGGACGCGCGTGTCGATCGCGATCCGCGCCACCGGGTCCCGCTCCGCCAGCTCGATCCCCCCGGCGGACACGACGCCGGACGGCGCGGCGTCCTCGGCCGGGAAGAGCCCGGCCATGCCGGGAAGCTCCGTGCTCGCCTCCTCGTGGTCCATGGCTAGACGGCCGCGCGCAGGGCCTCCGCCCTGTTGGTGCGCTCCCAGGTGAACTCGGGCTCGGTGCGGCCGAAGTGGCCGTGGGCCGCGGTCTTGGCGTAGATCGGGCGGCGCAGCTCCAGGTCGCGGATGATGGCCAGCGGGCGCAGGTCGAAGACCTCGCGGATCGCCTTCTCGATGCGCTGCGGGTCCACGCGGTGGGTCCCGAAGGTCTCCACGTACAGGCCCACGGGGCGGGCGCTGCCGATCGCGTACGCGACCTGCACCTCGGCGCGGTCGGCCAACCCGGCGGCGACGACGTTCTTGGCCACCCACCGCATCGCGTACGCCGCCGAGCGGTCGACCTTCGAGGGGTCCTTGCCGGAGAACGCGCCGCCACCGTGGCGGGCCATGCCGCCGTAGGTGTCGACGATGATCTTGCGGCCGGTCAGCCCGGCGTCGCCCACGGGGCCACCCTGGACGAAGCGGCCGGCGGGGTTGATGATGAACTTCGCCGCGGAGGTGTCCAGGTCGAGGTCCTCGAGGATCGGGGCCACGACCGTCTCGCGGACCTCGTGCTGCAGCGTCGCGAGCTCGTAGTCCGCCGCGTGCTGGGTCGAGACGACCACGGTGTCCACCGAGACGGGGGTGTTGCCGTCGTAGCCCAGGGTCACCTGGGTCTTGCCGTCGGGGCGCAGGCCGGGCAGGACGCCGTCCTTGCGCACCCGGGTCAGCCGCTCGGAGAGCCGGTGCGCGATCCAGATGGGGGCCGGCATGAGGCTCGCCGTCTCGTTGGACGCGTAGCCGAACATCAGGCCCTGGTCCCCCGCGCCCTGGTGGTCCAGCTCGTCCTCGGCGACGCCGGTGCGCTGCTCGTAGGACTCGTAGACCCCGGCGTTGATGTCCGGGGACTGCTCGCCGATCGAGACCGAGACGCCGCAGAACTCGCCGTCGAAGCCGTGCGTGGAGGAGTTGTAGCCGATGTCGAGGATCGTCTCGCGGACGATCTTGGGGATCTCCACATAGGCGCTCGTGGTGACCTCGCCGGCGACGTGCACCTGCCCCGTGGTGACCATCGTCTCGACCGCCACGTTGGCCAGGGGATCCTGGTCCAGGAGGGCGTCGAGGATGGAGTCGGAGATCTGGTCGCAGATCTTGTCGGGGTGGCCCTCCGTCACCGACTCGGAGGTGAACAGGCGCAGGTACTGGTTCTCGTTCGAAGTCACGCGACCACTGTACTAGCTGGCCGGCGCGTTTCGCCTAAGCACGTCTCATGGCCGGATGTGACGCGATCAGCTCCATCAGGCGTCGCGCGAGGTCATCCTTGCCGCCGACGACGTCGTCCGCGTCCGTCCGATCCCCGCGGCGGCTCAGGATGGTGGCCGCGGTGCGGTCGCTGCCGAACACCAGGTCGGTGCCGACCTGGTTCACGACCAGCAGGTCGCAGCCCTTGGAGCGCAGCTTCGCCAGGCCCAGCTCGGCGACGCCGGCCTCCGCGGATCCGGTCTCGGCCGCGAAGCCGACGATCAGCGCGGGGCCACCGGCGGAGGCGCGCCGCTCGACGGCCTGACGCAGGATGTCGGGGTTGCGGACCAGCTCGATCACGGGGGCGTCGTCGGCGTCGGGGTCCTTCTTGATCTTCGACTCGCGGTACTCGCCCGGGCGGAAGTCGGCGACCGCGGCGGTCATGACCAGCGCGTCCGGCGACTCCTCCTCGAGGGCCGCGAGGACGGCGTCGCGCAGCTGCAGGGCGGTGCCGGCGTGGCGCACGGTCAGGCGGGGCTCCTCGGCGGGGGGCTGGACCTCGAGGTGCGCCAGCAGCAGGGTGACCTCCGCGCCGGCGTCGAGGGCGGCGCGGGCGACGGCGAGCCCCTGCTTCCCGGAGGAGCGGTTGCCGAGGAAGCGGACCGGGTCCAGCGGCTCCCGGGTTCCCCCGGCGGTGACGACGACGCGGCGCCCGGCCAGCGGGCCGGCCCCGGCGTGGGCGGCTGCTCCTGCCTGGGCGGCCGAACCCGCGCGGCCAGCGACTCCCGCCCGGGCGGAGGACTCCGCACGGCCGGCGGACTCCGCACGGCCGGCGGACTCCGCACGGCCGGCGGTCTCAGCGTGAGCGGCTGCCTCGATCCGGCTGCCGGACCGAGCCCGGCCGGCGGCCTCCGCGTGGGCGGCCAGCGCGGCATCGCGGATCTCCGGCGGCTCGGGCAGGCGGCCGGCGCCGCTGTCGGCGCCGGTCAGCCGCCCCACGGCCGGCTCGATCACGGTGTAGCCGTAGCCGCGCAGGATCTCGACGTTGCGCCGGGTCGCGGGATTCTCCCACATCTGGGTGTGCATCGCGGGCGCGATGACGACAGGACAGGTCGCGGTGAGGACGGTCCCGGTCAGCAGGTCGTCCGCGCGGCCCGCGGCGAGCCGCGCCAGCAGGTCGGCGGTGGCCGGCGCCACGACGACCAGGTCGGCCCGCTCTCCCTGCCTCACGTGGTTGACGCTCTCCACCTCCTCGAAGACGGAGGTCCGCACCGGGTGCCCGGAGAGGGCCTCGAAGGTGGGGGCGCCGACGAAGCGGAGGGCCGAGGCGGTGGGCATGGGGACGACGTCGTGACCGTCCTCGCTGAACAGACGCAGAAGCATCGCGGCCTTGTACGCCGCGATGCCTCCGCCGATACCTAAGATGATGCGCACTCTCGGTAGTCTAACCGCCCCCGAACGGGGCGCCCAAGAGTGCCGCGGCCTACGCCTCCTGCTGGCCGGACTGCTCCTCCGGCTCGCCGCTGAACTCCACGAAGGGCTCCGAGGTCTCCTCGATGCCGGTGGGGAACAGGTCCGCGGAGAAGAAGTCCGAGACGGGCTCCTCGTCGTGGATGAGCTGGCCGTTCTCGTTGAAGCGACCGCCCTCAATGTGGTGGGACTCGATGACGTCCTCTTCGATCTCGCGCATGGCGATGGAGAGCGACTTCTCGTTGACATCGGTGTCCACCAGCGGGCCGACGTGCTCGAACAGGCCCTCCTGCAGCTGCGAGTAGTAGGCGTTGATCTGGCGGGCGCGGCGGGCGCCGAAGATGACCAGCCCGTACTTGGACTCGGCCTTGCCCAGCAGGGAGTCGACCGAGGGGTCGATGATGCCTTCGTGTTCGGAAAGTGACAAGAGTTTCTCCCGTGTCGTTGACGTGTGGGGCGGAGGGGCCGCCCCGTGCGATGGAGCATCCGGGCGGGCGCATCAGGCACGCCGCCGGCAAAACTAATAGTCCAGCATACCGCGCCGGCCGTGAAAGTGCATGGCCCGGACGCGGTTGTGCGCGGCGACACCCTCGCCGCCGACGACGTCGACCGCGCGGTGCCGCGAAAGGAGCAGTCCGGCCCGCGCGCAGCCGCCCGGCCCCCCGCGGAGGCTAGACGCGCTCCGCGGCCGGGTCGACGCCCATGAGGGAGACGATCTCCTCGGCGGCCCGCTCCACGGTGTCGTTGGTCACCGTGACGTCGAACTCCGGCTCGGCCGCCAGCTCGTCCTTGGCCGTCTCCAGGCGGCGGCGCTGCTCCGCGGCGGTCTCGGTCCCCCGGCCGCGCAGGCGCGAGACGAGCTCGTCCCAGCTGGGCGGGGCGAGGAAGATCAGCTGCGCCTCCGGCATGGAGTTGCGCACCTGCCGGGCCCCCTGGAGGTCGATCTCCAGCAGCACGTGGCTGCCCGCCTCCAGCGCGCGCTCCACCGTGGAGCGCATGGTGCCGTAGCGGTGCGAGTTGTGCACGGTGGCCCACTCGAGGAGCTGGCGGTCCCGCACCATGGCGTCGAACTCCTCGTCGGAGACGAAGTGGTAGTGGACGCCGTCCTGTTCCCCCGGCCGGGGGTCACGGGTGGTGGCCGAGACCGAGAACCACACGCGAGGGTAGTGCTCGCGGATGTACGCGGAGACCGTTCCCTTGCCGACGGCCGTGGGCCCGGCGAGCACTGTCAGCCGCGGTGTGTGGTTCTCGGCCATGGCGACTCATCCTTCGAGGTATGTGATCAGACTGCTGCGCTGATGCGCTCCCAATCCCCTCAGGCGCCGGCTCGGGGCGATCTTCAGATCGCGCATGATCGACGCCGCCCGGATCTCTCCGATGCTGGGGATGGACTTCAACATATCCTCGACGCGAATGCGTTGCAAAGCCTCGTCCGAGTCCGCCCGGTCGAGGAACTCCGCCACGGAGACCTCGCGCCGCTTCAGCGCGAGCTTCGCCTCCGCGCGCACCTGGCGCGATCGTTTCGCCTTATCCCGAGCCGCAGCTCTTTCTTCTTCGGTCAGAGGGCGCAGTGCCATAAATACTCCCTTTCTCGTCCCGCGAGAAATCCACGCGGAACGCGTGAAAGCCCCAAACTATTTCCTCGCGGCTGAAAACCAAAGTACCCCAAAAAGCCACGCGCTGCCACCTCTGGCGCGGTCGACCGCCTCGTTCCGGATTCCGGCACATATGCCGCCCCTGACCAGGAGTGACGTACTCAATAGTACAAATTCATCATTTCGGGAGGGGGTGAGTTCCTCACCCCGTGAATCTGCAGTTTTTAATAAAAAATCGCGGGGAAAAGGTGCATACCTTCTCCCCGCGATGCATCGTCATCCAGTACCCGATGCCGATCCGACTAGCTGAAACTCTCTCCCAGCGCGTCGTTGCAGCGACGGATCTCCGCCTCCAGGGCCGCCGGCCCCGGGCCGTGCCGCAGCACGCCCCGGGAGGAGGTCACGAGGACCCGCTCGGTCGCCCCCCGGAAGACCCGCGCGAGGTCCGCCTCGGAGGCGCCCTGCGCCCCGTATCCGGGCGCCAGGATGAGCCCGTTGAAGGCGGCCAGGTCGATGCCCAGCTCCTCCAGGGCCGGCCCGACGGTTGCCCCGACCACCAGGCCGCACGGCCCGGCGTACTCCCAGGCCCGCCGCGCGTTCTCCGCGCGGGCCGCGGCCACGATCCCGGCCGCCACCGACTCCGGGGCGCCCTGGTGCTGCACCGAGGCCCCCTCCGGGTTGGAGGTCAGCGCGAGGACGAAGGTCCCCCGGCCGGTCTCGGCGGCCAGGTCCAGCGCCGGGCGCAGCGACTCGAAGCCCAGATACGGGCTGAGGGTCACGGCGTCGGCGGCCAGCGCGGAGCCCTCGCCCAGCCAGGCGTCCGCGTAGGCCGCCATCGTGGAGCCGATGTCCCCGCGCTTGGCGTCCGCGACCACCGGGAGGTCGCGCTCCCGCGCCCCCGCCAGGACCTCCTCCAGGACGGCCAGGCCCCGCGAGCCGTGCCGCTCGAAGAGCGCCACCTGGGGTTTGATCGCCGCGGCGGACCCGGCCGCGGCGTCGAGGACCGGCAGCGCGAAGGAGCGCAGACCCTCGACGTCGTCCGCGAGGCCCCACGCGTCCAGGAGGCCCGGGTGCGGGTCGATGCCCACGCACAGCGGACCGTGCCGGCGCATGCCCGCGTGCAGGCGGTCCCCCGCGCCCGGGCCCCCGCTCACGCGTCGCTCCCGGCCGTGGAGGCCAGCTGCGCCTCGTGCTGCTGGAGGCTCATGACGTCCCACGAGTGCTGGCGCTGCGCGTCGATGGACTGGATGGCCGCGCCGAACTCGGAGATCGTGGTCATCACCGGGACGCCGACGCTGGTCGCGGCGGCGCGGATCTCGTAGCCGTCGCCGCGGGCCTCGCCGCCGGAGGGGGTGTTGAAGATCAGGTCGATCTCGCCGTCGGTGACCATGTCCGCGATGCTCCGCTCGCCCTCCGCGGCCTCGCCGAGCTTGGCGACCACGGTGCACGGGATGCCGTTGCGGCGCAGGACCTGGGCGGTGCCGCCGGTGGTGACGATCTCGAAGCCGAGCTCGTGCAGCATCTTGACGTAGATGACCGCCGCGCGCTTGTCACGATTGGCCACGGAGACGAAGACCCGCCCCTCGGTGGGCAGCGCGCTGCCGATGGCCGCCTGCGACTTCGCGAAGGCGGTGTCGAAGAAGCGGTCCAGGCCCATGACCTCGCCGGTCGAGCGCATCTCCGGCCCGAGCAGGGAGTCCACGGCCTCGCCCTCCGGGGTGCGGAAGCGGCTGAAGGGCAGCACGGCCTCCTTGACCGCGATCGCGGCGTCCTCGGGGTACCGGGCGCCGTCGAGGTGGCGGGGCAGGATGCCGCGCTCGGTCAGCTCGGCGATGCTTGCGCCGGTGCCGATCAGCGCCGCGGCCTTGGCCAGCTGCACACCGGTGGCCTTGGAGACGAACGGCACGGTGCGCGAGGCGCGCGGGTTGGCCTCGATGACGTACAGGATGTCCGAGGCGACCGCGAACTGGATGTTGATCAGCCCGCGCACCCCGACGCCCTGCGCGATGCCCAGGGTCGCCTCGCGCACGCGCTCGATCACGTCCGGGCCCAGGGTCACCGGGGGCAGCACGCAAGCGGAGTCGCCCGAGTGGATGCCGGCCTCCTCGATGTGCTCCATGACGCCGCCCAGGTAGAGGTCCTCGCCGTCGTAGAGGGCGTCGACGTCGATCTCGATCGCGTCCTCGAGGAACTTGTCGATCAGGGCCGGCTGGGTGGCCGAGACCTCGGTCGCGTTCTCCAGGTAGCGGGAGAGGTTGGCCTCGTCGTAGACGATCTCCATGCCGCGGCCGCCGAGCACGTAGGAGGGGCGGACCAGGACCGGGTAGCCGATGGCGTCGGCGATCCGCTTGGCCTCCTCGAAGGTCGAGGCGGTGCCGTTCTTCGGCGCGATCAGCCCGGCGCGGTCCAGCACGTCGGAGAACTCCCCGCGGTCCTCGGCGAGGTCGATGGCCTCGGGCGAGGTGCCCAGGATCGGCACGCCGGCGGCCTTGAGCTCGGCCGCGAGCTTGAGCGGGGTCTGCCCGCCCAGCTGCACGAACACGCCCTTCAGCCCGCCGGTGCGGCGCTCGGAGTCGATGACCTCGAGGACGTCCTCGAGGGTCAGCGGCTCGAAGTACAGGCGGGTCGAGACGTCGTAGTCGGTCGAGACGGTTTCCGGGTTGCAGTTGACCATGACGGTCTCGTACCCGGCCTCGCGCAGCACCATCGAGGCGTGCACGCACGAGTAGTCGAACTCGATGCCCTGGCCGATGCGGTTGGGCCCCGAGCCGAGGATCATGATCGACTCGCCCTCGTGGCGTGCGACCTCGTCCTCCTGGTCGTAGGAGGAGTAGTGGTACGGGGTGAAGGCCTCGAACTCGGCGGCGCAGGTGTCCACGGTCTTGAAGACCGGCCGGATCCCGAGCGCGTGCCGCACGCCGCGGACCACGTCCTCGCGGGTGTGGGCGAGCGAGGCGATCTGCGCGTCGGAGAAGCCGTGGTGCTTCGCGTCCCGCAGGGTCTCGGCCGAGAGGCTCGGGTCGGCGCGGATGCCGTCGGCCACCTCGTTGAGCAGCTGCAGCTGGTCGAGGTACCAGGGGTCGATGCCGGTGGCCTCGAACATGGTCTCCACGCTCGCGCCCGCGGCGAGGGCGCGGCGCACCTGGTGGATGCGCTCCGTCGTCGGCGTCCGGGTCGCCTCGACCAGCTCGGCCAGCTGCGCCTCGTCCAGGTCCTCGGCGGCGAAGTCGAACGCGCCGTCCTTCTGCTCGAGCGACCGCATGGCCTTCTGCAGGGCCTCGGTGAAGTTGCGGCCCATGGCCATGGCCTCGCCCACCGACTTCATGGTCGTGGTCAGGGTCGCGTCGGCCGCGGGGAACTTCTCGAAGGCGAAGCGGGGCACCTTGACGACCACGTAGTCGAGCGTGGGCTCGAAGGAGGCCGGGGTCTTCTGCGTGATGTCGTTGGGGATCTCGTCCAGCGTGTAGCCGAGCGAGAGCTTCGTGGCGATCTTGGCGATCGGGAAGCCGGTGGCCTTGGAGGCCAGCGCCGAGGAGCGGGAGACGCGCGGGTTCATCTCGATGACGACGACGCGGCCGGTCGCCGGGTCCACCGCGAACTGGATGTTGCAGCCGCCGGTGTCCACCCCGACCTCGCGGATCACGGCGATCGCGACGTCGCGCAGCTTCTGGTACTCGCGGTCGGTCAGGGTCAGCGCGGGGGCAACGGTGATCGAGTCGCCGGTGTGGACGCCCACGGGGTCGAAGTTCTCGATCGAGCAGACGACCACGACGTTGTCGTTCCGATCCCGCATCATCTCCAGCTCGTACTCCTTCCACCCGAGGATGGACTCCTCGAGGAGCACCTCCGAGGTGGGGCTGTACTGGATCCCGGCGCCGGCGATGCGGTGCAGGTCCTTCTCGTTGTAGGCCATGCCGGAGCCGAGCCCGCCCATCGTGAAGGAGGGCCGGACCACCATCGGGTAGCCGAGCTTCTCGGCCGCGGCCAGCGCCTCGTCCATCGAGTGGACGATCTGGGAGCGGGCCGACTCGGCGCCGCAGCGCTCGACGACGCCCTTGAACTTCTCCCGGTCCTCGCCGAGGTTGATGGCCTCGATGTTGGCGCCGATCAGCTCGACGCCGTACTCCTCGAGGACGCCGCGCTCGTCGAGGGCGATCGCGGTGTTCAGGGCCGTCTGCCCGCCCAGGGTGGGCAGGACGGCGTCGGGGCGCTCCTTGGCGATGATCTTGGCGACCGTATCGGGCGTGATCGGCTCGATGTAGGTCGCGTCGGCGAACTCCGGGTCGGTCATGATGGTCGCGGGGTTCGAGTTGACCAGGATGACCCGGATGCCCTCGTCCTTGAGCACCCGCAGGGCCTGCGTGCCGGAGTAGTCGAATTCGGCGGCCTGGCCGATGACGATCGGGCCGGAGCCGATCACCAGGACGCTGTTGAGGTCGTGACGACGAGGCATGTGGCTACTTACCTGCTTTCTGGGCGCGGGCGTTCATGAGGTCGGTGAAGCGGTCGAAGAGGTACGCGGCGTCGTGCGGGCCCGCGGCGGCCTCGGGGTGGTACTGCACCGAGAAGGCGGGGACGTCGAGGCAGCTGATGCCCTCCACGACGTCGTCGTTGAGGCACACGTGCGAGACCTCGACGCGGCCGAACTCCTCATGGGGCGCGGTGACCGGGCCGTCCAGGGGGGCGTCGACGGCGAAGCCGTGGTTCTGCGCGGTGATCTCCACCTTGCCGGTCCGGCGGTCCAGCACGGGCTGGTTGATGCCGCGGTGGCCGAAGGGCAGCTTGTAGGTCCCGAAGCCGAGCGCGCGGCCCAGCAGCTGGTTGCCGAAGCAGATCCCGAAGAAGGGGATGCCGGCGCGCAGGACCTGGCGCAGCAGCTCGATCTGGGTCTCCGCGGTGGCGGGGTCCCCGGGCCCGTTGGAGAAGAACACGCCGTCCGGGCTCAGGGCCGCGAGCTCCTCGTAGGTGGTCGTGGCGGGCACGACGTGCACGCGCAGGCCGCGCTCGGCGAAGCGCCGCGGCGTCATCGACTTGATGCCGAGGTCCACGGCGACGACGGTGCCCAGCGGCTCCCGGTCCCAGCCGTGCTCGGCCGGCTCGATCGTGTGGGTCTCGTCCACGCTGACCTTCTCGGCCAGCCGGGCGCCCTTCATCGACGCCTGGCCGCGCACGGACTCGAGCAGCTCGGCCTCGGGGCGGGCAGCCTCGGCGCCGGAGAAGATCCCGGAGCGCATCGAGCCGACGCTGCGCAGGCGGCGGGTGAGGGCCCGGGTGTCGATGCCGCGGATCCCGACGACGCCCTGCGCCTCGAGCTCCTCGTCCAGCGACCGCTCGGAGCGCCAGTTGGAGGGCCGCCGGGCGGCGTCGCGCACGACGTAGCCCTCGACCCAGATGCGGCGGGACTCGGCGTCCTCGGCGTTGACGCCGGTGTTGCCGATGTGCGGGGCGGTCTGGACGACGATCTGCCCGGCGTAGGAGGGATCGGTCAGCGTCTCCTGGTAGCCGGTCATGCCGGTCGAGAAGACGGCCTCGCCCAGGGTGGAGCCCCGGGCGCCGTAGGCGCGGCCGCGGAAGACGGTGCCGTCCTCGAGGACCAGGACGGCCGGGTCGAGGGCGCCGGTCTGGGCGTCGGTGGTGGTGGTCATGGGGTGTTCACTTCCTCACAGGCTGCGCGGGACTCGGTCCCGCGGCGTGGGTTGGTCGGTGTCGTGGGAGTCGTCAGGAGCCGGCCGCGTCGCGGTCCCGGCGGGGCAGGGCGTCGGCGGCGTGCGGGGCGATCCCGCGCAGCGCCTCGAGCAGGGGCGCGGCGTCGGCGGCGGACCGGGTGCGCAGGCCGGTGTCGAGCAGCCGCTCCCCCAGCCGCCAGGTCACGACGACGAGGCCCTCCCGCTCGACGAACTTCCCGGCCATGCCGGACTCGCGGCGCAGGACCTCGATGGAGCCGGCAGGGACCCACAGGTCGCTCGCGCCCTCGCGGGCCACGATCAGGCCCTGGGGGAAGACCAGGGCGCGGCCGTTGGCCTTCATCCCCAGGCCCTGGGCCGCGATGCGGTCCAGCCAGTCGCCGGCGGTCGTGGTGCTCACGTACTGCACGCGCGGGGCGACGGGGGCCACGGCGTCGTCGAGCTCGGCGGGGACCTCGGGCAGGGGCGCCAGGTCGGCCTGCCGACCGCGCCGGGCCAGCCAGCCGCGGCGCAGGCCCCACATGATGACCAGGGTCGCGACCAGCAGGATCGCGGCGATCAGGAGCTTTCCGTCCATGCGGTCCCCCTACGCGTCCCGCCGCGGGGTGGCCACGGCGCCGTCGAGCACGGTCGGGTGGCCGTGGCAGAAGGTCGCGCGGATCGCGCCCGGGACCTCGAGGCCGCGGAACGGCGAGTTCCGGCCCTTGGTCTGGTGGTCCTCGGGCACCACGGTCCGGCGCGCCTGCGGGTCGATCAGGACGATGTTGGCGGGCTCGCCCGCGGCCAGGGGCCGGCCCTGGTCCTCGATCCGGGCGATCCGCGCCGGCACCTCGGACATGATCCGGGCGACGCCGGCCCAGTCCATCAGGCCGGTCTCCACCAGGGCGAGCTGGACGATCGACAGGGCCGTCTCCAGCCCGGTCATGCCCATGGCCGCGCAGGACCACTCGCACTCCTTGGCCTCGACCGGGTGCGGCGCGTGGTCGGTGCCGATCACGTCGATCGTCCCGTCGGCCACGGCCTCGCGGAGCGCCGTCACGTCCTCCTCGGTGCGCAGCGGCGGGTTGACCTTGTACACCGGGTCGTAGGTGCGGGCCTTCTCGTCGGTGAGCAGCAGGTGGTGGGGCGTGACCTCGGCCGTGACGTCGATGCCGCGCTCCTTGGCCCAGCGGACGATCTCCACCGAGCCGCGGGTCGAGAGGTGGCAGACGTGCACGCGGGAGCCGACGTGCTGGGCGAGCAGGACGTCGCGGGCGATGATCGACTCCTCGGCCACGGCGGGCCAGCCGGTCAGGCCCAGGTCGGCGGAGACAGACCCCTCGTTCATCTGCGCGCCCTCGGTCAGCAGCGGCTCCTGCGCGTGCTGGGCGACGACGCCGTCGAAGGTCTTGACGTACTCGAGCGCGCGGCGCATCAGCACGGCGTTGTGCACGCACTTGCCGTCGTCGGAGAACATCCGCACCCCGGCGCGGGACTGGGCCATGGCGCCGATCTCGGAGAGCCGCTCCCCGGCCAGGCCCACGGTCACGGCGCCCACCGGGTGCACGTCGACCCAGCCGGCCGCGCGGCCGAGCTCGTAGACCTGCTCGACGACGCCGGCGGTGTCCGCCACCGGGTGAGAGTTGGCCATCGCGCAGACGGCGGTGTACCCGCCGGCCGCCGCGGCGCGGGTCCCGGTCTCCACGGTCTCGGCGTCCTCGCGGCCCGGCTCGCGCAGGTGGGTGTGGACGTCCACGAGGCCGGGCAGCGCGATCAGGCCCTCGGCCTCGACGACGCGCGCGTCCCCCGCCTCGAGGTCCTCGCCCACCTCGGCGATGACGCCGCCGGAGACGAGCAGGTCGGCGGTCCGCTCCCCGAGCAGGCGCGCCCGGCGGATGAGGTACTTCTCAGCGGTCATGGTGTCCTTCTTCGTGAGGGGCCTGCGGCCCGGTCAGCAGGTGGTAGAGCACGGCCATCCGCACCGAGACGCCGTTGGTGACCTGGTCCAGGACCAGGGAGCGGCCGGAGTCGGCCGCGGCGGAGCTGATCTCCAGGCCGCGGTTCATGGGGCCGGGGTGGAGGATCGCGGTGTCGCTGCCGGCGGCCTCCAGCGCGGCCAGGCGCTCGGGCGTCAGGCCCCAGAGGCGGGAGTACTCCTCGGCGGAGGGGAAGAACGCCGCGTTCATCCGCTCGCGCTGGATGCGCAGGAGCATGACGGCGTCCTGCCCGCGGCGCAGGGCGGCGTCGAGGTCGTACTCGACCGTCACCGGCCACTCGCCGATGCCCACCGGGAGCAGCGTGGGGGGCGCGACCAGCGTGACCTCGGCGCCCAGGGTGTGCAGCAGCCAGACGTTGGAGCGGGCCACGCGGGAGTGCAGGACGTCGCCGACGATCGCGACCCGCAGCCCGCCCAGGTCGGTGCCGGCCGTGTCGGTCCCGCCGAGCCGGGCCCGGTGCTGCCGGAGCGTCATGGCGTCCAGCAGGGCCTGGGTCGGGTGGGCGTGGGTGCCGTCCCCGGCGTTGATGACCGGCGCGTCGATCCAGCCGCTCGTGGCGAGCCGCTGGGGCGCGCCGGAGCCGGGGTGGCGGATGACGACGGCGTCGGCGTTGATGGCCTCGAGGGTCTGGGCGGTGTCCTTCAGCGACTCGCCCTTGGAGATCGAGGAGCCCTTGGCGGCGAAGTTGATGACGTCGGCCGAGAGGCGCTTCTCCGCGGTCTCGAACGAGATGCGGGTGCGGGTCGAGTCCTCGAAGAAGAGGTTGACGACCGTGCGGCCGCGCAGGGCCGGGAGCTTCTTGACCTCGCGCTGGCCCACCTCGCCCATGCGGTCGGCGGTGTCGAGCAGCGAGACGGCCTCGGCGCGGGAGAGGTCCCGGGTGTCGAGCAGGTGCCTCACGGGCGGTCCTCCGATCCGGCGGCGGGGGCCAGGATCTGCACGCGGTCCGCGCCGCCGGCGGCCCCGTCGATCTCCTCCAGGTAGACCTTGACGGACTCGTCCACGGAGGTCGGGAGGTTCTTGCCGACGTGGTCCGCGCGGATGGGCAGCTGGCGGTGGCCGCGGTCGATGAGGACCGCGAGGCGCACCACGGCGGGGCGGCCGAAGTCGGCCATCGCGTCCAGGGCGGCGCGGATGGTGCGGCCGGAGTAGAGGACGTCGTCCACGAGGACCACGTTGCGGCCGTCGATCCCGCGGGCCGGCAGGCGCGTGGGCTGCGGGGTGCGGGAGGTGCTGCGGCGCAGGTCGTCCCGGTACATGGTGACGTCGAGCTGGCCGAGGCCGAGCTCGGGGTCGAAGCCCTCGTAGGAGCCGGCGATCTTCTCGGCGATGCGGCGCGCCAGCGGGTAGCCGCGGCGCGGGATGCCCAGCAGCACGAGGTCCTCGGTGCCCTTGTTGGCCTCGACGATCTCGTGGGAGATCCGGGTCAGGGCCCGGTTGATGTCGGCGGCATCGAGAATGACCCGGGCGCGCTGCGGCTGCCCGGACGGGGGCCCACCGGTGGCCCTCGATGATTCACTCATGTGCGTTCGCCTCCTTCCCCGCCTCACAGGACGGAATTTAAAGGTTGCTCGGCGCGTGCGGTGCAGCGCCTGCATGACAAGCTACCACAGCCGCGGGGACGGGGGCCGCACCGCTCGGGCGGCCCCCGGGGAGGCTCAGGCGAGCAGGGTCGGCTTGACCTTCTGCAGCCGCCCGAGCAGCCCGTTCACGAACCGCGGCGAGTCGTCGGTGGAGTGGGTGCGGGCCAGGCCCGCGGCCTCCGAGACGGCGACGGCGTCGGGGACGTCGTCGTTGTACAGCAGCTCCCAGGCGCCGATCTTCAGGATGGCGCGGTCCACGGCCGGCATGCGGTCGAGCGTCCAGCCCTTCGCGTAGGTCTCGAGGTACTCGGAGATCTCCTCGTCGTGCTCGATCACCCCGCGCACGATCTGCTCCGAGTAGGAGGAGATCAGCGCGGTGGTGTGGAGCCGGCGGCGCCGCAGCACCTCCATGAGGTCCTCGTGGCGCTCGTCCGCCTCGAAGAGGACTTCCAGGGCGCGGATCCGCGCCTTCGTCAGGGACCTCACTCGTTGACGCGCCCGAGGTAGTCGCCGGAACGGGTGTCGACCTTGACCTTGGTGCCCTGCTCCACGAACAGCGGGACCTGGATCTGGTAGCCGGTCTCCAGCGTCGCGGGCTTGGTGCCGCCGGTCGAGCGGTCGCCCTGCAGGCCCGGCTCGGTGTAGGTGATCTCGAGGACCACCGACGGCGGCATCTCGATGTACAGCGGCGAGCCCTCGTACAGGGCCACGGTCACGTTCTGGTTCTCGAGCATGAAGTTCGCGGCCTCGCCGACCACGGTCTCCGGGACGTTGATCTGGTCGAACGTCTTGTTGTCCATGAACACGTAGTCCGCCGCGTCCTGGTACAGGTACTGGTAGTCGGAGCGGTCGACGGTGGTGATGTCGACCTTGGCCCCGGCGTTGAAGGTCTTGTCGACGACCTTGCCGCTGGTGACGTTGCGCAGCTTGGTGCGCACGAACGCGCCGCCCTTACCCGGCTTGACGTGCTGGAACTCGATGACGCTCCAGAGGTTGCCGTCCAGGTTCAGGATGGACCCGTTCTTGATGTCGCTGGTCGATGCCACGGACACTCCTTGTCAGATCGTTGAGCAGGCGGCGTCGTGCGACGCCGTGGGATCGGTTGCCATTGTAGCGCCTCCGGGACGCGGCCCCGGGCCGCCGGCCGGGGATCAGCCCTCGTCGGCGATCTCCTGGTAGGTCGCGAACAGGATCGACTCGTCCGGGACCTCCATGATGCGCGGGGAACCGACGGCGTCGAGCACCACGAAGCGCAGCAGGTTCCCGCGGGTCTTCTTGTCCCGGTGCATGGCGTCGCTGAGCTGCTTCCAGCGGTCCCCCCGGTAGCTCACGGGCAGGCCCAGCGACTCGAGGATCCGGCGCGTGCGGTGCACGACCTCCTCGTCGAGGTTCCCGGCCGCCGCGGCCAGCTCGGCCACGAAGACCATCCCGACGGACACGGCCGCGCCGTGGCGCCACTGGTAGCGCTCGGCCAGCTCGATCGCGTGGCCCAGCGTGTGGCCGTAGTTCAGGAACTCGCGCCGTCCCGACTCCTTGAGGTCCTGGGAGACGATCTCGGCCTTGACCCGCACCGCGCGCTCGATCAGCTCGCGGACCACCGCGGACTGCGAGTCGCGGACCCGCTCGGGGTTCTCCTCGACGATCCGCAGGATCTCCGGGTCGGCGATGAAGCCGCACTTGATGACCTCGGCCATGCCGGCCAGCAGCTCGTTGACGGGCAGGGTCAGCAGGGTCCCGAGGTCGCACAGGACGGCCGCCGGCGGGTGGAACGAGCCGACGAGGTTCTTGCCCTCGGCGGTGTTGATGCCGGTCTTGCCGCCCACCGCGGCGTCGACCATGCCGAGCAGCGTCGTGGGGATGTGGACCACGCGCACCCCGCGCAGCCAGGTCGCGGCGACGAAGCCGGCGACGTCGGACACCGCGCCCCCGCCCACGGAGATCACGACGTCGGAGCGGGTGAAGTCGTTCTGGCCCAGCACCTGCCAGCAGAACGCGGCCACCTGGACGTGCTTGCCCTCCTCGGCGTCGGGGATCTCGGCGGAGAAGGACTCGTAGCCGGCGGTGCGCAGGTCGTTCATGACCAGCTCGCCGGTCGAGCGCAGGGCCCGCGGGTGGACCACGAGGACCCGCTGGGCCCGGGGCCCCAGGATCTCGGGCAGCCGCGCCAGCAGGCCGTGCCCGATCAGCACGTCGTAGTTCTCCTGCGGCTGCGTGCCGGTCACGGGGATGGTGGTCACGGCGTCCGTCGTCTCGGCCATGCGATCAGCGGGTCCTTTCCTGGGGTGTACGGGTGGGTGTGGTGGTGCCCGGCGCGGGCGCCGCGGGTCAGCGGTCCCCGGTCAGCCCGCGGACCGCGCCGTCGAGCTCCCGCGCCATGTCGGCGATGCTGCGGTCGCCGCTGGCGTCGATCACGACGTCGGCCAGCGCCTCGTAGGTCTCCCGGCGCTGCTCGAGGATCTCGGTCCACCGGGCCACCGGGTCGGGGCGCAGCATGGGCCGGCTGGTGTTGCCCGCGATCCGGGGGGCGACCGTCTCCGCATCGATCCGCAGGTACACGACGCGGTGGCCGGCCAGGCGCTCCCGCACCCGCGGGGTCATCGGCGCTCCCCCGCCCACCGAGAACACCGCGCCCTCGTACTCCGGGTCGCCCAGGACCTCCGCGATCGTGTCCGCCTCGAGGTCGCGGAAGTACCGCTCCCCGTAGGTCTCGAAGATCTCGGAGATGACCCCGTGGCGGGAGACGATCAGCTGGTCCGCGTCCACGAACTTGTAGCCGTGGAACTTGGCCAGGTGCAGCGCGAGGAACGACTTGCCGGCCGCCATCGGCCCGATCAGGACGATCGGGCCGCGCGGGGCCTCGTGTTCGCTCAGGGAGCGCACCAGGACCGGGTCCAGCCGGTCGTCCCCGCTCCCGGCGGTCTCGAGGGGGCTCTTGGGGGGCATCGGGTCAGCCGTCCCAGCTGTCGGAGTCGGAGACCGACTGCAGCCGCTCCGGCATCTCCGCGAGGTAGGACTCGACGTTGCGCCGGGTCTCGGCGATCGAGTCCCCGCCGAACTTCTCGACGTAGGCGTCGGCCAGGACCAGCGCGACCATCGCCTCGGCGACGACGCCGGCCGCCGGCACCGCGCACACGTCCGAGCGCTGGTGGTGGGCCTTGGTCACCTCGCCCGAGGAGGTGTCCACCGTCTGCAGGGCCTTGGGCACCGTGGCGATCGGCTTCATGGCCGCGCGCACGCGCAGGGTGTCGCCGATGCTCATGCCGCCCTCGACGCCGCCGGCGCGGTTGCTGGTGCGGCGCACCCGGCCCTCTGCGGCGTCGATCTCGTCGTGGGCGGCCGAGCCGCGCCGGGCCGCGGTGCGGAACCCGTCCCCGACCTCGACGCCCTTGATCGCCTGGATGCCCATCAGGGCCCCGGCGAGGCGGGAGTCGAGGCGGCGGTCCCAGTGGACGTAGGAGCCGAGGCCCGGCACCAGGCCGTAGCCCAGCACCTCGACGACGCCGCCCAGGGTCTCGCCCTCCTTGTGCGCGGCGTCGACCTCCACGACCATCGCCTCGGAGGTCGCGGCGTCGTGGCAGCGCAGCGGGTCGGCGTCGAGGGCCTCGACGTCGGAGGGCAGCGGCAGCGCGGCGTCCTCCGGGGCGGAAACGGTCCCCACGGCGGTGGTGTGGCTGACCAGCTCCGCGCCGAGGGCCTTGAGGATCTGGGAGGCGACGACGCCGAGCGCCACGCGGGTGGCCGTCTCGCGGGCGCTGGCCCGCTCGAGCACGGGGCGCGCCTCGTCGAAGCCGTACTTCTGCATGCCGGTGAAGTCGGCGTGGCCGGGGCGCGGCCGGGTCAGGGGCGCGTTGCGGGCCCGCCCGGCGAGGACCTCCGGGTCCACGGGGTCGGAGGACATGACGTCGGTCCACTTGGGCCACTCGGTGTTGGCGATCTCGACGGCGACCGGGCCGCCCTGCGTGAGACCGTGCCGGACCCCGCCGAGGATGCGGACGCGGTCCTCCTCGAACTTCATCCGAGCCCCGCGGCCGTAGCCGAGACGGCGGCGGGCCAGGGCGTCGCGGATGTGGGCCGAGGTGAGCTCGACCCCGGCGGGCACGCCCTCGATGATGCCCACGAGCGCCTCGCCGTGGGATTCTCCTGCGGTCAGCCAGCGAAGTGTCACGTACGGTCCTTCTCTCTCGTGCCGGGGCCCGCCTCGCGCGGGCCCCGTCGGTCTCTACTTCATTGTGCGGGTCGGCGGGGTCCCGCGGGACCGCCGGGGAATGGCTCACTATGTGGCCGACAACGACGACGCCGCCGCCCCGCCGCGACCGGCCGACGCGGCGACCCGGCGGCCGCCCGACCGCCCGACCGTCGTCAGCCGGCGCGCGGTGCGAGCAGCGCCTCGTCGGAGATCTCCGCCGGGACGTAGTCGCGCGGCGCGAGGCCCACGGCCCCGGCCATCGCGGCGAGCACCTCGGCCTGGCGCGGCAGGGGCTCCGCCAGCGGCGCCCCGGTGAACAGCTTGACCTGGTCCACGGCCTGGTAGAGGAGCATGTCCTTGCCGGAGACGACGCGCGCCCCGCGCTCCCCCGCCCTCTCCGCCAGGACGGAGGGCCAGGGGTCGTAGGAGACGTCCAGCACGGCCGTGCTCCCGAGCTCCTCCGGCAGCCGGTCCGCCAGCGGGTCGAAGGCCCGCGCCGGCAGGGTGCAGATCGCGATCTCGGCCCCGCCCAGCTCGGCCGCCGCGCGCTCCAGCGGGTGGAACTCCAGCCGCAGGCCGATCTCGCCGGCCACCGCCTCGACCCGGGCGGCCCGCGCGGGGTTGCGCACGTAGACCCGGACCGAGTCGGCGCCGAGGATGTGCAGCGCGGCCGCCGCCGCGGTTGCCGTCCCCCCGCCGCCAATGATCGAGGCCCGCAGCCCGGAGCTTCCGTCGACCCCGGCGTGGCGCAGGGCGTTGACGATGCCCGAGACGTCGGTGTTGTGCGCGAGCACCTCGGTGCCCGCGGCACCCCGGACCGGCGCGAGCGTGTTGGCGACCCCGACCAGCCGGGCGAATCGCGTGCTGCGGTCGGCCCAGTCCAGGACGGCGGACTTCAGCGGCATCGTGACGGAGAACCCCCGCCACGCGGGGTCGGCCAGCGCCTCGCGGGCGAGGCCGGGCAGCGTCTGCTCCGTGGTCTCCCGGCGCTCGTAGCGCGGCCCGGAGCCGAGGACCCCGTAGGCGGCCCGGTGCAGCGCGGGCGAGAGGCTGTGGGCGATCGGGCTGCCGAGCACCGCCGCCCACGGGCCGGGGGCGGCCGGCGCCGTCCCGGCCGGCGTCGTCTCCCCCGCCATCAGATGCACTTCCCGGGGTTGTCCGAGCACCACTGGTCGTACTCCGCGACGTTCTGCTGGTGCTCCTGGTACGTGCGGGCGAACTTGGTCTCGCCCGTGTCGAGGTTCACCGTGACCCAGAAGTAATAGTCGTTGGAGTCGGGCTCGGCGGCGGCCTCCAGCGCGGTCTTGTCCGGGGACCCGATGGGGCCCACGGGCAGGCCCTTGATCGCGAAGGTGTTGTACCGGTTGCTGGTGTCCGCCTTCTGCTCGCTGGTGATCTGGTAGGTCTTCTCCCCCAGCCCGTAGGCCACCGTGGCGTCCGACTGCAGGAAGCCCTGGGTCTCGCCCTGCGGGTTCTCGATCCGATTGTCGATCGCGCCGGCCACCGCGGCGTAATCGCTCGGCGTCGCCTCGAACTCGAGGATCGAGCCGACGGTGACCGCGTGGAAGATCTCCTCGTCGTCGGTGATGCCCAGGGAGTCCAGGTCATCCTTGGTGCGCTGGGTCATCTCCCGCAGCACGTCCTCGGCGGTCGCGTCCGTGGGGAAGCGGTACTCGCCGGGGTGCAGGTAGCCCTCGAGGGTGGGGAACTCGTCGGGGATGCCGAACGCGCCCGGGTCGTCCTCGAAGGACTCGAACTCCGAGAGTTCGATGCCGGTGGCCTCGGCGAGGCGCTGGAAGGTCTCGTCCATCCGCAGGCCCTGGTCGACGGCCACGTAGTGCTGCGCCGCGCCGCCGGTGCCGAGCAGCGCGTCCACGGCCGACTCGGAGCTCATCTCCTCCTCCAGCTCGAAGGTCCCGGGCTGGATGAACTGGCCCTCGGCGCGCTCGTCGTAGACGTCGAGGAAGCGGCCGGCGTTGGCGACGACACCCTGGCTCTCGAGCTTCTGCGCCACCGCCGCGTTCCCCTCGCCGCCCGAGACGGTGACGGTCACGGCGGTGCCGGTGCCGGCCCCCCCCCAGTCCCTGGGCTGGAAAAACCCCAACCCCCGGCCGGTGATGGCCCCCGGCCCCAACACCGCGACCGCGAAGACCGCCATCGCGGG
>NZ_JANAFB010000039.1 GCF_024199905.1 Rothia santali
GGCCGGGGATCCGCGCGTGGTCGGCTCGGTCGCGCAGCTGTGCGCCCTGGGCCTCGACGTCGTCTACCTCGCCTCCCCCAACAGCCTCCACGCCCGCGACGCCCTGCAGGCGATCGACCACGGCGTCGACGTGATCGTCGAGAAGCCCGCCTTCCTGGACCCCGCCCAGTGGGATGCGGTGCACGACGCCGCCCGGGAGCGCGGCGTCCTGGTCCTGGAGGCCGCCCGAAACCTCTACGAGCCGGGATTCGCCGCCGCGGGGGCGGCCGTGGCCGAGCGGGCCGCGCGCGGGCAGAGCCCGGTGGCGGCGGTGCTCGCCTACGCCCAGCGGTCCTCCCGCTGGAACCGGGTGTTACGAGGCGAGGAGCCCAACATCTTCTCCCCGGCCTTCGGCGGCGGCGCGCTGGTGGACCTGGGCGTCTACGCCCTCTACGCCGCGGTGGCCTGGTTCGGCGTCCCCGCGGGCGCCGCCTACCTCGCGCACCCGGCCCCCACCGGCGTCGACGCCCACGGCACGGCCGTGCTGACCTACCCCTGGGGCACCGCGACCGTCCTCGCGGGCAAGGACCACGGCCCGCGCTCCGAGGCGACGGTCCACTTCGGCGACGGCGCCCTGCGCTGCGACGGCGTCCAGGCCATCACGCGCGTCGAGGACCCCGAGGGCCGCGTCCTGTCCGAGACGGCCGACGCCGGCGAGGACCTCGCCGGGTGGATGGCCTTCGAGGCCGGCGCCTTCGCGGACCTCGTCGCGGCCCGGCGGGTCGGAGGGCTCGACGCCGCCCGAGCGGCCGAGTACCGGCGCGTCACCGAGCTCTCCCGCGAGGTCAACCGCCTGGCCACCCGGCTGCGCCAGGACGCCGGGATCCGCTTCCGGGACGAGGCCGACCCCGCGCAGGGGACCGGCCCCGCGCGGGGAGGGCGCCCGGGCTCCGAGGGACCCCTCGCACCCTCCGCGCCGTGATGTACCTCATGAGCGACATTTATTCCCCCTCCGGCGCGTAACATTTCTTCTTGAAGAATAGTTGTGTTATGAGCTGAGGGTCTAAGCTAGGCCTCATGTCTTCTCACTCGAGCACCGCCCCCGCGCCCTCACCCGGGCGGAACCGGCCCCGGCTCTCCGATCGCCTCCCCTCGTGGATGACCAACTTCGGCGTCCAGATCATCCTCGGCCTCGTCGCCGGCGTCGTCCTCGGCTTCGCCGCCGCCGCGATGGGCGGGGACGCCGAGGAGAGCCCCAACTGGCTCATGGTCACCCTGGACACCATCGGCACGAGCTACGTCTCGCTGCTCAAGGCCGCCGTGGTGCCCCTCATCGTCACCGCGGTGATCGCCTCGATCGCCAACCTCAACCAGGTCACCAACGCGGCCCGCCTGGCCTGGAAGACCCTGCTGTGGTTCGCGATCACGGCGCTGATCGCCGTGGTCATCGGCATCGGCCTGGGCGTCGTCTTCCAGCCCGGCGCCAACACCGGGCTCTCGACGCCCGAGTCCTACGACGGCTCGCAGGGCTCGTGGCTCGGCTTCATCACCAGCATCGTGCCCGCCAACTTCCTGGGCCTCTCGGTCTCCTCCAAGGTCGCCGAGTCCGGCGACGTCTCCTCCAGCGTCAGCTTCAACGTGCTGCAGGTCCTGGTGGTCTCCGGCGCGATCGGCATCGCGGCCCTCAAGATCGGCGAGGCGGCCGAGCCGTTCCTGCGCTTCATCCGCTCCGCCCTGGCCGTCATCCAGAAGGTGCTGTGGTGGATCATCCGCCTCGCCCCGCTGGGCACCCTGGGCCTGATCGGCAGCGCCATCTACACCTACGGCTGGACCACCATGGGCTCGCTCGCGAAGTTCGTGATCCTCCTCTACGTGGGGCTGGCGATCGTGGGCTTCGTCGTCTACCCGATCCTGGCGCGGCTGAACGGCCTGTCCATCAAGCAGTTCTTCACCGGCGTGTGGCCGGCCGCCCAGCTCGGCTTCGTCTCCCGCTCCTCGATGGGCACGATGCCGGTGACCCAGCGGGTCGCCGAGCGCAACTTCGGCGTTCCCCCGGCCTACGCCTCCTTCGCCGTGCCCTTCGGCGCCACGACCAAGATGGACGGCTGCGCGGCGGTCTACCCCGCCCTGGCCGCGATCTTCGTGGCGCAGTTCTACGGCGTCGACCTGCAGATCACCCACTACCTGCTGATCGTGCTGGTCTCGGTGCTCGGCTCGGCGGCCACCGCCGGGACCACCGGCGCCACCGTGATGCTGACCCTGACGCTGTCGACGCTGGGGCTGCCGCTGGACGGCGTCGGGCTGCTGCTGGCGATCGACCCGATCATCGACATGGGCCGCACCGCCCTGAACGTCTCGGGGCAGGCGCTGATCCCGGCGATCATCTCCAAGCAGGAGGGGATCCTGGACCAGGGCCTGTACAACGCGAAGCGCTCCTCCGACTGGTTCGAGTCGGATCAGACCGCGGCGGAGTACGCCGAGGCGCAGCCGACCGACGCCGAGCGGACCACGGCCGACGGCGGCGGGGAGGGGCGCGCCCGCACGGACGCCCTCAGCGCGGCGGGCGGGTCCGCCGGCGAGGCCGACCGCGCGGCCCCGGGTCCGCGCGGCGCCTGACGCGGACGCACCCTCGAGGAGAACGCCCGCGGGCGGGACGTGACGACGTCCCCGCCCGCGGGCGTTCTCGCGTCCCGGGCTGCGGGCTGCGGGCTGCGGGCAGGACGCGTCGCGGGCTGCGGGCAGAACGCGTCGCGGCCCTCGGGCGCCGCGGCCCGGCCCGCCCGCCCCGCCTCCCCTAGACTGTGCGTGTGAGCCTCCCACCCGACGCGCGGCCGACGCCCGCTCCCCTGCTGATCCTCGCCTCCCAGTCCCCCTCGCGGGTCTCGATCCTGACGGCCTCGGGCATCGCCTTCGACCAGCTGGTCTCGGGCGTCGACGAGGACGCGGCGCTCGCCGCGGCCGAGGAGCGCGCCGGCGGCCCCCTCGACCCGGCGGCGACCGCCCTGGAGCTCGCCCGGGTCAAGGCCGAGGCCGTCGCCGCCCTTCCCGAGGCGCGGGGCCGCCTGGTCCTGGGCTGCGACTCCGTCTTCGAGCTCGACGGCGCCGCCTACGGCAAGCCCCTCGAGCCCGCGGTGGCCCGGGAGCGCATCGCCGGGATGAGCGGGCGCACCGGCACCCTCCACACCGGCCACTGGCTCGTGGACCGCCGGGACGCGAGGGACCCGGGGGCGGGAACGGACCCGATGACGAGGACGGGCCCGGGGCCGGGAACGGCCTCGAAGACGGGAACGGCCTCGGAGACGGGGACGGACCAGGAGGCGAGGCCGGCCCCCGCGCCGGCCCCCGGCCTCGGCGTCTGCCGCAGCGCCGACGTCACGTTCGCACGGATGCGCCCCGAGGAGATCGAGGCCTACGTGGCCACCGGCGAGCCGCTGTGGGTCGCCGGCTCCTTCACCATCGAGGGCTACGGCGCGGCGTTCATCGAGGGCATCCGCGGCGAGTCCCACACGGTGCTGGGACTGAGCGTCAACGCCCTGCGCGAGCTGCTCGACCGGATCGATCTGCCCGTCACCGATCTGTGGACCCGTGCTTAGGCAAATGACCGGCGGAGATACTAAGCTCACGTGAGGATAATAAGGAGTTTTCTGAAGTGACCCATACCGAGCCAGAGCAGAGCAACGAGGCCGCCACGCGCTACCGCAGCGGCCCCGTGACCAAGGTGCTGATCGCCAACCGCGGGGAGATCGCGGTGCGAGTGATCCGCGCGGCCCGCGACGAGGGGCTGGCCACCGTCGCCGTCTACGCCGAGCCGGATCGCGAGGCCCTGCACGTCAAGCTCGCCGACGAGGCCTTCGCCCTCGGCGGCTCGACCGCAGCCGAGTCCTACCTGGTCATCGAGAAGATCCTGGATGCCGCGAAGCGGTCCGGCGCCGACGCCGTGCACCCCGGCTACGGGTTCCTCTCCGAGAACGCGGCGTTCGCCCGCGCGGTGGGAGACGCGGGCCTGACCTGGGTCGGCCCCTCCCCCGAGGCCATCACCGAGCTGGGCGACAAGGTCGCCGCCCGGCACATCGCGGAGCAGGTCGGCGCGCCCCTGGTGCCGGGCACCAAGGACCCCGTCTCCGACGCCCAGGAGGTCCTGGACTTCGTCGACGAGCACGGCCTCCCGGTCGCGATCAAGGCGGCCTTCGGCGGCGGCGGGCGCGGCATCAAGGTCGCGCGCACCCGCGAGGAGATCCCCGAGCTCTACGACTCGGCCGTGCGCGAGGCGACCGCCGCCTTCGGCCGCGGCGAGTGCTTCATCGAACGCTTCCTCGACGCCCCCCGCCACGTCGAGACCCAGTGCCTCGCGGACGCGCACGGCAGCGTCGTCGTGGTCTCCACCCGCGACTGCTCGCTGCAGCGCCGCAACCAGAAGCTCGTGGAGGAGGCGCCCGCGCCGTTCCTCTCCGAGGAGCAGGTGCGCCGGCTCTACGAGTCCTCCAAGGCCATCCTCGCCGCGGCGCAGTACCAGGGCGCCGGCACCTGCGAGTTCCTGGTGGGCCAGGACGGCACCATCAGCTTCCTCGAGGTCAACACGCGCCTGCAGGTCGAGCACCCGGTCTCCGAGGAGGTCTCCGGGATCGACCTCGTGCGCGAGCAGTTCCGCGTCGCGCGCGGCGAGGCGCTCGGCTACGACGACCCCGAGCTGCGCGGCCACTCCTTCGAGTTCCGCATCAACGGCGAGGACCCGGGGCGCAACTTCATGCCCTCCCCCGGAACCGTCGAGACCCTGTCCGTGCCCTCGGGGCCCGGCGTCCGATGGGACTCGGGGATCGTGCAGGGCGACGTCATCGGCGGCAACTTCGACTCGATGCTGGCCAAGCTGATCGTCTCGGGCAGCTCGCGCGAGCAGGCCCTGGAGCGCTCCCGCCGCGCGCTGGCGGAGCTGACCATCACCGGCATGCCGACGGCGGCGACCTTCCACGAGGTCGTCGTCTCCGACCCGGCCTTCGCCCCCGAGGACGGGGAGCCCTTCTCCGTCCACACGCGCTGGATCGAGACGGAGTTCGACAACTCGATCCAGCCCTTCGACGGCATCCCGGCCTCCGTGGACGAGGCCGACGACGAGCGGCAGCGCGTCACGGTCGAGGTCAACGGCAAGCGCCTGGAGGTGCTGCTGCCCCCGATGGGCGACGCCGCCGCGAGCCCGGCCAAGCCGGCCAAGGCCCGCAGCTCCCGCAAGAACCGCTCGGCCGCGGCCGCCAAGGCCGGCGGCGACGACCTGACCTCGCCCATGCAGGGCACGATCGTGAAGATCGCGGTCAAGGACGGCGCCAAGGTCCAAGAGGGCGACCTCATCGTGGTCCTCGAGGCCATGAAGATGGAGCAGCCGCTCACCGCCCACAAGTCGGGCAAGGTGACCGGGCTGAAGTCCAAGCCCGGGGACACCGTCTCGGCGGGGGCCGTGGTCGCCACGATCAAGTAGCCCCTCCCCGATGCCACGGGCGGTGCGGCCGATTCGGTGCCGCGCCGCCCGTGGCGCGTTCGGGGGCGGTGCCAGTGGCGGGTCCGGGGGGTCGTTCCGACCGGACCGCCGCGTCGGTGCCCTACCGGACCACCGCCCTCCCGCCCCGTCAGAAGTGCGCCACCGCGATCCACATCGTGAGACGATTTGTCCACCATGTGGCGACCGGGCCTACCCTGGAGTACGTGTCCACGGACCCGCTGCCCGCAGCGGGTCTTTTTTCGGTACAGCGCTAAGGAGCACAGGTGACCGCCACACAGGCAGCCGAGGGGAGCCAGGGCGCCCCCTCGCCCCGCGATCGGGTCCCCAAGCATCGGATCATCACGGCCTCGGTCGTGGGGACGACCATCGAGTTCTACGACTTCTACGTCTACGCGACGGCCGCCGTCGCCGTCTTCCCCGCCCTGTTCTTCACGGGCAACGACGACACGACCCGCCTGCTCGCCTCGATGGCGACCTTCGCGGCCGCGTTCTTCGGCCGCCCGCTCGGCTCGATCGTCTTCGGTCACTTCGGGGACCGGATCGGCCGCAAGGCGACCCTGGTCGGCGCGCTGCTGACCATGGGCATCGCGACCTTCCTCATCGGCCTGCTGCCGACCTACCACCAGATCGCGCTCTGGGCCCCGGCCATCCTCACGATCCTGCGCTTCGCCCAGGGCATGGGGCTGGGCGGCGAGTGGTCGGGCGCGGCCCTGCTGGCCTCGGAGTACGCCGAGCCCGGCAAGCGGGCCCGCGCCGCGATGTGGCCCCAGCTCGGCGCTCCGTTCGGCTTCATCCTGGCCAACGGCTTCGTCCTGCTGCTCACCAGCTGGATGGGCTTCAACTCGGCGACCGACGCCGGCTCACTCGACCACTCGTTCATGGTCTGGGGCTGGCGCGTGCCGTTCCTGGCCTCGGCCATCATGGTCCTCGTGGGGCTCTACGTGCGGGTCAAGCTCGAGGAGACGCCGGTCTTCCAGCAGTCGGTCGCCCGCGGCGAGAAGGTCAAGGCGCCGGTCGCCGAGGCGTTCCGCAAGGCCTGGCGCCCGATGATCCTGGGCACCTTCATCATGCTCTCCTGCTACGTGCTGTTCTACCTCATGACCGCGTGGATCCTGTCCTTCGGCATCGGGGCCGTGGAGTCCGGCGGGCTCGGCATCTCGTACCACACGTTCCTCGAGATCCAGCTGGTCGCGATCGTCTTCTTCGCCGCCTTCGTCCCGGTCTCCGGGTGGCTCGCGGACAAGATCGGCCGGCGTCGCCAGCAGCTGTTCACCAACGTGCTGATCCTCGCCTTCGGCCTGAGCTTCGGCGTCTTCATGGCCCCCGAGCGGATCGGCACCGGCGAGGACGCGCACCTGTTCGGGATCATCCTGTTCGTCTCGGTCGGCATGGCCATCATGGGCCTGTCCTTCGGCTCGATGTCCGCCTACCTGCCCGAGCTGTTCCCGACCAACGTCCGCTACACCGGCTCCGGGATCTCCTACAACGTCGCCTCGATCCTGGGCGCGGCCATCACCCCGTACGTGGCCGTGTGGCTCAACGCCAGCGGCGGCGTGGCGGCCGTGGGCTGGTACCTCGCCGGCGCGGCCGTGATCACCATGGTCGCGCTGTTCCTCTCCCACGAGACGCGGGACCTGAACCTGGACGACGTCGCCCGCCGGGGCTGACCCGGACGGGGCCCAGCCGCACCAGAAGACCGCAGGGGCGGCACCGAGATGATCGGTGCCGCCCCTGCGGTCTTCTGCGCGTCCGCGCCGTGTCCGCGCGGCTCCCCCGGGCGAGCCGCGCCGGCCTGCTTCCGGCATGGACGGGCCGCTCCCCCACGGGGACGGCCCCTCGCGGGGCCGCCGCGGTCAGGAGGGCATGACGTGCAGCCGCCGGGCCGCCTCCGAGAGGGACCCCGTCAGCGAGGGGTAGACGGTGAACGTGTTGGCAAAGTCGTCCACGTTCATCTTGTTGTTGACCGCGAGCGAGACCGGGAAGATCAGCTCCGAGGCCCGCGGGCCGACGACGACGCCGCCGATCACCGTCCCCGAGCCCTTGCGCGCGAAGATCTTCACGAACCCCTCCGATACGGCCATCATCTTGGCCCGCGGGTTGGTGCTCAGCGGGAGCATGACGGTGTCCGCCTGGTACTTCCCCGAGGCGATGTCCGCCTCCGCGACCCCCACGGTCGCGATCTCGGGCGAGGTGAAGATGTTCGACGCGACCCGGTGGGTCTTGAGCGGGCTCACGGCGTCGCCGATCAGGTGCGCGATCGCGATCCGCCCCTGCATCGCCGCGACCGAGGCCAGCGGCAGCACGCCCGTGCAGTCGCCCGCCGCGTAGATGCCGGGGGCGCTGGTCCGGGAGACCCCGTCGACCTTGATGTGCCCCGACTCCGTCACCTCGACGCCCGCGTTCTCCAGGCCTAAGTCCGCGGTGTTGGGGATCGAGCCCACCGCCATGAGGCAGTGCGAGCCCGAGACCTTGCGGCCGTCGTTGAGGGTCACGACGACGCCGTCGTCGGACCGCTCCACCGACTGGGCCCGCGAGCGCGGCATGACGGTCAGCCCGCGGCGCTCGAAGACGTCCTCGAGCACCTGGGCGGCGTCCTCGTCCTCGCCCGGGAGCACCCGGTCGCGCGAGGAGACCAGCGTGACCCGCGAGCCGAGCCCGCGGTAGGCCGAGGCGAACTCCGCGCCGGTGACCCCGGAGCCCACCACGATGAGGTGCTCGGGGACCTCCTGCAGGTGGTACAGCTGGGTCCAGTTGAGGATCCGCTCGCCGTCGGGGCGGGCCGTGTCCAGCTCGCGCGGGTGGGCGCCCACCGCGACCAGGATCGCGCGGGTCTGCAGCTCGTAGCTCAGCCCCTCGCGGTCGGTGACCTCCACCGTGTCGGCCGCGACCAGGCGGGCCGTGCCGTCGATGACCTTGACCCCGGCGCGCTCCAGCGAGCGGCGGATGTCCTTGGACTGCTGGTTGGCCAGCTTCAGCAGCCGCTCGTTGACCGTCTTGAGGCTGGCCTCGAGCTCCACCAGGTCGTCGCCGCGGACGGTCTTGATGCCCAGGTCCCCCGCCTCGACGAAGCGGTTCATGGTGTCGGCGGACGCGATGAGCGTCTTGGAGGGCACGACGTCGGTGATCACCGCGGAGCCCCCCACCCCCTGCCGTTCGATCAGGGTGACGTCGGCCCCGAGGCTGGCGGCCACGAGGGCCGCCTCGTACCCGCCGGGTCCGCCGCCGATGACGAGGAGACGGTGCGCTGCGAAAGAATCTTGAGAACTCACGGTCTCATTGTGGTGCACCCGCTCCCCGTTGGCCAACGCGTCCCGGGGGCGGGCTCGGTCCCCGCACGGGCGACTGCTGATACCTTGGACACGTGAGTACCGAGAATATGGGACAGATCACCACCGCCGATCCGGAGTCGGGGCCCGCGCAGCTCGCGCGCCGGGCCGCCGAGCACATCGCCGCGGCCACGGGCGTGCGCGAGCACGACTACGCGCTGACGCTCGGCTCCGGCTGGGGCGGGGCCGCCGACCTGATCGGCGAGACGACCCACGTCATCGACGCCGGGGAGATCCCCGGCTTCCACGTCTCGGGCGTCGCCGGGCACGCCGGGACCGTCTCCTCGATCCTCACCCCCTCGGGCCGCCGCGCGCTGGTGATCGGCTCGCGGACGCACTATTACGAGGGGCGCGGGGTCGACGCCGTCGTGCACGGGGTCCGCACCGCGGCGGCCGCTGGGGCCCGCACCATGATCCTGACCAACGGGTGCGGCGGGCTGCGCTCCTCCTTCCACCCCGGGGTGCCCGTGCTCATCTCGGACCACCTCAACCTGACCGCGGCCTCGCCGCTGCGGGGCGCCCACTTCGTGGACCTCACCGACCTCTACTCGCCGCGCGTCCGCGAGATCGCCCGCGCCGTGGACCCCTCCCTCGAGGAGGGCGTCTACGCCCAGCTGCCCGGCCCCCACTACGAGACGCCCGCGGAGATCGCCATGGTGCGCACCCTCGGCGGGGACCTGGTGGGCATGTCCACCGCGCTGGAGGCCATCGCCGCCCGCGCGGCCGGCATGGAGGTCTTCGGCATCTCCCTGGTGACCAACCTGGCGGCCGGCATCTCCGAGACGCCCCTGAACCACGCCGAGGTGCTGGAGGAGGGGCGCAACGCCGGCCCGCGCATCTCGGCGCTGCTCGCGCAGGTCGTCGAGCGCCTCGACGGGTAGCCGCGACGGCGTCGTCCCCGGCGCCGCCCCGCCGCGGCACCGGGCACTTCCGTCCCTCCTTCGCCCTCCCTCCCTTCATTCCCCGCTCTTCCCTCCCCTTCCCCGGACACGAAAACGAGGTGCCTCCCGTGGCAGAACTCTCCGCCCTCATCGACGAGGCCATGCGCTGGGTCGAGGCCGACCCCGATCCCGACACCCAGCGCGAGCTGCTGGACATCATCAGCCGCGCGGAGAGCCACGAGGGCTCGGCGCTGAGCCTCCAGGACCGCTTCTCCGGCTTCCTGACCTTCGGGACGGCGGGACTGCGCGCGGAGCTGGGCGCCGGGCCGATGCGCATGAACCGGGTCGTGGTCGCCAAGGCCGCCCACGGGATCGCGGCGTACCTGTCCGAGCGCGCCGCCGCCGAGCACTGGGGGACCCCCCGCGCGGTGGTCGGCTTCGACGCCCGCACCAAGTCCCACCTGTTCGCCCGGGACACCGCCGGGATCCTCACCGCGGCCGGCGTCGACACCTTCCTGATGCCCCTGCCCCTGCCCACCCCGCTGCTGGCGTGGGCGACCCGCCTCCTCAAGGCCGACGCCGGCGTCATGGTCACGGCCTCCCACAACCCGGCCGGGGACAACGGCTACAAGGTCTACCTGGGCGGGCACGCCGCCGACGAGGCCGGGCGCGGAGCCCAGCTCGTGCCGCCCGCGGACCGGGAGATCGCGGAGAAGATTGCCCAGGCCCCCGACGTCGGCAGCATCCCCCGCGCGGAGTCCGGCTGGACGGTGCTCCCCGAGCGCATCGCCCACGACTACGAGCACGAGGTCTGCGACCTGCTCCCCGGTTTCCCGCCCTCCAGCCGCAGGCTGTCCGTGGTGCTCTCCCCGCTGCACGGCGTCGGCGGCGAGGTCATGAGCATGGTCCTCGCCCGCAGCGGCTTCGACAAGCTGCGCGTGGTCCCCGAGCAGGCCATCCCCGACCCCAAGTTCCCCACGGTCGAGTACCCGAACCCCGAGGAGCCGGGCGCGCTGGACCTGGCCATGGAGCTGGCCCGCGGCTGCGGCGCCGACCTGGTGATCGCCAACGACCCCGACGCCGACCGCGCCGGCTTCGCGATCCCCTCCCCCGAGGCCGAGGGCGGCTGGCGCATGCTGCGCGGTGACGAGGTGGGCGCGCTGCTGGGCCAGGTCGCGCTGACCCGGATGCGCCGGGACAGCGCCGCCCGGTCCGTCTTCGCCGCCTCGATCGTCTCCTCCCGCCTGCTGGGCCGGATGGCAGAGGAGCACGGCGTCGGCTACCGGGAGACCCTGACCGGCTTCAAGTGGATCGCCCGCGTGCCCGGCCTGACCTACGGCTACGAGGAGGCGCTGGGCTACTGCGTGGCCCCCGACCTGGTCCGGGACAAGGACGGCATCTCCGCGGCGCTGCTGCTCGCCGACTACGCCGACCGGCTCAAGGAGGAGGACCGGACCCTGCAGGACGTCCTCGACGAGATCGCGCTGCGGCACGGGGTGTACGCGACCGACCAGCTGTCCCTGCGCGTGGCGGAGCTGCCGCGGATCGGCGCGATGATGCGCCGGCTGCGCGAGACGACGCCCGCGAGCCTGGCCGGCTCCGCGGTGGTGTCCGTGGAGGACCTCGCCGAGGGCACCTCCGATCTGCCGCCCACCGACGGGATGCGCTACCTGACGGCCGACGACAGCCGCGTCGTCGTCCGCCCCTCCGGCACCGAGCCGAAGCTGAAGTGCTACCTCGAGGCCGTCGTGGAGGTGCCCGAGGACGGGGACCGCCCCGACGCCCTGGCCCGCGCCCGCGCCGCCGCCGCGACCCGGCTGCGGCACCTGCGCACGGACATCGCCGCCGCCCTCGGCGCCGACTCCTGACCACGACTCCTCACCGCTTTCCCCTGACCGCCGACCCACGCATTGGAGACCGTCATGCCCCAGTCCCTGGCACCCCTGATCGACCACACCATCCTCGCCCCCGATGCCCGCCGGGCCGACGTCGAGCGGCTGTGCGAGGAGGCCCGCGAGCACGGCTTCGCCTCGGTCTGCGTCAACCCGGTGTGGGCCGGTCTCGTCGCCGAGCGGCTGGCCGGCAGCGAGGCGGTGGCCTGCGCCGTCGTCGGGTTCCCGCTCGGGGCCACGCCCACCGAGGTCAAGGTCTTCGAGGCGGCTGCGGTCGTGGCGGCCGGCGCGCGCGAGGTGGACATGGTCATCAACGTCGCCGACGCGCTGGAGCACCGCGGCGAGGCCCTCGAGCACGACATCGCGGCGGTCGCCTCCGCGGTGCACGAGCGCGGCGGGATCCTCAAGGTCATCATCGAGGCGTGCCTGCTGGACCGGGACCAGAAGGTCCTGGCGTGCCGGGCGGCCGTGGCCGCCGGGGCCGACTTTGTCAAGACCTCCACCGGCTTCTCCACGGGCGGGGCCACGGTCGAGGACGTGCGGCTCATGCGCGAGACCGTGGGGCCCGACGTCGGCGTCAAGGCCTCCGGCGGGATCCGCACCCGCGAGGACGCGCTGGCCATGGTCGAGGCCGGGGCCACGCGGATCGGCGCCTCGAAGGGGATCCAGATCATCGCCGAGTGAGCCCGCGGCGCGGAGGGCACCGCCCCGCGAGCCGGCGGGAGTGGGTCGCCCGGGCGGGCGGGAGCCGTTCGCCTGGGCGGGCGGGAGCCATTCGCCCGGGCGGGCGGGAGCGGCGCTGTCCGCGACCCCGCTCGGCACCGCCTATACTGGAAGAAGTCTTTTCAGGCCCGACGCCGGTGCGCCGCGCGGGCCGAGCATCACTCTCTAGGAATGAGGACGGCCATGGCTGACATCCCCCGCTCCGAGTCCCGCGCGGCGACGCCCGGGCTGAAGAACCGCTATCACTCCGGGCAGGGCCACGCTGCCGAGAACATCATCGTGTTCGTCATCTGCATGGCCGCGCTCGTCGGCGGGTTCGTCCTGTTCGGCACCTGGGGCATGTGGGACCTCGCGCTCGAGCCGTGGATGTTCGCCCTGGGCCTCGCCCTGTCGATCGGGTCCTTCCTGGTCCCGCTGTGGGTCATCCGCTCCAAGACCGCGAGCCACTCCCAGCACGGCAAGCAGCTGACCCTGGACTCCTAGGGCACGCTCCCGCCGGTCCCCGGACCGGCGCGAAGGGCCGGCATCCGCACGGATGCCGGCCCTTCGCGTGTCCCGGGACGGCCGCCGCCCGGGGGCGCCCGCGGCCCCCGGCGCCCGCCGCCGCCGGCGCGACCCGGACGGGCCCGGCCCGCCCCTACGCCAGGATCGCGTCCACGAACTCCCCGACCCAGGCCAGGATCTCGTCGTCCACCAGGTCCTTGCCGCCCACCGGGGCCGACTTCGGCTTGGGCACCAGGATCTGCCGCCGCTCGGTGCCGGGCACCGTCTTGGCCAGCGCGCCCGGGTACATCCGCTGCAGCCGCATCTCCCGGGACTCCGGCAGCTCGACCGGGTAGAACCGCACCTTGGACCCCATGACCATGATCTCGGACAGCCCGGCCGCCCGCGCCTTGAGGCGCAGCCGGGCGATCTTCAGCAGGTTCTGCGCCGGGGCGGGCAGGGCGCCGTACCGGTCCTCGAGCTCGTCCTGCACCTCGCGGATGCCCTCCTCGGAGACGACGCCGGCCAGGTTGCGGTAGGCCTCCAGGCGCAGCCGCTCCCCCGGCACGTAGTCGTGGGGCAGGTGCGCGTCCACCGGCAGCTCGATCTTCATCTCCGCCGGCGCCGCCTCCTCGGTCTCCCCGCGGAAGTCCGCGACGGCCTCGCCGACCAGGCGCAGGTACAGGTCGAAGCCGACCCCCTGGATGTGCCCCGACTGCTCGCCGCCCAGCATGTTGCCGGCGCCGCGGATCTCGAGGTCCTTCATCGCCAGCTGCATGCCCGAGCCCAGCTCGTTGTGCGAGGCCACCGCCTTGAGCCGCTCCAGCGCGACCTCGCCCAGCGGCTTCTCCGGCGGGTAGACGAAGTAGGCGTAGGCCCGGTCCCGCCCGCGCCCCACGCGCCCGCGCAGCTGGTGCAGCTGGGACAGGCCGTAGTTGTTGGCCCGGTCCACGATGAGCGTGTTGGCGTTGGAGATGTCCAGGCCGGTCTCCACGATGGTCGTGCAGACCAGGACGTCGAAGCGCTTCTCCCAGAAGTCCACGATGATCTGCTCGAGCCGCGCCTCGGTCATCTGCCCGTGGGCCACCGCGATCCGCGCCTCCGGGACCATCTTCTGCAGGTCCGCGGCGACCCGGTCGATCGAGGAGACGCGGTTGTGGACGTAGAACACCTGGCCCTCGCGCATCAGCTCGCGCCGCACCGCCGCGGTGATCTGCTTCTCGGTGTTGGGGCCCACGTAGGTGAGCACCGGGTGCCGCTCCTCGGGCGGCGTCGCCAGCGTGGAGGTCTCGCGGATGCCGGTCAGCGACATCTCCAGGGTGCGCGGGATCGGCGTCGCGGACATCGCCAGGACGTCCACGTTGGTCCGCATCGTCTTGAGCTTCTCCTTGTGCTCGACGCCGAAGCGCTGCTCCTCGTCGATGATGACCAGCCCGAGGTCCTTGAACTCGATGCTCGTGGACAGCAGCCGGTGCGTGCCGATCACGACGTCGACCGAGCCGTCCTTGATCCCGGCCTCCGTCTCCTGGGACTCCTTGGCCGTCTGGAAGCGCGAGAGCGTGGCGACCCGGACGGGGAAGCCGGAGAAGCGCTCGGCGAAGGTCTCGGTGTGCTGCTGGGCGAGCAGCGTCGTCGGGACCAGCAGGGCCACCTGCTTGCCGTCCTGCACCGCCTTGAACGCCGCGCGCACCGCGACCTCCGTCTTGCCGTACCCGACGTCGCCGGAGATCAGCCGGTCCATCGGGACCTCGCGCTCCATGTCGGCCTTGACCTCGTTGATCGTGGTCAGCTGGTCAGGGGTCTCGACGTAGGGGAAGGCCTCCTCGAGCTCACGCTGCCACGGGGTGTCCGGTCCGAAGGCGTGGCCCTTGGAGGCCATCCGCGCGGAGTAGAGGCGGATGAGGTCCGCCGCGATCTCCTTGACGGCCCGGCGCGCCTTGGACTTGGTCTTGGACCAGTCGGAGCCGCCCATCTTGGACAGGGTCGGGGCGTCGCCGCCGACGTAGTTGCTGACCTGGTCCAGCTGGTCGGTGGGGACGAAGAGCCGGTCCCGGGGGGCGCCGCGCTTGGACGGCGCGTACTCCAGGACGAGGTACTCCTTGACCGGCTTGGGCTGGCCCGGCTTCACGAAGGCGCCCGCGATGGGCCGCTGGATCAGCTCGACGAACTGCCCGATGCCGTGCTGCTCGTGCACCACGTGGTCCCCGGCCTTCAGGGCCAGCGGGTCCACGGCGTTGCGGCGGCGCCGGGCCGGGAGCTTGCGCATCTCGCGCGTGGTGTAGGGGCTGGCCTTGCCGAGGATGTCCGCCTCGGTCAGCAGCGCGATCTTGGCGTCCTCGAGCACGAATCCGGTGCCGTGCGCGGCCGTCGTCAGCTCGATGATCCCGGGCTGCGGCGCCTCGAGCAGGTCCTCGCGGCGCGCGGCCGGCAGCCCCGCCTCCTGGAAGAGCTCGGCGAGCCGCTTGAGCGGCCCCGGCCCCTCGGTGACCGCCACGACCTGCCAGTTCTCGCGGACGTGGTCGGCCACGACCTCCAGGAGGGCCTCGACGTCGCCCGCGAACACCAGGGGCGCGCGCACGGCGATGGTCAGCGTGTCGGCGTCCTGTTCGATCGCCTCGTCCACGCCCAGCGCGGTGATGGACCACCAGCCGAGCCCGGCCTCGAGCGCCTCCGCCCGCGCGTCGGCCACCGAGCGGAACCCTCCCTCGGCCAGGCCGGTCTCGGCGAGGTCGATGGGCGCGGCCTGCCCGTCCGAGGCCTGCTCCCAGGCCGCGACGAGGAACTCCTCGTTGGTGGCCACGAGGTCCGCGGCGCGCGAGCGCACCTTCTCCGGCTCGCAGACCAGGGCGAGCGAGTCCGCCGGGAGCGAGGCGGTCAGCGTCGTCATCTCGTCCACCAGGAGCGGGGCGAGGGACTCCATGCCCTCGACGTAGATCCCGTCCGCGATCCGCTCCAGCATCGACTCCGCGCCGGGCAGGCGGTCCTTCAGCCCCAGGGCGCGCTCGCGCACGGCGTCGGTGATGAGGACCTCGCGGCAGGGCGGGGCCACGAGCCCGGCGGGCTCCTCGACCCCCTCCCCGGACAGGGTCCGCTGGTCGGCGACGGCGAACCAGCGCATCCGCTCGACCTCGTCGCCGAAGAACTCGATGCGCACCGGGTGGTCCTCGACCGGCGAGAACACGTCCAGGATCCCGCCGCGCACGGCGAACTCGCCGCGCTTGGTCACCAGGTCCACCCGGGAGTACGCGGCGGCGGAGAGGTCCTCGACGACGCCCTCGAAGTCCCGCTCCTCCCCCACGGATAGGCTCACGGGCCGCATGGACTCCAGGCTCGCGGCGATGGGCTGCAGCACCGACCGGATGGGCGCGACGACGATCCGGGTGCCGTCCGCGGGCTCGGCGAGCCGGCGCAGCACGGCCAGGCGCCGCCCGACGGTGTCGGAGCGCGGGGAGAGCCGCTCGTGGGGCAGCGTCTCCCAGGCCGGGAAGCGGACGACCGCCCCCGGGTCCAGGTAGGAGCCCAGCACGGTCTCGAGGTCCTCGGCCTCGCGGTCCGTCGCGGTGACGGCCAGCACCACCGGGGCGTGCCCGCCCTCGGCCCCGGCCTCGCCGCTGCCGGCAGCGGCCGCGAGCCCGTCCGAGACCTGGGCGACCAGCGGGGCCCGCAGCCCCTCGGCGGCGCCGATCACGGTCTCGGCGGACCGCTCGGCGGCGGGGCGCGACGCCTGCGCGTACACGTTGGCGAACGTGGGCTCGGTGGAGAGCGCGGCGCGCAGTCCCGTGAGGCTCATGGGGCGGTTCCTTCTTCGATGACGAGGGCGGAGGGCGAGGCGCCGTCCGGCGCGCGGGGCGGCGCGGACGGAGGGCGGGCCGGAGCACCGCCCGGAGCGTGCGGCCGGCGTGCCGCCCGGAGGGCGCGGCCGGTCCGGGAGACCGGCAGTGTCTAGACTACGCCGCCCGCGCGGGCGGGCGCACGGCGTCGTCCGCGGGCGGTGAACCCGGGGCCCGCTGGCCAGCGGCGGAGGCCGAGCCGCTAGACTGATGGGCGGACCAGACGCCGCCACGAGAATCGAGGACCCCATGGCCATGAACGAATCATCATCCATCGACGCCCCCGTCGACCGCGTCCTCGAGGCGTTCACCTCCGAGGACTTCGCCCGCCGCGTGAGCGAGCGCGCCGGCGTCGAGTTCAAGAGCCTCCAGGTGGACGGCGCCACCGACGGCGCCTTCACCGTGACCACCGTCCGCGCGGTCGGTGCGGACAAGATTCCCGGCATCGCCAAGAAGTTCCTCGGCAACGGCATGACGCTGACCCAGAAGGACTCCTACGGCGCGCCCGAGGCCGACGGCTCGCGCGCGGTGGAGACCGACATCGACGTCGCCGGCGTGCCGATCTCCGCCAAGGCTTCCCAGCGCCTGCAGGCCGCCGGGCAGAAGACCACCGTGGACGTCAGCGGCGAGGTCGTCGCCAACATCCCGCTCGTGGGCAAGAAGATCGCCGCGGCCGCCGAGCCGTACATCGGCCGGGCGATCGGCCTGCAGAGCAGCACCGCGGAGGCCTGGCTCAAGGAGCACTAGGCCCCACCGGGTCACGACGCCGTGAGGGCGCCGCACGAGCCCCCGCCCGGGGAGCACGCGTGCGGCGCCCTCTGCGCTGGTCCACCGTCGCCGTCGCTGCCGCCATCACCGGCACGGGCACCGGCACCATCGCCGTCACCGCACCATCCACCATCACCGCACCACCGATCACGGATCGAGAGGAACCATGTCCATCACCCTGGAGGAAGAGGGCTATCACCGGCATCCCGTCGCGGACAAGCTCCGGGCGGGCAACACCGGCGGCATCCTGCTGATCGTCGCGATGCTCGCGGCCCTGGTCTGCGCCAACACCCCGCTCTCCGACCTGTACTTCGGCGCGCGCGACGCGCATATCGGCATCCCCGGCTGGGACGCCACCTTCCACACCGTCGGCGAGTGGGCCTCCGAGGGCCTCCTCGCGGTCTTCTTCTTCATGGTCGGGCTCGAGCTGAAGTCCGAGTTCGTGGACGGCGAGCTGCGCAACCCCCGCAAGGCCATCGTGCCCATCGTGGCGGCCTTCGGCGGCGTGGCCGTGCCCGCGGTCGTCTACACGTGCATCAACCTGGCCGCAGGCTCCGGGGAGACGCTGCGCGGCTGGGCCATCCCCACCGCCACCGACATCGCTTTCGCGGTCTCGGTGCTCGCGGTGGTCGGCTCGGCGCTGCCCGGGTCCATGCGGACCTTCCTGCTGACCCTCGCCGTCGTCGACGACCTCATCGCGATCGTCATCATCGCCGTCGTGTACTCGGAGGGCGTGAACTTCCTCTACCTGGGCCTGACGGTGGTCCCCGCCGCCGCGTTCTGGGTCCTGACCCACCGGTACCCCCGCTTCTTCTCCGCGAGCCCGTGGGCCGCCTGGGTCATCCTGCTCCCGCTCGGCGTGCTCGCCTGGCTCCTGGTGTACTCGGCCGGGGTCCACGCGACGATCGCCGGCGTGCTCCTGGGCTTCATGGCCCCCGTGCTGCGCCGCACGACGCCGCAGCCCGGCGAGTCGCACGCCGGCCTCGCCCCGCGCCTGGCCCACCGCTTCTCGCCGCTGTCCAACGGGCTGGCGGTCCCGCTGTTCGCGTTCTTCGCCGCGGGCGTGGCGATCGGCGGATGGGACGGCGTCGTCTCGGCCTTCACCGACCCGGTGGCCATCGGCGTGGTCTGCGGGCTCGTGCTCGGCAAGACCATCGGCATCTTCAGCTCCACGTGGCTGCTGACCAAGCTCAGCCCCGCGGAGATCGACCGGGAGATGAAGTGGGTGGACGTGCTCGGGCTGGCCATGATGGGCGGCATCGGCTTCACGGTCGCGCTGCTGGTGGCCGAGCTCAGCTTCGGGCTCGGGACCGAGTTCGACGACCACGCGAAGGTCGGCGTCCTCAGCGGCTCCCTCATCTCCGCGGTGCTCGGCGGCATCCTGCTGAGCGTCCGCAACGCCCACTACAAGCGCGAGCGGGCGGCGGCGCGGTCCGACGACGCCGGGGACGAGGCGAGCGACGTCGGGACTCGGGACGAGGACGGCAGCACCGGGACGGAGGCCCGCGGCGCCTGACGCGGGAGGACGAGGGTCGCCCGGGGACCGGCGGCGCCGGGACGGAGGCCTAGGCCTCCGCGGGCACGGCCTTCCGGGCCGCCTCCTCGGCGGCGACCCACGCCAGCATCGCGCACTTGATCCGCGCGACGAACTTGGCCACCCCGGCGAAGGCCGCGGCGTCGCCGAGGACCTCCGCGTCGGGCTCCACCTTCCCCCGGGAGTGCAGCATCTCGCGGAAGTCGTCCACCAGCTCCTGGAGCTCCCCGCGGTTCAGGCCCGGCGCCATCTCGGCAAGAACCGAGGCGGCCGCCATCGAGATCGAGCAGCCGTCGCCCTCCCAGGTCACGGCGTCGACCCGCTCCCCCGAGGGGTCGAGGGTCACCCGCAGGGTGATCTCGTCGCCGCAGGTCGGGTTGTACTGGTGGCTCTCGGCGCTGGGGCGCCCCGCGGCCTCGGCGAGGCCCTCCCCCGTGCGCTGGCGGGAGTGGTCGAGGATGATCTGCTGGTAGAGCTGAGCGAGGTCGCTCATGTCAGGACGTGTCCCTTCCCCGGCCGCCGGTCAGCGGGTCCGGTCGACGCCGAAGAATCCGCGCACGCCCGCGAGGGCCTCGAGGAAGCGGTCGACGTCGTCGGTGGTGTTGTAGATGTAGGCGCTGGCCCGCGTGGACGCGGTGACGCCCAGCGCGCGGTGCAGCGGCTGGGCGCAGTGGTGGCCCACGCGCACGGCGATGCCCTGGGTGTCCAGGATCTGGCCGACGTCGTGCGGGTGGACGCCGTCCACGTGCACCGACACCAGACCCGCGCGCTCGCGGCCGGCGGCGGGGCCGAGCAGGCGCACGCCGTCGATCCGCTGGATCCCCTCGGCCAGCCGCTGGCCGAGCTCGGCCTCCCACGCGTGGACGTTCTCCATCCCGATCCGGGAGAGGTAGTCCACCGCGGCGGCCAGCCCCACGGCCTGCGAGACCCGCTGGGTGCCGGCCTCGAAGCGGGTGGGCGGGGCGAGGTACTCTGCCTCTTCCATGGTCACGCGCGTGATCATGGACCCGCCGGTCAGGAACGGCGGCAGCTCCGCCAGCAGCTCGCGCCGGCCGTAGAGGGCGCCGATGCCGGTGGGGCCGAGCATCTTGTGGCCCGAGAACGCCGCGAAGTCCACCCCGAGGGCCGGGAGGTCCACTGGGAAGTGCGGGACCGACTGGCACGCGTCGAGCACCGTGAGGGCACCGACCCCGCGGGCCAGCTCGACCATCCGGGCGACGTCGGTGATCGCCCCCGTGACGTTGGAGACGTGGGTGAAGGCCAGCACGCGCGTGCGGGGCCCGACGACGTCGGCCGCGGCCGCGTAGTCCAGCTCGCCCTCGGCGGTCACGGGCACGTGCCGCAGGCTCGCCCCGGTGCGCGCGGCGAGCTCCTGCCAGGGGATGAGGTTGGCGTGGTGCTCGAGCTCGGTGGTGACGATCTCGTCCCCGGGGCCCAGCGCGAAGCGGCCGGCGCTCTCCCGCCAGCGGTCGGTCGAGGCGTTGGAGAAGGAGTAGGCCAGGAGGTTCAGGGCCTCGGTGGCGTTGGAGGTCCACACCAGCTCGTCCTCCCCCGCGCCGACGAACCCGGCGACGGCGCGGCGGGCGGCCTCGAAGGCGTCGGTCGCGTGCACGGCCAGCGTGTGCGCCCCGCGGTGCACGGCCGAGTTGCGGTGGAGGTAGTAGTCCCGCTCGGCGTCGAGGACCTGCACGGGGTTCTGGCTCGTGGCGCCCGTGTCCAGGTAGGTGATGGGGTGCCCCTCGACCTCCTGGCCGAGCACCGGGAAGTCGCGGATGATCTCGCGGACCCTGGCGTCGTCCAGGGGCCCGCCGGCGCGCGCGGTCGATTCCTCGAGATGATGGGTCATGCTCCCATCCTAGGCGTCGGCGGCGGGGGCGTGGAACCTCTGCTGGGTCTCGGTGAGGCCCTTGTCCATCAGCATCTCGACGGCGTCGGCGGCGTCCTCCAGCAGGACCGGGAGGGCCTGCGCCTCGGCCTTGGCGAAGGGCTTGAGGACGAAGGCCGCGGTGTCCATGCGGCCGGGGGGACGCCCCACGCCCACGCGCACCCGCAGGTAGTCCTTGGTGCCCAGGGCGCGGGAGATGTCCCGCAGGCCGTTGTGACCACCCTCGCCGCCGCCGCGCTTGAGCTTGACGGTGTCGAAGGGGATGTCGACCTCGTCGTGGACCACGATCAGGCGCTCCGGGTCGACGTCGTAGAAGCGGGCCAGCCCCGCCGCCGGGCCTCCCGAGGTGTTCATGTACCCGGTCGAGGCGGCGAGCACCACGCGGGGGCCGCCGATGCCGAGCCGGCCCTCGAGGACCTGGGCGCCGGAGCGGTGCCGCTTGAAGCTGCCGCCCACCCGCTCCCCCAGGACGCGCAGGACCATCTGGCCCACGTTGTGGCGGGTCGCCGCGTACTCCGGGCCGGGATTGCCCAGCCCCATGATCAACCAGGTCTCGGACACGGTCGGTTCTCCTCTGAGGGTCTCGGGCCGCGGCCGGCGCGGCCGGCCTGCGGGCGGATACGGGTACGGCCCGCCGATGCGCAGATCGGCGGGCCGTACGCGGGGTCCTGGGACTAGGACTCGTCGGAGGCGGACTCCTCGGCCGCCTCCTCGGACTCCTCGCCCTCGGTCTCGGGCTCCTCGCCCAGGTCCTGCTCGACCTCGGCGTGGACGTTCACGACGGCCATCTCGGGCTCGGACACCAGGGTGACGTCCTCGGGGAGCTCGATGTCGGCGGCGGTGATGTGCTCGCCGTCGGTGCGGCCCTCGACGGAGACGGTGACGTACTCGGGGACGTCCAGGGCGTCGACGTCGACGACGATGACGGTCTCGGGCTGGGTCAGGATGTTGCCCGGCGCGATCTCGCCCTCGACGTGCACGGCGACCTCGACCTCGACGCGCTCGCCGCGGCGGACGGTCAGGAGGTCCATGTGGTAGATCTCGGGACGGATCGCGTGGCGCTGGGTGTCCTTGATCATGGTCAGGTAGTTCTTGCCGGCCACGTCCAGGGACAGGATGGCGTTGGCGTGGCGGGCCGCGAGCATGGTCTCGTGGCCGGGCAGCACGACGTGGACGGGCTCCGCGCCGTGGCCGTAGATGACGGCGGGGATCTTGGCGTCGCGGCGGATGCGGCGCGCTGCGCCCTTGCCGAATTCCTCGCGGGGCTCCGCGGAGAGCTTGATGCGGTCAGCCATGGTGGGCCACCTTTCGTGTCGGTTTGTGGATCGAGCCAAGCTGGTTCGCACTGGCTCGGTCCGCCCGGTGCGCGCACCGGGTCTCGCCGACCAGCCACCGTCGATCACGGAGGACCCGCAGGTCCTCCCTCGCCTTGGCATACCGACCCATTATGAGCGAACCGGCCCCCGCGCGCAAGCGGCGGGGGCCGGTGGGAACCGAGCAGGCGACGGGCCGCGGCCGGGGACCGCCGGGACGGGCCCGCGGCGGGCAGGTCGTCGGCCCCGCGGTCAGCTGACGCCGTCGAAGAGGCTCGTGACGGAGCCGTCCTCGAAGACCTCCTTGATCGCGCGCGCGATCAGCGGGGCGATGGACAGGACCGTGAGGTTCTCGAACTGCCGCTCCTCGGGGACGGGCAGCGTGTTGGTCACGACCACCTCGTTGGCCCCGGAGCCGGCCAGGCGCTCGCACGCGGGACCCGAGAAGACCGGGTGGGTCGCCGCGATGATGACGTCCTTGGCGCCGGCGTCCTGCAGCACCTTCACGGCCCCCGAGATGGTGCCGGCGGTGTCGATCATGTCGTCGATCAGCACGCAGGAGCGGCCCTCGATGTCGCCGACCACGGTCTTGGACACGGCCTGGTTGGGCACGTTGATGTCGCGGGTCTTGTGGACGAAGGCCAGCGGGCAGCCGCCCAGCAGCTCGGCCCACTGCTCCGCGACCCGCACGCGCCCGGTGTCCGGGGAGACCACGGTGACGTTGTCCAGGTCGACCCGGCCGCGCACGTAGTTGGCCAGCAGCGGGATCGCCATGAGGTGGTCCACGGGGCCGTCGAAGAAGCCCTGGATCTGCGAGGTGTGCAGGTCCACGCTCATGATGCGGTCCGCGCCCGCGGTCTTGTACAGGTCCGCGATCAGGCGGGCCGAGATGGGCTCGCGCCCCTTGTGCTTCTTGTCCTGGCGCGCGTACGGGTAGAACGGCGAGATCACGGTGATCCGCCGGGCGGAGGCCCGCTTGAGTGCGTCGATCATGATGATCTGCTCCATGAGCCAGTCGTTGATCGGCGCCGGATGCGACTGCATGACGAAGCACTCGGCCCCGCGCACGGAGTCCTCGAAGCGGATGTAGGTCTCGCCGTTGGCGAAGTCGTAGGCCGAGGTGGGCAGCAGGTCGCAGTCCAGCGACTCGGCGACCTGCTCGGCCAGTTCGGGGTGGGCTCGCCCGGAGACGAGCACCATCTTCTTCTCGCCCGGATTGGTCATGGTCCCGGTCATTGATTCAGCCTTCCTTGCCGCTGTCCGTGGGGTGCGCTTCGCGGGCGCTGCGGGCGGCCTCCGCCGCCGCGGTGCCGGCCCGCTTCTCCTCGACCCAGCCCTCGATGTTGCGCTGGGGTGCCTCGGTGATCGCCAGCGCGCCCGCGGGCACGTCCTTGCGGATCACGGTTCCGGCGCCGGAGTAGGCGCCGTCGCCCACGGTCACCGGAGCCACGTACATGTTGTCCGAGCCCATCCGGACGTTGGAGCCCACCCGCGAGCGGTGCTTGCTCACGCCGTCGTAGTTGACGAAGATCGAGGCCGCGCCGATGTTGGAGTTCTCCCCGATCGTGACGTCGCCCGCGTAGCTCAGGTGCGGCAGCTTGGAGCCCGCGCCGATCTCGGCGTTCTTGGTCTCGCAGAAGGTGCCGATCTTGCCGCCCTCGCCCAGGTAGGTGCCCGGGCGCAGGTAGGTGAAGGGGCCGACGCTGGCGTCCTCCCCGATCTCGGAGTCGGAGCCGTGCGTGCGGACCACGCTGGCGCCCTCGCGGACGATGACGTCGGTCAGCGTGGTGTCCGGCCCGACGGTCGCGCCGGTCTCGATCACGGTGGTGCCGTAGAGCTGCGTGCCCGGCAGGATCGTGACGTCGTTGCCGACGCTCACGGTCGTGTCGATCCAGGTGGTCTCCGGGTCGACGATCGTGGCGCCGCCCCGCATGCAGGCCTCGGTGACCCGGCGGTTCAGGACCCGGCCGAGCTGCGAGAGCTGCACGCGGTCGTTGGCCCCCTCGACCTCCCACCGGTCCTCGACGCTCAGCGCGGCCGTGGTGCGCCCGTTCTCCCGCGCGATGCGCAGGACGTCGGTCAGGTACTTCTCGCCCTGGGCGTTGTCGTCGGTGACCGAGCGCAGGGACTCGCGCAGCACGGCGGCGTCGAAGGCATAGATGCCCGAGTTGACCTCGGTGATCGCGAGCTGCTCCGGCGTCGCGTCCTTGGCCTCGACGATCGCGGTGACCTCGCCGTTGGCGTCCCGGAGGATGCGGCCGTAGCCGCCCGGGACCTCGAGGTGCGTGGTGAGCACGGTGACCGAGCTCTTGCGCTCCTCGTGGAAGCCGATCAGGTTGCGGATGGTGGCCGCGGTCAGCAGGGGCACGTCGCCGTAGGTCACGATGACGGTGCCGCCCAGGCCCGCGGGCACGACGGCGTCGAGCGCCTCGACGCCCACCTCCACCGCGCGGCCGGTGCCGGGGACCTCGTCCTGGTCCACGATCAGCGCCTCGGCGTCGAAGTCGGTGACGTGCGAGGCGACGCGGTCCCGCTGGTGGCGGACCACCACGGCGAGGTGCTCGGGCGCGAGCTCTCGGGCGGTGGCCACCGCGTGCTCCACCATGGAGCGCCCCCCGATGGGGTGCATGACCTTGGGCAGTGATGATCTCATGCGGGTTCCCGCGCCGGCGGCGAGGACGATGACCGCGGACGGCATTCCCTGGGTTTCGACGTTCAAGGTGCTGGGGACTCCTCGTGCTGCTGCGACAGCCCGCGCGGGGTGCGCCGGCTCGTGGTGCTGCGACGGCCCGCGCCGGGTGCGCGGGCTCGTTCCGCCTCTAGGACTCGAACCTAGACAAACGGCTCCAAAGGCCGCTGTGCTGCCATTACACCAAGGCGGATCGTCCGCATCCCGGCGTGTACGAGGACCGCCCGCGCGGACGGTTACTCATGCTACCAAAGGCCGCCCCGCCGCCACGGCCCGGCGTCTCAGCACGTAGGCTGGGTCCGTGGCACATCTACTCGGCGGCGAATCGCTGCACATCCAGTTCCCCACCCGCACCGTCTTCGAGGGCGTGACCGTGGGGCTCGACGAGGGCGACCGGATCGGGATCGTCGGGCGCAACGGCGACGGCAAGTCGACCCTCATGGCCCTCCTCGCGCAGCGGCTCGCGCCCGACTCCGGGCGCGTCACGGTCCGCTCGGGCGTGCGGATCGGCTACCTCGACCAGTCCGACGTCCTGGACGAGGACCACACGGTCGGCGAGGCGGTCGTCGGCGACACCCCGGAGCACGAGTGGGCCTCGGTGGCGAGGATCCGCGACGTCGTCTCCGGGCTGCTGGGCGACCTCGACTGGAACGCCCCGGTCCCCTCCCTCTCGGGCGGCCAGCGCCGCCGCGTGGCGCTGGCGAAGCTGCTGGCCGGGGACTGGGACGTGCTGATGCTGGACGAGCCCACCAACCACCTCGACGTCGAGGGCATCACCTGGCTCGCCCGCCACCTGGCCCAGCGCTGGCCCAAGAACTCCGGCGGCCTGCTGACCGTGACCCACGACCGGTGGTTCCTCGACGAGATCTGCACCGACACCTGGGAGGTGCACGACGGCGTCGTCGACTCCTTCGAGGGCGGGTACGCCGCGTACGTGCTCCAGCGCGTGGAGCGGGACCGCCAGGCCGCGGCCGCCGAGGCCAAGCGGCAGAACCTGATGCGCAAGGAGCTCGCGTGGCTGCGCCGCGGGGCCCCGGCGCGCACCTCCAAGCCCAAGTTCCGGATCGACGCCGCCAACGAGCTCATCGCGGACGTCCCGCCCGTGCGCGACCGCGTCGAGCTCTCCCGGATGGCCGTCTCCCGCCTGGGCAAGGACGTGGTGGACATCGAGGGCGCCTCGGTCTCCTACCCCCTGCCCGGCGGCGGGGAGCGGAAGGTGCTGCGGGACGTCACCTGGCGAATCGCGCCCGGGGAGCGCACCGGGATCCTCGGGATCAACGGCGCGGGGAAGTCGACGCTGCTGGGCCTGGTCACCGGGGCGGTGGCGCCGGACTCGGGCCGGGTCAAGCGCGGCACCACGATCCGGGTCGCGACGCTGACCCAGCAGCTCGACGAGCTGCGCGACGTCCAGGACGAGCGCGTCTCCGACGTCATCGGCCGCAAGCGGACCACGTATGTGACCGGCGGCAAGGAGATGACCCCGGGCCAGCTGCTGGAGCGCATGGGCTTCACCAACGCCCAGCTCGCGACGCCGGTGCGGGACCTCTCCGGCGGGCAGAAGCGGCGCCTGCAGCTGCTGCTGATCCTGCTCGACGAGCCCAACGTGCTGATCCTCGACGAGCCCTCCAACGACCTGGACACGGACATGCTCGCGGCCATGGAGGACCTGCTGGACACCTGGCCGGGCACGCTGCTGGTGGTGACCCACGACCGGTACCTCATGGAGCGGGTCACCGACCAGCAGTACGCGGTCATGGACGGCGGGCTGCGGCACCTGCCGGGCGGGATCGACGAGTACCTGCGCCGGCAGGAGACGGCCGACGCCGCGCGCTCCTCCCAGCCGAGCTCCAGCCCGCTGGGCGCCTCGGGGCCGGCCGCGACGGCGTCGGGCCCCAGCGGCGCGGAGATCCGCGAGGCGCAGAAGGAGATCAAGGCCATCGACCGCAAGCTCGCCAAGCTCGCCTCGACCCGGGAGGAGCTGCACGAGCAGATGGCCGCGCACGACCAGTCCGACTACGCCGGGCTGGCCGAGTTCGGGAAGAAGACCCGGGCCGTGCAGGACGAGATCGACGAGCTGGAGCTGCGGTGGCTGGAGCTGTCGGAGGTCGCCGGGTAGCCTCCGGGACGCACGGGCGCGTCACCCCCACCCGAGCTCGTGGAGCCGCTCCTCCGGGATGCCGTAGCAGTGCGCGATCTCGTGCATCAGGGTGATGTGGATCTCCCGGCGCAGCTCCTCCTCGTCGCGGCAGGCCGCGACGAGGTTCTCCCGGAACAGCACGATCCGGTCCGGCATGTTCCCGTAGCCGTAGAAGCTGCGCTCCGTCAGCGAGATCCCCTCGTACATCCCCAGCAGGTCGCTGCCGTCCTCGGGCCGGTCCTCGATCAGGAAGACCACGTTCTCGAGGCGCTCGAGGGCCTCCTCGGGCACGGCGTCGAGCGCGTCGGCGACCAGGGACTCGAACTGATCCGGGGTGATGTGGAGCATGGGTCCAGCCTATCGAGCGGGCGGCGCCTCCCGGC
>NZ_JANAFB010000003.1 GCF_024199905.1 Rothia santali
CTGGCCAAGCTGGACCAGGTGATGCCACCGCGGCTGCGCTCCGAGGTCCGCGCGGTGCACGGCGCGACCGTCTCCCTCCCCCGCCCCGGGACCGCGATCGACCCGGAGCTGCTGCTCACGCTCGCCCGCGCCTGCCGCGACGAGGTCCGCGTGGGCTTCGACTACACGGACCGGGAGGGCACGGCCCGACGCCGCACGGTCGAGCCGCTCCGCCTGGTCACCACCGGCCACCGCTGGTACCTGATGGCGTGGGACGTGGACCGCGGCGACTGGCGCGTGTTCCGCCTGGACCGCATCGACGACGCCGCCGCGAGCACCTGGCGGTTCAGGCCCCGGCCCCACCCCGACCCCGTCGAGCATGTGCACCGCTCCGTGACCGAGGCCCCGTACCGCCACGTCGCCCGGGTCAGGGTGAACGCACCCGCCGAGGAGGTCGCGGCGCGGGTCCCGCCGCAGGTCGGGCGCGTGGAGGAGGATCCGCTCGAGGGGTGGTGCCTGCTCGTGGTGGGCGCGGACCGGCTGGAGTCGATCGCGGTCCACGTGGCGCTGCTAGGGTTCGAGGCCGAGCTCGTGGAGCCGGAGGAGCTGCGAGTGGTCGCCGCGAAGCTGGCCGGTCGGCTGGCGGGGATGGGCGGGAGCGCCGCGGTGGACGATCCCGGCGATGGGGATGAGCCCCGGCCCTGACTCCCGGCGGGCGCCCTCGCCCGATCCGCGGATCGGGCGGCGCTGCGCCCTCTTCGCGAGGAGGCGGCCCGCTTCGGCCCCTCAGCCCCACGGATCCAGCAGCGCCACGCCCATCGGCTCGAAGTCGGTCACGTTGCGCGTCGCCACGGTCATCCCGTGGACCTGGGCCGTCGCGGCGATGTAGGCGTCGCGCTCCGGGCGCGGGCCGCAAGCTTGCGGATCTCGCTCTGCGCGTTCGTGTCGAGCAGGTACTTCACAGCTGCGGATCCCTCAGGCTGAACGGGCTCGGGAGCGGTACGAACTCGACGTCGGCGTCCTCGTCCATCCGCAGGCGCTCCACCACATTCCCGCCCTCGCGCGTCAGGCGGTGGAACTCCTCGATCGACAGGAGGACGTAGGCCGGCTCCCCTCGATCGGTGATGACCACCGGACCCGAGGCTGCCGCGCGCTTGGCAGCGCTGACGTCGCGATTCAGCTCGCGTGCGCTCATCTCGAAGACCATAGGACACCTCCCGTGAACAAGTGCTTACCTAGATTCTCAGACGGGTGACGGTGGTTTTCCAAGGCCGGTGGACCGCCGACGTCGCACGCTCTTCACCCGCAGGTCAGAGCGCCTTCCTCATCGCGGGCCACGCAACCTCCGCGAAACCCTCCCGCTCATACATGGACCGCCCCGCGCTGGTCGCCATGAGCTCCACCCGCCGGACGCCGGTCGACCGGGCCCACTCCATCACGGCCCCGAAGGCCCGGCGCGCATGGCCGCGGCCCCGCTGGGAGGGCACCGTGCACACCGTGCTGACCAGCACGTCCCTCCCCTCGGGGCAGGCGGGCGACGGCGCCGCATCCCTGACCGCGCCCACGGCCCCCGCCACGACGCCTTCGTCCGTCTCCACCACGAAGATGCCGTAGTCGGGGTGGGTCAGCCGCTCCGCGAACCAGCGGCCCGCCGCCTCCTGCCACGGACGCGATTCCGCGTCCGCCACGCCCATGGCGCGGAACATCTCCCGGCGCAGGGCGACGAGGGAGCCGAGGTCGCGGGCGGCGGCGCGGCGGACGAGGGGACCGGTGCCGGCGGCGTCGCCCGCGGTGGGGCGGCGCGCCCCCTCACCCATGCGGTTCACCGGTCATGACGTCGAACAGGGGACGCGAGCGAACGGTGCTCAGGAACGGGGACGGATCGTCCGCCTGCCACTCCTCGGCTGACACCCGCGTGATGTTCACCGGCAGGGACAGCTGGGCACCGGCACGGTTCGCAATCTCCGAGAGGGTGCGGCGCGGGACGGCCCCGACGACGAGGACGTCGAGGTCGTTGGGGAACGGCCCCGCGACGCCGCTGCGACGGGCCGCCCACGACCCGTAGATGAGCACCCGCTCCGCGCCCTCGACGGACTCGAATGCCTCGCGCAGCACCGGGACCGGGCCGTAGGTCGCCGCGATGACGTCTCGCATGAGCGTGAAGAGCGGGTGGTCCTGATTCGCGCGGAGGAGGCGGTTGCGGCCCTCCTGACGATCCCGAAGGACTCCCCCCTCCACCAGGCGACTCGCCTCGCGATGGACGACCGGCGCGCTCGCCCCCGTCCTGCGGGCGATCTCGGACAGGGAGAGCTCACGGTCCGGATGCCCCAGCGTCTCCGCGAGAAGGGCCCCCACGGCGTCGGACCTCACCAGCGGCGTGAGCAGGGACGGCAGAGTCTTCATATAACCGGATCATATTTTCCACTTATGGGAAGTGTCAAGGGCTGGTCCTCACCGTCACCGCATCGCCTCGCCCCTTCCCCCGCGCACCCCGCCCGCCTACACTTCACACGTATGAGCGGTTCCATCCAGCCCCAGCACACCGTCTTCGCCCTCGACTGCCCCGACGCCGTGGCCCTCGCCGAGTTCTACGCCACTCTCCTCGGCTGGGAGGTCGTCGCCGAGGACGAGGAGCCCGACTGGGTGGAGGTCCGCCCGCCCGGCGACGCCGCCTACCACCTGGCCTGCCAGCAGGTCGAGGGCTACCGCGCCCCCGAGTGGCCGGACGGAGCGATCCCGCAACAGGCTCACCTGGACTTCTACGTCGAGTCCATCCCCGACGCCGAGCCGCGGGTCTTCGCGGCCGGCGGCACGCGGCACGAGGTCCAACCGAGCGAGGACGGCAGCTTCGTCGTCTACCTCGACCCGGTGGGGCACCCGTTCTGCCTCTGCCGCTCCTAGGCGCGCACCCCGCTCAGTCCGTGAGCAGGAACGAGCGCAGCGCCGCGATCACCTCGTCCGGCTTCTCGGAGTGCACCCAGTGGCCCGAGCCGCGCACGGTCATGCGCGTGGTCTTGGGGAACAGCGCCCGCATCGCCGGGCCGTCCTCGCGCGTGACGTAGTCGGAGCGCTCCCCGGCGATCCAGAGCACGGGCCCGGTGAACTGCGCCCCGCCCGCGTCCGGGAAGCCCATGACCGCCTCGATCTCGCGGCGCAGCATCTCCAGGTTGGGCTCCCACCGGAACCCCTCCCCCTCCCGCCGGAGGTTCTGGAGCAGGAAGCCGCGCACGCCGTCCTTCGGAATGGCCTCGCGCAGCTGCTCGTCCGCCTGGCCGCGGCGCTCCAGCCCGGCGAGGTCGACGGTGGCGAGCGAGTCGAGCAGGTGCTTGAACTCGCCCCGCGCGGCGTCGGCGGCCACCGGCGAGATGTCGACGACGACGAGTCGCCGCACCAGCTCGGGGTGCCGCAGCGCGAGCACCATGGCCACCTTGCCGCCCATCGAGTGGCCGACGACGTCGACCGGCCCGTCCGCGGCGAACCCCTCGCGCAGGTGCGCGGCGACGGCGTCGGCCATCTCCGGGTAGTCGACGCTCTCGGTCCATTCGGAGCGGCCGTGGTTGGGCAGGTCCACGAGCAGGCTCCGGGCCTCCGGCTCGAGGCCGGACGCGATGCGGGTGAAGTTCTTGCCGCGGCCGAAGAGGCCGTGGAGGAACACGACGCGGCGAAGGAGCGCGGCGCCGGAGGTCCCCCGCGAGGCGTCCTCTGCGGGTCCGGCGACGACGGAGTGCAGGGTGGGCTGGGCTTGATCGTTCACGTGTCCAAGGTAACCGGAGCGGCCGGGCGGTGTCCTCCGGCGCGGCCGGGGTGAGACGATCAGGACACGGCCCGCGGCGAGGCGATCCCGGGCGTGGCCCGCGGCGAGGCGGCCTCGGCACGGCCCGTAGTGAGGCGGCCCCGGCCCGGCCCTCAGAGACGCGGCTCCGGCGCGCTCCGCGGTGAGACAGCCCCGGCACGGCCCGCGGCACAGTGGCGCCGGATGCGGCCCGCTGCGGGTCGCGCCCGGGGCCGGCATCGTCGCTCAGTCCTCCTCGGCGGAGTCGGCGGAGAAGGCCCACATGACCCCGAAGCGGTCGAAGACCGTACCGTACCAGCCGCCCCACGGAGCCTGCTCCAGCGGCATGCCGACCGTGCCGCCGGCGTCGAGGAACTTCTGGAACAGGGTGCGGGCCTCCTCGGGACCCTCCGCGGTGTAGAGGAGCGAGTAGGCGGTGCCGGTGAGCGGGTAGTCGTTGCCGTCGTCCATCGCGTCGCCGCCGGAGATCACCCCGCCGGGCAGGGTGAGGGTCGCGTGGGCGACGGACTGCGGGTCGGGCGCGAAGGGCATGCCCTGCAGGTCCATGTCGCCGTAGCGGATGACCTCGAGCTCCCCGCCGAGCACCTCGTGCCAGTGCTCCATGGCCTCGGCGGTGGTCCCTGGCAGGGCGATGTAGGTGGCGATGGACGAGGTCATGGCGGGCTCCTTCGACGCTGAAGTGGCTGGAGACTCCAGTATCACCCGGCGCACCGGGCCGCGGCCAGACCCGGACGGTCCCGACGGCGTCCGCGCACGACGTCGTGCTCCCGGCCCCGGCCCGGCCCCGCGCGGCGCGTCAGGCCGAGGGACCCGCCGACCCGGACCCGGTCTTCTCGCCCTCCTCCTTGGTCAGCTTGGCCAGGCGCTCGCCCAGCTCGCGCTGCTGCTCGACCGGGATCTCGATGCCCGTGGTCTGCTCCGCCTCCCGGTAGACGTCCTCGCTCATGAAGTCCCCGAGGTGCTTAGCGCGCAGGTTGGACTCGTCCACCGCCTGGATGAGCGCGCTGGCGTGCCGCGGGGTCCACCGGCGCTGCGGGTCCAGCCGGTAGAGGATCAGGGCGCGCACCCGGTCGCGACGGAGGCTCTCCGCGCTGATGTCGCTGCGGGCGCTGACGAGCCAGGTGCCCACGAGCACGGCCACGAACAGGATGCCCAGCCACCCGAGCACGGGGAACACGTTGTTCACCAGGGCCGTGAACGGCAGGAAGCTCAGCCCGAAGCCGATCAGCGTCACGGCCACGAACACCACGCGGTAGAGCGAGGGCCGCGGCACCGCGAGCCGCTTGCCCAGCGAGTAGAAGACCCCGAGGGCCGTGCTGAAGATCATCAGGTACGTGGCGATGGAGGCGATGACGCCCAGGATCGGGTTCATCTCGTTGATCAGCGCCAGCGTCGGCAGGTCGGAGGTGTAGACGTCCTCGACCCGCAGGAGCAGGGCGGCCGTCATGAGCAGCAGGAGGCCGCCGAAGATGAGGCCGCCGAGGAACCCGCCCCAGCCGGCCGCCTGCGGGCTCCAGTTCTGGCCGCCGATGATGATCGCCATCGCGATGCCGCTGAACATCGACAGGCCCGTGTAGTTGACGGTGGACAGCAGCCAGTTCGGCAGGGAGGAGGTGACGTGCTCGATCGCGAACTCGTGCACGCCCTGCAGCGAGCCGCTGAAGGTCAGGATCGAGTACAGGCCGGCCGCGAGGATCAGGGCGATCATGGCCGGGGTGATGCCGCCGATGATGCCGCTGACCCGGTCGGGGTTGAACATGCCCGCGACGATCACCAGCACCACCATGATGGCGGACCCGGCGAAGAGCGGCAGCCCGAACTGCTGGTTCAGGTTGGACCCGGCGCCGGCCAGCATCACGAAGCCGATGCAGAACTGCGCGATCGAGAGCCCGTAGTCCATGAACTTGGCGAGGAACTTCGAGGCGATCGAGTCGAAGACCTTTCCGTGCGACTGCGCCCGGAAGTAGCTGCCGTACTGGAGGATCGCGAGCGCCGTGAGCGGCATGATCAACAGGTTCACGCCCGCACCGGCCAGCCCCCACCAGCCGTAGGAGACGTAGAACTGGAGCATCTCCTGCCCGGACGCGAAGCCCGCCCCGACCGTGACGCCGAAGTAGGCGAGGCCGATCATCAGGACCCTCTTGAGCATGCCGAATATTCCCCTCAATGCGTGCGACTGTGTGCGAAGTACATAGGAAGCTTACTGATTTCCGGTCGACCAGCCTACTGATTGATTTGTGATATTCAACGCTGTCCGAGTCGGCCGCGGGCTTCTCTCGCGTCTCAGACTCCCCCGCGGATACGGCGGCGCGGGCACATGGTCCGCCCGGACGACGTCGGCCGCGTCAACCCGAGCGGTGCCCCTACCCCGCGCGGAGATCGCGCCGCATGATCACCCGAGGGAACCCGTCGAGCACCGACCCGGTCCGCGCCGCCAGCGTGAACCCAGCCCGCTCGAACACCCGCCGCGTGCTGACGTACGCCATCGTCGGGTCCACCCGCTCGACGCCGTTGTCCACCGGGTACCCCTCGATCGCGGGCGCGCCCCGCTCCCGCGCGTGCTCCACCGCGCCCTCCACCAGGGCATGCACGATCCCCTGCCTCCGGTGCCCCGGCCGCACGCGGAAGCACCACAGCGACCACACGTCCAGGTCGTCCACGTGCGGGATGCGCCGGCTGCGCGCGAAGCTCGTCTCGCTGCGCGGGTGCACCGCGGCCCACCCGACCGGCTCCCCCTTCAGGTAGGCGACGACGCCGGGCGGCGGCTCCTGCGCGCACAGCTGCCGGACGCGCTCGGCCCGCTCGGGCCCGCGGAGGGCGTTGTTCTCCGCGCTGCACAGCCGGTGGCTCAGGCAGAAGCAGACGCTCGACGTCGCCTTCCTCGGCCCGACGAGCGCCGCCACGTCCATGAAGACCGTCGCGGGCCTGACCTCGATGCGCTGGTCATCCACGGGCTCAGTATGCGCCTCGGTGCGCCGTAAGATGCTTTGCCGACTGGCGATTCGACTCAATCAGGAAGAATCTATTGGATCAGTCCGCCCAGGGGTCGATGACCCTCACGCCAGTACACGCGAAGTCCTTGACGTTGCGCGTCGCACACGCAGCACGGTGGGCGCGGCAGATCGCAGCGATCTGGGCGTCGGCAGTACTGATCGGCAGCCCCTCTCGTTCGCGCCGGGAGAGCACTTCAGCGTATTGCTCGGCGGCGGCGTCGTCGAAAGCCAAGATAGCGCCCGACTGGCGGTATGGCCCCACAGCGGCATTGAGGGCAATCTGCAACTCTTCCTTGCGTCGCCCCTCGGGGAGTCGGCGCACCCCGGCCAGGAGTTCGGCCAGGGTGACCGAGGTGATGGCGACCTCTTCTCCCGGTGCTTCCAGCAGTGCGACGACGCGAGCGTTCGGACGCGGCTTGAAGATCTCAGAGATGACGTTGGTATCGAAGACGATCACTCGAAGTCGACCACCCGCGCCACGTCGTCGCGCGCGGGGACGGGAAGGTCCTCGACGCCACCCACCTCTTGCGCCGCCCGCAACAGTGCCAGGCCGATGTTGCGTGGCTCCGTGGCGCGGGTGAGAATGTCACGGGCTTCGGCCTCCATGGAACGGCCGTGGTCCTTTGCCTGCGATGCCAGGCGCTGTTTAACCGACTCGTCGAGTCCGCGGACGATGATGGATGCCATGAGAATCACCTCGCTAGTTGCTATCACTCATGATATCAGTCCCTTCGATGGTGATCTCGCCGCACTCACCCACCCGCGAGCTCCTCCGCCAGCATCACGATGATGCCGCTGGGCCCGCGCAGGTACGTCAGCCTGTACGCGTCTTCGTAGGTGGCGACGCCGCGCAGCGGGTGGCAGCCGTGCCTTGCGGCGATCTCCAGGGCGGCGTCGAGGTCCCCGACCGAGAAGGCGACGCGGTGCATGCCGATCTCGTGCGGGCGGGTCGGCTCCGTGGGGATCGCCTCGGGGTGGATGTACTCGAAGAGCTCGAGGCGGCCGTGGCCGTCCGGCGTCTGGAGCATCGCGAGCCGGACGTGGTTGCCGTCGAGGCCCACGGCGGTGTCGGCCCACTCGCCGCTCACCTCGTCGCGCCCGAGGACCGCGAGGCCGAGGTCGGTGAAGAAGGCGACCGCGGCGTCGAGGTCCTCCACGGCGATGCCGACGTTCTCCAATTTGATGTCCATGCGCACCAGGCTAGCCAGCGGCGGGGAACGGGGGAAGTACCCGTCGGCCCCGGGATCAGGCGGCCCGCAGCGGCGTGATGGCCTCGATCCCGGTGTCCGCCCTGTCCCGGGCGCGGTCCAGGTCGTAGTGCGACTGCAGGTTGAGCCAGAACTGCGCCGAGACGCCGAAGTAGCGGCCGAGGCGCAACGCCGTGTCGGCCGTGATCGCGCGCTTGCCGTGCACGATCTCGTTGATCCGGCGCGGCGGCACCCCGATGGACACGGCGAGCTTGTTCTGCGTGATGCCGAAGCCCTCGATGAAGTCCTCCATGAGCACCTCGCCGGGGTGAACGGGCGCGAGCCTGTCAGTGGTAGTCAACGACCTCGACCTCCTCCGGGCCGGCCGCGGTCCACACGAAGCAGATCCGCCACTGACCATTGATTCTGATGCTGTACTGACCGACCCGATCGCCTGTGAGCGCCTCGAACCGATTTCCGGGCGGGACGCGAAGCTCCTCAAGCGCCTCCGCGGCTCCCAGCAGACGGAGCTTGCGCAGGGCCGTCCGCTGGATCCGCGGGTCGATGGACGGCACGCGCTCGCGATGCCACAGTCGTTCGGTGGCGCGGTCACCGAACGATCTGATCATGGCCTCATCGTATAACGCATCGCGTTATTAACGCTAGGCGTTAGGTCCGAACGCGGACATGTCGCTCTCAGCGAAGCAGACGGACTCTGCGGTCCGGCCGCATCCTGAACCCCATGCCCGATGACAACGCCGGCTCGATGTGGCCGGCACCCAGGCCTCCAGCCGAGCCGGCCACGAGACCAGCGCATCGCGGCCCTTCGCCTCCGGTCACCTCACGGCGAGCGTCTCGACCGGCTGCCCCGTGATCTCCGCGATGAGATCGAAGTCCTTGTCCATCGCGAGCACCGTGAGCCCGGCCTTCTCGGCGGTGGCCGCGATCAGCAGATCGGGAATGGAAGGTGCCCGATAATGACCGCGATCGGCGAGGAGCATCTGCACCTCGAAGGCACGGTACTCCATCGCGGGCGTCAGATGCTCGACCGGCATCAAGGATAAGGGCGGGAGGCCGAAGGCCGCCCTCCCCGCTTCACCCGAGCGGGCGGAGAAGCCGAGCTCGAGCCTCGTCACCGTCGAGAGCCGCACCAGGCCCCGTCCGATGCGCGCGTTCCATTCATCGAGGCGCGCGGCGTGGCCGGCCTGCATCCGGACGTAGGCCGATTTGTCGACCAGCCAGCTCGTCACCGCCACGCGGCGTCCATCACGTCACCGTCCGCCAGGTCGGCGAAGGCCGCTGCGGACCTCTCCCAGTCCGCAGCGGTCAGCTCGGTTGCGGGGTTGGCGGGAGCAGCCCCTTCGAGCTTTCTGCGCAGGAACTCGTTGCGAGACAGGCCTTGATCGGACGCCGCGGCATCGATGCGCTCCACCGCCTCATCGCTGAGACCTCGAATGAGCACGTTCGTCATGATGATCACCTCTTCCACTATGATATCGCGATGTCATCGCCCCTTCTAGCCACCCTCACGCCGTCGCAGGGATGCCCCGCGATGCCGGCCCCCTCAGTTCTCGCCGTCGTGCCGATGCACGGTGTGCCCCTCCCGGTCGAAGATCATGATCACCTCGGCGGGCCCCCCTTCGGCCACGAAGGCGTGCGGGGTCATGGTGGCAAACTCGGCCGCCTCCCCCGCCTCGACGACCACCGCGCGCTCCCCCAGGAAGGGCGGACCTTGCCCTCCATCACGAAGAACCAGTCGTGCCCGGGGTGCACCCGCTGCTCCGGGACCGCGGAGGTCGGCTCGAGCCGGACCTTGAGGGCCTTCATGGTGCCGGTCGCCCGGGAGAGCGTCCAGGTGGTGCGCGAGCCCTCCCGGCTCGGCTCGGGGCGGATGACGACGTCGGCGTCGGTGTCGTCCTCGAGCAGGGTCTCGACGTCGGTGCGCAGGGCGCGGGCCAGCGGGAGGAGGACGTCCAGGCTGATCGCGCGCTTGCCGGTCTCGATGCGGCTGATCGTCGAGGGACTGAGGTGGGAGCGCTCGGCCAGGTCGTCGAGGGAGAGGGACTGGGCGTGGCGCAGGCTGCGCAGCCGGGTGCGCACGACCTGTTCAATCTCGGACATGGGGGCCTTCCGGGCGTCTCGTGGCGGTCCTTGCGAATACCGCAAGATGGTATGCACTATACGCGATCCTCGCTATTCTCGACCTATGACTTCCAGCGACCAGCGATCCGCAGACCAGCACGACGCCGACCGGGCGCACTCCAGTGGCGGCACCTCGGGTGACGCTCCGGTGCACGCGCACGACGGCGCGTCGAACGCCGACCAGGTACACGCCCACACCGGTGCGTCGAGCGCCGACCAGGTGCACGCCCACACTGGTGCATCGAACATAGACCGGGCGCACGCCCACGGTGACGCATCGACCGCCGACCAGCCGTCCGCCCCGGCCCGTCCCGCCATCACCCGGCACGCCGACGTCGCGATCATCGGCGGCTCCGCTGCCGGCCTCGCGGCCGCCCTGCAGCTCTCGCGTCAGCGGCGCTCGGTGATCGTGGTCGACTCCGGGGAGCCGCGCAACGCGCCGTCCGCCTCAATGCACAGCTACCTGGGCCACGAAGGGCGCTCCCCCGCCGAGTTCCTGCGGATCGCCCGCGCCGAGGTCCGCTCCTACGGCGCGGAAGTCCTCACCGGGCGGGCCCTCGACGTCGTCCGCGAGGCCGAGGGCTTCCGCCTCCAGCTGACCGGTGGCATCGTGCTGTGCGCCCGGCGCGTGGTCGCGGCGACCGGCCTGCGCGACGAGCTCCCCGAGATCCCGGGCCTCGCCGAGCACTGGGGCGCCTCGGTCATCCACTGCCCCTTCTGCCACGGGTACGAGGCGCGGGACGGACGCATCGTCGCCCTCGTGACCTCGCCCGCCGGGCTGCATCCCCTGCCCCTGCTGCGCCAGCTCACGGAGCGGCTCACCGTGGTCGTCCACGGCGGCGTCCCCGCCGAGGACCCGCAGCTGGCGACCCTCAGGGCCGTCGGCGTGCGGGTGATCGTCGGCCCCGTCGAGCGGATCCTCGACGACGACGCCGGGGAACTGCGCGCCCTGCGGATGGCCGACGGCGCGGAGGTCCCCGCCGACACCATCCTCGTCGGCACCCGACTGCACGCCCGGGTGGAGCCCTTCGCGAGCCTCGGCCTGACCGCTGGCGAGCACCCGAGCGGCGTCGCGAGCTACGTCGAGGCGGATGCGTTCACCGGCGCGACGGCCGTGCCCGGGGTGTACGCGGCCGGGACCCTCGCGGAGCCGATGCTGCAGGTGCTGCCCACCGCGGCCGCCGGCGCGCGGGTCGGGGCGATGGTCAGCTTCGACCTGGCCCAGGAGGACCTCGCGGCCGCGGCCCGCCCGGTCGCGCACGCCGCCGACTGGGACGGTCGCTACAGCGGCGACCCGCAGTGGAGCGGCAACCCCAACGGCTCCCTCGTCGCCGAGGTCGCCGGCCTGACACCGGGTACGGCCCTGGACATCGGGGCCGGCGAGGGCGGGGACGCCCTCTGGCTCGCGGAACAGGGCTGGCGGGTCACGGCGAGCGACATCTCGGCGCGGGCCCTCGACCGCGTCCGCGCGGAGGCGCAGCGCCGCTCGGCGTCGGTGAAGACCCTGCAGGCCGACGCCAACGCGGCCGCCCCCTTCGCCGGAGCCCGCTACGACCTGGTCACCGCCGCGTACGCCTCGATCCCGCGGACCCCGGACGCGCGCGGCCTGGCGAACTTCCTCGACGCGGTGGCACCCGGAGGCAGGCTGCTGATCATCAATCACGACGTGAGCGACATGCGGGAGATGCTCTCGACCGCGGATCCGGACTCGACCCGCCCCTTCGACCACGAGGCCTTCGTCGGCACCGACGACTTCGTGGAGGCCCTGTCCGCCTCGCCGGACTGGGAGATCGAGGTCAATGAGCGCCGGGAGCGTCCCGCCGGAGCGGTCTCGGCGCATCACGTTCACGACGTCGTGCTGCGGGCCCGGCGAGTGGGATAAGTTCTGCGTATCCGACGCGCGGACTGATGGTCCAGCCTGCGCCGACGCACCGGTACTCCTCTCCCCTGCTGCAAGCTCAGATCCCAGACAGCTGACGACGGCCGCCCTATCTCTGACGACGATCGCTCGGCCCGTCGTCGGGGATGGGACGGTTCACCCGGCCCTTCTGTTGCATTGGCAAACGGTCGTCCTCAGCCAAGCACCGCGGACCTGACGTCGGGTCTGCGAAGCATGTTCGCGCACCAGACGAAGTGTCCGTCGGCCGCGTCGGATCCGAAGCAGGCGTTGGTGATCACCGCGTACGCCGCGCGGTAGACGCCGTACCGCCGAGGGTCGTGGCCGAAGCGGGCGAGGAAGGCGTCGTTGAGGAGTTCCTCGGACTCGCGTGCGTGCGGGCCGTACATGTCGAAGATGCTCGCCGTGATGGCGGCGTCGAACTGCGGGTCGCCGATGGTCGTCAGGAAGCCGAAGTCCAGCATTCCGCTGACCTGATCGTCCTGGACGAGGACATTCGCCGGGATCAGGTCGCCGTGGATCAGGCCGGTGACTTCCGGGGCGTCCAACTCGCGCAGCGCGTGGGTCAACGCAGTGACGAGATGATCGACGCCGTCCACTTCTCGCCGCAGCAACCGGGGCGATGCTCGGAACCGGCGGTCGACCAGGTCGGCCAGCGCCTCTGTGAAGAGTGTCTGCTGATCGAACGGCTCGTCGCCAGGCAGGATCGGTAGGGCTGCCAGTCCCGGCGATGCCTGTACCTGGGCGATGCCCGCCAACGCATCGCCCATCCATCGAATCGCAGCCGCATCAGCGACCGGTGGCTCAGGGAGACCGTCAATACGCAGCGGGCTGCCATGCACCCTGCGTTCGATGGTGATAAGGACGTCGTCATCCTCAAGCAGGTCGAGAACCACCGGGGCGTCGAACTCCAGGTCCGCGTACCCCAGCGCCGCTCCGAACTGCACCAATGCATCTAGGTCAGCGCGAGAACGACCACGCCAGACCTTGGCGACCTCCATCGCCGACAACGCGACGACGGTTCCTTCCATGCCCACGCCCAGAAGCTCGGCCGGCTGCCAGCCGTGTCGTCGCAGCACCGCAATCGCTCGGGTATCCAACACACCCGCGACTTTAGCCGCAATACGCTGTCCCGTGCCTCAGTTCGACCTCGGGTCCCTCCGTGAAGAAGCATGGGGCGTATGAGTTCACCAAGTCTCCAATCTCATTCCGCGCCTTTGCCGCCTCGATCTGAAATCTTGTAGACGTCACCCTGCTGGTCATAGGTGATCCATTCGCCCACGGGCTTCCCGGCGTCGAAGTGCCCGGAACGCTTGAGCGTGCCATCCACCCGTTACCACTCCAAGTAACCGACCGGACTACCGTCCTCGATCTTGCCCTTCGGCCAGCGTGTCACGCCATTGGCGTGGTATTTGATGGTGAAGCCGTCGATGACCTCAGTCTTCTTCGCACCGGATGCCATCTATTTCAGTCCCAAGACGCTAGACGTTGAACCGGAGCTCCACGACATTCCGGCACTAAGAAACATCATGCGCGCCATGCGGTTCACGCAGGGGTCATATCGAGACATGCCGGATGCACGACGCCGGATTCAGGCTCTTGAGTTCACCTCTAGGAGTCTGATGAGCTCGTCGTGAAGTCTGCAGTCGTCGTGATCGAGACCATCGAGCACTTCATCCAGAGTCACTGTCGTCTGACGGATCATCAAGGCATCAACGAGGGTGACGAAGACATACGAGTAGTTCACGGTCACTAGATCGACAGTGCTCTTCCAGTCTGGATCCCGTTCGTTGGCATACCATGCCGTGGGCCCAAACTTGAGTTGGACATGAGACCCGCCTGACTCAGCCACACCTTTGGGAAAGTCGACGGTGATCGTCCACTGGTAGATGCCCTGCAGATTCGCACCTACCCTGCATATGGGTTCACTGCCAAGAGTCTCGCTGAGCTGACGATTTAGGGGGCCTTCGGCAAAAGCTCGAAGACGGTTCTTAACCCCCTGGAGCACTTCACGTCCCTCGACGAACTGTTCTCTCGCCTGCATGGCCAAGTCACTCGCGAACTTCTCCGCTGCTTCGTCCTGTCTCTGCGCTTGATACCTCTCGGCTTCGCCTGTGTCGCACATGGCTGTTATGAACCGGAGCACATCCCGTTTTCCCATAAGGCCTCCTGACCTCACGAATTTTCGATGCATCTGCTGGATGAAGGAGTACGAGTCTGCATTCTCCTGCTGGTAATTCGGATCGTCATGAACCGCATCGTACAGCCTGTCGATCAGCCTGCTATATGTCAGGACCAGCGCCTTATCCCATCCGCTGGTTTGCCGGGATCGGTCTTCGTCACGGCACAGCAGGACCACCGCCCCCTGTCTGCGCTCACGACGACTGAAGTTCAGGTAACGCTCATACGCGTGGCCGTGTCCATCCGAGATGAAGTAGTTCTCAACAACGAGTGAGGCATCCTGGTTCTCGAGTACCAGGTCGGCAATGTCGGCCGGGTCCCCGACCGATCCCGTGTTCACCTCCTGCCGCACTCGGTAGCTCCCGTACTCGAATGGGGAAGGACACGTGCAGGCGGCGTTCACTTCATCGATGAAGATCCGTATGAACCGGTCGTGCAGATCATGAGACCCGCCGCTGTCGAGCAACCATCCGAATACATTGGAGATCTGCTTCTCATGGGTTCCGTGGTGCATGACATCAAAAACGTTGAACTTCTGGCCCAACGACTTTCCAAGGATCGGCAACAGCCTGGGGACTAACTCACCCGTCATTTTCCGCTCTCTTGCTTCTCTGTGGGGTAGGAACTCGTCATTCCATCATGCACGAATCGCTACCCGCATCGAAGCATCATTACCCTTGGCCTGAGTCGACCACCGCTAGACGTTCAAATAGTACTCCACATCGGCCCCCATGCACGTGGTCGCAGATCTCTGTGCGAGGTCAATTGCTGCCAACTTCGAGGAATGCCTGTCCCTTGAGCCTAATAGGACCTGACGTAGGAGGGTGTTCATGGAGCACGCCAAGAAAAACAAGTCGACGCTGACCCGAGCCTGAGCAACAGATGGCTGCGAAGCTGGAGCGCATCATCAGTGACTCCGAAGCCTCATACGCTGCAGCTCACAATGCTACGTACCGCGAAGAGCTGATCCACGCACTCATGCCACATGATGGAAGTACCGTAGCCGGCTGGTCTGAGAACCGCCCGAGCCGCCCACGCCCCCTAGAAAGTTGGTAAGTGCGTTCGGCATCCACCCAGACGTTGAGGCCCATCCTCCAAGTAGTCGACAGGGACCTCCCCCGCGAGGGGATAGCTCATGACCCACTCGCCACCAGTTCGGCCATCCGGTCGATCTAATGGATTGCCACACGGTTTCCATAGTGACGACCCCTCAACGATCCCCGAAGGACACCGGTCAAAATTTACTCGTCTGGCGCGCTGCCATGCGGCCGACGCCGGAGCCCTGAGATGGCTTTGGGACACATGGGACATTCCGATCCCCTTCTTTCTCACGTAGGGGTATGAGAAAGAAACCGTTGCCTACGTCCCTTATGTCCCCATCATCTCCGAACGAGGCGTTCCCATCCTGTTGGCCCGAGCTGTCGGACGGTTAATGAACAGAAGATCAGAAGGACTAGGGTACACCTGCTTGATCGAATGCAATCATGCGCCAAGCCTGTTGTGGCCGTGTCCCTAGTCATCCTTGCTTTCCTGGTCAGACATGGGTAGTTTGAGTTGCACCCGATTGCTCCCTCGGAGCGATTCCCGGCTTCACCTTGTGGAGTCGAACCGCTAAGTGTACCCAATAGAGGTGCAGCGGCCCCACTCTGGGGACGTATGAAGCGTGGTCTCATGAGCCGCGCATACGCGGGGCTGAGGCGCGACGTGAGTGCCGTGGGAATCAGAACTTTTCATCTTGCGAGAAAAGATCTGGAGCACCCCATGATCACCTCAGTATCTTCTGATTCTTCTCACGCGACCCCGGGCGCGGCACTGTCGGTCGACGGCGCGGCGGCATACCTCGGAGTGTCCAAGAGCGCCCTCGACACCTGGCGGACGCGCGGTCAGGGGCCGCGGTACAGCCGCTTGGGCAGGCGTATCGTCTATCGAATCGCAGCGCTCGACGAGTTCCTGCTCGAGAGCGAGCAGCGCCGATGAGCGCCCTGGCTGTCCTCGAGACCGATCAGCGCAAAGATCAGCCCGATGATATCGACGTGCTCGTCGAACAGATCGTCGACGGATTCCCTCGGGTGCGCGATTCAGAGAAGCGCGAGCTGACACAGCTGCTCTCCCCCGTCTCCCGCTGAAGCTGGGCGACCCCGAATACGAAGTTGGGGTCGCCGAGCGGCTACTCGGCGACCCCGACACGGCACATCCGACAGGAGATTGCCCATGTCTGATTATATTTTCTCCCATGATCCCGGTGAATTCCACAGCATCGCGGCCGAGAAGAGCTTAGCTGTCAACGGCGTCGAAGAGGCCGACCTCGCGGAGGCCGAGCGGCAGTTCTTGATCAGGGACGCCGATAATCTGCGCTCCCATGCCCGTGTCGCCCATATCGCTGCGGCGGAGTGCGTCAACAAGTTCATCCATGTCCCCGGGCTGGGTTGGTACCACTGGAACGGTATGCGCTTTGTCCTTGACGTCGAAGACAAAGCCGTTACAGGGGCAGTGATGCGCGTCATCGGGAACTACGCTGTCGAGGCCCTTTCCGACAGGGAGCTTCTCGCCGACCTGGTCAAGTCTCAGACTTCCAGCGGCCTCGCCGGCGTCGTGCGCATCATGTCGACGATCACGAGCCTGTCCGCGCAGGTGGAGGAGCTCGACGCCGATGCCTACCTCCTGAATACTCCCTCAGGCGTTCTGGATTTCCGCGAGATCGAGACCGGGTCGGACTGGCGCTCGCTTACGGTGCGCCCGCACGACCCCAAATACCGGATGACGCAGATCACCAGAGGTGCCTACGATCCCAACGCGTATTCGGAGCTATGGCAGAGATTCATCTCGACCAGCCTTCCCGATGCCGAGGTCCAGCACTACCTGCAGCAGGCGATTGGAGTGGGACTCGTCGGTGAGCAGGTGGAGCACATCCTGCCTATCCTCACCGGTGTCGGGCGCAATGGCAAAGGGGTCTTCTACGGAGCGCTCTTGCACGCTCTGGGCAACTACGCAACGGTGGCGAGTCCGAGCCTGTTCAACATCGACCGACATGCAACGGCTGACAAGCCGAGCCCCGCCTTGCTCTCCCTGCGTGCACGTCGAGTCGTCTTCATGTCCGAGACGGCCAAATCGGCAGAGCTGGATTCAGCTCGAATTAAGGCGCTGAGCGGCAATGACAGGGTCGTGGCGCGTGGGGTCCACAGCAAGCAGACGATCGAATTTGACCCCTCGCATCTGCTGTTCCTCATTACGAACCATGCCCCGCAGCTGCCTGCTGATGACACGGCCGTCTGGGAACGGGTGCGCACGGTTCCGTGGGATGTGGTGGTGCCGCCCGATCAGCGCGACAGCGGTCTCGGCAGCAAGCTCAGAGCAGAGGCTGACACGGTACTCGCCTGGGCGTTGGCTGGCCTCGAGGCCTACTTCCGAGAAGGCCTGGTCTCCCCGGAGCGAGTGGAGGAGGCCACCGACCTGTACAGGACCAATCAGGACACCGTCTCGAACTTCATTGCTGAGCGCTGCGAGGACGGCTGCACCGACAGAGAAAGCCAGTCGACCAAGGTCCTACACACCGACTACCAGAAGTATTGCAAGGCGAACGGGGTGATGCGCGAGCACGTACTTGGCGAACGCGACTTCGGCAACCGGTTGAGTGAACTGGGCTATGCCTCGGGAAAGTCTGGGTCGCGCCGGTTCCGCCAAGGGTTGAGGCTGCTGCCGGATGACGAGGAAGCTCGCGCCGAGATCGCGAAGGCCGAGGGTCTCGCGCGGGCCAAGGCGTTGCACACGGGCGATTCGCCCTCCGACGGTCCTAAGAAACCCGGCATCACCTACTGCGGCTGAGGCGGAGTGTCACCGATGCCAGGTTCTTCCCATCAGTTCTTTCAGAGGGGACTCCTGTCGATGCCGATCATTGCACGTCTGTGGGAGGAGCTCAGCACCAGAGGAACCGGACCGTTGAAGGGCGGGACAGGTGATAGATGCCGTCTGCGGTGCGATACCAGGCAGAGGGCCTGTTCTTGGTCTCGGTACGGTCATGGGCTGGCCTCAAGTTATCCCGTTGAAGACCGTATCGAGACCGAAGAAGGGCCCAGGAAACGTCGGGTCCATTCGAGACCTTATGAAGACCTGACCGGGACCTGTGGACGCCACGCTCTGGTCCAGAGGCAGACCTCGATCAAGCCATTTCGAAGTCTAGAGACCCATCTGGGCCCTCAAGGCCCCGCACCAGACCGTGACATGTCTCTTAAGAGTCCCAGCCAGGACATGAACGGGACCCGATGTGGTCCGTGTCTGGCCGGGATGCTCCATCGCCTCCCCCGGTGTCGGTGGGCCGGGGCTTCCTGCAGGTCTTCAGGCAATTCTCCTCTTCGGCGGTGTACACGACAGGAGCAGAGCCGCCGCAGCCCATCCCGAGGCCTCCGGTGGGGAGCCCCAGCGGGGCTCCCCACCGGAGCGCCGATGAGCGCCGCCAGGCGGTCGGCCCCCGGCAGGGCCCCGGACAACTGGAGCGAAGCGGAAGTTGTCTTACGGGGTTAAGACATTTCCCTTGTCCTGCGTTCGCCTCCCCATCCTCCATCATCCATGGATCTCGGGGAGGTGATCGGAGCAGCAGGACTAGGGAGAGATGCCGGCTCCTGGTGTGCGGGGCTGTGGAGCAGGAGGGGACCCGCACACCCGGAGACGGATGGGACTGAAACGAAGCACGATCGATAAGGAGTGAGTCAGATGGCGGAAATCATCGGACGGGCCGGCTTCCACGCCCAGCACACGAAAAACGTCAGCGAGAGGGGCGCGGTCCTGCACGAGATGATGCGCGAGCTCGATGAGGACTCGGTCGCCTACTGGGCTGCGCGGAACCCGAATATCGTCGTCGCCGACGAGGCGCTCAACGAGGCCATGGTCAACGACCGCGCCGGCGGGTTCCGGACCTGCACGGATCGGACGGAGGTGCTGGACTACGGGGCCGACCGTGTCCGCAGGGTCAAGCGGAAGTTCCGGGAGGACAAGCCCGATCGGAATACCGGGAGGATGAAGGGCGGCACCGTGACCACCTCCCTGCTGGTGGCTCACCTGCCGAAGTCTCTGTGCGTCGAGATCCCGGGCCACTACCCCGTGCTGGATAGCAAGACCGGTCAGCCCGCCGTGGACTACGACGGGCAGCCGATGATGCGCAGCCGGTGGGCCGCCCGGGACCGTGATCAGGCGCGGCGCTACTTCCAGGACGTGGTCCAGTACCTGGCCCAGGAGGTGATCCCCGGCGGGCAGGAGGCCGTGCTGGGCTACGACATCCAGCACAGCGAGAGCACCCCGCACGTGCAGGTCATCGCCGACACCTTCGCCGAGGACCCGAAGGATGCCGCGGCGCTGCGGGTGGAGGCGTCCCGGGCCTGGTTCTCCCACCGCGAGGTCAGGGATGAGACCGGGCGGCAGAAGAGCGGGCCGGCGAAGCTGCGGGACTACCACGCCGGCCTCAAACAGCACCTGATCGACCGCGGCTACGAGATCTCCGCCGACTTCGACGAGGAGCGTCACCTGGTCGGGATGGGCAAGGACGAGTACGGGCGGGTCATGGACGCGAAGCACCACATCGACAGGCTCCATGATCGGGCCGTGGCCGACCATGTGAAGCTCAACGACTGGGACGCGAGCCTGCTGGCGCACCGGCACGAACTGGAGGACAAGGAAGCGGATCTGACCGAGCACCAGCGCGAGCTCGAACGCCGAGAGGCAGAGCTCCCCGCCCTGCGTCGACGCGTCGCCGAGGACAGCCGGCAAGAGGTCCTTGCGACCGCCCGGACGCAGATCCAGGAGAAGGTCCAGCAGGAGCTCGCCAGCGCCCTCGCACCGGCGCAGTCGCTGTTGGATCGCCGGCAGGAAAAGCTCGAGGAGCGCCTGGCCCAGGCCGCCTGGGACCGGGAAGCCTACTTGAATGCCACGGCGCAGTTGGAGCGGATGAGCCGGTCTCTCCGACCCCTGGTGGAGAAATGGGAGCAGCGCAACCCGCACACCGAGCAGGGAGCGAAGGCCCAGTCCCATGCCGCGCGCATCAGGGGCATCGAGCAGCGGGCGGCCGAGATCCGTGCGAATGCTCCTGATCCTGACGCCGACCCCGAGGCCGAACTCGGCCACTAGTCACCCATACCCACCTCATACCGAAAGGACCACCATCATGCTCTACGGTTACACTCGGACCTCCACCAAGGACAAGCAGGACGATGACCTGCAGCGCCGGGCACTGACCGATGCCGGGGTCGCGAAGGCCCGGCTCTACTCCGACCAGGTCTCCGGCTCACAAGCGGCGAAGACCAGATCGGGGTGGGCGGCCCTCGACGTGCAGCTGCGCGCCGGCGACGAGCTGGTCGTCTGGCGCATCGATCGGATCGGGCGGTCGATGATCGACGTCGTCACCACGGTGAAGAACCTCGGTGACCGCGGCGTGAGCGTCCGGTCGCTATCGGACGGCATCGATCCCTCCACCCGCGAGGGTCGGCTGATGCTGAACTTGATGGCGACCTTCGCCGAGTACGAGCGAGAGCTCATTCAGGAACGCGTCCGAGCCGGCGTCAACGCCGCGAAGGCCCGCGGGGTGAGGATCGGACGCCCGGCACCGGACCCGGAGAAGGTCGCGCGGAACCTCCGGACGGTCCAGCATCTCATCGACTCGGAAGGTCTTGGCGTGGTCGAGGCCGCGAAGACGGTGGGCTGGTCGAAGGCGACGTATTACCGGCACAGATCGACTTCGAGCGGCAAACTGGCCTGAACCGGATCCGTGGCCATCGACGATCTGTGCAAGTCTCAGCGCTGCGCCCGGGCCAACCTCTTGTCGACGTCCAGGAGATAGACGAGGTCGTGCTGCCGCGCCGCCGAGCGGGCCTTGAACGCCTCCGCCGCACCGGCCACGGCCACCCTGCCCGCGGCCCCCGCCGCTGCAGCCGCGGACGGGAGCAAGGCGGCAAGGTCAGGGATGTTCGCGATCGCCACAGCAATGGTCGGCACGCCGTACCCCTCCGTCACGAGGCGCTTGCCCGTCTCGACCGCGACGCGGGTCTTCGACGCCGTGCTCCGCAGGTCATCGAGACTGGGGCGCACCTCGTCGTGCCAGAGCTCGTCGATCTCGCTCGGCAGAGTCGCGTCCAGCGCCGATGACTGGAGTTTATCGGCGAGGCTCTTCGCCGACGCTCGGTACCGGGCGCGCCCATCGGCGAGTTCGTCCCTCGCCTCGAGCACGTGGCTCATCGAGGCGTCGGGGAACGTCGGCAGCCGCTCCACAAGCCCAGCCCCCACTGCTGCCCGCCGGGACCTCAGCCCGGCGACGGCAGGGAGCCCGTCTGGATAGACTCCAGAGTCGAGCAGGAGTTTGGTGGTCACCTCGTCCAGCAGGACGTGGGAACCAGGATCGCTCAAAGCCTTCACCAGACGGTCGCGGAACCATGCGATCTGCTGATCGGTGGCGTCCTCGAGGCGGGTCCCGTCGCTGATCATCCTGACGGAGTCAGCTTCCAGCGCCATGTCGATCTCCACTGACTCATGACTGTCGAAGACCTCGTCGGCCTGCCTCTTCAGCGGAGGTATAGCTTCGCGCCACTGCCTCTCGTTCTCGATTCGGTCGGGATCGTTCCGGGGCCGAGCCTCTAGCGCCCTCATCGCCCTCCGGAAGTCTCGGGGAGCCACGCCCTCCACCCCGAGCCTCCTCAGCGTCCCGGCCGACAACGAGCAGACTGTCTTCCACGGGTCACCTGCGTCGACGTCCCGCAGTGGCCGGAAGTCGTTCATCCACGCCGCGCTCGGGGCGACTAGATCGACATGATCCGCGTACAGCAGGGAGCTCCGCAACAGGCGAAGCTCCCTTTGCAGCGACGGCTGGCCGCTGGGCTTCGTTCGAGGAGCGACACCGACGGTGATCGTCAGTCCCTCACGAGCGGGGATCGGCTTGTGGCGTTCCCTGCGAGATGCTCTGCGCGACGACTTTCCCATCCATCAATCATCCCGCAGGCATGACACGGAGTTCCGCGTCTCACAAAGTGTGTCTCGTACAGAAACTTTGCGAGACCGAGTTCTGAGACCCGACCTCCGGTGAAGATCCGGTAGGCAAGTCTCGTCTCATCAAGGTGAACGATCCAAGACTGCTCCTCGGTCAGCCCGGCGGCCATGGCGGGACTGGGCTGATCTCGCCGGTGACGACGGACCGAGGCGTGGTCCACTCCGCGGCGCTTATGCTCCTCGATGATGAGAGTCGATTGGCGGATTGTGGATATTCCGACGCGCGGACAGAGTCACGCATAGTCCCGAAGGCACCGCGAAATAGTTTCGCGATGTTACGCGACGCTCTCCCCATCAAGCGTTTCTCGCGGGAGCTGATCATTGACCTCACCGCATAATATCGGGGTCCATGCTTGGTTGCCCGTCGCCTGCGTCATGAATTCCTCGTGCAACAAGAATTCGAAATAATCAACGAATGTAGCACTATCGACCATCAAAGGTCGCATATCACCGATCTTTATTGCATCTAAAGACGTACCTCTCGACGTAAATGCGCCGCATCAACGTCTATATATGATCTGGTGGAGCCGGAGGCCATTGCAGAAGTCGACAGAACCATAAGGCCCATGACGAGGAGGCATGATATGAGCACCGACCCGGTCCTCGAAGACACGACGGACGCCAAGCCGTACGCGGCCAAGAGAACCCTCTGGTGGGAAGTGGTGATCAAGACGCTCATGATCATCGGCATGATCTCGTGGCTTGTCGGGCTGGATGACCCCGGGCAGTCTCTGAGGACCGTTGCCGGCTGGACCATGGTCGCCAAGCTGCTGACCCCCATCTTCGTGGTCGCGTTCTTCTGGCACGTCATCGATATCAGATCGCGCGAGCTGCAGGGCCTGCCGGCCCGCCAGGGAGCGATCCTGCGGTCCCAGTGGCGGTGGCGGTGGGTCTCGGTGGTGCTGCTGGCCGGTCTGAGCGCCATGTGGGCCGTGTTCTTCATCTTCAATCGCGAAGCCCCGCAGATCGCGGCCGCTGTGCTGACCGCGCTGGCGGGTGTTTTCACGGCGGCGGAGCTGTGGCGGTTGCGCCACCACCAGGTGCCGGACGAGCTGGTGCGTCAGGGATGAGGCGCGGCACGGCTTCGGGACACGCGTAGCCGGCAGCCGGAGGTCCTTCGCAGGCAGTATCCACCGATGATCATCAGGAGCGAGAAGTGAGAGAATGGCGTCCCTCGCGCTGGGCGCGGTTGTTCGGCGCGGCCGACGGCTGGGCCCTGCGCGTCGACGGGCCCTACGTCGAGATCGACCGGGGCGCGGAGGCCCAGCGGCACCACGCGTTCGTCGTGCGCGACCGGAGCACCGACAAGCGCCTGTTCTGGTACGCCGTGGTGTTGCCCATCGTTTCCGGGCCGATCCGTCTGAACGGGCTCAGCGGCCCGGCCCGGCGGTCGCTGGAGCAGGGACTGCAGGCCTCGCTGGACGAGTACGACCGGCTGAAAGGCATCGTCGAGCGCTTCAACGCCAGCAGCGCCCTGATCTCGGCCTGGTGGACCCGAGTGCAGGCAGACCGGCTCGAGATGGCCGAGCGCTGGCTGCCGCGCGAGGTGCTCCGAGGCTGGCAACAAGACCGGCCGGATCCCGACCCGTCGTTCCTGGACGTCTACCGCGAGACCCATCTGGCGGAGTTCCTCCGACAGCAGCCGCAGGAAGTGCACGCGGCGCTCCTCGCCTGGCAGCACGAGGACCTCGAAGCGAGCACCGCCAGGCGCAACCAGGCATTCCTGGCCGCCGAGCGCAACCGGCTGGCCGAGTTCTTCGACACGATCGAGAAGTCCCCGCTGACCGAGGAGCAGATCGAATCAGTCATCTGCTTCGACAACCGGGTCCGGGTGATCGCCTCCGCGGGGTCCGGCAAGACCTCCACGATGGTCGCCCGGGCGGCCTACACGCTGCGCCGCGAGTTGGCTCCCCCGGGCGGGATCCTCATGCTGGCCTTCAACAAGAAGGCCGCCGAGGAACTGGCAGAACGCCTGGTCGGCCGCCTGGGCGGACAGGGCGAGGGGGTCTCCTCGCACACCTTCCACTCCTTCGGGATGCGCGTGATCGGCGAGGCGACCGGACGCAAGCCGTCGGTCGCCGATGACATCACGAAGGACAGCGGCCTGAAGCGGGTGGAGCGCATCGTGGACGAGCTGCGCGAGCACAACGGCGGCTTCCGCCGGGACTGGGACCTGTTCCGCCTCGTCTTCGGCCGCGACCTCCCGGAGCTCGGGGCGGACGAGATCCCCGAGGACTGGGACCACGAGGCCAAGCGGTCCGGCTTCCGGACGCTCAACGGCGAGGTGGTCAGGAGCCAGGAGGAGCGGATGATCGCTGACTGGCTGTTCTACCACGGCGTCGCGTACCAGTACGAGCGCCCCTACGCCTACGACACCGCCGATGCCCAGCACGGCCAGTACCGCCCGGACTTCTACTACCCGGACATCGACGCCTACCACGAGCACTGGGCCATCGGTTCGGACGGGCGGCCCCCGGCGTCGTTCCGCGGTTATGCCGAGGGCATGGCGTGGAAACGTCAGATCCATCGAGGCCGCGGCACGACGCTGTTGGAGACCACCTCCGCCGGCGTCCGCGACGGATCGGCCTTCGAAGAGCTGGCCCACGGGCTGAGCACCCGCGGGATCGTCTTGGACGAGAACCCCTACCGGAAGAGCGTCGGCGAGGAACCTATGGAGGACCGCGACCTGATCAATCTGGTCCGGACCTTCATGGTCCACGCCAAGAGCAACCGGCTCGAGAGCTCGGTACTGGACGCCCGGGCCCGGACCACGTCCGGACTCCCCCTGCGCGCCCGCCTGTTCCTGCGCATCCACGGCCGCATCGCCCAGCAATGGCAGGACGGACTGCAGCGCGAGGGACTGATCGACTTCGAGGACATGCTCAACCAGGCCAGCGACCTCATCGAGGCCGGTCGCTGGCAGAGCCCGTTCGAGGTCGTCATGGTCGACGAGATGCAGGACAGCAGCAGCGCGAGAGCGCGCCTGGTCCAGGCTCTGGTGTCCAGGCCGCACACCTACCTCTACGCCGTCGGCGACGACTGGCAGTCGGTGAACCGGTTCGCCGGCGCGGACCTGTCCGTGATAACCGGCTTCGACCAGTGGTTCGGCGAAGGCCCCACCGTCTGGCTGCGGCGCACCTTCCGCTCCCCGCAGTCGATCTGCGACGTCGCCAGCTCCTTCGTGTCGAAGAACCCGGACCAGATCGCCAAGACGGTCGTCTCAGACCGGCCGGAGGAGCCCCCGACGCTTAGAGCCGTCGCGGTGGAGGCGAAAAGCGGCTACGGTCCGCTGGTGCACTCATACCTGGACGAGCTCGACCGCTCCCAGGCCCAGCGGGGCCAAGGCGGGGCCACGGTGCTGATCCTGGGCCGTTACCGCAAGACACTCGAGGACTTCGAGGCCGAGAAGGCCCACGGCTGGGAGCATCTCGAGATCGAGCTCAGCACCGTCCACTCCGCCAAGGGCAAGGAGGCCGACTACGTCGTCATCGCCGACCTGAACAAGGGCGGGTTCCCCAGCACCATCCAGGACGACCCGTTGCTGGAGCTGGCGATGCCGCGGGGCGAGGACTACCCCAGCGCCGAGGAGCGCCGGTTGTTCTACGTCGCGCTGACTCGCGCCCGCCGCGCGGTGCTGATGCTGACCGTGGCCCGCCGGGAGTCCCCGTTCCTGCTGGAATTGATCGACCGGAAGCAGGTGTCCCTGGAGAACGTGCGCGGAGAGATCGACAATCCAGTGATGTGCCCGACCTGCGGAGTCAATCGGATGCTCGTGCGCAAGGGACCGAAAGGGGACTTCTACGGCTGCAGTGCTTTCCCCGGATGCCGGGGCACGAAGAGCCTTTCAAAAAAATGAGCAGGTGCGCGCAGAGTTCGCGCCGTGGCGCGTGAGGGAGAGTCAGGAGTTGTCCGCGTGATGATGACCGAGATACGAAACCTTGCCCTGCAGCGAGCCGGTTGCCCAGATATGACGAAGAGACGGACCGTGCCGGCGTTCCCTTGCCCGGCACCGTGCCCGTGGCGAGTGGCCGAGACCGCCGGACGTCTACGAGACGCATGTCGGCCCGTACCCTTTACAGGCCGTCCGTGCGATGAAGGGAACGTGCAGGCTGCTATCCGATCTCGGCGTGGAACGGATGTCGGCGGATGGCTGGAGCGACCCGTCATGATGACCAGGCGAGATCAGCGGCAGCCAAGCCCGGCGGGGCGAATAGTCCGATGAGCGACCTCGTCCCGGCCTGCCTCTCCCCCGGCGACGCCGCGGCCTACGGCCGGTGGCTCGGCGGCGGCCAGGAGCCGGTCCCCTGGAGCTGGGAGGACGACGGGTCCCTGGCCTGCCTGCTGGCCCCCGCCCCGTGGTCGTTCTGGATCGGGGTCGGGGCCGTCACGGACGGCATGCTGCGCCCGGTCCTGGTCTTCAAGAACCCGGTGCCGGTCATGGACGACCGGCTGCTCGGTGATGAGCCGCCCCGGCGCATCGACGAGCAGCTGCGGCGCAGGCTGGAGCACCGGCTGCGCGTGCACAACCCGGGCCTGCAGGGCGCACTGGAGCGACTGAGGGCGGAGCCGGTGGGCCGTCTCATCGAACGCTCCGGTGCACTTGACGGGACCGGAGAGGTAAGTGGAGAATCCTGGCGCTGAGACATGCTCCAGCGCAGGTTCGGAGGTAAGACAAAGTCTGGTTGACAAAAACAAAGAGAAGGACACACGGACTGCCGCCCTAGTCGACACGCACACTTTAGAACGGATCTTTACCGCCCGCTATTTCCCACTCAGTGCAACGACCCGCCGTGGAATCAAGGACATCCACCCGATTCCACGACGGATCGTCGCGGCGCATCAATCTTTCAGTGAATTAGATTCACTGTCGCCCTGATGCGCGTACTGCTTGTTTTTCGTCGACGGACGAACAAGAAATTTTCGCAGCAGGTATATCACTATAAAGAAAGATGCGAGGAAAAGAAGAACCAGTGGTCCAAATCCTAAAATCGCCTGACCAAAAGTCGGTTCAATTGGACTCATTTTGATCAGATCCTATCGCCATCCGCAGGACACAACCCCCGGGCCGTTTGTGACTAACTGGAGGTTAGCACTCCTCGTGCTGTGATTCCAACCGAACAGGGACCGCTCCACGGTAACCGTGGTTTGGAAGTACCCCTGTCCACCTCCGAGGCGGTGAGTCGTATTACTGAAAGAGATATTAGCGCCGGGCTCCCGGGACACCACGACCTGAGGCGTGGCGGAGTAGGTTGCCAAGACACGACCCGAACCGGTCTGATAGTCCCCCGACAGGCGAATCTTGGTGATATTGATCCCGGCGAAGTTGAAATCCTGATCGCACCTGGAGGTCACGTTGTAGGTGGCGGCCGCGGCTTGAACAGCGAGCCCTGGAGCCGACGCGCCACCTTCCGCCCCTGCACCTTCAACACCGCAGTCGATGTGATCCACCGTTACACCACTATTCGGGTCCTGGGCGGCCGCAATGACACCCTCTCCGTTGATGATTTCGTTGAGTTTGCCCCTCTGTTCCTCAGAAAGGTTCAAATACGCCTCATAGGATTCACGGGCACCCTCCTCGCCACTTTCGGCCGCTACCTTGACATTTTCCCCCAACTTGTCCACCGCCGACTCGTCGACGGCTTCGTTCGACGCAGAAGACGCCCCCGACGAGGTTTCAAATGCACTAGCCGGGGCCAACGCCCCGAAAGAGGTAATGCCGGCAAGACCGATGATGATTGCAGTCCGGCCCACAGAGGACTTAAGCATAGATTACGCCTCATATTCTTCAATTATGCGAATGGTTGACAAGATAAACACAACCATATCCCCGCGCCACCCGTCAAAGACCGAGAGCCGCCGAACCGCGGCATGGACGTTACGTGATATTAAAATTTGATCGTAGTGAGTTTTATTACTGCGCTCTCAATCTTTGCGGTGTATTGGCCGCCTCCGGAGGTACTCATGGAGTGAGACTCAAGTAGTAGTGCTCGCCTAAATTGCCCACCTAAGTACCCCGTTCGCCGCCGTGCGATGCGGACTATGTGACTGGTGAGCGTGCATCCTCTTGCGAAAAGTGTCTCCATCGCGTGCTGGCAGGGTGATGCCATCACTCGATGGCGGCGCATCCAAGACAATGCGATTATGTCGCATTTGATTTATCCGTACATGATGCATTAGACACCCAGAACGCATAATGCCGGCGGAACACCTATGAAATCGCGGGAGGGCTGTGCTGAGATCTCCGACCGACCTCGAACCCGTGTGCTACTCAGCAGCGTCAGCAAGAATTCCGCCCGTCACCGTGGAAGCGGCCCATCAATCTCTAGGCAGCCAGATCACAGCATTTTGCCGTTCCGCCTGGGCGGCATGCCCCATGTGCCTTCGGCGCAGGGGTACCAGCAGGCGGGATACCGCCCCGCGGGCGCTTTCTCAATACATGAACAATGCCTTGGTTCTGGCTTCTGCGGAAGAGACGCCACCAAGCGATACTCACCATCAGCGGTCGACCGTCTATCAGATCATTCTCCCGGCCGCCGCCTTCGCCGATGTACCACGACCGCCGCATCGGCGGAGAGGACCGCGATGACGGTTTCAAGCATCAACGATGGCGCGTGCGCTCAGGCGGTCTAAGGGCCACGAGCAAGCACTTGATGCGCTTGGGCCAGCCGATGACAGTAGTGGCGGCTTGGCGACGCGGTGCGCGAATGTATCTCACGACGCTTGCGCCAGGAAGAGTGCCAGACGGCGCGTTGTCATCGACCGGCATGACGAGGATCGTTGCAGGAGCGGCGGATCGTAGGCTCATTTCGAATAATCTGGCCTGCGGGTCTTTAAAATTGATTTTCGCCGACACATACTGGTATGGGGGACATTGTGAAAGGCGGCTGCCAGTGAACAAATCGAGGAACGTTTCGACCAGGTGGAACCTGCCATCGCTCGTGCTGCGTCCGCTGGTCGTTCTGAATGCCGGGCTGCTCGCGCTGATGCTGGGCCTGCTCATTTGGGGCACGGTGGATGGCTGGATCTTCGAGGCGTCTGGCACCGGCGCTGGACGGCGCATGCGGCTGGAGCAGGTGAGCCTCGTTGCCGTCTTCCTTTCCGTCGGCATCGTCTGGGCGATGGGGCGGCCCGGCGCTGCTCGGACCCGACGGGCGGCCAAGCGGTCCGCCTGGTGGGACCGCGTGCACTCAGCCATCCGCCTGGCCGCATCGAACGGCGACGGGGGTAGGAAGTCGATTGGCCTGCACTTGCTGGAGCAGCTGATCGAGGATCCCGACGGGACGATGCAGGACCGCCGGATGCTGCGCGAGGTTACGGTCACCCTCAAGGCGCAGGGCTAGCACGCCTTGGAACTGACCATGTGCTTCCTCTCCTACCAGCGGCCCAGGCACGGGCCTGTATGATCCACGCTTTGACCAGTGCCCCCGAGCGCTTTCGTGTTCATCCCGGCTTTTCCTCACCCGAACCGCACGCGAAGGACGCGTATCTTCCGTCGGCGACGGCGTAGCGCAACACGTTCACCTGGCCCGTGCTCTCGACGTCACCGTCGATGTAGTAGTGGCTCTGGCCATCGTGGAACACCCCGTGAGAGCCGTCGGCGTGCATCTCGGACGTGCGGACGTGGCCGGCGACCACCGTCTTGACGAAGGGGCCGAAGGTTGGCGGGTACTTCTCCGTCAGCACGTGATCGGGCGTCGCCGCGCGCCAGAGGTCTCCTGCCTCTTCGTCGACCCCGGCGTGGACGTAGATCTGCTCGGGCGTCTCGTAGAGGCGAGGCAGGCCGCGCAACCAGGAGATCAACGCGGCGTGCTTCCCCCGCACGGCCCTTTTGAGGTTGCCGTTCGTCGTGGGCCCGTCGAGGGCGGAGGCGTCGCTGCCTGGATCTTCGTCCCCGAAGGCCCGCGCCTGCTCGGGCGGGCCGAGGAAGGACTTCACGGTGACCAGGTCCGCGTCCGACATGATCCAGCCGAGGTCCTCGTCGTCGCCGTCCAGCCACTCGAGGAGCCACTCCTCGTGGTTGCCGAGCAAGGCCGTCACTCTCTCGGGGAATTCCAGCTGAAGCCGCCGGACGATCTCGAGCACCTCGGCGCTGGCCGGCCCGCGGTCGACGTAGTCGCCGAGCAGGACGAGTCGCGCACCGGGGTCGCCTTCGAGGTCGACGAGGTCGAGGGCTGCCCGTAACGCGTCGGGGTAGCCATGGATGTCGGAGACCGCGTAGATGCGCTCCGCCTTGGAGTCGTGCTCTCGTTCGACCATCAACGCTCTAACTGTTCCCCCATGGTCACGCTCTCCCCCGCGCGCCTCCAACATACGGACAAGATTCCGCGGCATGGGATCATGGACCGCCGCTTGCCCTGGCCACGCGGAGCGAGGCCCGTCGGCAGTAATCGTGACCCGTCGGTCACTACCCCAGCGGGCCGGTCTGCTTTACGGTGTCCGAACGCCACCACACAGGACCATCGTTCCACGGCTCCATGCCGGCCCGACGGCAGGCGGTCTGGAGCTTGTCCAAGCCCGCGTTTCGCTCAGGACCATCGTCCAGACGACCGCCCCCGTCGAGACTGAGAGGTTCGGGCAGGGTGAGGACGAGCAAGGTGTCCTCGTGCAGCTGCAAGACATGGGCCAGCTCGTCGAGGATCCTTCCCATCAACTTCTGGCCGCGGTACCGCTCTTCCAGAGTGATCCGATCGACCAGCAGCACATCGTCGAGACGATCGCTCGCTGCGAGAATCTGCCGGGCGGCAGCACCCAGGGCCTCGGCGTGCGCACTGATGCTGTCGGCGGCGTCCCACACCTCCTCGGGATCGAGGGATCCGACGCCACGCCCGAGCCATCCGGTGAGATTGCCGATCTCGGCGGACCCGGCGTCGTCGTAGGACATGATGCTCGCATCGAGGCACCGCAGGACGCCGTAGGGGTCCGAGTGACCTTCCAAGAGCGTGGCCTCGATGCCGATGTTGGGTTCATCCTGGATAGCGGGCATAGCAACTTGTCCTTTTGCGAACGCGATATCCCATCTAATCCCAGTCCCGGGCCAGATCGTCGAGTTCGGCGTCGGTGAGATCCAGTACGACCCCCAGGGGCTCCTCCCCCTCGCCTCCCGAGATAAGAACGGCGCATGACGTCATGATGACTCCTTTCGACTGCGTTGAGCAGGATCAGTATTCCGGCGGGGCCCACTCACCGGTCACACTTAGCTCGGCGGCGGTGTCGCCGGTGACGATGATCGACGCCCCGTCCTGTCCGCCTTGGGTGCCGGCGACGACGGCGATGTCGACATTGGCGAAATTTCGGATGATATCGGAGTCGGCGCTGTTCATTTTCGAAGGCTTCTGTGAGTACGGGAAGCCCAAGCTGGTGATGTCGTCCTCAGCGTTTTCACTGCATTCGTCAACGAACGTGGCGTGCGAGAAATCTTTGGTCATGTAGTCCATGCCATTTTCGAGCTCAGCGTCACTTGGCACTTCATCAACGACTTCATCTTCTTCGATCTCGACATCTGTTATCGCCTCGTGCAGATTTGCCTGCGGGGTCTCGTCCTGGTGCCTCCGCGGCGCTGAAAGGGCATCCTCGCCCCCGTCGGTATAGGCGATGTCGACGTCGAGGCGGCAGATTCCGGTCTCGAAGGCCTTCGCGCTAAGAGTGTAGTGATCGATGGCTACGCTGCCATCCTCGGGGATCGTTGCCTTGAGCTCATCGGAAAGCTGCACCACGACCTCGCCCTCACTTGCGACGAACGGTTCCTGGTCATCGTCGTCATCCACGCGGGCCTGATCGAACTGGTAGACACTCTCCGTTGGGGTCTGCTCAGTGGCCTGGCTGTCCTGCTCGCTGGCCGGAGCGGTTTCGTCGCCGCCTCCGTCACCGCAACCGGAAAGCAACAGGGCGATCCCGGCCAGAGCCGCGGTGGGTGCGAGGATCCGGGAGCGTGCGGTGGTCGGGGGCTGGGTCAGTTCCGTGGTCAAGGGTGCTCCTGTCTGCATCGGTTGTTCGATCACGCTTCCGGCTCTTGGGATCGTCCGGTGAGAGCGAGTCGGCGTCCTCTCTCGACCCTAAACGAATAGGCGCTTTTAAGTTACTGTGCAAAGAAGGTTACTCCACGAGTGTGGAGGCATGCCTGCTCCCGTACCCGATCTGCGCGCCTTAGGGGTCGAGATCGCACGCCTACGGCGGGAGCGGGGGATGTCGATCGACCGGCTCGCTGAGGCTTCTGAGGTGCATCGGAAGTCGATCATCCAGATCGAGGCCGGGCGTGTTGCCGCGAGGATCTCCACGCTGCACGGCATCGCCCACGCCCTCGGCGTCCCCTTGACGGAACTGGTCGCGCCGGTGTGTGCCCGGCACCCGAAGACGGCGCAGAAGCCTACGCCGATCATCTGAAGCAGCCTCGGTGAGGCGCTGGTCAGCACGCAACCACCCAGGCGTACGTGTGTCTGGTCAGCGACTTTGGCTCATCCTCGGGCATAATTTCTGTGATGACAGCGTTATACTGTAACGAGATCGGTGACACTGATTGCGCGTAGACTACAAGGACAAGAAGCTCGCGAAACTGTGCACCGACGAGCGCGAGATACAGAAGAAGCGGCCGGATCTCAAGAAGAAGCTTCGACTGCGGATCAAGGCGCTCGAAAATTCAGACACACTCGGAGACCTGCCGGACGACGACCCTGGAGGTGCATGGCATGACCTCAAAGGCAAGCGCGCCGGGACATGGGCCGGCGAGCTCAGCGGCAACTGGCGGCTCCTCGTGGAGCCGATGCCCAACGCGCTAAACGCAGTCGACGTGACCGTCGTTGTCATCGAGGACTACCACTGAGGAAGGAGGGACCATGACCGCCACCAACTACGCCGTCGCTCCCGGGGAGTACCTGGAGGAGTGGATTGACGATCACGGCCTGTCCCAGCAGCGCGTTGCCGAACTCCTCGGAAGCAGCCGCAAGCAGGTCAATGAGATCGTCAACGGGCGCGCCCCGATCACGAGCGATACCGCCATGCGCCTCGAGCGTGTCGTCGGAATCCCCGCCAGAACATGGCTGAAGTACGAGGCGCTCTACCGCGCGGACCTCGCCCGCATCGCCGACGAAGAGGTCTTGGCCGATCACGCGGGGGAGATCGCGCCATCGGCTGTCACCTACCTGCGCGACATCGGCGCAACCAAGGCAACCAGGCGCAGCCCCGGCAAGCTCGTGTCCGACTTCCTCGCGTTCCACCGGTGCGGGACTTGGGAGGCCTACGTCCACCTCCACGAAGAAGCTTCCAGCGGCGACTACGCGCTTGCCGCTCTGAAGGACTCCGGCACGGCTCTCGACCAGACCCTGCTCACAACCTGGCTGCGTGCTGCCGAGTTGGAAGAGCCCTTCGAGCGCGGCCGCGGCTACGACTACGACCCCGAGCGGCTCCGCGCTGCTCTGCCCAAACTCCGTGCCCGCGCCGCAACGCCCGACACGACGATGCTGCGCGACATCGCGAACATCCTCGCCGACGCCGGCGTTGTCTTCATGGTCGTGGAGCCGCCCAAGAAGCTCCCGCTGCTCGGCATGACGCGCTGGATCGACAAGAAAGTGCCGGTGATCCAGCAGACCGGCCGCTGGGGCAAGGACGGTTTCGTCATTTGGACCCTCTTCCACGAAATTGGCCACGTCCTCAACGACCCCCGCGGCGAGATGCACGTGGAGTACCGCACGGAGAAAAAGCGAAACTCCGCAGCCGAGAAGGGTGCGAACAAGTTCGCCATGGATCTGCTCTTCGGCGACGCCGGCATCACACAGTTCCGCGGCCTGTCCTACGACCGAGAGATCGCTGACAAGGCCCGCGAGATCGGTGTCGCACCTGGCGTCGCCGTCCACCAGATGCACCGTCGCAGATTACTAAACTACAAGTTCGGCAACCGGCTCTGCGTGGATCTAGCAGGGACGTTCACCGAGTAGGGAAGGACGAGAGTTGGTCTCGCAGGTCGGCCAGCTTCACGAAGTACCGGCGGGCCGCGATTGCCAGCAGCGTCGCGTCGGTCTCGGCAAACCCGGTCTCGCGGTCGCCGTCGTGCGTTTCAATGACATGGAGCGCATAGTTCCTAACCTCGCGGAACATGTGCGCCTGCGTGACGATCTCCTTTATCGTCGCGCTCCCCGGGGACGGCTTGAGCTCACGGAGCTTCTGCTCGGTGAGACGGGTGCCCTCGGCGACGTCGCAGGCCATCCTCCGCCTTCTTCGTCAGCGACGTCGTCGGGCCCGGGACGGCGCGCGCGAGACTAAACCACGCTGCTTCGGACGCTGCCGCTAACAGGCTCGATGAGGCCAGGTAGAGACCGCTCCGCAGGGCTCGCCGGCTCTCGCGGACGATCGCGATGCCACGGATTCCGAGGAGTTCGTCAAGGCCCGCCAAGAGCTCCTCGTTGGGCAAGAGGATCTCGCTGGTGTCACGACCGGCCGGCGGGCAGGCATGAATGGTGAGTGGCTGCCGCCGCTAATATCGATCAAGGGCGACCGAACGAGCATAGGCACACGCGAGCTCCCGCCCGGGTAGGCGACTGGAACGTGACCCGGCTGGGGCACGTACTGGTTCCCCTCGGCGCGCGTGAGAACGCCTTCGGCGATGAACCGCGAGAGAGCGCGACGCACGGCGTGACGGCACCGGAGCACCGCCGGATGCGGGCCATGCGGGTCGGGGCCAGCAAGCCGTCAACCGGGCTCGGACGCCGACAATGCAGTGAACTTCGAACGTTCAGCTGGACGCCGAACACCGATTACGCTCAACCACCAGTCCTCACCTTCCGTCGTGACCACCGGTACGTCTACCTCCGCGACAGCATCGAGGGTCACGCCGCGCGCCACTATGGCATCAGCCTCGCTCGGCGTCACGGCGCTCTGCACGACCGAGACGAACGGCTCCTCGAAGTTCACTCGGTCTCGATGATGTCGAGCGGAGGCAGGGTATCGACGACCTTCATTGTCTCGACCGACACCGTGACGATCCGCGCGAGCAGATCCAGGACGTATCGCGGGTCACCGACCTCGCGCGACCAGTCGTTCGGATCGTTGACGATGCCGGACCCGGACTTATTGTCGGTCTTCACATGGTACCGATCGATGATCCACTCGACAGCCGACCGGCTGCCCAGCATGTATCGGTATGCCTCATCAGGGATGCCAGAAAGCACGATCCGGTCGTTGTACTGGATGACGGTCCTGTCAGCTTTCTCTCCTGCGGCCTTCTGCGCGGCAGTAGGCCTCCCGAACTTCATCTTCTTGCCCACCGTGTAGAACGCGTAAGGATCCGTGCCGTCAGCAGGAGCGGCGTCGAGGCCATCGAGCGGGTAGGGCTCCACGGACTCGTACCCGAGGTGAAGGCCGGAGAACGCTCGGCCGGCGTTTGCGAAGCCGTGGAAGTCGGCCGCGAACGGGATCCGCGGGAGCATCTTTTTCAGGTCGGCCGCGTACGCCTCTCGGTACTCCGGTGAGTGCAGCAAACCGTAGACGTAGAAGAAGATATCGTCCTTCGTCACCGCCTCATCGCCGTACACCGCCTGGAACCGAGACAGCGCGTCGTCAGTGATGTTGTCGATCTTCCGGTAGCCGTCAACAACCTCCGCATCGTCATCGGGCCTGCCGAAGTCGAGAGCGCCTTCCTCCGCCTCAGTGGACTCGTATCGGAATCGCGCAAGAGCCTGACCGCCTTCCGAGCCGTAGAGGTTCAGGTCGGGGACCACCGCCGTCATGAGCGCAGTGAACGGCTTGGATGTGGCCGCCGGAGTGATATAGATCGAATGGTTCGTTGCCAAAGGAGTCGGGAAAAACTCGCGAAGCGTTCGCGGCCGGTGGAGCCAGGCGTGGTCTGGGTAGAGACGCTGCATCTCAAATGGCCGGTACATCGCAACGAGAGGTTTTGAGTCGTTGAACGGAAGCTGCCGGCGTCGTTTGAAGGCGCTTTCAAGCGACGATGACCACTTGATCTTCTTCCTGTCCTTGCTTACGGGGCCTACGAGCGCGGCTGCATACGTTTCGCACGCAAGACGCATCGACTGCCTCAATGCGTCCGTGCCGGATGCGTACACCCACGCATCACGACTCGTTCCGAGTCCATTAACAATGGTCGAAAATACCCCTGATTCAGGTCCAGCCGCGACCGCGAGATACGTACTGAACTCGTTTGAACGGTGGTTGATCCAATCACCGTGCTCGTTCGGTCGGATCAAGCGGCCCGGGGAGGAGAGGATGGAACCGATCTGCCGGACCTGCTCTAGCTTCTGCTCTTGAGTGAGCCCGTCGGCCATCTGTTCGTAGTTAATCCTGGCCTCGCCGGACCGATCACCCCCCTTCACGAGCACAGTGATCGCAATGCCTGATTGGCTCCCTTCCCCGAAAACCTTGCCGCCTTCAGACCGCCAGTCAGACGCGCGCTGATCACCCCGGAGATTAAAGATGTGAACCGCACTGAACTCCTCAGCAAGGCAGAGTCGCATGCCGTCTGCCGTGTTTCCGTCAAGCCAGCCATTGCTGGACACGAATGCGATCAAACCACGATCAGCAAGTCGCTCACTCGCCCATCTGAACGCACGGATGTAGCTGTCATAGAGCGCGTTCTTGTTGGTGGCGGTCGACCGTTCCGCGTAGGTGCTCCGGATCTTGCTATCCAGGTGCGGATAGGACTCATTTGCGTTATCGTCGTTTCCGCTTCCTTGTTTGTGCGAGTACGGCGGATTGGCAACGATCACCGTGATCGGGAGCCCTCTCTGGCGCACGATCCGCTCGTTATTCTCGGGGAAGATATCAAGATCCTGGCGATCTCCGTCCTCGTACGACTGAAATGTGTCGGTGAGCACGAGACCTGGGAACGGTGCCGGCTCGTCAGCCAGGTCCGCGTAGGTGGTCTCGATGTTGATCGCGGCGATGTAGTACGCCAGCAATAGGATCTCGTTGGCGTGGATCTCCTCGGCGTACTTGCGTGCGAGGTCGTGCGGTTCGATCAGCCCGAGCTGCAGGAGCCGGACGATGAAGGTGCCGGTGCCGGTGAACCCGTCGAGGATATGCACGCCCTCGTCGGTCAGCGACTGCCCGAACTCTTGACGCAGAACATCATTGGCCGACCGCAGGATGAAATCGACGATCTCGACCGGCGTATAGACAATGCCAAGCTTGTCGACGGTCTTCTTGAACGCCTTAGCGAAGAAGTTGTTGTACAGCTCGACGAGGATCTTCTGGCGTCCCTCGGCGTTGTCGACCCCGGCGACTCGTCGACGGACGGAGTCGTAGAAACCCTCGAGGGTTGCGTTCTCGGAGTCAAGGGCATACTCATCGAGCACGGCGAGCATTGACTCCATCGTCTGCGCGACCGGGTTGTTCGCTGCGAAGTCGTAGTCTGCAAATAGCGCCTCGAAGACGGGGCGGGTGATCAGGTGCTGCGCGAGCATCTCGATCGCCTGGTCCTTGGTGATCGACTCGTTGAGGTTACCGCGCAACCCCTGGAGGAACGTGTCAAACCGCGCCTTCGCCACCTCGGACTCCTGCAACAGCCCAGTGATGCGCGTGATGTGGGCTTGAGCAATGTCGGCGATGTCCGATGCCCAGTCCTCCCAGTAGGTCCGCTCGCCGACCTTCTTCACGATGCGCGCGTACATCGCGTCCCGGAAGCCGTCGAACCCGTAATCCAGCGGAAGCTGCACGTAGTCCGGACCCTGCGAGCCGGTGTCGTTTCCCTCTTCGTCCCCGCGGGGCGGCGGCGTGACGTCGACGATGTCGATCTTGGTGTTCTTCTTCTTGTTCAGGTCGATCTGGTTGACCATGGCGTGGAACCGGTCGTCGTGCGACCGTAGTGCCTGCAGGACCTGCCAGACAACCTTGTAGCGCTTGTTGTCGTTCAGCGCCTCCGACGGCCTCATTCCTGAGGGAATGACGACCGGCAGGATGATGTAACCAAGCTTCTTCACCCCGGACGGGTCCTTGCGCATCACCCGGCCCACCGACTGCACAACGTCGACCTGGGACCCCCGCGGAGTCAAGAACATGACTGCATCCAGTGCTGGTACGTCGATGCCCTCAGAGAGGCACCGAGCGTTGGTGAGCACACGGCAGACCTCAGCCCCGGCATCGCTCTTGAGCCAGTCGAGGTGCTCGTTGCGCTCGTGAATGCCCATTGTCCCGTCGACATGCACGGCCTCGACGCGAAGGTCGTTGGAAACATGTCGGGACTCGTCCTCCAGCGCCCGTTCGATCAGCGCCGGGAACGCGCGGGACGCCGTACGGGAGGCCCTGATGTCCTTCGCGAACGCCACTGCCCGGCGCATCGGCATATCGTCTGCGCTGTCGCTCTCTTCATCACGGCGGTAGTTCTTCGCCAGCCCCTGCCAGCAGCCCAGCAGCTTCGCGGCGTCATCGAGCTGAATCTCGCCGTCCTGAGCCATGGTCTGCTGGAAGTGCTCGGCTACGTAGGCCTCATCGACTGTGAGCACGATCACCTTGTAGTCGGTGAGCAGGTTCTGCTCGACCGCCTCCCCGAAGCCGAGCCGGTACAGCTCCGGGCCATAGGTGTCCTCGTCGGCCATGTCGGCCAGCATCGCGTCGTTCTCGATCGCCTTCTTCGTCACCGCGTCGTCGAAGACGCGCGGCGTGGCAGTCATGTACACCCGCTTCGCGGCGGTGATGAAACCGTCGTCGTGGACCTTGACGAAATGCGATTCCGGCTGGCTGGCGAGGGTAACGCCGGTGGTACGATGCGCCTCGTCGCAGATAATTAGATCAAACTCGTCGAGTCCCTTCGCTTGGGCCTCCGAGATGACGTCTATGGACTGGTACGTGGAGAACACCACGGTCATCCGGGCCTGGGCGCGCTTGCCGACCGCCATCCGTGCCACCAGCGTATCGGCGTCAGTAGTCGCCGGTTCGGTCAGGTCGATCGTGGACAAGTCGCCTGAGTCGTCGGCCTTGCGACCGACCCGCACGTCTGAGCACACCGCGAACGGCCTGATGTCCACCTCGGACTGGGCCATCCACTCGCGCAGCGACTGCGACAGCAGTTGGATCGACGGCACCAGGAACAGCACCGTGCCGCCTTCGCCGACCTGCCGCTCGGCGAGCCTCAGCGCCGTGAACGTCTTGCCGGTGCCGCACGCCATGATCATCTTTCCGCGGTCGTGCTCAGCGAGTCCCGCGGTGGCCGCGTCGATAGCCGCCTTCTGGTGCCGGCGCGGCTGGTGCACGGTGGCGAGCTCAACTTGATCCGGCTTGGACCACGAGTACTGGGACCAGTCGACCCGAGCGTCGTCGAGGAACGCGATGTCGATGCGCTGCGCGACCTCCCCAAGGGTCTCCTCGGCGTTGCCGGTCCACCCAGCAGCGGTATCGAAGACGTAGCGCTCGGTCCACTCGGCCTTGGCGGAGGCGGAGATGAAGGAGTCTATATCGGACTTCGCGACCTTGTGGCCCTCGGCGTAGAACTTGCACTGGATCGCCGCGAGTCCCTCTCCCTCGCGACGCTCGGCGACCAGGTCGATCCCGGTGTCGGGGCGGTTGCCGCGGCCCGGCCACTCCTTCCAGAGCCATACGTTCTCGAACCGCGCCACCCACTCCGGCTCGTTCGACAAGTATGCCTTGATCAGCCGCTCGAACCGATCGCCTTTGTCCCGCTCGTCGAGCGACGCCTTGCGCAGATCATCGAGGAGTTCGTGGATCGTTACAGACATGAAAGGTGCTCCCATGATTCGCAGTTGCAGTTTTGTACCTCTAATCTCCTACTTGTGACTGCTCCGCCGGGCGGCGCTTCGAGTGGGTCTGCATCCCGCAACGACCCCTTCTCGACCTCCCAGTCGACCTCGAACATAAGGTTCGAAAACACATGGTCGAAGGCCTGCCCGTCGTAGAGGTCATCGACGAGACTGTTGCCCTTCTTGATCGCGTCGGAACGGCTGCCCTGTATCAGCAAGTCCGCCTTCCCAAGGGCGAACGGGGATGGCATGAGTTCTTGCCCGTAGAAGGTGACGTCGACCTGCTCGCTGGTGCGCTTCCGCGTCTCTTGCGCGATCAGCTGCATGCCGCCGGAGCCGGCCGTCGAGTCGTAGACCGAGCACGCGGCGTGGTCGGAGGCGAACGTATCGTCGTCGTTGCTGATGGGCACGTTGACCATCAGCCGGATCGCGTCTCGCGGAGTGTAGAAGTTACCCGTGGCCTCGCCCTTTTTGTTGAAGGCCCGGTACATGACACCCTCGAACACGTCGCCCATGTTGGTGTCATTAAGGCTGGCCGGGCTGAGGTCGAGCGTGGAGAGATGCTTGACGATGGGGTGCAGGCGGTTGGCGTCGGCGAAGACCTTCGCGCGTCGGTTGAAGTCAAACGAAACCCAGATGTCGGAGATGTTGTTCGAGAAGCCGTCAATGTGGCTCTTGAGGGACTTGTCCACGTTGTCATCGAACAACGCGATGGTCGGGAGGTCGAGCGGCGAGGTGTTATAGAAACCCAGGCCAAACCGGTCCTTGACGGCGATGTCGATGAGATGCTGAGACATTCCGGCGAAGGAGTTGACGTACTTGATGACGTCGTCGTTCCTGTCGGCCAACATACACTCCAGGCGACGGAGGACCGCGAACGGAAGGATGTAGTTGCCGTAGTCTTCCTCGTGGACGATGTTGCGCAGGTATTTGTCCGCTGTGTCCCATACAATCCGCGCCGTCGTCTTCCTGGACGACTCCGCCGGCTCGGCCATGCTCAACTGTTCCTACTCGTCACGATAGTGTTGTATCAAGAAATTTACACGGGCAATGCATTAGCAAGACGACATTTTGATCCGTGTCCAAGACGTAGCTGCGGGGCGATCGCAAGTTCACGCCCCGCAACGCCACTCAATCACCGCTTGTCCGCTACGGCCTCGATCGCTGCGATGCGACGGCTGTGCACCGACAAGCCAGAGCGGCTTCAGCCCACTAGGCATCCACATCGTCCATCCCAAGAAGTCCCGAACACAGGTTCCTCGCTCAGTTCTCGGCCTTCAGACCCTTAGGCGTGACCTTAACCGTCTCAGGATCGAAAACTTTCCGTCCGCGCGGTGCCGGGTAGAGCCTGACCTCGCAGAAGAAGTCGATGACCCGGCGCTTGATCGCGAGGTCTGCATCATCGAACGCCTTTACTAGATCCACTGCATCGAGGACGCCGCCGAGGTCGGTCGTCGCCGTGAGTGCCCGACGTTCCTTATTCAGAGCCTCGATGTACGCGCTCTCCCGGTCCCGGATGCGCTTGAGGTCTCGCCCCTCAATGATCTCCTCGTCGTAGTCATTCTGCGCGCGCATGATCCTGCCCTCGTGGACGCCGACCTCGTCCTGCAGCGCCTTGAGGCGCGGCTCGTCCCTCGCGGACAGCGCATCCCGGACATCTGGCCGCGCCAGGCGCGCGCGGATGATCCGCAGGACCCAGTCGTCCACGTTCGCCCGGGAGCGGACCAGGTGACCCGGGCAGCGGTAAGCGTGGGAATGTGCTCGAATCGGCTGGTCACAGATCCCGCAGAGGTACAGGCTCGACCCGAGGTGCTTCCGCGCCGTCGAACCGGTGCGGTTGGTCACCCGGGTCTGGTCGTTCAGGCGCTCCTGGACTGCGTACCAGGTCATCTCGTCGACGAGCGCCTCCCACTGACCCATGACGGGACGGCCGTCGACGTCGCGGAGGATCTGCGAGTACCAGCTGCGGCGCTTGTTCCTGTCGGTCCGCTCCTTCTTGTCGGTGTACACCGAGTACCCGGCGTAGCGCGGGTTGCGGAGGATCCCCAGCACGGTGCTCGATGCCCAGGGCCCGTCCTCCGGCACAGGCTTCGGTTCAAGACCCTCTTCCTGCCGGCGCTCGTTGCGCTCGATCATGAGCGTGCGGGTGTGCTTGGGCAGAGACGGGATCGAGTTAGGGACGTGAGCGCCCACCGCGCCGGACAGGCCGGCCGCCAGGGCTGCGATGGAAGGGCCGTTGGTGATGGCAAAGAGCCTGTACAGCTCGCGCACGGCAGCGGCCTCGTGATCGATGACCTCTCCCCTGCTTGTGTAACCGAGCGGACGCGTGCCCTTGGGGGCACGGCCCTGCTCGGCGCGCTGCAACTGGCCAGCGGACTGCCGGAAAGACTTCCGGTCCACTTCGCCGCGGGCGACAGCCGCCTTGATGCGGGCATACATGCGCCCACCGTCGGTGGTCAGATCGGCCTCGCCGTTCGCGGTGACGAGCTGGAGCCCGCGGTCCTCGGCGGCATCGATCCAGTCCTCGAGCTGGCGAGGCTGCCGCGTCAGGCGGTCGAGATCCCAGCAGATGATGGCGTCGAAGCGTCCCGCCGCGAAGTCTGCCACCATCCGGTCGTAGTCGGGCCGCTTCTTGGCCTTGTCGGTCGCGGACTTCGACTGGTCGACGTACTCCTCGACCACGGCCCATCCCCGGTCCTTCGCGATCCGTAGGCATGCGTCGCGCTGCCGGTCGATGGCGAGGCCGTCCATGTTGCGGTCGAGCGAGATGCGGAGGTACACGGCGGCGCGAACGAGTGCGGAGGTCATTGTCCAAGCCTAACCGATGATGTTTTTCAGTGCCGGAATGCTTTCGTTCAAGCTCTTGTAATAGTTGACGATCGATTGCTCTGCCTGTGCAGGACCCCGTGGGACGGACGCATGGGCGAGAATTAAATGGTGATGATGGATCCCAGCACTGCACACGCGTTCTGGAAGGCGCTCTTGGACAACGCCTCCGGCCTGGTTGCAGACGCCCATACTCTGTTCGAGCGCAGGTCGTTCGGCCGAACATAGGTCGTGCAGGAGTTCTGGGACGACGACTACTTCAATGGATCGGAGGCCTGAGAGTCAACCGGATTCGCAGGCCACCCTGTCGGCGTAGCCGATGAGGCTCGTGACGAGCATGAGCACCTGAATGCAATTCCGCTTGCTGAACTGACGCGAGGAGACGCCATGGACGCTGGCATGGCGGGAGTAGTAGTGAGGCACCTGGTCACCCTTGTGCTTCCAGAACTCCTCGTGCGCATTCCAGATAGGCAGCCATACGAACGCTTCGCGGACGCCCATCTCGTCGATCTCGTCGGGGACGTCAGCTCCCCTCTTGCGATTCGTGATGACCCCGCGGGCCTTCCGGTCGGGGTAGAAGCGGTAGATCAGCGTGTCCAGCGTGACGGTGAACATGGCCTGGGCGGAGCGGGCGTGGCCGGCGCGCATCGCGCCGAGGCCATCGAGCGCGAAGCTCAGCTCGTCACTGACCACCTCGTGGTCCGCCCGCTCCAGCACCGCGGCACAATCCTCGATGAGCGAGTCGTAGCAGTCGCAAAGCACTCGTCGTCGCCCTGCCCGGTCCTTCGCTCGCAGGAATCGAAGAGCCGTCCGGCCCCGTGGCACGAGGTAGAGCGGGATTCCCTCCTGCTCGACGAACGCGTGAACCTGGCTGGCCCTGATCTCATCCGCATGATCTTTGAGATTGGGCGGCAGCAGAGCGCGGTTGAAACCGCGGAGTGCTTCGGGGGCAAAGAACGGCCCGAGAGACCTTTGCAGGCCTTCCATGGCCTGCGCCTGCTGCTCCGAGATCCGCTTGAGCGTCTCTTGGGTCGCGGGATCGAGGACCGGTCCCTTCAACGCGGGCAGGTCGAGCGGCGGCATCGAGAAAGTGGGGACACTGGCGACGATCGACGCCATCTGCTCCCGGAGCCGTTCGTTCATCGGCGCGAAGGCCTCGCGGGCGATGGCGCTGTAGTCGGGCATTGATGAGCGGACCTGCGCCTGCAGGGGCGCGAGGACGCTGGCAACGAGATCGTCCATGTTCGGCAGTAGCGACCGCGAGAACCCCGTTGGCATACGGAAGCCGACGCTTCGATCCTTCTGGTCGCCCTCGGACGACTCTTCCAGCTCCGACGCTCCTTCCTCGGCGCGGGAGGCGTCCTCGTCTTCAGGTTCGACCTCGTGCTCGTCGTCATCGTTCACGACGATCCTCCGTTGGACGCCGACGCGCCATCGAATCTCCGATGGACCATGGAGACTATCGTCAGCACTTCGAGCAGCTCGTCGTCGTTGATCGTGCGGTTCAGTCTTGGGTCGTGCGCCGTCGGGTTCCGGTAGAGGCCGTTCAGGCCCTTCACGAGATTCGCGAGCCCGGTCTGCTCGTCCTTCTCCGTCTGCGTCCGCAGCGAGTTGATCGCGAGCATCGGGACCCCGGACTTGCCGAGCGCCAAGGCGTCGTCGGCGAGCACGGCCCCATCGCCCGACGCACCGGTCAGGCTCCGAAGACGGTCAAAGATGCTTTTGCTCGCCTCGAGGCAGGCATGGAAGTGCGCCTTCTTCAGGACCTCCAAGGAGCAGTATCGCAGCACCTCAGGATGGCACTTGCGGCGGTGGAGCTCATCGCGGATCGACGTGGCGATGCGAGCCGCTTCATCCAAGGTCTGGGCGACTGCGCCCTTGGCGACCTTGCCCTCGTCATTGACCCGCAGTCCGACGAACGCAAGGTGCTCGTTGAGACGATCCTGGCGAAGAGCGAAGAGCTCCGGCTGACTGCGGTACCGCACTGGGTCCATCGCCGTGACGATGCGCTTCGAGCTCTGGTCGTTATTCTGACGAGCGACGAAGGTCTCGCCGAGCCGGTCGCGCTTAGTCGTCGTCGGGATCGGATCCTCCATGCGCAAGCGGAAGAGCAGATCGCCAATCTCGCGACCCGTCAACCCGTCCGACGTGTCCGCAAGGACATCGGAAATCGTCTTCAGTACTGTATAGGACCAAGGTGTTTGTAGCTCACTCATACTCAAATCACCGGATTAGCTCCCGTTCTGAAGATGCAACCCCCGTGCATCCGAAACCGTATTATTCATATTTCTTAGGGCACGCTCAATGCTTTCCCCGTTACCAAGGCTTTTCTCGCCATTCTCAAGACGGCGAGCTCCTTCGGCTAGTATCATTCCCAGCTGCTGTTCATATTGAACCGTCTCTGCGAGAAACAACGTCCGGGCATCACTTGGGGTCCTGCAAACACGCACAACAGGATTTTTCACCGTCATGGGGTCACTCGCGTGCCCAACAGCGACCCAACACGGAACCTCGAGGGTCTCAAGATGAGGCTCTAATGCAGCGTGGACCTTTTCGAGGTCTTTCTTACTGCCGCCGCCATAAGCGACCACAATTGCATCCTGATCGAATTTGAAGGCTGCCAATGCACTGCTCATCTGCGCCGCGAAATTGGTTTTATTCCGATAGACGGTCCGGAGGCTGCATTCCAGCTCCGGATGCTCCTCAAGCTCGGCTATGTCGCTGCGCGCAGCTTCACCGCCGGGGACTATAACCCCAACTCTCCATTTCTTCCGAGGCAACGCACGTGAACTCGCGGCATCGAGAATCAGCCTTGGACCCGGTGCGGTCGATGCGAACGAGATATTGTTCATCTCGCCGGTCGCGAGCTGAATCTTATCGTGCCCCCACAGAAAGTCACTCAGCGATTTCAACAACTTGGTAACGCGTGCTACAGTTTGCTGATCCCCGTCTCGAACCGCGACATGCTGGACGCGCTGCGACGCGTATGCACCCCACCCGAAAATTAGCTGCGGAAGGAGCAAGTCCAACTCCTCGATGAGTGTTTGCCCTTCTTCTCCACATGCAGCCAGCGCGTCTTTGATATCGTTTACACGATCTTCCGTCGATGGCTGGATCACATCGCCGATCTCAGCCCACACAACGGCTTCGAGCTCAAGCACACCGTCAACACTCGATGAAAACTCCCGCACGACTTCCCGGACGAAGTCAATCCGCTTGTTAAGAGCCAAGTGCGCCCTCTTGGACAAAGGACGCATAAGCATGCGTAGCACAGGACGCGGAGTCCTGGAGTACGCACCCCAGGTCCGGAGCGCCATCTCACCCGGCACGAGTTCGACCCCCGAATCAAGCCAAGCGTCAGCCAAACGCTCCTCACCTAGAGCCAGCATCTTGAGATACACACCGACGACCAGCGAGTTCATCAAGGCGTGACGTCCCTGGAAGCTAGAGATCTCATGATCGAGCGGTGCCTCAGTCACTTCTTCCCGCTCCCTGACGCTCCTCCGTGCCGGAACTCCACCACGTCCCCATCCTTCATCACATACTCCTTGCCCTCCATCCGCACCTTCCCCGCGGCCTTGGCCTCGGTCATGGTGCCGGCGGCGTCGAGGTCGTCGAAGGAGACGATCTCAGCCTTGATGAAGCCGCGCTCGAAGTCGGTGTGGATGACGCCGGCCGCCTGCGGGGCGGTGTCCCCCTGCGTGATGGTCCAGGCGCGGGACTCCTTGGGCCCGGCGGTCAGGTAGGTCTGCAGCCCCAGCGTGGAGAAGCCGGTGCGGGCCAACTTGGACAGCCCCGACTCGTCCTGCCCGGACATCTCCAGCATCTCGCGGGCCTCCTCCTCGGACAGCTCGACCATGTCGGCCTCGAGCTTCGCGTCCAGGAACACGGCCTCGGCCGGGGCGACCAGCTCGCGCAGCTGCTGCTGCTTCTCCTCGGAGGCGAGGACGGCGTCGTCGGCGTTGAAGACGAAGATGAACGGCTTGGAGGTCAGCAGGTTCAGCTCGCGCAGCTTCTCGGTCTCGAGCTTGGCGGCGGGCGCGCCGCGGAAGATGGTCTCGCCCTCCTCCAGGATCTTCTGGGCCTCGCGGTAGGCCTCGAGCTGGGCGGCGTCGCCCTTCTTGATCTTGACCTGCTTCTCCAGGCGCGGGATCGCGTTCTCGAGGGTCTGGAGGTCGGCGAGGATCAGCTCGGTGTTGATGGTCTCCATGTCGGAGGCCGGGTTGACCGCGCCGTCGACGTGGACGACGTCGGGGTCGTCGAAGACGCGCACCACCTGCGCGATGGCCTGGGCCTCGCGGATGTTGGCGAGGAACTTGTTGCCGAGCCCCTCCCCCTCGGAGGCGCCCTTCACGATGCCGGCGATGTCCACGAAGGACACGGTCGCGGGCAGGATCTTCTCCGACCCGTAGATCTCCGCCAGGCGGTCCAGCCGCGGGTCGGGGAGGTTCACGACGCCGATGTTCGGCTCGATCGTGGCGAAGGGGTAGTTCTCCGCCAGGACGGTGTTACGGGTCAGTGCGTTGAAGAGGGTCGACTTGCCGACGTTCGGCAGTCCCACGATTCCGATAGTTAAAGCCACGGTGCCCCAGTCTATCCGGCCCGACGCCGCCCCGCATGCCCTGGTGCGTCACGCACGTCCGTCGGAGTCGTTGCCCAGGCGGTGCGTGGGTGACGACTCGTCACCTGTGCCTCGGCGCCGCGTGCGACGAGTCGTCAGATGGACCTGGGCGGTTTGCGCGACGACTCGTCACCGTGACGTCATCGTCGCCCGTGACGAGTCGTCGCCGCACCCCGGGATCGGTCAGTCCTCCACGCTCATCGTCACGCTCGTGGGGTGCTCGACCGTCCGGGAGACCGTGCAGTCCTTCGTCTGCGAGAGCTCGACCAGCCGCGGCACCATCGCCCGCGCCTTCTCCCCCGCGGACCCCTCGGGGAACCGGACGGAGAAGGAGAGCTCGACGTCGTCCAGCCGGCTCCCGCCGCCCTCGTCCGTGACCTTCAGCCCGCTCGCGCGCACGCGCAGCTCCTCCGGCTCGGCGCGGCGGGAGGAGACGACGTCAACGTCCACCGCGGAGCAGCCCGCGACGGCCGCGAGCAGCAGCTCGACCGGGGTCAGCAGGCCCTCGCCCTGGCCGAAGTCGACGGAGTCGCCGGCGGCGTTGGTCGCGCGGTAGTGGCGCAGGCCCACGCGCTCGACCTCGACGCCGCGGTAGCGGGGGTTCTCCTCGCGGGCGGTGGCCTCGGTCGCGGTCGGGCCCGTTGCGGTGACCCCGGTGGCGCCAGCAGGTGCGCCAGAAGTCGTGGCCTCGGCGGCGTTCTCGGCGGCTGTCCCGGATGCAGTTGATTCGCTCATGAACTCATCTTGCTCCACGGGAGCCACCGGCGTCGCTGGGTGTCTCCGACAGCGAAAAACGAGAGGTGCGCCTCTGGGTGGTCTCAGCGGCCTCACCCTCCCTCCCCACCGAGGAAGGACGCATCCGGCCGTCCGGCCCAACGCGTCCGGATCCGACTTACCGGGAGCGGACTCACACGACCCCTGCTCCGATAAGGCCAGATGCGCCCTCTCACCGCGACATTGCAGGAGGCAGCCGAGTCCGAGAAAGGGTTGTCTACGGCCGGACGGTCCCCGCCACACCAACAGCGAGACCTTTCCCGGACCAGCTCACTGACCGCACGGCTAGTATGTGGTTCATCTGACGAAGAAGGGGCGAGCATGCTCATCGAGAGGATTCGTGTCATGAAGCCGGCACACGTCCTACCGGAACGAATCGTGGACACGGCGGAGATCGAGGCGCTGCGCGGAACATCCGATGCCTGCGGACGCGTGAGCCTTGAAGTTCCAAGTCCTACATGTGGAACTCCTTGTCTATTTCCGCAACGCGTGAGCCCATCGACGACCACTGAGGCAGCAGCAAGGAGAATTACACGAACACCCTCGCTACCGGCGTCCAGACATGGGATCCGCCGCAGTGCACAGTGCACTTGGCGATCGACGCGGTTGCTTCCGGGTTCGCGTTTGACCGACGGCACCGCAAAGCTCCCGAAGCAACGTGGGCTCGAGCTTGAGCTCCCCGATGCGGGGCTGACGGATCGATTCGGGTCTGGAGAGGGAGGTGTCGGCACTGGTGGCCAAGCGCGATAACCCAACGCAGACGGGAGTCCTGACGACGAATATCGGGAGCATGCCTTGGCGTGCCTCAGGCAATGGTGAGACTCTCCTTTTCCTACACGGGCTCCTGACCAACGCTTCCTCCTGGGACGCCGTGATCGAGGATCTTGCTCGGGACTTCCGGTGCGTGACTCTCGATCTCCCCTTGGGCAGTCATACGTGCTCCACGCGGGAGAATGCGGAACTGAGCGTTGAGAGCCTCGCGACGGCTGTCTGCGAAGCCGTCGGTCAGTTGTGTCCCGAAGGCTTCGTGCTCATCGGCAGCGATACCGGAGGCGTCGTCGCTCAGATCACGGCTGTACGCAGACCCCCGGGCCTCACGCGCCTCGTCCTGCTCTCCTGTGACACCGAGAAGAACTTCCTACCCGCTGTCCTTCGGTACCTCCAGGTTGCCGCTCATGTGCCTGGCGCGATGCAGGTTCTTCGACTGTCTCTCAGAAGCCGGTGGATACGGCGGCTGCCCATCGCCTTCGGCTGGCTCGTACGTCGAGAACTCAGCGAACGGGAGTGGGACAGCATCGTCGCCCCTCTGAACAATCGCTGGGTGCGACGCGATCTCGGCAAGATCCTCCGCGGAATCTCGACCCGCTTCACCGTCAAGGCGGCCGAGGAGCTCGAGAGCTTCCCGCTGCCGACGCTGTTTCTTTGGGCCGACACCCGAAAGGTCTTTTCAATCGACAACGCGCATGCGCTGGCCGCGCGAATGCCTCGTGCGCGCGTGAAAACTGTTCCCGACAGTCTGGCTTTCAGTCACCTCGACCAGCCTGGATACGTATCTCAATCAATCAGGCAAGACGTGAAAGGAGACGGATAAGACGCGCTATTGCACATCCGAGTCCGTCACCGTTGGTCACCCGGACAAGGTGTGCGATGCCCTCACCGGCGGAATGCCTCAATCAACTCACTGACCGTACGGCTAGTACGTGGCTTATTCAACGAAGAAGGAGGAACGAGCATGCTCAAGGAAGGGATTCGTGTCATGGGGACGGCGGAGGTCCTGCCGGAACGGATCGTGGACACGGCGGAGGTAGCGGCCCTGTGCGGGATATCCGAGGAGAAGGCCCTGCAGCGGACCGGGGTCAGGACCAGGCGCTGGCTGAGCGACCACGAGGACCCGCTTCTTCAGGGGGTCGCGGCGGCCGAACAGGCCATCCGGGCGGCGGGGCTTGAACCCGCCGACGTCGACCTGGTGATCAACGCCTCCGGGACCCCGATGCAGGCCATCCCGGACGGCGGGGCGCTGATCGCCGCGGAGCTCGGGCTGAGGGGACGATTCGCCTACTCGGTGCACGCGACCTGCATCTCGTTCCTGGTGGCCCTCCAGCAGGCGGCCTTCCATCTGGGATCCGGGCGAGCCGACCACGTCCTGATCGTGTCGACCGAGGCCGGCAGCCGAGGCCTGGACTTCGGGCAGCCGGAGAGCTCGATCCTCATCGGGGACGCCGCAGCCGCCGTGGTCGTGGGCCGGCCGGAGCGTCCGGACCAGGGCATCGTGGCCTCACGGTTCTCCACGGACACCCACGGGATCCGCGACGCCAGGATCCCGGGCTTCGGCAGCCGGCGGCACGTCGGGGACACCGTGGGCCGGCCCGAGGACCACGTCTTCGACATGAAGGGCCTCAACCTCCTGCGCGGGGCCATCAACTGGTTCCCGCCGTTCCTGGAGTCGGTCCGCCCGGGCTTGAGCACCAGCGCCGAGGGGATCGATCGGATCATCCCCCACCAGACCAGCAGGGCCGGGATGGAGCTGATGTCCCGGTTCTGGGGGTGGGAGAAGATGGTCGTCACGCTCGGCGAGGTCGGCAACACGATCGCGGCCAGCATCCCCCTGGCCCTGCACCGCGCGGATCTGAAGCCCTCCGAGACCGCCCTGCTGGTCGGCACCGGCGCGGGAACCCACTACGGGGCGATGATCGTCCGATGGTGACCGAGGCTCCCTTCGTGGCCGTGGACGGCGTCGGGCGCTCGTTCGGGGAGGGCCCGACGCGGGTCGTCGCCCTGGCGGAGGTCAGCGTCGAGCTGCGCGGCGGAGAATTCTCGGTGATCGTCGGCGCCTCCGGCTCGGGCAAGAGCACCCTGCTCAACCTCGTCGGCGGCATGGACCGCCCCAGCACCGGGTCGATTCGCGTAGGAGAGACGGAGATCGCGGCCCTCACGGACCGGGAGCTGACGCGGTACCGGAGGGAGCGCGTGGGCTTCGTCTTCCAGTTCTACAACCTCATCCAGAACCTGACGGCCCGGGAGAACGTGGCGCTCGCGGCGTCGTTGGTCATGCCCGGCCGCGAGGCGGACGACGTCGCCGGGGACCTGCTGGAACGGGTCGGCCTGGGGCATCGGCTCGACCGGTTCCCGCGGCAGCTCTCCGGTGGCGAGATGCAGCGGGTCGCCATCGCCCGCGCCCTGGCCAAGCGACCCGCGCTGCTCCTGTGCGACGAGCCGAGCGGTGCGCTGGACTCGACGACCGGGACCCAGGTGCTCGCGCAGCTGCAGGAGACGGCGCGGACCACCGACACGGCCGTCGTCGTGGTCACGCACGACCGCGAGCTGGGGGCGGCGGCGGATCGCCTCATCCGGCTCCACGACGGCCGGGTGGTGGAGAACCGGCGCAACGACCGGCCCGCGACCATCGGCGGGAAGGCGGGCGCGGGATGACGCTCTTCGGCCGGAAGCTCTGGCGCGACCTGCGGGAGCACTGGGCGCCGTTCACCGCCGTCTGCCTCATGGCGGCCCTCAGCGTCCTCGTCTTCTCCGGACTCGAGGGCAGCTGGCGGGGCATCGGGGCGCAGCTCGAGTCGTTCTCCGCCAGCCACCGGCTTCCCGACGCGTGGGTCTCCGGGACCCGCCTGAGCGACGACGACGCGCGGCGGTTCGAGGAGCTGGACGGCGTCGAGCGCGCGGGGCTGGTCTCGGCCGTGCCCGTGACGCGGACGGGGTCCGCGACGGAGGACGAGCTCGTGCTCTCGACCCGGGACCGGGGCGGGCTCAACGCGCCCCTCCTCCGGGACGGGACCGGGATGCCGGCGGACGAGGCGGAGGTCCCGGCGGACGGCGTCTGGCTCGACGAGGCCTACGCGCGGGCGAACGACGTCGGACCCGGGGACCGGATCGCGGTCTCCCGCGGCGCGGCGAGCGCAGAGCTGAGGGTCGAGGGGCTCGTGATGCAGCCGGACGGGCTGGCGCACACCGGCTCCGGCCTCGTCGCGCCGGATCCCGGGAGCTTCGGCTACGGCGTCGTCGGCGAACGGGCCGCCGCGGAGCTCGCCGGCGGCGGGCCCGTCCAGCAGACCCTCCTGGTCCGGGGCGGGGTCGAGGCGGTGCGGGCCGAGGCGCCGCGGCTCCTCGGGGACCGCTACGTCTCGATCCTCGACCGCGGGAGCCATCCCCAGATGGCGGGCGTCTTCGAGCGGGTCGGTCAGATCCGCGACCTCTCGTTCCTGTTCACGGCCCTGTTCGCCCTCGTCTCCGCGCTGTCGATCTTCACCTCGGTCCGCCGGCTGGTCGACACCCAGCGCCAGGAGATCGCGACGCTGGCAGCGCTGGGCTGCCGCCGGAGGACCATCGGCGCCTACTACACGGCGGTGGGCGCCGCCGCGGTCCTGCTCGGGTGCCTCCTCGGCCTCGGGGTCGCGCCGGTGCTCTCCCGCTACATCCTCGCCACCCAGCGAGGCAGCTTCGGCCTCCCGGCGTGGGAGCCGGTCCACACCCTCGCCGGTGGCGCCGTCCCGCTCCTGCTGCTCCTCGTGTGCGTCCTCGCCACCGGCCTCGCGGTCCGCCCCCTGCTCAGGGGGAGCCCCGCGGACGGGCTGCGCCCCGAGCCGGGGCGGGCGCGGCACACCCCGCTCGAGCGCCTCCGGCCGCTGTGGCGCAGGGTCTCCCCCGGCGCCCGCTGGGCCCTGCGCGACGCGACCGGCAACCCCGTGCGCGTGGCGATGGGTATCGTCGCGACCGCAGGCTGCATGATGCTCCTGATGACCGGATTCGGGATGCCGGACACCCTCGACCGGCAGGTCGACCTCTCGTACTCCGAGCAGTACCGCTACGACACCCTGCTGCGCCTCTCCCCCGCGGCCGCCGAGCACGCGAGGACCAGGGTGGCCGAGGCGGCCGGGACCGGGCAGTGGATGCAGCAGTCCGCGGTCCGCATCGCCTCGCACGACGGCGACGGCGACGGCGACGACGGCGAACATCCGCTCACGGTGCTCGGGGAGGGCGACCTCCTCCGGCTCCCGGATCGAGCGGGGAATCCCGTGGCCCTCGACGACGGCGCGGTCCTCAGCGACCGGCTCGCCGCACGGTGGGGGCTCGACGTCGGGGACGACCTCACCGTGACCGAGGCCGGTGGTGCGCAGCGCCGCCTGAGGATCGCCGGGACGACGACCGCCTCGGAGCCGCAGGGGATCGCGCTCAGCGACGCCACCTGGGAGCGGGCGGGAGGCGCCTTCACCCCCACCAGCTACCTGACGGAGCGTCCGGTGGGGCCGGAGGTCCGCGGCGCGCCGGAGGTCCAGACCGCCAGGACCCTCGAGCAGCAGCGGGAGAGCGCGCGGGCGCTCGTGGGGTCCCTCACGGGCGTCTTCAGCCTGATCAAGGTCTTCGCGGTCGTCCTGGCCGTGGTCGTCCTGTACAACCTGGGGCTGCTGAGCTTCGCGGAGCGTGTCCGCGACTATGCGACGCTGCGGGTGCTCGGCTTCCGCCCCGGGGAGCTCCGCTCGCTGGCCAGCCGCGAGAACCTCGCGACCGCGCTCCTCGGCTGGCTCGTGGGCCTGCCCGCCGGCTGGTGGTTCCTCGGTCGCTACGTCGAGCAGTTCAGCACGGAGCGGGCCGCCTACGCGCCGAGCATCTCGTGGGTCAGCGTCTGCCTGGCCTCGGCCATCACGCTCGCCTTCGCCCTGAGCGCCACGGCCATGCTGACCCGGCGCATCGGCGGGATCGACATGACCGGCGCGCTGAAGGGGGTCACTTAGGCGGGCCGCCGGGTCGTGTGGACGGGCTCCGGCCGGGCCGGGCCGGCGGATCGCCGGGGCCAGCTAGGCCGGCGGAGTCAGTTCCCGGCGGGACCAGCCAGGCCCGGGAGCAGCAGATCCCACATTGCCTCGACGCGCTCGACGAGGTCGGAGCCCCGCGTCAGCTGCCAGGAGACCTCCTCGACCCCGAAGAAGCCGGCGACGATCTGCCAGGCCGCCTGCCCGGCGTCGAGCTCCCGTCTCATCTCGCCTCGCTCCTGCGCCTGCCGGACGTGACGGGTCGCCACCTCGATCCACGGCAGGAACGGCGTCGGCAGGTCGGTGTCGACCACCTCGGCCTCGCGCATCAGCCGCAGCGGGGCACGCGTTCCGGGGTCCTCGCGGTAGCTGGCCGCGACCTCCGCGGAGAGCCAGCGCAGGGCGCCCACGCCCGTCAGCCCGCGCCGCTCGATCTCCTCGAGGAGCTCCCGCCACCGCGCGAAGTAGGAGTCGACGACGGCGAGCGCCACGGCGGACTTGGTCGGGAAGTGGAAGTACACGGTCCCCTTGGTCACGCCCAGGCGGCCGGCGATCTCGCTCAGGGCCGTGGCCGCGTACCCCCGCCGCTCGAACTCCTCCGCGGCGATCCGCAGGATCGCGGCCCTGGTCCGCAGGCGCTGCTGCTCGCGCTGGGTCACCCGCGCCCTCCGCAGCCCACCGGTTCGTTCCTCGACATGCCCATACCGTATCAGCGCGCGACGTCCGGGATCGGCGCGGGGTCCGGGCCGCCGGAACCTGTCGGCGACGTCGCCCCCGCTCGCGCGGGAGGCCCTCCCCCGGCCGTCGCCGGCGGTTCTCACCCGAAAAGCGCCCACGCCCCTGACAAACGTCATGCCGACATCATGACGTTTGCTCTACCCCCGCCGCCCCCGCTCCGGAATGCTGGAGGGCATGAACACGAACGTGATCCGGGCGGACGGCCTGGTCAAGAGCTTCAAGGACGGCAGCGGGCGCAGCTTCGACGCCGTCGCCGGCATCGGCCTCGAGGTCGGGCCCGGGGAGATCATCGGCCTGCTCGGACCCAACGGGGCCGGCAAGTCGACGCTGATCGACATGGTGCTCGGCCTGACCCGGCCCACCCGGGGGACGATCGAGGTCTTCGGCGCCGAGCCCCTCCGCTCCATCAAGCGGGGACGGATCGGCGCGGTCCTGCAGACCGGCGGCCTCCTGCCGGACCTCACGGTCGCCGACACGATCCGCATGATCGCCGCGACCCACCGGGACCCGCTCCCCCTCGAGACGGTCCTCGCCCAGGCCGACCTGACCCACCTGGCCCGGCGCCGGGTGGGCAAGTGCTCGGGCGGCGAGCAGCAGCGCATCCGCTTCGCCCTGGCCGTGCTCTCCAACCCCGAGCTGCTGATCCTCGACGAGCCCACCACCGGCATGGACGCCGGCGCCCGGCACGCCTTCTGGGACGCGATGGCCGACCAGGCCCGGGAGGGCCGCACCATCATCTTCGCGACCCACTACATCGAGGAGGCGCAGAACTTCGCCCGCCGGATCGTGATGGTCGGGCGGGGGCGGATCGTGGCGGACGGCCCCACCGAGGAGGTCCGCGAGCGCGCCTCCGCCCGCACCGTCACCGCCGTGCTCCCGGAGGGACTCGACGCCGCCGCCCTCCCGGGCGTGATCTCGGTGGGCACCAGCGGGGACCGCACCACGCTGACCACCGCCGACTCCGACGCGCTGGCTCGCCACCTGCTGACCGAGACCGCCGCGACCGACCTGTCCATCTCCACCGGCTCGCTCGAGGACGCGTTCCTCGCCCTGACGTCGTCGGAACCCGCCAAGGAGCAGCTGTGAACCTCGCCGTCTTCACCCTCATCGACCTGCGCCGCATCTTCGTCGACTGGGCGGGCCTCTTCTTCACCACCGGCCTGCCCGTCCTGTTCTACCTGCTCTTCGGCGCGATGCAGACCTACGCCGACGCCCCCTTCGGCGAGGGCAACGTGGCCGCGTACATCATGGTCGGCATGGCCGTGTACGGCGGGGTCACCTCGGCCTGCTCGACCGTGGGCTCGACGGCGGTCGAGCAGACCACCGGCTGGGGGCGCCAGCTCGCGCTCACCCCGCTCGGCAGCGTCCCGATGCTGGTCTCCAAGACGGTGGTGATCCTGGTCCGGGCCGCGTTCCCGGTGGCCGCGGTCAACATCGCGGGGATCTTCACCTCCGCCGAGATGCCGGCCGCGACGTGGGTGACCTGCGCGGTCGTCTCGGTCCTGGCGGCCCTGCCCTTCGGCTTCTACGGCATGATCTTCGGCATCCTGTTCCGCTCGGAGTCGGCGGTGTCCATCGCGAGCACCTCCGTGGTGATCCTGGCCTTCCTCGGCAACTCCTTCTCGCCGCTGCCCGAGTTCCTCATGGGCCTGGCCCGGTTCAGCCCGATGTACGGCGCGACGTCGCTGGCCCGCTACCCGCTGAGCGAGGGACAGCAGGCCGTGAGCGACGTCGGGGTCCTGGTCACCGACCCGCTCTGGTACGCGGTGGCCAACGTGATCGCCTGGACGATCGTGTTCGCCGCGATCTGCGCGCTGCTGGCGCGGAAGAAGCAGAAGGGGCGGCGATGACGCGGGAGCGGACGGCGTCGGGGAGCCCCGCCTGGACGGCCCGGCTGGCCCGGAACTTCCGCTGGCTCCACGCCCTGCAGGCCGGGGTCTGGCTGGTGTTCCTCGCCTTCCCGGTGCTGCTGATCCTGGACAGCCCCGCGCCCTGGGGGATCCGGGCCCTCGCGCTGGCCTCCCTCGCGGTGTTCTGCGCGGTGTACCTGCTGGCCTTCGGCCTCATCGAGAGCTGGACGCGGCGCAGCGGCTGGCTCGTGGCGGCCTGGCTGGCCGGGCTCGTCGTCCCGGCGCTGGGCCTGATCCCGGCGCTGGGGATCTACGTGTTCGTCGTCAACGGGTACGTCGTGGCGCTGCTGGCGTTCGGGCTGCCGCGCCGGTGGGGCTTCGCCCTCGGCGGCCTGTGCTGCGTACTCTCGGCCGTCACCGTGGCCCTGGTCGACCCGGGCGCCCTGTGGCCGCTGTCCAGCACGCTGGTCCTGGTGCCGGTGATCGTGTTCATCATCGGGGCGCTGTCCTTCCGCGAGGAAGCCGAGTACGAGCTGCAGCAGCGGCTCGCGGTCGCCACCGAACGCGAGCACGTGGCCCGCGACGTCCACGACCTCCTGGGCCACTCCCTGACGGTCATCAACCTCAAGGCCGAGCTGGCCCTCAAGCGCCTCGACGCCGACCCCGCCGCGACCCGCTCCGAGCTCGAGCAGATCTCGCAGCTGTCCCGGGTGGCCCTGGCCGAGGTCCGCTCGACCGTGACCCGCCTCCGCGCCCCGGACTTCGGCGGCGAGATCGCGGCCGCCCGCGCCGCGCTGACCACCGCGGGCCTCGAGGCGGTCCTCCCGCCCGCCGCCGAGGCCCCGCGGCTCGCCGGCGGCAACGCCGCGCTGTTCTCGTGGGTCCTGCGGGAGGCGGTGACCAACGTGGTGCGGCACTCGGGCGCCACCCGTTGCGAGGTCCGGCTCAGCGCGGAGAAGCTGCAGGTCGACGACGACGGCGTCGGCCCCGGCGGAGACTTCGGCAACGGGCTGAACGGGCTCGCCGAGCGGGTCCGGGAGGCCGGCGGGCGGCTCGTGGTGGGGCCGCTGCCGCCGGCCGGGGCCGCGGTGGGCCACGAGGATCCGCCCCTCCTCGCCGATGCGGCGTCCGACCCCGACGACGCGGCGCTCAGCCCCGGCGACACGACGGCCCACGGCGGAGCCGTGGCGGCCCGCCCCGACGACGCGGCGTCCCCCGCCCGCCGCCCCGGCACCCGCGTCCTGGTGACCATGACCGCGAGCACCACCCCCCTGGAGGCAGCACGATGACCCCGATCCGCGTCCTGATCGCCGACGACCAGCAGCTCGTGCGCGGCGCCCTCGCCGCCCTGCTGTCGATGGAGGGCGACATCGAGGTGGTGGGCGAGGTGGGCCGCGGCGACGAGGTGGCGGGCGCCGTGGAGCGCGGGGACCCCGACGTCGTGCTGATGGACATCGAGATGCCCGGCGGGAGCGGGATCGACGCCGCCCGGGCGCTGCGGGAGGCCGGGAGCCGGTGCGCCGTCGTGATCGTCACGACCTTCGGCCGTCCCGGGTACCTGCAGCGGGCCCTGGCCGAGGGGGTGCGCGGCTTCGTCGTCAAGGACACGCCCCCGGCGCAGCTCGCCGAGGCGGTGCGGCGCGTGCACTCCGGGCTGCGCGTCATCGACCCCTCGCTCGCCGAGCAGTCGCTGCTGGCCCGGGAGAACCCGCTGACCGAGCGCGAGGCCGAGGTCTGCCGCGCGGCCGCCGCGGGCGCCGGGATCAAGGAGATCGCGGCCGCCCTGCACCTGTCCGGCGGGACGGTGCGCAACCACCTCTCCTCGGTCATCGGCAAGACCTCGGCGCGGAACCGCCACGAGGCCGTGCGGGTCGCGGAGGAGAACGGCTGGCTCTGAGCGGCGCGTCATCCACATCCCGGGTCCCGATGCCTCAAGTGTCGGTCGGGCCTGGCATGGTGGGGTCATGGACGTTCTACCCCTCATCCTCTGCACGCTGCTGGCCCTGGTCCTCGGGGGCCTCGGCGGATTCCTGGTCGGCTCGCGCCGCGCCGCGGAGCACGGTGCCCCGGGCTCCGAGAGCGCGGCCGAGGAGAACGCGCGGCTGCGCTCCGAGCTGGCCGCCGCGGTCGAGGGCCGGAGCATGCTGGCCGCGCGCGTGGAGTCGCTGGAGGAGCGCGCCCGCACCGACCAGGACGTGCTGCGGGCCCTGGCGCCGGTCAAGACCCAGCTCGGCACCGTGGAGCAGCAGGTCCGCCAGATGGAGCGCGAGCGCGCGGACCAGTTCGGCTCCGTCCGCGAGGCGCTGGAGGTCGCTCGGCGCGGCCAGGACGAGCTGCGGGACTCCACCTACAACCTCTCCTCGGCCCTGCGCTCCACCACGGCGCGCGGCTCGTGGGGCGAGACCCAGCTGCGCCGCGTCGTCGAGGCCGCCGGCATGGACCCGCACGTGAGCTACTCCGAGCAGGTCAGCGCCCAGGTCCAGGACGAGGAGGGGCGCACCCGCACGGTCCGGCCGGACATGGTCGTGGCGCTGCCCGGCGGCAAGGAGATCGTGCTGGACTCCAAGGCCCCGCTCAACGCCTACCTGGAGTCCCAGGAGGCGGAGGACCAGTCGGAGCGCGCGGCGTGGGAGGCCAAGCACGCCAAGGCCGTGCGGTCGCACGTGGACGCGCTGGCGGGCAAGAGGTACTGGGAGTCCCGCGCGGTGAGCCCCGAGGTCGTGCTGTGCTTCCTGCCCATGGAGTCGGCGCTCTCGGCGGCCCTGCGCGCGGACGGGACGCTGCTGGACTACGCCTCGAGCCGCGGGGTGGCCCTGGTCTCCCCCGTCTCGCTGCTGGCCTCGCTCAAGGCCGTGGCGCTGTCCTGGCGGCAGGAGTCGGTCTCGGCCAACGCCCGGGAGCTGCTCTCGCTCGCGCAGCAGCTCTACGAGCGGCTGGCCACCGTGGGCGGGCACCTGCAGCAGATGGGGCGCTCGCTGACCAAGAGCGTGGAGTCCTACAACTCGATGCTGGGCTCCCTGGAGTCCCGGGTCCTGGTCACCGCCCGCCGCATCAACGAGCTGGACCCCTCCGCGCGCCCGGACGAGCGGCTGGAGCCGCGGCCCCTGGACGCCACGGCCAAGCCGCTGACCGCGGCCGAGCTGCAGGACTGAGCCGGCGGGGGCCGCGACGCGCAAGTGGCGCCTGCCGCTGCGCAAGCGCCGCCTACCGTTGCGGCTTCTCCCCGCGCCCGCCGATCTGGCGGGATGAGTCGCCGGAGTCCTTCAGGGCCGCGCGCAGCTCCTTGGGCATCGAGAACAGGATGTCCTCGGTCGCGGTCTCCACGGGCTCGACGTCGGCGTAACCATACTCGGCCAGCAGGTCCAGCACCTGCTGGACCAGGACCTCCGGGACCGAGGCGCCCGAGGTCAGGCCCACGGTGCTGACGCCCTCGAACCAGGCCTCGTCCACCTGGTGGGCGAAGTCGACGCGCTCCGAGCGCGTCGCCCCGTACTCGAGCGCGACCTCCTTGAGCCGCACCGAGTTGGAGGAGTTCGAGGAGCCGACCACGATCACGAGGTCCGCGTGCGGCGCGATCTCCCGGATCGCCCCCTGCCGGTTGGAGGTCGCGTAGCAGATGTCGTCCGAGGGCGGGTTGTGCAGAGCCGGGAACCGGCGCCGCAGCCGCTCCACGGTCTCCATCGTCTCGTCCACCGACAGCGTGGTCTGGGAGAGCCACACGACGCGCTCGGGGTCCCGGACCTCGACCGAGTCGACGTCGTCCGGGGAGTTCACGATCTGGATGTGCTCGGGCGCCTCGCCCGCCGTGCCCTCGACCTCCTCGTGGCCGACGTGGCCGATCAGGAGGATGTCGAAGTCCTGCTTCGCGAAGCGCACGGCCTCGCGATGGACCTTGTTGACCAGCGGGCAGGTGGCGTCGATGGTCTGCAGCTGGCGCTCCTGCGCCTCGTCGATCACGGCCGGGGAGACGCCGTGGGCCGAGAACACGGTGACCGCGCCCTCGGGGATCTCGTCGACCTCGTCGACGAAGATCGCACCGCGCTCCTCGAGGCTGGTGACCACGTGCGCGTTGTGCACGATCTGCTTGCGGACGTAGACCGGGGCGCCGTAGTGGTCCAGGGCCTTCTCGACCGCGATCACGGCGCGGTCCACGCCGGCGCAGTAGCCGCGCGGCGCGGCGAGCAGGACCTTCTTGGCCCCGGTGGGCGCGGCCGCCTCGACCTCCTCGCGGGATCGGCGGGAGCGCGGGACGTGCGGCATGGCCAGCGGCACCGACCGGGTCTGGGCGCCGGTGCGGGGCTGAGTCTCGGTGGTGGTCGGCATAGGGTCCAGTCTATCCACGATCAGAAGACTTCAGCAGGGCCGCGTCGTGAGCCCCTCAGCACATCCGCGATGATCAGCAGCACCGCGGCCCCCAGGCCCACGCCCAGCGAGGTCAGCGCCCAGGTCGGCACGTCGGCGGTGACGGCCTCGGTGAAGCGGCCCAGCACAACGCCTCCGGTGCCCCCGACGTCGTCGGCCCACCGCGTGAGCGCCCCCGCGCCGAGGGACATCACGGCCCACACGGCGATGCCCGCGGCGGCCAGCACCCCGGCCGGGGCGAGCGCCCGGTGCCGGGGCATGAGCCAGGCGGCCGCGAGGGTGAGCACCACGGCGCCGATCGCGAAGGCGGGCACGGCGGTCGCCAGGCGCGCGGCGTCGTGCAGGAACGCGGCCCCCTCGCCCTGCCCGGAGGCCCCGGGCTCCTCGAGGTCGATCAGCCGGCCCTGGTCGCCGAGCCCCAGGTCGACGCCGAGCAGGCCGCCGATCCGGGCGTCGACGGTCTCGTAGAGCGGGCCCGCGTCCAGCACCAGCACGTCCGAGGGCGCCTCCCCCAGGTTCTCCCGGTGGGTCTCCACGGCGGTCTCGTGCCACACCGCGGCGAAGTCCTCCGACTCCACCGCGGAGGAGACCGCGCCGCGCAGCACCGTCTCGGCGCCGTCGCGGGCCGCGCCCAGCAGCCCGCTGTACCAGGCGTCCCCCGAGCCGTCGCCGAGGTAGCGGCTCACCTCGTCGGAGGCCATGATGTCCTCGACCGCGGCGTCGGCCAGCTGCCCGCGGAACTCCTCCGAGGCGGCCATGCCGTCCGCCGTGGCCACGAACGCGTCCTCGTCCACGATCGACACGGAGAACCAGGTGAGCACCACCGAGGCGACCGCGAGCACGACGGCGAGCAGGGCGGCCACCGCCGCGAGGGCCCCGCGGACCAGGGCGACGGCGGGAGAGCGCCGCGGCCCCGAGGGGAGGCGGGCGGTCGCGGGCGGGAACGCGGAAGTGGACATGGCGCGATGGTATCCGACGCGGCTGTGGGCCGGACGGGACCCGGGGCCGCCCCGGCTGGTATCACTTAAGCCATGAGCGTTTCAGACGAGGGACCCGCGGGCGCCCAGCCCCTCCCGGCCCGGGCGAGCCAGACGACCCCGGAGAACCCGTGGCCCCTGCGCCTCCTGGCGGAGAAGATGCACGAGTACGTCGCCCGCTGCGCGCCCACCTGGGTCGAGGGGCAGATCATCGAGCTGAACCGGCGGGCCCGGGTCACGTACCTGACCCTGCGCGACGTCGACCAGGAGGTCTCCGTCCCGGTCACCCTCTTCGCCTCCGAGACCGCCCGGATGCAGACCGAGCTGGAGCGCGGGATGCGGGTCGTGGCCCGGCTGAACCCCGACTACTGGAAGAAGACCGGGCGGCTGTCGATGGTCGGCTCGGGGATCCGGCAGGTCGGGCTGGGCGACATGCTCGAGCGCATCGAGCGCCTGCGCCGCAAGCTCCAGGAGGAGGGCCTGTTCGACCCCTCCCGCAAGCGGCCGCTGCCGGTCCTGCCGCACCGCGTCGGCCTGATCACCGGGCGCGACTCCGACGCGGAGAAGGACGTGCTGCGCAACGCCCGGCTGCGCTGGCCCGGCGTCGAGTTCGAGGTCCGCCAGGTCGCGGTCCAGGGCGTGCACGCGCTGTCCCAGGTGACCGCTGCGCTGGCCGAGCTCGACGCTGACCCGGCGGTCGACGTCGTCGTGATCGCCCGCGGCGGCGGCGCGCTGGAGGACCTGCTGCCCTTCAGCGAGGAGGCCCTGGTCCGCGCGGTGGCCGCGGCCACGACGCCGGTGGTCTCCGCGATCGGCCACGAGGCGGACCAGCCGCTGCTGGACCACGTCGCGGACGTGCGCGCCTCGACCCCCACCGACGCCGGCAAGCGCGTGGTGCCCGACGTCGAGGAGGAGCGCCTGCGGATCGCCCAGGCCCGGGCCGCGACCGAGCGCGCCGTGCGGATGCTCGTGGACCGCGAGGCGGGCGGGCTGGCCCAGTTCCGCTCCCGGCCCGTGCTGGCCCATCCGGAGTCCATGCTGCTGGCCCGCGAGGAGGAGACCGACGCCGCCCGGCAGCGGGCCCAGCGCGCCGTGGCGGTGGCGCTGGACCGGGGGCGCGAGCAGATCGCGAGCCTGCGCTCGCGGGTCGTCTCGCTCTCACCCCAGCGCACGCTGGACCGCGGCTACGCGGTGGTCCAGGACGCGCGCGGCGCGGTGCTGCGCGACGCCGCCGACGCCGAGGCGGGCGCGAGCGTGACGGTGCGCCTGGCCTCGGGCTCGCTCGGCGCGACGGTCGAGGACGTCCGCCCCGCCGAGAACGCTCGCCCCACCGACGCCGCTGCCCGGCCCGCCGACGCTCCCCGGCCGCCGATCCCGCGGAGCCGACCGAGACCTGACCCGCCCGGCCTGACCCACCCAACCCGATCCGCCCGGCCCGACCCATGCAACCCGATCCGCCCGGCCCAACCCGTGCGGTCGGACCGCCGGCCGATCGGCTGGCGCGCCGACCGACCGGCCCGCCCCGCCCCAGACCACCTAGACGCACACCCCCGAACGAGGAGAACACCATGGCAGACCAGCACGAGACCGCGACCCCGGTGCAGGAGCTCAGCTACGAGCAGGCCCGGGAGGAGCTGATGGGCATCGTCTCGCGGCTGGAGTCGGGCGCCTCGAGCCTCGAGCAGTCGCTGTCCCTGTGGGAGCGCGGCGAGGCCCTGGCCCAGCGCTGCGAGGAGTGGCTCGACGGCGCCCGCAAGCGCCTCGACGCCGCGAAGGAGCGCCGCGCCGAGGCCGAGTGACCCGCCCGGCACGGCGTCCGCCGGGCACGGGACCGGCCGAGGCCATGCCCCATCGGCCCGCGCCCCGGCGGTCTACCGGCCCGCCGAGCCGCGGAACCCACCGGGCCCGCTAGCGCCGGACCCGCTAGCGCTGGACCTGCTGGTACCCGCTGAGGAACTCCCCCAGCCGGTCCAGCGCCTTGGACAGCGTCTCGGTGTCCGGCAGCGTGACGAGCCGGAAGTGGTCCGGCGCGACCCAGTTGAACGCCCGGCCGTGGCTGACCAGGATCTTCTGCTCCTTGAGCAGGTCGAGGACGAACTGCTCGTCGTCGACGATCCCGAACTTCTCGGTGTCCAGCTTGGGGAAGAGGTACAGCGCGCCCTCGGCCTGCTGGCAGGTGATGCCGTCGATCTCGTTGAGCTTGCGGTACGCGAGGTCCCGCTGCTCCTTGAGCCGGCCCCCGGGCAGGATCAGGTCGTTGATCGACTGGTAGCCGCCCAGCGCCGTCTGGATCGCGTGCTGGGCCGGGACGTTGGCGCACATGCGCATGTTGGCCAGCAGCTTGATGCCCTCGACGTAGCTCTCGGCCTTCCAGGTCGGGCCGGTGATGGCCAGCCAGCCCGAGCGGTACCCGGCGACCCGGTAGGCCTTGGACAGGCCGGAGAAGGTCAGGCACACGACGTCGTCGTCGGCCAGGCTCGCGGTGTGGACCATCTCCGCGCCGTCGTAGGTGATCTTCTCGTAGATCTCGTCGGAGAACAGGATCAGGTCGTGCTCCTTGGCGAGGTCCACGATCTGCTGCAGGGTCTCCCGCGAGTACACCGCCCCGGTGGGGTTGTTCGGGTTGATGATCACGATGCCCTTGGTGTTGGGTGTGATCTTCAGCCGCATGTCCTCGATGTCCGGGTTCCAGCCGTTCTGCTCGTCGCACAGGTAGTGCACGGGCGTGCCGCCGGACAGGGCCACGGAGGCGGTCCAGAGCGGGTAGTCGGGCGTGGGGATGAGGATCTCGTCACCCGGGTCGCAGAAGGCCTGCAGGGACAGGGTGATCATCTCGGAGACGCCGTTGCCGAGGTACACCTTGTCGGTGTCCAGGTTCATGATGCCCTGCGTCTGGTAGTACTGCACCACCGCGGTGCGCGCCGAGTAGATGCCGCGGGAGTCGGAGTAGCCCTGGGCGTGGTGCAGGTGGCGGACCATGTCCTTCATGATCGCGTCCGGTGCCTCGAAGCCGAAGGGCGCGGGGTTGCCGATGTTGAGGCGCAGGATGCTGTGGCCCCTGGCCTCCATGCGCTCCGCCTCTTCGAGGATCGGTCCCCTGATGTCGTAGAGGACGTTGTTCAGCTTCTTCGACTGCCGGAATTGTGCCATGTGGACCAGGGTATACCGGCCGTTCGCTCAGCCGTCGCCTTCGCGGAGCCAGAAGTCGGCCGCGTCCGCCGCGGAGACGGCGTCATCCCCGGTCATGAGCCGGTTGAGGAAGACGAGGTCGGCCGTGTTGAGCCGGCCCGACGCGGAGTTCACGGCGTCGCGGGCCGAGGCGGGCAGCTCGTCGGCCTGCACCACGGGCAGGACCTGCTGGGCGATGAAATTGACCTGCGGGTCCTCGAGGACCACCAGGTTGTTCTCCGGAATGGCGGCCGAGGCGGTGTAGACGTCCGCGACGTCGACCCCGCCCTCGGTCAGCCGGTCCACCAGCTCCTCCTGGTCGTCCACCGACTCGAAGCGCTGCGGGACGCAGTCGTAGAGGCTGCTCAGCCCGGCGGCGCCGTAGCTGCGCTGCTCGAAGCCGGAGGGCACGCCGAAGCTCAGCTCGCCGCAGTGCTCCGCGAGGTCGCGGATCGTCGAGAGGCCGTACTCGGCCGCCGTGACGCGAGTGACCGCCAGCGCGTCCTTGTTCTCCGCGGAGGCGGCGTTGAGGGTGCCGAGCCCCTCGGGCAGCACCCGGGGCAGGGTGCTCAGGATGTCCCCGCTGGACATGCCGGTCACGTTCAGCGCGGCGGCGCCGCCCTCCTGCGGGTTGACCGTGCCGTCCTGGGTCACGTGCAGCAGCAGGTTGCCCGAGTAGTCCGGGGTGATCTGGATCGGGTCGCCGTCCGGGCTCAGCATCGCGTCCAGGTAGTCGTCGCGCGTGTCGCCGGTCGGGACGACCTCGGTCTCGTAGCCCGCCTGCTCCAGCACGCCCGCGTAGATGTTGGCCACCGCCTCGGTCTCCGCGTTGATGCCGGCGCCGATCCGCACCGTCCCGTAGTCCGAGGCCGAGGGGTCCTGGCTGACCTCCTGCTCCCCGCCACAGCCGGTCGCGGTCAGGAGTAGGGTCGTCGTCAGAAGGGCCAGCGGGGCGATGATCCTGCGCTTCACGGTCGTTCTCCTCGGGGTGGTCGGCGGTCCCGGGCGGTCGAGGGGGCCGGGGGGTGCGGGGCGGGTCGGGGTGTCGGGGCGGGGAGGGGCGGGAGGGGCGGGCGATTCAGGAGACGACGGCGTCGGGGCGGGGCCTCAGAGGGGCAGCCCGTAGGCCCGGGCGGCCACGTCCACCAGGGAGACCCTGCGCAGGCCGGGCAGCTCCTCCAGCGGGACCCAGGCGACGTCGTCGGTCGAGTCGTCGAGCGCCGTGACCCCCAGGGCCCCGCCGGTGACGTAGGCGCGGTACAGGATCCGCAGGGCGTGGAAGACGCGTCCGGGACGGCCCTCGTCGGCGTACCTGCTGTCGAGGCAGAGCAGCCCGTCCAACGCCACGTGGTACCCGCTCTCCTCGTAGACCTCGCGGACTGCGGTCTGCTCGGGGGTCTCGCCCACCTCCATGCCGCCGCCCGGCAGGGTCCAGGCCGCCCGCTCGGGGGCGCGCTCCCCCGTCCAGTGGGTGAGCAGGATCTTCCCCTGCTCGATGATGACCGCGTAGGCGGCCGGGCGGGTGTCCATCACCAGGGCCATGTCGGGTCCTCGCCTCGCTCTCCTCGCCGGGGTCGGGTCGTCCGCGCCGGCGGCGCCCGACGTCGGGTGGTCGCGCCGCGTCCGGAGATCGCGACGCCGCCCGCTCGCCCTCGCGCCGCGGCGCACCGCTGCGTCGCCGCGGGAGCACGGCGGGCCTCCGGCGGCCTTCCATGCTCGCCCGGACGGGCGGGCAGCATGTTCCGGGCGAGTGGGCGGCACGCTCCCGGGCCGGCTGGCGGCACGCTCCCGGGCGGGCGGGCGGCGCATTCGCGGAGGGGCGGCGCGGTCGGATCGGGCGGGCGGCCCTCGGCGGGCCGGCCCGTGGAGGCCGCCCCGGCGCCCTATAGTGGGAGGCGTACATCGCAGACCGCCTTCGATTCTCGCTGGAGGAGACCCCCATGAGCAACGACCCCGCACCCGCCAAGAGCTCGATGACGTGGCTGTGGATCCTCGGGGGGATCATCCTGCTGGCCGTGCTGGTGTTCGGCGGGATCGTGCTGTTCCTCGCCGGGCAGGAGTCGCTGTCCCTGCTGGCCTCGGGGACCCCGGAGGTGGCCGGCGCGCCCGCGCTGGCCTGAGCCGCCGAAACCACGAGAAGGGCCGCCCCGCGACGTCGCGGGGCGGCCCTTCTCGCCTCCGGCTCGGGGTCCGACTGGGATGCGTCGCGAGGCCCGGTCGGAGCTTCCTCACATCCCGCCGCCATCCCGTGCCCCGGACCCGGGTGACCCGATACCCTGGGGTCCATGAATGTGCTAGCCGACGAATCTTCCCCCATGTCCGCACAGGCCGACGGGCTGATGCAGCAGGTCTCCAGCCTCGACTTCTGGCTCGACAGCCCGCTGCGGATCGTGCTCATCCTGGTCATCGCGGCGCTGCTGAACCTCGTGGCCAGGACCGTGATCCACAAGATCACCGCGGGGGTGTCCAAGGGGACGCGCGCCCGGATCGTGACCAAGAAGACCGCGAAGGGCAGCCGTTGGGTCGAGGACACCCAGATCGCCAACGAGCGGCAGGCGCAGCGGGCCACCACCGTGGGCTCGGTCCTGCGCAGCGTGGCCACCATCGTCATCTGGGTCATGGCGACCCTGATGATCATCTCGGAGCTGGGCTTCAACATCGCCCCGGTGATCGCGAGCGCCGGCATCGCCGGTGTCGCGCTGTCCTTCGGCGCGCAGTCGCTGGTCAAGGACTACCTCGCGGGCATCTCGATGGTCGCGGAGGACCAGCTGGGGATCGGCGACGTCGTCGACCTCGGCGAGGCCAGCGGCACCGTGGAGTCGGTGGGCCTGCGCGTGACGCAGGTGCGCGACGTCGAGGGCACCCTCTGGCACGTCCGCAACGGCGAGGTCCTGCGCGTGGGCAACTCCTCGCAGGGCTGGGCCCGCACCGTGCTGGACGTCCCCGTGGCCTACAACAGCGACCTCGACGCCGTGACCCAGCTGCTGCTGAAGACCGCCGAGGAGGTCAAGCAGACCACCGAGAGCGGCAAGTCCATCATGGGCAAGCCCGAGGTGTGGGGCGTGGAGCAGATGTCGGGCGAGTCCCTGACCCTGCGGCTCGCCGTGAAGACGGCGCCGCTGCAGCAGTGGGACGTCGCCCGGACCCTGCGCGCGCACATCAAGCGCGCCCTGGACCAGGAGGGCTTCCGGATGCCGCTGCTGAACCAGTCGATCATCCACCAGACCTCGAGCTTCCCGAGCGTCTCGGCGCGCGTCAGCCCCTCTTCCGGGGAGGGCGAGAGCGCGAGCCGCGGGAGCTAGCGCCCGGCTTCCCCGCCGACCCGGCGCCCGCCGAGGGGCCTCGTCGTCCGGTCTTGGACCGGGAGTCGGGGCCCTTTCCGCGTCCGGGGGCGGGGCGCTTCGGGGAGGCGCCGGAGCCCTTGGACCGCCCGGATCCCTGCGCGGCGCCGGGCGCCTTGCCGGAGCCGGTGCCCCTTCTTGCGCCGGCCCCCTTCCCGGAGCCGGCACTCTTCCCTGCGCCAGCACCCTTCCCGGCGCCGGCACCCTGCGCCGGCGCCTTGGCCCCGGCCCGCCCGGCGACCTCGGCGATCTCTCCGCGCGAGCTGTCCTCGCGGCGTCCGCGGGCGATCCCCACGAACTCCTGCAGGACCGCCTCGTCCGGTTCGGGGCGCTCCCCCAGCCCCAGCCGCGGCCAGACCACCAGCACGGGCCGCTCCCCGGCGTCGGCCAGGGGACGATAGGTCAGGTCCTTGCGCCGGTGCAGGCGCGCGAGCGACATCGGGACGATCAGCAGCCCCAGCCCGGCCGCGACGAGCTCGACCGCGTCGCCCAGGTGCCGCATCTCGGGCAGCGGCCGCGGCGGGTGCGCGGCGCGGTGGGCGGCGCTGGCCTCGGCCCACTCGGGTGCGCTCCCCGGATCCTGGAGCATGCGCTCCTCGGCGAGCTCCTCCACGGGCACCTCGTCCAGCAGCGTCAGCACGTGCTCGGCGGGCAGGATGACCACCTGCCGCTCCCGGTACAGCTCGACGGCGTGGAAGGCCTCCCGGTCCAGAGCGGCCGGCTCCTCCTCGGGCCGCAGCAGGACCATGTGCGCGACGCCGTCCGCGAGCGCCCCGAGCCCGGTCTCCGCGTCCTCGAGGGGCAGGCGGGTCAGCGGCGCGGTGCGGCCGAGCCTGCGGTCCCACCGGTCGAACCACTTGCCGGGCATGATGCCGGGGACGAAGGCGACGGTCAGGCCCTCGGCGGCGGGGCCGACGGGGAGGCGCTCGGCAAGCTCGGCCGCGGGCTCGGCGGGCTCGGCCGCGGGCTCGGCGGGGTCCACGGGCGGCGTCTGGGAAGTCTCCATGGAGCAAACGTAGCAGTGAAGTTGAAACCGGGGCCTGGGACGGAGTATGTTGTAGAGGTTGCTCGGGGCTATAGCTCAGTTGGTAGAGCGCTTCGTTCGCAATGAAGAGGTCAGGGGTTCGAATCCCCTTAGCTCCACGAACACCGAGACGCAGCAGGGCCCCGCCGGACGGCGGGGCCCTGCTGCGTTCCACCCCGCCCCCGGAGGCCGCCGTGCAGGAACCTCGTGAGGTCCGCGTCGAGGGCGACGTCGTCCGGCGCCCCCGCAAGCCCTGGACCCCGACCGTCCACGCCCTGCTGCGCCACCTCCGCTCCCACGATCTGCCGGTCCCCCTCCCCTAGACCCGCTCCTCCCCCTTGCGAGACGATGAGGGGAATCGCCCGGCCCACACGGCATTCGCGCCACGCACCGGGCCGCCCGCCCCCTCGCGACGGAGAGTCATGCCCCAGGACAGCACCGACCACGCCTCTCCCGGTGACCCCGCATCCCCCGCCGTCCCCGTCCTCCCCGGCGCCCCCGCCTCCCCCGGCGTCCGCGTGGGCCACTGGACCGACGCCGAGGCCCGCACCGGCTGCACCGTCCTGACCTTCCCGGAGGGGACGGTCGCCTCGTGCGAGGTGCGCGGCGGCGCCCCGGCATCCCGGGAGCTGGACCTGCTCTCCCCCGAGAAGACCGTCTCCACGCTCGACGCCGTGCTGCTGACCGGGGGCTCGGCCTTCGGGCTCGCGGCGGCCGACGGCGTCGTGCGTTGGTGCGAGGAACGGGGCCGCGGGGTGCCCACCCCGGCCGGGCGCGTGCCCATCGTCCCAGCCCTGGCCCTGTTCGACCTCGCCGCGGGCGACCCGAGGGTGCGGCCCGACGCCGACGCCGGTTACCTCGCCGCCCGCGCCACCGAGGGCGAGCAGGTCCTCCGGGGGCGGATCGGGGCCGGGACCGGCGCGCAGGTGAGCCAGTGGCGCGGCCCCGGCGGCCGCCGCCCGGGCGGGCTGGTCTACGCCGAGCGGCGGCTGGGCGAGCTCGTGGTGGGGTCGCTGTGCGCGGTCAACGCCTTCGGCGACGTCGACGACGGGACCGGGCCGGTCTCCCTGGACGCGGCAGCCGCCCTGGCCGCGCCGTCCTTCGCGGCCCCGCCGGACCGCACCCACACGACCATCGGCGTCGTGATGACCAATGCGCGCCTGGACAAGGTCGGCTGCCGGATCCTGGCCCAGGGGGCGCACGACGGCCTGGCGCGCGCGATCACCCCGCCCCACACCCGCTTCGACGGCGACGGCTTCGTCGCCGCCGCGACGGGCGCGGTCGAGGCGCAGGTCGACGCCGTCCGCCTCCTGGCCCTGGCCGCCACGGCGGACGCGATCCGCTCGCTGGCCGCGGCGCCGCCACCAGGGGAAGCGTGAGCATGGTCGCGCATCGACCCGACGCGCTGCCCCCTCCCCGGCTGGTCCGGCGCGAGGACGCCGTCGAGCTCGCCCGCCTCTACCGGCGCCAGCGCGCGTACCTGGCACCCTGGGAGCCCGACCGCGCGGACCGCTTCTTCACCGAGGAGGGGCAGCTCGCCGAGATCGACGGCGTCCTCTCCCGCCACGCCCGCGAGGAGGCGCTCCCCCTCGTCGTCGCGCATCCCGACGGCTCGCTCATCGGGCGCGTGACGCTGAGCGGCATCGTCCGCGGTGCGTTCCAATCGTGCAGCGTGGGCTATTGGATCGCGGAGGAGCACGCAGGACGGGGCCATGCCACGCGAGCGCTCCGGTGGGCCGTGACGATGGCCTTTGATGAGCTGGGCCTCCACAGGGTGCAGGCCGAGGCGGTGCCCGAGAACCTCGCCTCCCACCGCGTCCTGACCAGGGCGGGGTTCCGGCGGATCGGCCTCGCGCCGCAGTACCTGCACATCGACGGTGCGTGGCGCGATCACGTGCTCTACCAGAGGCTGAGGGGCGGCTGAAGATCAGACCCGCAGCTCCGATCGATCCAGGGCGTGGACGACGCCGCCACGGCGTCGCCCCCGGCCTCCGCCCCGGCCCCGCTCAGGCCCCCTGGAGCACCTCCCGCTCCAGCCGGGCGTAGCTGTCCTCCATGCCGTCGACCATGCCCGTGCCCAGGATCTCCTCGCGGGTCGCCCGGTCCGGGTAGGTGATCACCAGGGACAGCAGGGTCCCGTTCTCGAGCGGGGTCAGCGTCATCTCGTTGACGGTCTCGGTGGGCCCGGCGTCGATCATGCGCTCCGTGACCACCTCCCGCCGCGGAGACTCGAGGTGCAGGACCTCCCCCGTGAAGCCGAAGCGCTCCGAGCCGTCTTCGGCCTCCCACTCGTAGCGATACGACTGCCCCACCTCGTCGCCGATCTCGCAGACCGGCATGCGCCAGCCGTCCGGCCCGAGCATCCACCGCTTCATCAGGTCGGACTCGTGGTGGGCGCGCCACACCTGCTCGGTCTCGCCGCGCAGCACGCGGCTGATCCTGACCCGCCGGTCGTCGATCTCCTGGGAGACCGTCCCCCGCGCCGGGTCGAGCGGCGTGCCGTCCTGCAGGACGTCGTCGATCTGGCCCATCGCCGCGGTCATGCCCTCGCGCATGCCCATCGCCAGCAGCTGCTCGAGCTGGTCCAGGGAGTCGAAGTACGTGGTGGTGGTCAGACGGGAGCCGTCCCCGGTCTCCTCGAACTCGAAGGTCATGCGCATGCTCGGCATCTCGGGGTTGGGCTCGCCGTCGGGCCCGGCGAAGCCGTCGCGCACCTCGAAGGAGCGGGGCGCGTCGACGTCGAGGAACTCCCAGTAGCCGCCGGAGGGCTCGCCCTCGGGACTGGTCATGTAGTAGTCGGATCGGCCGCCCGGGAACATGTCGTGGCGGGTGAAGGTGGCAGGCCACTCCGGCGGTCCCCAGAACCGCTCGATCTGGCGGGGGTCGGCGTAGGCGTCCCAGAGGCGGCGCACCGGCACGGGGAAGTCCGCGACGACGCGCATGGTCAGGGCATCGAGATCCTGGTCGACGGTGGTGATGGGCATGGCGTGACCTTTCGGTGAGGGGCTACTCGGCGGCGAGCAGGTCCTCCAGGCGGCCCAGGCGGGCCCGCCACAGCTGCTCGTAGCCGTTCAGCAGGGCCTGCGCCCTGCCGAGCGTCTCCGGATTGCCGCGGACGAGGCGCTCGCGGCCACTCCGGTACTTGGACACGAGCCCCGCCCCTTCCAGGACGGAGACGTGCTTCTGAACCGCCGCGAACGACATGTCGTAGGCGGCGGCGAGCTGCGAGATCGAGGCCTCACCGGTCAGGGTGCGGCGGACGATGTCGCGTCGGGTCGCGTCCGCGAGGGCCCGGAAGATGCGGTCCACCTGGTCCTCGTCGAGCGGGAGGCGCGGATTCTCATGTACAACCATTTGGTTGTACTTTAGGCCTCACGCCGCCCCCGGTCAAGGGTTTTCCGTGCCCTATCTCACAGACGCGCGGCGGCCCCTGGAGCGGATCGCCCACCGCCAGATCGCGACGCCGACCGCCACGGCCGCGAGCACCACGGCCAGGATCCACGGCCTCTCGAGCCACGCCCAGACGACGGCCATCCCGACGGTCCCGTAGATCGTCCCCCAGATCAGCGTGCCCACGAGCATCGCGGGGATCCAGCGCATCAGGGGCATGCGGGTGAAGCCGGTGGTCATGATCACCGCGGTCTGGAAGCCCACGGTCAGGAAGCAGGCCGGGACGGCGAGCACGCCCCAGCGGTTCACGAACGCCTCGGCGCGGCGGTAGAGCGGGGTCTCCAGCAGGGCCAGGACGCGAGCCGAGCGGCGGCCGCCCGTCGAGGCGAGCCAGCCCAGCATGAAGACCAGGGAGGTGCGCAGGACGCCGACGCCCCAGAAGAAGAGGATGGCCAACCCCCAGTGCAGCCCCTCGATCCAGTCCTGCATGCCCCGAGTTTATCGAAGAGCGGCGCCGAGCCCCGTGACGGGGGTCACCCGGGAAGCGCTGGCCCGAGGCCCGCCTCCGCGGTCCGTCAGTCGCCCGAGCGGGCGCGCCGGTCCCTGATCCCGAAGTAGATCGTTACCAGCACTCCCAGCCCCGCGGCGATGCCCCACGGCCAGGAGGGCCTGATCGCGAAGACCCCCAGCCACACGACGGTCAGTCCCGCGTACATCCAGAACACGCTGCGGAACCGCATCGTCCGCAGGTCCCGCGGGTCGTTGCGGCCGGGTCCGTCCTCGGGCGCCATGCGGGTCCTCCCCTCGATCGTCCTCGCCGCGCGTCGTCGTGTGCTCGTCGCGCGGGCGCGTGCCGGTTCCGGCGCCTCACATTCTAGGCGCCCACGCGCGCAGACCCCGCCGGCACGGGACCGACGGGGCCTACGGGGAGCCGCCGCCCCGGGCGAGGCGGCCCGTGTGGGACGGCCGGGCGGTACGGCCCGAGTGGGACGGCCAGGTGGGCCAGCCGGGCGGGTCACCTCGGGGGCGGAGACCGGGTGGGGTCTCGCCTCGGCGGAAGGCTAGGACTCGCGCACCGCGCCCGGTTCGGCCTTCGCCAGCGGCGCGGTGTCCGTGTCCTGGCCGGAGCCCGGCGGGGCGTCGGGCCGGGCCTCGGGGTCGGGCTCCACGGCCTGCGCCTCGGAGCCCTTCCCGCGCCGCGGGGCGCGCCCGCCCAGGTAGACCAGCACGACCATGCCGATCAGGATCGCGATCATGAGCAGCGGACTGCCTTTGATCCAGTGGGCCAGGTACCCCAGGAGGGGGATGTGGGCCACGTTGAGCCCCACCCGGCTGACGTCGTAGGGGTTCGGGTCGGCGGCGTCGTTGGCGTCGCCCTTGAGGGTCATCCTGACCCCGCTGCCCCACGGCTCGACGCTGGTGACCCGGTGGGTGATGAGGCCGTCGATGTCCTGCCGGGCCACCGTCACGACGTCGTCGACCGCGACGTCCTTCGCGTCGACCGAGCGCGTCAGGGCGAGCGACCCCACCGGCAGCGCGGGCTCCATGGAGCCGGAGACGACCACCACGGGCCGCAGTCCGAAGACGAGGCAGACCGCCACGACGATGAGCGTGATGGCCCCGGCCAGCGCACCCACGTTGAGCAGGACCGCGCGGATGATTCGGAGTGGTTTGTTCATGTGTTCTAGCACCTATTCGATGACGGGGGTTCCACTGAGACGCATCCCCAGCCGGAATCCGCCGTGGTTCATTTCGCGATCTGGCACGGGCGTCAGAAGCCTGATCCACAAGCCGAGTCGGCGTTCCGATCCGGGCCGGCCCGGTACGTGGGGAACCTCGTCCTCCTGGGGCGGTCCTCCTCGCCCGATCAGGGTCCCGAGATCGACGTCGTGGTCGATCTCCATCGGGGCCCCGTTGACTCCGTCCTCGGCTGTGTCGCCCAACAGAATCTCGCCGGTGTCCTGATCGAAGATGGTCACTCGCATCCACGGCACGTAGTCGGGCCTCGAAGGATCGGCGGGGGGCTTGGCCGTCACGGCGAGACGCATCGCCATCGGAAGATCGGGAGAGTTGTTGGCCACCGTGAAGGTCGTCTTCGCGGTGCGCCCCGGGCGGACATTACGAACGAACTGTGGCCCTCCGATCTTCGCCTGCCCGGACGAGCGGATCAGGCCATTCTGATCGACCACGCCGATCCCGTAGGCCGCCGTGCCCATCTCGCTGAACGACAGACGGGCCCGATCCGTGAAGGCCGCGGCCGCCCGGTCGGTCACGAAGAACGTCGACCACCCCAGCACCACCACGGCGAACAACGCCAAGACCATTGGCAGCCGTCCTTTGACGGCCGATGCGACGTTCATCTCGATCTCTCCATTCGCGGCAACCGCATGTAGGTGGGCGGCTGCCTCTTCTTCGTCTCCGTGCTGGTCCACCAGTCGAAGCTGTTGCGCACCTGCGCGTGTCTGTTGTTGTTTGCCGCATGAGTCGTCCCGTTCCAGGTCACGACGTCGCCTCCCGTCCGGAAGACCACCGGCGTGTACCCGGAACCGCCGAGACTCTCGATGTCCGCCCCGAGGAAGTCCAGGCGCATCGGCCATTTGAGAGGCGCCGCCGAGGCTGGGTACGAGGCGAGGAACCCGTCCGGCTCAACGGCCCCGTACTTGCGGGTCCCCCACTGGTAGACGCGTCCGTTGTCTCCCAGTGCGAATACCATGTCCGTGGTGGGGACGACGCGCGTAGCACGCACCCCGCGTTCGAGGTCGACCTCCGTAGGGGTGGCCGCTTCAGCCGCGCTCCGCGCACCCCAGGGGACGCCCCACGAGGTCGGGACCGCCGGTCCCACGCCCCAGGCGAGCAGTCGCCCGGAGTCGAGCAGGAAGGTGTTGCCGTGATAGTGACCCGACATGGAACGGATGCTGCAGTTGTCGGACTGCGCGCCGTTGGGTCCGGTGGGCGGCCCGCTGCACCCCTCCCGTGCGTACGCGGAGAGCGTTTGCGAGCGCCGGGGGCTGACGGCAGTGAGAGCGTCCCCGTCGCCCCCCGGTGACGTCTGGTAGGTGTGCCGATTGGCCCAGCCCCACCAGTACACGCCGCTGGTCGCGTCATCCGGACGGTGACCCCCGAGGATGACCCAGGAGCTCCAGGTGCCGGCCCCGATGGAATGCGCCGGACCCGGGAGCTGAACTCGCGTCGGGGCACGATCGGACACAGACTGTCGGATCCCCTGCCCCAGCAGCCCGCGAGAGCCCTGGTTGTTGCCCCAGGTGTAGACGTCGCCGTTCTCCAGCAGCGCCATGAATGCTCCGGATGACGAGGCGAGGTCGATGACCCGTCCGGGGAGGTGGACCTCTCCGGGCGCCCACCATGCCTGCTCGCCCGACGCCGTGGCACCTCGGCCCATGACCGAGTTCCGCTGGTTCCCGCCCCAGGTGAACACCTTGCCGTCTTCGGAGAGAGCGGCCAGACCCGTGAAGTCTGGGTTGTCGGACCAGAATCCGTCCAGGCTGGTCCCCTGCACCTTGACCGCTCGACGGGCGTCAGCCCGGTCGGCCCCCTGGCCTGGAAGCGAGACCGTCGATACCGGAGCAGCGGAATGCACCTCGCGGTGCCCCGTCCCGGAGAGCCCGTTGCCGCGATACCCCCAGATGGCGATGTCGCCATCTGGCCGGATGGCCACGGACGTCCCGGCGAGGTACGTCTGCTGGGCTTTCCACGACGCGGTCGGCGTCACCGGAGCCTGAGCCGGATCGAGCCTGGCGACGACCTGGTCGGTGTGCACCGCGCTGGTGCTCCCCACGAATGCTGCGGCCACCATTCCGAGCGCACCGGTGGAGACCAGGGTGGAGATCATGGCCCGGATGAGCCTTCTCCCCCGCCTCATCGATGAAGCCTCCGTCCCCGGGTAGCCCGCAGCGTGAACATCACACCCAGGCAGAGCAGAAGGAGAAAGACTCCGGCGCCGGTGGCAAGCGCGAGGCCGTGGAGAGCCCCTCCGCCAGAAGCGGGAGGCAGGGGGACGGGCTCCTCCCTCCCGGTCGCGACGACGTGGAGCGTGAACGTTCCGTTGGACTCGAGCGAGGGGTCCGACTCTGCCGGGTGGCGCAGCGACCCGCGCAGCCGGACCTGCCGCGGCGCCTCGAGGGTTCCCAGGGGAAAGTTCGTGGTCTTCATCTCCACCTCGTGGTCGAGGACGACCTGCCCCTGATCGTCCATGATGGACAGCTCGAGGGGGCGGTTCGGCCGCGGTGAGAACCCGTCGAATTCGATGGTGACGCTCAACGACAGCGAGTGCGTACCGGGATTCGTGACGTCGATGGAGAAGTCGGTCGGGCTGCCGGGACTGGGTATGTGAAACGTGCGCACCTCAGCAACAGGAGGAACTGAGGGGGTGCCACCGGAAGCACGCGGAATCATGCCGTTTCACCTCGCAGGACGGTCGTGAACCCAATGGGTCGTCCGCCGGAGAGCGACGGATCGACGGAGTCCGAGGGTAGGGACAGCTCGATGCGGACGGTGCGGGCGACGGCCGTCTCCCATCCGTCGATGACGATGGGGTGAGCCTCGAGCCCTTCAAGAGTCTGATGATCCGCAAGGGGTGAACCGTCGTCTACCCTCACTGTGTACAGAGCCTTCGCGGCCACGTCGTTGCCTTGCGGATCGATCGACAGTCGAACGGGACCGGTGTCGTCGGATGTCGTCACCACGTCGAATTCCGTGGTGGGCTCCGGCTCTCCGCTGCCGTGGAAAGGTATGACGGCGTTGCCTTCGGCGGAGAGCTCGTAGGCGCTTTCCTCGGTGGACGCCTGGACGAGCGATCCATCGGGGGCGACGATGGCCAGGTCGTAGTCGACGGAGACTTCCTCGTCGTCGAGGATGATGTCGATGGGCGGGGCCATGGGCGCGGCATTGGTCGCGGGGATGCTGCCCGCCGCGATGGCGCTCGCTGCCAGGACGGGGATGCCGAGGGCGCGCCAGTGACTGATCTTGCGTGTCATGGGGGCGTGTTCTTCCTGTGGTCAGGGGCGGCACCCGCGGGGCAGGGCCCCGCGGGTGCCGTGCCGGCGAGGGGTCAGCTCTGCTCGATGGAGGAACCGGAGACCTGCATCTGGAGGCGGGCACTCTGGCCGTTCAGCGCATTGTCGTTCTCGCTGGTGGGAAGCCACACGTCGAAGGTGATGGAGCTCTCCTCATAAGGAGCGAGCTCCGTCAGCTCCACGGCCTTCTGCAGCTGGGTGAAGGACAGGTTGTCGTGGACCCGGCCGTCCGGATCGCTGATCTTGAAGCGCAGCGTGTCGCGGAAGAGCTGGCTCTGGCTGCCGCGGTCGTTGAGGTTGACCCCCAGCGTCGAGCCGAACTTCGCGGAGTCGTTGCGGACCGGGATGGTGACGGTCCGCGGCTCGCCGCCGGGCATGATCGAGTCGGCGCCGGGCAGGTTGACGGGAACACCCGCGGGGTCGTCGGCCTCCTGCCACCCCTCGATGAACTCGCCCTTCTCGTCCGTGGCCCCCACCTGGAGGTTGTAGGCCTTGGTCCCGTCCCCTGTCCCCGGACCGATCCCGCCGTCGCCGCTGGCGTAGTTGCCGATGTTCAGGTAGGCGTTGTCCAGGAATGCCGCGGCGGTGATCAGGGCGCCGACGCCGGCGAGGGAGCCCCAGGCCAGAATCGCCTTGCGGCGGTCCCGACGCTTCGCGGCGCGGTCCTCGGGGGACATTGTCTCAGTAGTGGTCATTCTTTTCTCCCATAGTGACTAACTCACGCTTTCGCCACCCCGCGGTTGAACGGGGCGGAAGCGATGATGCCAGGCTAGGAAAAAAGTCGAGGGGGTGATTTTAATGCCGTTCGTTGACATTTCGAACGCGAGGTGTCAGGGGTCATATCGCGCCTAGATGAAACCGATTCTCTCGGCCGCCAACCGAAGCTCGTCGCGGCTTCTGACACCGAGTTTTCGGTACAGCATCCGCTGGTGCGTCTTCAGGGTGTTGAAGGATATGTACAGGTCATCTGCGATGTCGCGGCGGTTCGTATCGCTGCACAGGGCGGGCAGCAGCTCCGCCCCCCGCCGCGTCAGCCGGGGCCTGACCGCCTCGGCGTCCTCGAACTGGGGCCACCCGGGCACCGAGACCTCCGCGAAGCGGCGCACGCGCTGGGTGAACGCCTCCATCTCACCCTCCCTCAGCCCGCCGGACCGCTCGAGCCCCTCCGCCAGCAGCGCGGCCGCGCCCTCCGGACGGCCGCACCGCAGCGCCGCCTCCGTGCCCAGGGCGCACCGCCGCAGCTCCGTGCGCCGCAGCAGGCGCGTGTCCCCGCGCAGGGCCACCGCGTCCCGGAACGCCTCCTCGGCGCGCCCGGCGGCCAGCGCCGCCCGGGTGCGCACCAGACGCGTCAGGAAGAACTGAGGGTCCGCCTCCTCCAGGATCGACTCCGCCTCCTCGACCCGGCCGTCTTGGAGGGCGAAGGACGCCAGCGCGACCGGGAAGGCGCTGCGCGGGAACCCGTCGCCCCGCCGCGCCTCCGGCACCTGCCGCTCCAGCTCGGTCAGCCGCGCGCGGAACAGCTCCTCTCCCCCGGTGCTCCGGCACGCCCGCCAGAGGGCGTAGACGTAGAAGGGCCACATCATGCCGAGCGAGGCGATGCGGGCGGTGGGCAGGCGCTCGACGAGGACCCCCGGGCGCTCCGCGTCGTCGAGGATGCTCCGGGTGAACCGCGTGTCCAGGTCGATCCGGTCCTCGACCCAGCTCTTGGTCCGCCCCGAGTACCCCGAGGCGTTCAGCTTGAGCCGGGCCAGCTCGTCGTCGCCGAAGAGCACGTGGATCAGCGCGGACTTGACCAGGGAGTCGCGGCCGTACATCGCCATGCGGCGCGGCGGCTCGGCGGCCTGCACGGCCCCGAAGCACTCCAGCGCCGCGGACAGGTCACCGCCCAGCATGTTGGTGACGCCGGCCTCGTAGGAGCACGTCGCCTTCCAGACCGCGGGATCGATGCCCTCCGGCCGCCCCATGATCAGGTCCCGCGCCGCGCGCCCCTTCTCCATGGCCGCGCGCGGGTGGCTGCGGCGCTGGTCGATCAGCTCGCGGGCCTGGGCCCAGACGCCCCGGTCCAGCTGATCCTCCTCGAGCCGGGAGCAGCCGAAGGGACCCACGCCCCGCGAACCTCCCCCGCCCGAGACGCCGAACACGTACCGCACCACCTCGGAGGTGGCCGCCCGCTCCCGCGGCAGCGTCTCCAGCAGGCGGCGCATGCGCCAGGGCCGGATGGCGTGCCATGACTCCAGGGGACGCCGCTCCACCAGGTCGAGCAGCGCGTCCCCGTCCCCCGCCCAGATGGCCTTCTTCAGATCCAGCAATGTCGTCGCAACCATGAGCACATGATGTACCCGGACGCGGAAGGGGCCCACGAATTGTCAACCAGCGGCGCGTCCGCACCCCGCCAGCCGGCCAACGCCGGGTCACACTCGGGTCATTTCACAGAGGATTCGCTGATCAGAAACCACATGAAAGGTCCGCCACAGGGTATTCGGCCCGGGTGAGATCCCGGCGGCATTACGCTTCTCCGAGCGCATGCGGAGAGTAAATGTGCTATAAATCACCACGATTTGACGCGTTCGGCGCTTAAATCCCCGATCGTGACGCGACGATGAACGCCACCGGAGCGGACCCGGCTGTGCGATCATCATGACTCATGAACAGCGCATGGGACGTCGTCGGGGTGGTCGCGGAGACCCTCTCCTGGATCGGCCTCGGCATCGGGCTGCTGCTCGCCGTCGCCGCGCTCCTGCTGCGCCTCTACGACGGGAGCTGGAAGCCCGCGACCATCGTCATCCTCGAGGCGGAGCGGGGACCGGTGGCGCGGTGGATCCTCGACGACGGCATCCACGAGCGCCCCTTGACCGCCGCGGAGGCGCACGCGCTCGGCTCAGCGGAGGTGCACCACGCCTACGTGAGCACCCGCGACTCCGGGTGGATGCGCCTGCACCGCACCGCCTCGTCGCTGCACGTCATGCCCCGGCTCGCCCTGATCTTCCTGGGGGTCGGCGCGCTCGGGTGGCTGGTCTCGTTCGTCCAGACCCTGGCGGACTGAGCCGCCCGGGCGCGCGGACGTGCGCGCCTCCGGACGGCGTCTGCGGCCAGCCGTGCCGCGACATGCCCGGCGCCCCTGGCCGACGCGGTGCACCGCGGCCGACCAGGGCATCGCGCCGGGCCAGGCCACCGCGGCCGGGGCACGGGGCCCGACCAGGACGCCGCGGCCGGCCGGGGCGCGGGACCCTCGGCCTATTCGAAGGGTTGCCCCGAAGCCCCACTGGGACCCGAGCTCCCCGAGCTGCCCCAGGTCCGTGCCGCCGAGCAGCCCTCGGCGTCCACGCCCTCGGCGAGCTGCCCGACGTCGGCGATCTCCTCGGGGTCTCGAAGCCCTGGATGCCCTCCAGGAGCGGGCCGGCCGCCGCGCTCAGCACCGCGCCTCTGGCCACCGCCGCGAGCAGGCCGCCGCCCACCGCTCCGATCCCGACGCCGGCCGCGGCCGCCCCCAGCCCCCGGCCGCGTCCGCCGCCGGTCGAGCCCCCGCCCAGCACCCGCTGGATCAGCCCCGGCTTCATCACCTCGGCGCGCGTGGCCGAGCGGGCGAGGTCCTCCGGGCGGGAGGAGGCCGGCCGCTCGGAGGCGGGGAACTCCGCGTCGAACCGCGAGCGCACCTCGTCGCGCTGCTCGGGCGAGAGGCGACCGAAGGCGTCCCGGTTGACCTGCTCCAGCTGCTCCGGCGGGGCGGTGCGGGTCAGGTACTCGTAGCGGGCCACGGCCATCTCCTCCTCGGGTGTCCCCGCCGGCCGGAGCCCGCGCTGCCGGCGCGCCCCGCGCCCGATGCCGGGCGCTGATCCGGCCCGCGGCCGAAGCGCGCGTCGCCCGTCGGGACGGCCCGTCCGTTCGACGGACGCGCCCCTCCCTGGTCCGTGGGAGCCGTCTTCTCCTGGACCTTCTGCGCCACCGTGTGGGCGATCGCGCGCCAGTCCCGGCCGCCTCCGGAGGACGACCGGTTACTGTCGCCTCGGCCGGATCGGGACGACGCGGCGTCGGCGATGGTCTTGAAGATCTTGGACATGCTGCTCATGGGCGGAGCCTTTCCGTAGTAGAGCGGGCGAATACCTCCACTGTGTTCCGTGCCGCTGGGAAATGTCCGGGGGCGACCAGGGAAAACCGTTGGGGTTTCGCTGACCGCGTGAGGCCCTGTCAGCGCCCCGCGTTCGCTCACTAGGGTGGTGAGACACACCACCCCGCCCGCCTGGCGGACCCGGGCGCGGCCCACGGGAGCCGACGACGCCCCGGGCACGGCCCACGGGAACCGAGGGCACCTCGGGCGGGCGGTCCGGCACGGAGGGGAGCCTCCGCGCATCACACCCAGGGAGGCAAGAGTATGACGTACATCGCCACAGCCGACGGACACAACCTGCACGTCGAGGACCACGGTGGGGACGGCCGACCCGTCGTGCTCATCCACGGCTGGCCCCTCTCCGGGGCGTCCTGGACGCACCAGGTCTCCCCGCTCCTCGCCGCGGGCCACCGCCCCATCACCTACGACCGCCGCGGCTTCGGCCACAGCGACAAGCCGGAGACCGGATACGACTACGACACCCTCGCCGAGGACCTCCGGGCCGTGCTCGAGGGCCTGGACCTGAGGGACGTCACGCTGGTCGGCTTCTCGATGGGCGGCGGCGAGGTCGCCCGGTACGTCGCGCGCCACGGCACCGAGCGGCTGCGCGGCGTCGTGTTCGCCGCGGCCGTGCCGCCCTACCTGGAGCAGACGCCGGACAACCCGGACGGACCCCTCCCCCGCGAGCAGGCCCAGGAGATGGAGCGCGGGCTGCGGGAGGACCGCGAGGCCTTCTTCGACGACTTCGCCACGGGGTTCTTCACCGCGGGCGAGGAGCTCGCGGTGGACGAGGAGACCCGGCAGGAGGCGATCGCGCTGGCACGGCAGTCGGGGCACGCGGCGGCCCTGGGCTGCCTCGAGGCCTTCGCGACCACCGACTTCCGCGGCGACCTCCCGGCGATCGACGTGCCGACCCTCGTCCTCCACGGGGACTCCGACGGCACCGTGCCCTTCGAGGGATCCGGCCAGCGGACCCACGACGCCGTCCGCGGCAGCCGGCTGCACATCATCGAGGGCGGGCCGCACGGAATCAACGCGAGTCACCCCGAGGAGTTCAACCGCGCGCTGCTGGATTTCCTGGGCTGATGGCCGCCGGCTGGCGCGCCGCGGCGCGGAGAGGGCGGGCGGGATGACCGCGGTCGCCGTGGTGGGCTCCGGCCCCAACGGGCTGACGGCGGCCTGCCGGCTGGCCCGCGCCGGGCTGGACGTGACCGTCTACGAGCGGGCGGACCGGCCGGGCGGGGCGTGCCGCTCCGAGCCCGCGCTCGGCGAGGGACCGTGGTCGACCTCGGGGCCGCCGCGCACCCCTTCGGCGTCGCGAGCCCCGCGTTCGCCGCCCTGGGCTTGGAGGACCGCGGCCTGGAGTGGCTGCACCCCGAGCTCCCCTCGCCCACCCGCTGCCCGGCCGGCCGGCCGCCCTGCTGCGGCGCGACGCCGAGGCCACGGCCCGCGGACTGGGCCCGGACGGCCGCGCCTGGAGGTCGGTGCACACGCCGCTGCTCGGCTCCCCCGCCGCCGTCCCGCGCAACGTCATGGGGCCGCTCCTGCGCTGGCCCCGCGACCCGGCGGTCATGGCCCGCTTCGGCGCCCGGGCCGTGTGGAGCGCCTCCGCGCTGGCCCGGGCGTGCTTCCGCGGGGACGAGGCGCGCGCGCTGTTCACCGGCTCCGCCCTCCACGCGGTGATGCCCCCCTCGCACCCGCTCACCGCCGCCTTCGGGACCGTCTTCGGGGCGCTGGGCATGACCAGCGGGTGGCCCGTGGCCCGCGGCGGCTCGCAGGCGATCGTGGACGCCCTCGTGCGCGTCCTGACGGAGGCCGGGGGGAGGATCCGCTGCGGCGTCGAGGTCGCCGACTTGCGGGACCTCCCGGCGCACGACGTCGCGGTGCTCGACGTCGTACCCTCCGGCCTCCTGGCCCTGGGCGGCACCGACCTGCCCGAGGGGTACGCGCGGCGGCTCCGGAGGTGGCGCCACGGGCCCGCGGTGCACAAGGTCGACTTCCTGCTCGACGGCCCCGTGCCGTGGGCGGACCCCCGGGTGGGCACGGCCGGCACGGTGCACGTGGGCGGCGGGCCGGAGGAGCTGGGCGCGGCCGAGGACGCCGTGCGGCGCGGCTCGCTGCCCCAGCGGCCCTTCGTGATGGTCACCCAGCAGCAGGCGGCCGACCCCTCCCGCTGCGCGCTGCCCGGCCGGCACGTGCTGTGGACCTACGCGCACGTGCCCCACGGCTGCTCCCGCGACGTCCGGCCGCTGATCGAGGCGCAGATCGAGCGCTTCGCCCCCGGGTTCCGCGACCGCGTCCTCACGGCCCGCGACGAGCCCCCCGCGGCCCTCGAGCGCTGGAACCCCAACCTGGTGGGCGGGGACATCGGCGGCGGCTCCCTCGGCGGCCTCCAGCAGGTCTTCCGGCCGACGCCGTCCCTGCAGCCCTACCGCGCCGGGCGCAGGGGACTGTACCTCTGCTCGTCCTCGACGCCGCCCGGGGGCGGTGCGCACGGGATGGGCGGGTGGAACGCGGCCGGGGTGGCGCTGCGCGACCTGGGGGCCTGACGGTGGGCCAAAGGGTGATTTACCTCACCTTGTGAACAACTGGCAACACTAGAAGTGGATCTGACTAGGCCAAATAACATGCCGTCGAGCCCCGTGAGACCTTCTGGCAAGTTTTTTCGATGCGATCTCCACGTAAGGGTAGCCAAACCTCACGGCATTAGGTTATGTTTTTATTACCGAATAGCCGGGAGGCAGCTCGGGACGGATGCGGAAGGACTCTACCGCGACCGCCACGGGACGGCGCCTCCAGTGTGAAGATCTTCTTCCTGTGTGTGTGATGCAAAGGATGGGCCCCGGAAATCCGGGGCCCATCCGCCTTTAAGCACACCGTCGTCCGGGGCGGCACCTCGGTCTCAGGTCCCCGACGGCGCGCAGCGCCGGAGCCAGGCCCGGCGGGCGCCTCAGCCCGGGGCCAGGCCCGGCAGGCGCCTCAGCCCGGGGCCAGGCCCCTCGGGCGCCTCAGCCTGGCTAGGCCCCCACGGCGCGCAGCCCGGCCTCCAGGCGCCGCTCGTGCGCCTCGACCGCGCGGCCCAGGAGGATCCCGACCGCGAGCCGGCCGGCGCCCCGCCGCTGGAGCACCCGGGCGGCGTGCTCGAGCCAGGCCTGCGCCGCGCCCGCGTCCATGAGCCGACCCAGGACCGACTGCGTCGAGGCTGCCTCCGCACGCAGCGCCGCCACGGCGGTCGCGCGCTTCTGGGACATGACGCCCGTGGCCTCGAGCGCCTCGGCGGCGTACCGCAGGCTCTTCGCGGCCTTCCGCACCTCGTGCAGGCGCCGCAGGACCTTGCGGCCCGCCGCGCCGTCGTCGCCGGCCCCGGAGTGCAGGCCGAGCGCCGCGACGGACCCCGCGGAGACCTCGTCTCCCCCCGCCTTCCGCCAGGCCGTGAGCGCCTTGCCGCGGCGGCGTCGCACCCTGCCCTCCAGCTCCTCCACCATGCGGCGGCCCAGCTTGCGCGGCGAGGCGTCGGCGACCGAGCGGCGCAGCCGGGCGCCCGCGCGAGCGACGAGGGCCTCCACCGTGCGCCGGTGCCCCGCGGAGTCGAGGTGCGCGACGGCGCGACGGTGGGCGGCCCGGATCTCCTCCGCCAGCAGCTCCTCGAGCTCGCGGCGCGCGGCGCGGGTCAGTCCCGGCCAGGCGGCCTGCTCCTCGAGCTGCTCGCGGATCACCTCGAGGTCGCGCTCCTCCCCCAGCGCGAGGCCCGCCGCGCGGAGGCCCGCCACGATCTCCTCGCACAGGGAGCGCGGCATCGAGCCGCGCAGGCCCCGCAGGATGCTGCGGACGGCGCGCAGGCGGATGCGGAGCTGGTGGACGGCGTCGACGGCGTCGGCCCGCACGGCCACATCCAGCACCGGCAGCTCCTCCAGGTGCGGGAGCAGTAGCGCCGTCACCAGGTCCGCGCCGCTGCGGGGGCGGGATGCCCGGCCCGTGGACGCGCCCGCGGACGGGACGGCGCCGCGGCCGCCCTGGATCCCGGCCGCCTCGTCGAAGTCCGCGTCCTGGCCCAGGGCGCGGGCGATCTTGGCGACTGAGGTCGACGGCGTCGCCCCGGCCGCCCTCAGCGCGTCGTCGAGCACCGAGAACGCGTGGTCGCCCACCTGGGCGCCGAGCTCCGCGTCGGCGAGCTCCACCTCCCACTCCCGCCACGCGCGTTCGATGCCGGTGGAGTGGTCGAGCGAGCGGACCCGGTCGTCGCACACCTCGACGACGTGCGTCCCGTGCGCGTCGGTCAGCAGCGTCCGACGCCGCTGCGTGGCCAGATGCGCCAGCGGCTCCAGCGGCGCGCCGAGGGTCACCCCGCTCACCAGTGCGCGGACCGCGCTGGGCATGCCGGCCCGGTCCTTCAGGAGCGGCACGTGCACCTCGTGCCGGGCGCCGTTCCAGCTGAACTTCACGTGCCAGCCCTCGTCGTGGCCGCCGCGGCGGCGGCGCAGGGCCACGCGGCGGCGCAGCAGGTCGCGCGCCTCGGTGTCGTAGTAGGTGGCGTCGAGCTCCTGGTCCTGGACCTCCGCGACGGTGAGGCCGGGGACGCCCTCGAGGTCGGGCGGCGCGGCGTCGGAGGCGGGCGCCTCGTACTTCGTCTCGATCTCCAGGTGGCTCTTGCTCATGGGTCCTCCGTGGGGCGGCGGGCTCGGTGGGGCGGGCGGCTGCTCAGGCGCGGCGGCGGGAGAGGACGTCGTCGAGGTCGAGGGGCCGCGCCGTGCCGCTGGCCTCCTCCAGGCTCTTGGAGTGCGCGGCGGGCTCTGCGGGCACCTCGAGGGGCTCGGGGCGCTCGTGGCGGGCCTCGGGGGCGTCGACGTAGGTGGGTTTGGGCACCGAGACCGGGTCCCAGGTGGCGCCGGCGGCGCGGAAGGCCTGCTCGGGCCGGTTCGCGATGCGCTTGGCCTGCTCCCGCAGCCGCTCCAGGCCGGCGCCGCGCGCCGGGGCCGCGGTCGCACCGGTGGACGCGCGCGAGGCGTCCTCGCGGGGGGCTCGGGCGCGAGGGCGCCGCGGGGCGCCGCGGCGCCGAGCGCTGGGCGGCGGAGCGGTGTGGCCGGCGGGGGCAGGCGCGGTCCGGTCGGCGGGAGCGGACGCCGCGCGGTCGGCGGCGGCGGCCGGGCGCCTGGGCGCCGAGCGGGGCGCGGCGGTGGACCCCGAGGGCGTTCCTCGGCGGCGGCCGGGACCGCGCCGGCGGCACGCGGCTTCACGGCGGAGGAGGGAAGAGCGCTCGAGGAGGGGCGAGCGTTCGAAGAGGGGCGGGTGACGGCGGCGCTCGCCGCGGGCCGAGAGCGCGTGGCCCCGTGCGGCGTCGTCGTCGCCCGGCGGGCCTCCTGGTCGCTCAGCGCGAGGTAGCGCAGCGAGGCCAGGGCCCCGACGCCCACGATCACCAGGAAGACGGGCAGGGGCCAGCCAATGGAGAAGAACGGGCTCAGCAGGGCCGTCACGGCCGAGGCCACGAGGGCCAGCAGCCCCACGAGGGCGATGCCGGCCCGGCCCCGGCGGATCCCCGGGGCCGAGGGCCCGGCGGGTGCCCGGCGGACGCGCGGGCGCGGCGTCGCGACGCCTCGCGGCGCCGGTCGGCGGGGTGGGGGCGTCGCCGCGGGCGGGTGCGCCGGCGGTGGGATCGCCCGTGCCTTCGGGCTCACCGGGAGACGAGGTGCTCATCATGTCGGTCCTTTGACACAGAGGGGCGTGGTCCCGGGGGAAGGCGGGGTCGGTCTCCTCCATGATATCCCGGGCCGAGACCTGGGCAACGACCACGGGATGGCGCCGGCGATCGATGCCGCGCACCAGGCGGGTCAGCAGGATGAAGACGATGAGGAGCAGGATGCTCGACATCGAAACCCAGGAGAAAGACACCCCCTCACTGTATCCGCTGGGGGTGCGGCCTTCACCCCCGATCGGCGATGCGTCGCCGCGTGTCTCGCGGCCCGGGGAGACACCCCGCCGTGACCTGCGGAAGCGCGCGGGCGACCGCGGGGTCGGGCGCGCGGAGGGGCGAGAGCGGCGCCGCGGCCGGACAGGGGAAAGGGCACCGGCGGCCCTTCGGCCTCCGATGCCCTTCCGTGCGTTCGCCCCCTTCCGCGGGGGCCGGCGCGGCCTATTCGGCCGGCAGCGTCTCCACGAACTCCTTGAGCCAGGAGCGCATGCCGGGCCCGAGGTCCTCGCGCTCGGCGGCCAGGATGACGTTGGCCTTCAGGTAGGAGAGCTTGTCCCCGGTGTCGAAGCGGCGGCCCTTGAAGACGACGCCGTAGACGCCCTCCCCCTCCCCGTCGCCCTGCGCGAGGGTCTCCAGCGCGTCGGTGAGCTGGATCTCGTTGCCGCGCCCCGGAGGGGTGTCCTCCAGGACGTCGAAGACGCGGGGGTGCAGGACGTAGCGGCCGATGATGGCCAGGTTGGACGGGGCGTCCTCCGGGGCAGGCTTCTCGACCATGCCGGTGACCTTGACGTAGTCCTCGCCCTCGACGGCCTCCACCGCCGCGCAGCCGTAGGCGCTGATCTGATCCCGCGGGACCTCCATGAGCGCGACGACGTTGGCGCCGGTGCTCCTCTGCGCCTCGATCATGCGGACGAGGAGGTCCTCCTTCTCGTCGATCAGGTCGTCGCCCAGGAGGACCGCGAAGGGGTGCTCGCCGACGTGGGTCTTGGCGCGCAGCACCGCGTGCCCGAGGCCCCGGGGGTCGCCCTGACGGAGGTAGTGGAGCTCGCCGAGCGCCGTGGCCTGCTGCACGGACTCGAGGAGGTCGTCCTTGCCGGCCTCCTTGAGGGAGGCCTCGAGGTCGGGGATCCGGTCGAAGTGGTCCTCGAGCGCGCGCTTCGAGCGGCCGGTGATCATGAGGATGTCGTCCAGACCGGCGGAGACCGCCTCCTGGACCACGTACTGGATGGCGGGCCGATCGACGACCGGCAGCATTTCCTTGGGGCTCGCCTTCGTCGCCGGGAGGAATCGCGTTCCCATGCCCGCGGCGGGAATCACCGCTTTGGTGACGGGCTGTGCAGATGTATTTGCGGTCATATCCACACCATAGCGGAGGAGCCGGCTTATTCCCCGACTACCCGTGAGTATGGCGCGCGCGGACTATACGGATGTCGGGCCCGGGTGCGTTACGGTCGGCTGTATGAGCATCGCACCCGGGCCGGGGGCCCCCGAGGAGAAGGCCCGACTGCGCGCCGCCCTGCTGGACCGGCGGGGCCAGCGGGCCCTGGACGACGACGCCGGGGCCGAGCGCTCGCGCGACGCCCGCGCCTTCGCCGAGCACCTGGGCGCCCTCGTGCTGGCGCGCTGCCCGGAGGGCGGGACGGTGGCGGCATTCATGCCCACCCCCACCGAGCCGCCGCTGCTCTCCGCGATGGCGGCCTTCCACGCGGCCGGGCGCCGCGTCGTCGTGCCGGTCAGCCTTCCCGCGCGGCGCCTGGCGTGGGTCGAGTGGCGCCCCGGGGTGCCGGTCCGGGCCGCCGGGTTCGGCATCGACGAGCCGGAGGGCGAGCGCCTGGGCGAGGAGGAGTTCCTGCGCGCGGCCGTCCGGCTGGTCCCCGCGCTGGCCGTGGACGGCGCGGGGGTGCGCATGGGATACGGCGGCGGGTACTACGACACGGCGCTGGCGGCCGCGGGCATCCGGGACGCGGTCGGGATCCTCTACGCCGAGGAGCTGCTGCCCCCGGGGACCGTGCCCGCCCAGCCCCACGACGCCCGGCTGCTCGAGGCCTGCACGGAGCGGGGGCCGGTGCGCTTCCCGCTCGTCGGGAGCCACCGGCCGGCAGGAGTATGATGGTGCGCCGAACCTGACTTCATGAGGGAGGACCCGCGTGCCCGTCTACGCCTACCAGTGCAAGAGCTGCCAGCACCGCTTCGACATCCGCCAGTCGTTCGCCGACGCCGCCCTGACCGAGTGCCCCGAGTGCCACCGGGACGAGCTGCGCAAGAAGTTCAACACCGTGGGGGTCAGCTTCAAGGGCAGCGGCTTCTACAGCACCGATGCGAAGGCGTCGTCGTCCGCGGGGGCGTCGTCCGGCTCCTCGACCGGGTCCGGGAGCGGATCCGACTCCTGATCCGGCGTCCCCGCGGGCGGTCCGGACGGGCCCGCTGACCGAGCGTCTTCACGGCTGGCCTCGGAGGGCCCGCTGACCGAGCGTCCCCAAGGCTGACCCGAAGGGTTCCGTCGGCGCGGTCGTCCACCGGCGTGCTCGCTCACGCGCTGATCGAGTGGCCGCTCGGCCCGCCGCGGTGACAGGCTGGGCGGCATGACCCCACGATCCTCGCCACCGCAGTCCGTCGCCCCCGAGCCGTCCCCGGATCGCCGGTCAAGGCCGGCTCCGCCGCGCGCCCCGGCTTCTTCACGCGTTCGATTCTCCCAGCGCGCCCGGCCCGCTCTTCGCGCCCGGCCCGATCCGCACGCCCCATCCCCTTCGCAGGCCCGCCCCTCCCGTCGCGCGCGCCGTTCGGTGCCATTGCGGGTGCGCTGGCGCTCGCTGGTGAGTCGGCGGGCCCGCACGGCCGGGACGGTCCTGCTGGTCCTCGCGGCGGTCGGCTCGGTGCTCTGGCCCCGACCCTCGCCCGCCCTCCCCTCGCGGCTCGTCGTCGCCGAGCGCGACCTGCCCGCGGGCCACGTCCTGGCTCCCGGGGACCTCGCCGTGCTCGAGGTCGCCGGCGAGGGCCTGCCTCGCCCGGAGGAGGCCGAGGACCTCCGCGCCGACCTGCTCGACTCCCAGCTGGCCCTGTCCGTCCGCGCGGGCGAGCCCCTGACCCGGTCGGCGTCCTCCGGCGGAAGCGTGGCGCGCGAGCTGCCCGAGGACCTGGTGGCCGTCAGCGTGCGCGCCCGTGATCCGGCGTCGTCGGAGCTGGTGCGGCCCGGGGATCGGGCGACGCTGCTGACCTCCACGGCCGCGGGGGAACCCGTGGAGGCCGAGGCGATCGTCCTGCGGCGGGCGGAGGTCCCGGCCGACGGCGGCGGCTCAAGCGGCTCCGGAGGGGGCGGTCCGGGGTGGGGCGGTCCGGTGAGGGGCGGCGGGGAATCTCCCGTGCTGGTCGGCGTGGCCCCCGAGGACGCCCGCCGGCTCGCCGCGGCCGAGCCGAGCGTGAGCTTCGCGCTGCACCGGTGACGCTAGCACCGGTGACGCTAACCCCAGTGCGGCGGGCGCTCCTCCAGCAGCCAGCGGCCGCGCTCGTCGAGGGGCGCGCCCGCCTCGTGATCCGGCGCGCCGGCGTCCCGGCTCGGCGCGGCGGGGGCCGTCCCGGCGTCATCGTGCGCCGGCTCCTCGCGGGGCCCCGCCGAGGCAGGCTCCTCTCCTCGCCCGGGGCGGGGTCCAGGTCCCGCCGGTCGCCCGGCGCGCGCCCCGGTGGCGGTACCGGCGCGGGGCGGCCTCCGTCACCGGGGCCGCCCGTCGAGGCGACCGTGGTCGCCCGAACCGACGGGGCGTCCGAGCCGCCGTGCGCGCCTGTACTGGCGGGGCCGCCGTGCGAGCCGTGCCGGCCGGAACGTCGGGCTTCCCGCCCGCCTGCTCGAGGCCCAAGGTGCGCAGGATGCCGTCGGCCACGCTCTGGGGGTCCGAGAAGACGTCCACCGTCCAGACCGGGGCGTGGTTCCACCCGGTGCCCATGAGCATCTCGGGCAGCAGGCGGGAGCGCTCGCGCACCGTCATGCGCGCGTACTCCTCGGTGCCGTCGGAGGTCACCGCCACGGGGAAGCGCAGGGTCTCCGCGCTCCCCCGGAGGCCCCGCGTGCCGTGGCCCGAGGTCCGCGCCCGAGGGCTGGGGACGGCGCCGGAGGAGAGCGACTCGCCCGCGGCGGTGGCCACGGCGTCGACCTCCAGGCCGGTGCTCAGGCCCACCTGGGCGCCGCGGATGCGCAGGCGCCGGGCGAGGTCCGCCAGGAGCCAGTCGGCCTGCTGCTCGCGCTCGTCCGGGTCGTAGACGGAGAGGAAGCGGCTGGCCGGGCGGGCGCCCGGCAGCCCGCCCTCGGCCCCGGCGCCCTGCCCCGGCTCGGGCGCCCCCGCGGTCGCCTCGGACTCCCGCGCCGCGTCGTGGCGCTCCAGCAGGGCCACGAGGTCGCCCATGCCCTCCCGCAGGTCGGCCCCCCGCAGCTGCTCGAGCGTGAGGGAGGAGACGATGCGCGTGTGGAAGCGGGCGGCCGTGACCGCCATGACGAAGCGCTGGCGCCCCCTGGCCTCGGCGAGCTGCCCGAAGTGCGCGGCGCGCCCGCCCGCCTCCGGCGAGACGCCGAGGGAGAGGATCACCCGGTCGCGGCGGATCCCGCGGGCCCGGGCGAGGTCGAGCACGCGGAAGGGCTCCGCGCGGGCCTCGAAGAACTCGGCGAGCTCCGGGTGGCGCCCGATGCCGTACCGGACCCCCTCCGCGATCCGCGCGGCGTGGCGCGGCCCGGAGGTCAGCACGGCCAGCGACTGCCGCGGGTTGCGGGCCGCGTGGTCGAAGATCATGCCGACGACGGCGCGCACCTCCGCCGCGGGCGACTCCACCACGGGCGCGCCCAGGTGGTCGTCCGGCTGCTCGGCGTGCAGGTAGTCCACCCGCAGCGAGCGCACCGGGCCGACGGCCTCCTCGCCGTAGGGCATCGAGCGCAGCTCGCCGTCGTAGAAGGTCTCGTTCAGGTACTCCAGGACGGACCGGTCCCGGCAGTCGCCGACCCTGCGCAGCGTCCGGGAGGGGTAGACCCGCCCGAGCACCTCGAGCGCCGACTCCACCGGGGCCGTGCTGGCGTCGCGGTCCCCGCCCAGGACCGGCGAGACGATGAAGGGCTGGGGGTAGCCGGAGACGTCGTCGCCGACGGCGATCACCTGGTCGGTGCGGGCGAAGGCGGCGAGGCAGGCGCCCAGCGGCGTCGAGTCGGCGTCGAGGACCACCACCGCGTCGGTCCGCGCCCCGGCCGGCAGGGACCGGCCGACCGCGAAGGGGCTGGCCAGCCACAGCGGCTTCAGGGCGGCGAGCACCCGCGGCGCGTGCTGCAGGTACTCGCCCAGCGGGGCGGGCGCCCCCTTGAGCAGCTTGCGCAGCTCGCGGGACTGCAGCGGCTTGAGGTTCACGGCCCGGCTCCACCCCTGCGCGACGCCGTGGCGCACCCGGGCGGGGCCCGAGGCGACGTGCGCGGCGTCGGCCCGCCGGAACGCGGTCTCCCAGTCGGCGAGGCGGGCGCCGTCGACGAGGTTGACCTCCGAGCGGGTCAGCATGATCTCGAAGGCCGACTGCCACCAGGCGAGGTCCAGCTCGTCCGCGACGCCGTGCTGCGGGACCTCCCGCCGCTCGAGGTCGGCCAGCAGCTCGCCGAGCCCCTTGCCGCGCAGGATGCCCAGCAGCCGCTCCCGCTCCGGGAGGGTGTCCAGGAGGAAGGGGTCCCCGGCCATGGTCTCCAGGAAGCGCTGCAGCTCGCGGATCGGCGTCGCGAAGTAGTCGCGGCGAGCCGGGCTGTCCTCCATGACGATCGCCAGCCCGGAGACCTCCGCGGCGAGCCGGTCGTAGGTGCCCCGGAGCTCGGCCAGCCCCTCGGGGACCGCCGCGGGACGCCCGTCCACGACCCACTCCTGGCGCGCCTCGCGCTGCTCCTGGACCGTGACCAGGCAGCGGTGGACGTCGGAGAGGTGGACCTGCGGCCGGATGTACTCCTTGGCCGCGCGGCGCAGCTTGGAGCGCTGCAGCGCGGACATGTCGATCCCCCGCTCCCGCCGCCAGGCCGAGGAGGCGGTCGCGGCGATGAGGTCGGTGACCGGGCCGTCGAAGACCTCGGGGGTGAAGCGCTCGAGCGTCTCGGCCATGCCCTCCAGCAGGGAGATCTGCTCGTCCCAGCCGCCCAGGGTCTCGGCGCGCTCCAGGCCCACCGCGTCCAGGGCGCCCTCGAGGCGCGTGCCGAGCTCCCGGACGGTCTTCAGGATGTCGCGCACCAGCTCCCGGGCGCGCCCGGTCTCCTCGGTGTTGACCAGCCTCGCCCCGAACCAGGCGGATTCGCGGGTCGCGGCGTGGAAGGCGCGCAGCTCGGCCGCGCGCTCGAGCTGGGCGACGGTCTCGGCGCGGTCGACGGTCGCATCCAGGACGGCCCGCTTGAACCGCACCCGGGTGGAGGGCGCCGGGTTCTTGGCCGTGAGCTCGGCGAGGGTCTGCATGGCCCGGTACGGGGTGACGCCCCAGCGCTCCTCGTGCCAGTGCAGGGACTCGACGTGCTCGGCCAGCCGCGTCCGGGCCTGCTCCAGGTCCCGGTGCAGCGCGTCCAGCTGCGGCGCCTCGGAGCGCTCGTGCTCCACGATCGAGGCAATGAGCGAGCGGGAGAGGTCCTCCGGGTCGTTCTCCTCCCCCGGCTCGAGCACGAGCTCGCCGAGGCCCAGCTCCTCCAGCCGGCGCTTGGCCTCGGTCAGGGTCGCCCGGCGCTCGGCCAGGATCATGACGGACTTCCCCTGCTCGGCCAGCCCGGCGACGACGTTGAGCGCGGCTCGCAGCGGCTGCGTCCCGGCGGGCGCCCGCACGGTCATCGACTCGCCGGCGCGGGCCAGCTGCACGATCTCGGAGACGGCCGAGTCGGCGTCGTAGACCAGGGTCTCCTCGGCGGGGGCCAGAGAGTCGGGGTGGGTCGCGGCGCGGGTGGGCCCCGGGCGCTCGCGGGGGGCGCCCACCTCGGCCGTCTCCAGGTCGGAGAGGTCCCGCAGGATGCCGGCGGCGGAGCGGCGGGGCAGCTCGCCCACGGTGTCGGAGAGGTCCGCGAAGGTCGAGACGACGGTGGTCGCCTCGACGTGCATCCCCAGCACCCCGGAGCAGACGGTGCGCACGGCCTCGAGCACGGGGTCGGGGGTCAGCCGCGAGCCCGAGACCGCCTTGCGGGCCACGCCCTGGGCCACCAGGTCGATCCCGTACTCGTGGCGCAGCTGGCGGACCATTCCCGGGTTGAGGCGGGCCGGGCCGGTGAGCTTGAGCTCGTAGTCGTCCCCGCCGGGGTGCGGGGTGATGCTGATGGGTGCCAGCAGGATCGGGGCGATGAACCGCTTCTCGACGCCGCGGCGCTGGCCGGGTGCCGCCGCCGCGCGCTGCTCGCGGGAGATCCACGACGCCGTCCCCGCGGCGAAGAAGCCGGCGGACAGGCCGTGGTCGGCGTCGAGCTCGAAGGTCTTGGCGCGGATCGCCTGCGCCGAGCGCATCCCGGCGTTGAGCACCGAGCGGTCCCGGAGGATCGTCGACAGGCGGGTCTTGCGGCCCGAGAGCAGCTGGGCGTAGCCGGAGGGGTTGGACTCGGTCAGGTCGATGTGGACGTTGTCGACGCGGTTGAAGTCCAGCAGCGCGTCCGGTCCCGTGTAGACCTCGACCTGCTGGAGCCACCGGCCGAGGCGCAGCTCGCCGGTCTCCTCGGGCGGCTGGGGATCCCCCGCCCGCTCGGACCGAGACGAGCCCTCGGCGCGCTCGGACGGGGAGGACTCCTCCGCCCGCTGGGACGGGGAGGACCCCTCGGCGCGCTCGGACCGGGAGGCCCCCTCCGCCTGCCCAGCCGGGAAGGAGCCCCCGGCCTGCCCTGCCGGGGAGGCTCCGGCCGGCGCCTCGCCCGCCCCGGGATCGGCGCTCGGGCGCGCGGGGCCCCACGGGGCGCCGGAGGGGGCGGAGGGCCCGCTGGCGGCCGGGTCCCCCGCCGTGGAGGTGCCGGTTCCTACGGAGTGCGAGTCGCTCACAGTGCCTCAACTTCTCGTCTCTGGTGATAGTGTGCCCGCGACGGCGCGCACCCCTCCATTCTAGGAGTTCCCGCCCCGCGTTCGCGCATCCGCGGCGGAGGGCCCTGCCCGTGCGGCGAGCCCCGCCCGTCCCCTCAGCGCCGCGCCAGCCCCCGCCTCTCCCGCAGATGCATCACGTACCGCCTGACCAGGTAGTCCAGGACCACGTTGAGGCCGATCCACGAGTAGTAGGATTCGGAGCCCCCGACCCGCCCGAGCGGGCTCGCGCAGTAGTGCAGCATCCACTCCGGGTTGTAGCTGCGCTCCCGGTCCCCCAGGCGCGTGATCGCGAGCGTCTGCAGGGAGCGCAGGAGGAACAGCTCCGCGAGCTCGGCCTGGGCGGGCATGCCGTCCCCGCCGGAGATCAGGACCAGCAGGTCCTCCGGGTCCATGGCGGGGAGGCTCGCCTTGAGCTCCTTGACGCCGGGGACCATGACGGTCGAGGTGCCGTTGATCAGCAGCGCCTTGGACAGCTCCTGCGCGGCCGTGCGCGAGGAGAAGTCGGTGCCGTAGCAGTAGACGGTCCGCGCCCGCTGCATCCGGTGCAGCACGGGACCGAGGTCCGCCCGCTCCAGCTGCGCCAGCGTGCCCTCGACGTCGCGCCGCTGCGCCGCGACCAGGTCCGCGACCTCGCTCGTGGGCGCCGAGCGGGAGTGCCGCAGGAAGTACTTCAGCTCGGAGAAGCCGCTGAAGCCGAGCTTCTTCGTCAGCCGCATGACGGAGGAGGGCGAGGTGAAGGTGCTGTGGGCGACCGCCTGCACCGACGACTCGACCACCCGGTCCTGGTTGGCCAGGACGTAGCTCATGATGGCGCGCTCGGTGTCGTTCCATTTCTCGTGGCGCGAGGCGACCACGCTCTCCAGGTTCATGCATTCCTCCCCCGCCCCGCGCGAGGTGTCCCGCGGGGCCACCGTCAGACAGATTCTTCCATTCGGAATCCCTCGGGCGGCCCGCGGCGGCGCGCGATCCCCGTGCGCTGTGGACCGAGGGGCGCCCCGGCCCCGCCGCCGGACCGTTGGGGGCGTCGGGCGGTGCGGCTCGGCCGCGACCCCGCGTGCCGAGGCGCGTCGCCGCGCCGCCTCGCCCTCCCCCGCAGCGATCCGGGCTGCCTCGAAGGTTCACTGCCGAGATTAGGTGGGGGCGGGGCGGAAATCCGCAGAAAGCGGCGGCGTGGAACGTATGCCGGAGATGCGGTACAAACCGGGCACGGACGCGGAACGGCCCGCCGCCTCCCCGGAGCGGGGACGACGACGGGCCGTCGGTCGGCCCGGCCGCTCACGCGGGGGCCGGGCCGGGGAGTCCTACTCCCACTCGATGGTTCCCGGGGGCTTGGAGGTCACGTCCAGGACCACCCGGTTGACCTCCTGGACCTCGTTGGTGATGCGGTTGGAGATCCGCGCCAGCAGGTCGTAGGGCAGACGGGACCAGTCGGCGGTCATCGCGTCCTCGGAGGAGACCGGGCGCAGCACGATCGGGTGGCCGTAGGTGCGGCCGTCGCCCTGGACGCCCACCGAGCGTACCTGCGAGAGCAGGACCACCGGCATCTGCCAGACCTCCTCGTCCAGGCCGGCACGGGTCAGCTCGGCGCGGGCGATCGCGTCGGCCGCGCGCAGCACCTCGAGGTTCTCGCGGGTGACCTCGCCGATCACGCGGATGCCGAGGCCCGGGCCCGGGAAGGGCTGGCGGGCCACGATCTTCTCCGGCACGCCCAGCTGGCGGCCGATCGCCCGGACTTCGTCCTTGAACAGGGTGCGCAGCGGCTCGACCAGGTCGAACTTCAGGTCCTCGGGCAGCCCGCCCACGTTGTGGTGCGACTTGATGTTCGCCGCGCCCTCGCCGCCGCCGGACTCGACGACGTCGGGGTAGAGCGTGCCCTGGACCAGGAACTTGATGTCCTCGCCCGAGCCGCCCAGCTCGGCGATCAGGGTGCGCTGCGCGTCCTCGAAGGAGCGGATGAACTCGCGGCCGATCGCCTTGCGCTTGAGCTCGGGGTCGGTCAGGCCCTCGAGGGCGCCCAGGAACCGGTCCGACTCGTCGATGGTCACCACGCGGATGCCCATGGTCTCGGCGTAGTCCTGCTCGACCTGCTCCCGCTCGCCCTGGCGCAGCAGCCCGTGGTCGATGAAGAAGCAGGTCAGCTGGTCGCCGACCGCCTCGTGGACCAGCGCGGCCGCGACCGAGGAGTCGACGCCGCCGGACAGCGCGCAGATGACCTGCGCGTCCCCGACCTGCTCGCGGATCCTCTCGACCTGCTCCTCGATGACGTTGCCCGTGGTCCAGGTCGGCTCGAGCCCGGCCACGTTGAACAGGAAGTTCTCCAGGGCCTGCTGGCCGAAGTTGGAGTGCCGGACCTCGGGGTGCCACTGCACGCCGCCCAGCTTGCGCTCCTCGTGGACGAAGGCGGCGACCGGGGTCGCCTCGGTGGTCGCGAGGACCTCGAAGCCGGCGGGCGCCTCGGTCACGGAGTCGCCGTGGCTCATCCACACGTTCTGCATCACGGGGGTGCCGCCCAGGAAGGAGACGCCGCCGCCGGTCAGGGTCGCGTCGGTCGCGCCGTACTCGCGCAGGCCGGTGTGGGACACCGTGCCCCCGAGGGCCTGGGCCATCGCCTGGAAGCCGTAGCAGATGCCGAACACGGGCACGCCGGCCTCGACCAGGGCCGGGTCGAGCGAGGGGGCGCCGTCGTCGTAGACGCTGGACGGGCCGCCGGACAGGACCAGGGCCGCGGGGTTCTTGGCCAGGATCTTCTCGACCGGCATGTTGTGCGGCACGATCTCGGAGTAGACGTTGGCGTCGCGCACGCGCCGCGCGATGAGCTGGGCGTACTGCGCGCCGAAGTCGACGACGAGTACCGGTCGGTCCTCCAGCTCGGTGGAGACCGGGTCAACGGTGTGGGTCACTGACATTCCTCGGGGTTGGTGAGCAGAGGGGTGAGGTGCGCCCGGGGGCGGAACTGCACCAGTCTAGGATACTCCCCCGCGCCGGGAGGAATCAGGCCCCCTGCGCTAGTACCGCTTGGCGGAGGTGGGGTTCTCCCGCAGCTGCGAGAGGGTCTCCCGGTGGATGCGCCGCTCGACGATGAAGGAGAGGAAGGGCACGACGCCGCCCAGCGCCATCACGATGAACTGCGGGAAGGGCCAGCGCATCAGGAACCAGACGCGGAAGCAGGCGACGAGGTAGACCACGTAGAACCAGCCGTGGATGATCAGCACCCACGTGGAGAGGTTCAGCCCGCCCACGAGGTTGCCGGTCTCCAGGTTGAGCCAGCCGACCGGGACCGTCGCGCCCGTGGCGGCGTCGCGGCCGCCGGCGATGAGGTCGTGGCCGAAGACGTAGCGGGAGATCATCTCCGCGACCAGCAGCAGCAGGAACGTCCCGGAGATCCAGGCGCAGTACTTGTAGAAGGTCAGCGAGCCCCGGATCTGCGACGGGGTGCCGGCGAACTTCCGGCGCGCGATGCGCACGTGGGACGCCTTCTGCGGGCTCGCGTCCGCGGGGAGCGGCACCTTCTTGCCGTCGGTGCGCTCCACGGGGCGCGGGGTCCCCTGGGGGCCGGTGTTCTCGGACACGGTGCGGTCACTTCCGTTCTGGGGTCGGTGGCTGCTCGGAGCGCGCCTGGGCGGTGTCGGCCGGCGGGATGGGGCCGGCCGGGCCGGACGGGTCCGGCTCGTCGAAGTAGAAGTACTGGGCGGCGTCGGCGTCGTAGTAGAAGTACCGCCCCGTCTCCTCCTCGTAGAAGAAGCGGCCCTCGCGGGCGGGGAGGAACTCGTAGAACCTCTCCGGGTCGACCCGGCGCTGGTGCGCGTCGGCCAGCATCCGCCACCAGAGGTACAGGGCGAAGCCGGCGAAGACGACCCACTCGATCGCGTAGAAGACGTTCAGCCAGTCCAGCGAGTCGTCGGTCACCTGGTCGGTCCGGATGACCTCGAGGCCGTCCGCGGGGGCGGCCAGGGCGGCGGCGTCGGTCAGGCGGCCCTCGGCGTCGAGGGGCAGCGGGGAGCCCGCGGGGACCTCGGCGTTGGCGGTGACCAGGCCCGAGTACAGGGGCGCGTCCCACACGTTGGTCAGCTGCGCGGTGGCGGCGGCGCCCAGCACGGTCCCGGGGCCGGCGGCGTCGGTGGCCTCGTCCACGAGGTCGCTGGCCACGGGTGCCTCGTTGGCGATCAGCCGGCCGGCGAGGGTGACGTCCCCGGCGGGCTCGTCGTAGGCGGCCGCGGACCCCGGGTCGGTCACGAACCCCCGGGCGACGCCGACCGAGTAGACGGCCTCGGGGTCCTCGATCCCGGACTCCACGGGAGCCACCGGCGCCTGGACGTCCGGGACGAACCGGGTCACGACCCAGTAGCCGGGCACGCCGTCGTTGACCCGGTTGGCCACCAGCACGGTGCTGTCCGGGACGTAGGTGCCGGTGGTCTCGACCATGGAGTCCGCCTGGGAGGCGAAGACCGGCTCGAGCGCGCGGACCGTGTCCTCCAGGGGCTCCACGACCTCCTTGGCGGGGTCCTCGTGGATCTGCCCCGAGGACGCCGAGCCCAGCTGCCACTGGCTCAGCAGCATGAAGCCGGTGGCCAGCAGCAGGGCGAACAGGAGTCCGGCCAGCCAGCGCGGGGTCAGGGCGAGTTTGAGCACGTCTTCCAGCGTATCGAACCAACCTGGGAGAGCGCTCATCGCGCCCGTGGCCGAGTCGCACGGGACCGCGGATCGCACCGGCCCGGGGCGATCCGCGGTCCGGACGCCGGGGCGATCTGCGGTCCGGACGCCGGGGCGATCCGCGGTCCGGACGCCGGGGCGAGGCGGGCCCGGGGCCCCGGCCGCCCCCGCCTCAGGAGCGCTGGGTGATGACGACCTCGGAGCGCTGGAACTCCTTGAGCGTGGAGTACCCGGTGGTCGCCATGGCCCGGCGCAGCGCGCCCACCAGGTTGGAGGTCCCGTCCACGTGGTTGGACGGGCCGTTGAGCACCGTCTCCAGCGTCCCGACCTGGCTCATCTGCGTGCGGGCGCCGCGCGGGTACTCGTGGTGGTGGGCCTCGGGGCCCCAGTGGTAGCCGCGGCCCGGCGCGTCCGTGGCGCGGGCCAGCGGGGCGCCGATCATCACGGCGTCGGCCCCCATGGCCATGGCCTTGACCATGTCGCCGGAGACGCCCAGGCCGCCGTCGGCGATCACGTGGACGTAGCGGCCGCCCGACTCGTCGAGGTAGTCGCGGCGGGCCGCGGCGACGTCGGAGATGGCCGAGGCCATCGCGGCGTGGATGCCCAGCGCGCGGCGGGTGGTCGACGTCGCGCCCCCGCCGAAGCCGACCAGCACGCCTGCCGCGCCGGTGCGCATGAGGTGCAGGGCCGGGGTGTAGCCGGCCGCGCCGCCCACGATCACCGGCACGTCGAGCTCGTAGATGAACTCCTTGAGGTCCAGCGGCTCCTGGTTCTGCGAGACGTGCTCGGCCGAGACCGTGGTCCCGCGGATCACGAACAGGTCCACCCCGGCGTTGACCACGGCCCGGGAGAACTCCTGGGTGCGCTGCGGGGTCAGGGACCCGGCCACGACGACGCCGGCCTCCCGGATCTCCGCGAGCCGCGCGGTGATCAGCTCCGCCTTGATGGGCTCGGCGTAGATCTCCTGCATGCGCGAGGTCACCCGCGGCATGTCGTCGCCGGGCAGCAGCGAGATCTCGTCGAGGTAGGGCTGCGGGTCCTCGTAGCGGGTCCACAGGCCCTCGAGGTTCAGCACGCCCAGGCCGCCCAGGCGGCCCAGCTCGATCGCCGAGGCCGGGGACATCACGGAGTCCATCGGCGCGCCGACGATCGGCGTCGGGAAGGTGAAGGCGTCGATCTGCCAGTCGGTCGAGACGTCGCGGGGGTCCCGGGTGCGGCGGGCCGGGACCAGGGCGATGTCGTCGAGCGAGTAGGTGCGGCGGGCCCGCTTGGAGCGACCGATTTCGATGTCGTAACTCACGTGTTCCTTTCGCGGGCCGGGGAGGCCCGGGTGCGGACTAGCGGCGGTAGTTGGGGGCCTCGACGGTCATGGTGATGTCGTGGGGGTGCGACTCCTTCAGCCCCGCCGGGGTGACCCGCACGAACTTGCCCTTGTGCTTGAGCTCGTCGATGTCCGAGGAGCCGACGTAGAACATCGTCTGGCGCAGGCCGCCCTCGAGCTGGTGCAGCACGGCCGAGAGCGGGCCGCGGTAGGCCACCTGACCCTCGATGCCCTCGGGGATGAGCTTGTCCTCGCTCTTGACGTCGGCCTGGAAGTACCGGTCCTTGGAGAAGGAGGCCTTCTTCCCGCGGGTCTGCATCGCGCCGAGCGAGCCCATGCCGCGGTAGGCCTTGAACTGCTTGCCGTTGACGAAGATCAGGTCGCCCGGCGACTCGTCGCAGCCGGCGAGCATCGAGCCGAGCATCACGGAGTCGGCGCCGGCCACGATGGCCTTGCCGATCTCGCCGGAGTGCTGCAGCCCGCCGTCGGCGATCAGCGGGACGCCGGCCGGGATGGTGGCCTTGGCGGACTCGTTGATGGCGGTGATCTGCGGGACGCCGACGCCGGCGATGATGCGGGTGGTGCAGATGGACCCGGGGCCGACGCCGACCTTGACGGCATCCGCGCCGGCGTCGACGATCGCCTGGGCGCCGTCGCGGGTGGCCGCCTGGCCGCCGATGATGTCCACGTGCGCCGCGGCCGAGTCGTTCTTCAGGCGCGCGATCATGTCCAGCACGCCCTGGGAGTGGCCGTTGGCGGTGTCGATGAACAGGGCGTCCACGCCCGCCTCGACTAGGGTCATGGCGCGCTCGAAACCGTCGCCGAAGAAGCCGACCGCGGCGCCGACGCGCAGCCGGTCCTCCTCGTCCTTGCTGGCGTGGGGGTACTGCTCGGTCTTGGTGAAGTCCTTGACCGTGATGAGGCCGGTGAGGCGGCCGGCGTCGTCGACCAGGGGCAGCTTCTCGATCTTGTTGGTCGCCAGCAGCGCGAAGGCCTCGTCCTTGTGCATGCCCTCGTGGCCGGTGATCAGCGGCATCCGGGTCATGATCTCCTCGACCCGGCGGGTCTCGAAGTCCTGCTCGGGGAGGTAGCGGGTGTCCCGGTTGGTGATGATGCCCAGCAGGACCCCGTCCTCGTCGACGACGGGCAGACCGGAGATCTTGAAGTGGCCGCACAGGTCGTCCAGCTCGCGCAGGGTCGCGCCGGGGCTGATGGTCACGGGGTTGGTGATCATGCCGGACTCGCTGCGCTTGACGCGGTCCACGTGCTCGGCCTGGTCGGCGATCGAGAGGTTGCGGTGGATGACGCCCATGCCGCCGAGGCGGGCCATGGCGATGGCCATGCGGGAGTCGGTCACGGTGTCCATCGCGGCGGAGATGATGGGGCTGCTCAGGGTGATGCGCTTGGACAGGCGGGTCGAGGTGTCCGCGTCCGACGGGTTGACGTCGGTGTTGCCGGGCAGCAGCAGGACGTCGTCGTACGTGAGGCCAACGAGGCCGAAGGGGTCGTCCGAGAGTGCGGTGGGCTGAGTCAAGGGGTGTGCGACCTTTCACGTTGCGCGTGCCTCACTCCGCGGCGCGCGGCGCGGCGGCTCGACGGCGGCGGGGCCGGGACGCGGCGGGGCGAGGGGAGGTGGGCTTGTCGTAGTTCATCATAAACGCGCCGGAGCGCTCATTTCTTCCCCCGGTGCTTCTCCACGGGGCGGGGCACGGCCCCGGGAGGCGGCCTGGCCGGCCGGGTCACGACCCGGGGGGCCCGGGTCACGACCCCGGCGGCCCGGCCGGGCCCCGGCTACGGGACGGCGGCCGGGTCCGGCGCCGCGGCGCGCCGGGCAGCGTCTCGCCCGGCGTCCACGCGGCGTCGCCCTCGCCCGGGGCGGAGCCGTCCTCGCCGGACGCGGCCCCGGCGGCCCCCTCCTCCGCCGCCTGGTCCCCGGCCTGCTGGTCCCCGGTGCCGAGGTCGGGGACGGCGTCGTCGGGGTAGATCGGCTGGCCGAGCTCGTCGTAGCCGATCGGCTCGGGGTCCGCCGGGGGCTCGCCGAAGCCGCGGGCGCCGTCGGCCTCCCGCCACTGCGGGTCCACCAGGGCGTCGCCGAAGCGCTGGTCGAAGAAGACCCGGGTGGAGCGGACGAAGGTGGCCGTGAGGTGGTTGTCGTCGATGTAGGTGTAGACGTTGCCCACCGCGGGCGGGCACGCGCCGTCGGGGCAGATCAGGTCGTTCATGTCCATCGAGCCGTACCCGGGGATCTCGTCCCGCCAGGCGAGCGTGGGATCCGGGGTATAGGCGGAGACGTGATCGAAGGCGCAGTCGTCGAAGGAGCCGTCCTCCTCGCAGTCCCAGTGGGACTCCGCGAACCGGGGGTTGTCCCGGATCCCGACGACGTTGACCCCGCGGGCGGTCCAGTCCCGGACCTGCTCCTCGGTGCCGTCGCGGATGATCTCGGCCACGCCGTCGTAGGTGGACTGCGTGGACTGGATGACCAGCGTGTCCGGGTCCCGCTCGTCGATGAACGACTCCGCGTTGGCCAGCCAGTCCTGGCACTCCGCGGCGAACGCGTTGTCCTCGGTCGTGGTGAAGAAGCAGCCCGGGTGCCGGACGAAGGTCAGGTCCCAGTTCTCCGCCTCGGCCGTCTGGCGCAGCGCGGACATCCACTGCTCGGTGTGGCTGTTGCCCACGGCCACGACCGTCCGCTCCGGCTCGGGGTTGTCCACCACGTGGTAGCACTGGTCGCCGACCAGCCCGTGCAGGTCGACGTCCGGCTCGTCCGAGCACCAGCTGCCCAGGCCGCCGTCCTGCCACGACCAGTCGTCGGCGCGGTCCAGCACGGTGGGGATCAGGCCCGGGTCGGGGTCCCCGACGTAGGTGTACCCGGGGTCGAGGATCTCGGCCCCGGGGTTGTTCTTCCAGGCGTTGGCCTGGATCTGGTGGTTGACGTAGACGATCCGGCCCTGCCAGGCCCCGACCGCGCCGAGGCCCACCGCGAGGCAGCCGACGACCACGAGCGCGGAGCGCCACCGCTTGGCCTCGGACCACTTCCACTTGCGCAGCGGCGTGTCCACCCACCGGGTCAGCAGCACCGAGCCCGCGAGCGCGACGCCGAGGATCCCGACGCCGGCGAAGAAGTCGGCCTTCTCCCGCCCGACGAAGTCGAGGTAGATGACCAGCAGCGGCCAGTGCAGCAGGTACAGGGCGTAGGAGTACGCACCGAGGGAGACCAGGGGCTTCCAGGACAGGATGCGGTCGGCGCCCCAGCGGGTCCCGGTCTGGCCCGCGACGATCACCAGGCTCGCGGCGAGGGTCGGCCAGAGCGCGATGTAGCCGGGGAACGCGCCCTCGACGTCGAGCACCGCCCCGCAGATCAGGATCGCCACGACCCCGACCCAGGTCATGATCCCCCGGAACCCGCCGGGCAGCTTGATCCACGGCAGCACGATGGCCACCAGCGAGCCCAGGGCGAACTCCCACAGGCGCGTGAAGGTGTTGAAGTACGCCTCCTGCTGGTTGGCCGCGGTCTCCACGACCGAGTACGTCAGCGAGGCCACGAACACGCAGCCGAAGACCAGGGCGAGCGTGGCCCGCACCGGCAGCCGCAGCACCTTGGCGACGATCCCGCCGAGCGCGAAGAGCAGGGGCCAGACGAGGAAGATCTGCCCCTGGATGGACAGCGACCAGAAGTGCCGCAGGGGCGAGGCCGCGCTGGTGTCGGCCGCGTAGTAGTCCACCGCGTTGGCGATCGAGTACCAGTTGTCCCAGTAGGTCACCACCGAGACGGCCTCCTGCATCGTCGGCAGCCAGCGCTCGGCGCCGAGGAAGAGGCGGGTGGCGATCAGCACGCCCACGACCGTGAGGATCGCCAGCGGCAGGATCCGCTTGAAGACGTGCACCCAGTACGTGCTCAGCTCGCGCCAGCGGATGGGCGTCCCGCGCTCGAGCTTGCCGGTGAAGGACAGCGTCATGAGGAAGGCGGAGATGAACAGGAAGACGTCGACGCCGCCGGAGACCCGGCCGAACCAGATGTGGTAGGCGGCGACCAGCAGCACCGCCATCGCCCGCAGCCCCTGGATCTCCGGGCGGAAGGCGCGCTTGGGCTTGGCCGGGGAGGCGGTCGCCGTCGATCGCGCGGCCCAGGGCGCCTCCCCCTGTCCGATCGGCGCGCCGCGGTCGTTGGTCTGTGTCATCTATCGATCCTGTACGTGGTGTGGTGGCCGGCGGCAGCGTGGTCCTGCCCCGGTCCGGACGGGCGGGCGTTCAGCGTCGCGAGGACTCCGCCTGCCGGAGCGCGTCGTCGAGCCGCGCGTCGAAGAACTCCTGCGTCGACCTGACGAAGGTGGCGGTCAGGTGATTGTCGTCCACGAAGGTGTAGACGTTGCCGACCGTGGGCGAGCATACCCCCTCCGGGCAGACGAGGTCGTTCATCTCCATCGTCCCGAAGCCGGGGGTCCGCGGCCCGACCCACTCGTCGAGCGGGTTGGCGGCCTCCAGCATTGGGGAGGTGTAGTCACAATCACCCCCGAGCCGCTGGCACTCCTCGTGCGAGACCTCGAAGCGCGGGTTGTCCCGGAACGCCACGACGTCGCTGCCGGCGGCGGTCACCTTCCGGACCATCTCCTCGGTCCCGGGGCGGACGTACTCCCCCTCCGCGCGGTCCTTCTCGAACGTGGAGGCGGTCCCCTGCAGGAAGACGACGTCGGCGCCGTAGTCCAGGACGAATCGCTCGGCGCGGGGCACCCAGTCGGCGCACGCGGCGTCGAACGCGTTGTCCTCCGGCGTGGTGAAGTGGCAGCCGTGGCGGATGACGACGACGAGGTCCCAGCCCCGCTCCTCGGCGGTCCGGGTCAGCGCGGTCAGCCACTGCTCGGTGTGGCTGTTGCCCACGGCCAGCACGCGCTGGGTCGGCTCGGCGTTGGGGACCGGATGGGCGCAGACGCCCTCCTCCATCCCGTAGGTCTCGATGCCCTCCTCCGAGCACGGGCGGGTCTCGGTGAACAGGTCCGTGGCGCGGGCCGGGGCGTAGGGCAGGCTGACCCCGGTGGTCTCCGCCTCGGTCGTGGCGGCGGCGCCGGGGTCCTGCGATGCGGCGCCGGGGTTCTGCGACGCGGCGTTCTGGGTCACGTAGGCGCCGGTCATGTACGCGATCCGCCCCTGCCAGGCGCCGACCGCGCCCAGCACGAGGACGCCGCAGGCGCCGCAGACCGCGAGCGCGCGCCGTCGGCTGGCCGCGGGCCAGGCCCAGCCGCGCAGCGGCGCGTCGACGTGCCGGGTGAGGAGGATCGAGAGCAGGATCGAGACCGCGATGATCGCCAGGCCCGCGACCGGCCCGGCCCGCTCCCCGCCGTCGAAGACGAGGTAGAAGACCAGGATCGGCCAGTGCACGAGGTACAGGGCGTAGGCCCGCCCGCCCAGGTAGACCATCGGCCGGGAGGCGAGGAGGCGGTCGACGCCGTACCGGCTCCCGGTGTCCCCGGCGACGATCACCAGCGCCGCGGCGAGGGTCGGCAGGAGCGCCGCGTAGCCGGGGAACGCGCCCTCGACCTCCACGACGACGCCGCACAGCACGATCGCGATGACGCCCAGCCACCCCAGCGCCACCCGCAGCCGCGCGGACAGCCGGAGCGAGGGCAGCGCGAGCGCCACGAGCGAACCCAGGGCGAACTCCCACAGGCGGGCGAAGGTGTTGAAGTAGGCGGCCTGCTGGTTCGCCGCGGTGAACCAGACCGAGAAGGCCAGCGAGCCGGCGAGGACGATCCCGAAGAGCAGGGCGAGGGCCGGGCGGACGCCCCAGCCGCGGCGTCGGGCCCAGAGCCCGCCCAGGGCGATGAGCACGGGCCAGAGGAGGAAGACCTGGCCCTGCATGGACAGCGACCAGAAGTGCCGCAGCGGCGAGGCGAGGGAGGCGTCGGTGGCGTAGTAGTCGACGTGGTGCGCCGCGGAGAACCAGTTGGAGGCGTACGTGACGACCGCGAGGGACTCCCCCATGATCTCGTGCCACCGGCCCGCGGGGTACCAGAGCCGGGTCGCCAGCAGGACGCCGAGCACGGTCAGCACCGCGAGCGGCAGGATCCGCTTGAACACGTGGGTCCAGTACCCGCTGATCTGGCGGATCCCCAGCGGCTTGCCGGCCTCGAGCTTGCGGGCGAAGCTGCCCGTGAGGAGGAAGGCCGAGATGAGCAGGAACACGTCGACGCCGCCGGAGACCCGGCCGAGCCAGATGTGGAAGACCACCACGAGCAGGATCGCCACGGTGCGCAGGCCGTCGACCTCCGGGCGGTAGCGGCGCTGCCCGTCGTGCTGCTCGGGAGCCGCCGGCGCGGAGGGGGCCGGGTGCGTGGTGGAGGATCGCATGCGTGGTGGTGGCCGCGCCGGTCGCGGAGCGCGGCGGTGACGGCTCCGGGATCCGGGCCTCGCGGGCGTGCGGGCGGCCGGGAGTTCCCTTCTGCTCGGCCGGAAGCGGGGCGCCGGGCGGGACGCGGGGTCCGGTGCGCGGCGGTCGGGCGCGCGGGCGACCGGCTTCGGGCTGACGGGCGGTTTCACCTGCGCTGGCGGCGGCGCCGGGGCAGGGGGCCGGAGGGACGCTCCCGACGACGGGGCTCGCCGACCGTCCTCGATACTACCGGGTCGGGGGGTTCCGGGAAAAGCGACGTGGGTCACCGGAGCACCCGCCCACGCCGGGCTGACCGGGGACCATGTCCGCCGCGGGGCCGGCCGGGCCTGCGCCCCGGGGACGCGGAAGGGCCCCGCGACAGCAGTCGCGGGGCCCTTCCTGCGGAGCCGAGCCGGCCACTGGGCCGGCGCCTCGGGGAGAGGGTCAGCCCTCGTCCTCGTCCTCCGGCTTGTCGACCACGAGGGTCTCGGTGGTCAGCACCAGCGCGGCGATCGACGCCGCGTTCTCCAGCGCCGAGCGGGTCACCTTGACCGGGTCGATGACGCCGGCGGCCAGCAGGTCGCCGAACTCGCCGGTCGCGGCGTTGTAGCCCTCGCCGGGCTGCAGGTCCGCCACGCGGGCGGCGACGACGTAGCCGTCGGCGCCGGCGTTCTCGGCGATCCAGCGCAGCGGCTGGACCAGCGAGCGGCGCACGATGTCCACCGCAGTCCGCTCGCCGTCCGTGGCCAGGCCGAGGTCCTCGTCCAGCGCCTTGGCGGCGTGGACCAGGGCCGAGCCGCCGCCGGCGACGATGCCCTCCTCGAGGGCCGCGCGAGTCGAGGACACGGCGTCCTCGATGCGGTGCTTGCGCTCCTTGGCCTCGACCTCGGTGGCTGCCCCGACCTTGATGACCGAGACGCCGCCCGCGAGCTTCGCGAGGCGCTCCTTGAGCTTCTCGCGATCCCAGTCCGAGTCGACGCGCTCGACCTCGGCGCGCAGCTGGGCCACGCGCTCGGCGAGCGCCTCCTCGGAGCCGGCGCCGTCCACGATGGTCGTGTTGTCCTTCGTGACGGTCACGCGGCGGGCCGAGCCCAGCTGCTCGAGGGTCACGGCGTCGAGCGCGATGCCCAGCTCGCTGGTGATCAGCTCGCCGCCGGTGAGGATCGCGAGGTCCTGCATGATGGCCTTGCGGCGGTCGCCGAACCCGGGGGCCTTGAGGGCCACCACGTTCAGGTTCCCGCGCATCTTGTTGACCACCAGGGTGGACAGCGCCTCGCCGTCGACGTCCTCGGCGATGATCGTGAGCGGCTTCTTGGCCTGCACGACCTTCTCCAGGACCGGCATCAGCTCGGCGACCGAGGAGATCTTGCCCTGGTAGAGCAGGATCGCCGAGTCCTCGAGCACCGCTTCCTGGCGCTCGGGGTCGGTCACGAACGACGGGGAGAGGTAGCCCTTGTCGAACTGCATGCCCTCGGTCACGGAGAGCTCGATCTCGGTCGAGGAGCCGTCCTCGATCGTGATCACGCCGTCCTTGCCGACCTTCTCGAAGGCCTCGGCGAGGAGCTCGCCGATCTGCTCGGACTGGGCCGAGATGGCCGCCACGTGGGCGACGTCCTGGCCCTCGACCTCGCGGGCGTTCTCCAGCAGGCGGGCGGAGACGGCCTTGACGGCCGCCTCGATGCCCGCGCGGATCTCGCCCGGGGCGGCGCCGGCGGCCACGTTGCGCAGGCCCTCGGCGACGAGCGCCTGGGCGAGCACGGTCGCGGTGGTGGTGCCGTCGCCGGCGACGTCGTTGGTCTTGGTGGCGACCTCCTTGGCCAGCTGCGCGCCGAGGTTCTCGTACGGGTCGTCGAGCTCGACCTCGCGGGCGATCGTGACGCCGTCGTTGGTGATCAGCGGGGCGCCCCACTGCTTGTCCAGGACGACGTTGCGGCCGCGCGGCCCGAGGGTCACCTTGACGGTGTCGGCGAGCTTGTCCACGCCGGCCTGGAGGGCCTTGCGGGCGGCGTCGTCGAATTCCAACTGCTTTGCCATCGGTGTCAATGACTCCTTAGGGATTCGGGGGTGCTGGGGACGCGGAGACTACTTCTCGACGACGGCCAGCACGTCGCGGGCGGAGAGCACCAGGAAGTCCTGGCCCGAGTACTTGACCTCGGTCCCGCCGTACTTGGAGTAGATGACGATGTCGCCCTCGGCGACGTCGACGGGGATGCGGTTGCCCTTCTCGTCCACGCGGCCGGGGCCGACGGCGACGACCTTGCCCTCCTGGGGCTTCTCCTTGGCGGTCTCGGGGATGACCAGGCCGGAGGCGGTGGTCTGCTCGGCCTCGACGGGCTGAACGACGATGCGGTCTTCGAGGGGCTTGATGGAGACGGACATGGGTGACCTTCTTCCGTAGATGGATCAGTATCAAGGCGTGAGCCGCGGGGGCGTGCCAACCGTCGTCGCGGTGCCGATTGAGCGCCGGGCCCAGTTAGCACCCTGAGTGCCAGAGTGCTAACACGACTCTATTCCGGGGATTAGCAGAGGGTCAAGGCGAGTGCCAGCCCGCGTCGTCCGCCCGGCCGCCGCCCGGCGCGCGCGACGCGCTAGGGTGAACCCATGCCTGCCGAGTACACCGCCGACGAACTGGCCCTCCTGGACGGGATCGAGTACCGGGAGGGCGACGTCCTGGCCCTGTCCGCCCGCCTGCGGGACCGGGGCCTGGGCCCCGAGCGGACCGCGGACCTGCTGACCCAGGCCAGGCTGCGGGGCGAGGCCGCGGCCAAGTTCGGCGCGGCCGAGGCCGCCCGGATGCTGCTGACCCGCGACGGCCTGGAGCAGGCCACCCGCCGCGCCGTGGCCCGGCTGCACGCGCGGCGGTTCCGCGAGGCCGGGATCGGCTCGGTCGCCGACCTGGGCTGCGGGCTCGGCGGGGACTCGGCGGCCTTCGCCCGCGAGGGCCTGCGGGTGCTCGCGGTCGAGCGGGACCCGCGCACCGCCGCCTTCGCCGCCCACAACCTCGCCCCGCACCCCGCGGCCGAGGTGCGGCGCGCCGACGTCGCCGAGCTGGACCTGGGCGCCCTGGCCGACGCCGCGGGCCGCCCGGTCGAGGCCCTCTGGCTCGACCCCGCCCGCCGCGAGGAGCCCGGGTCCCGCCGCTCCCCCGGCGGGCAGGCCCGGCGGATCTTCGACCCGGAGGCCTTCTCTCCGCCGTTCTCCCTCATCGAGGCGCTCGCGCGCACCGGCCTGCCCCTGGGCGTGAAGATGGGCCCCGGTATGGACCGCGCGGCGATCCCAGCCGGGGCCGAGGCCGAGTGGGTCAGCCACCGCGGCGAGGTCGTGGAGCTGGTCCTGTGGTTCAACGCGCTGCGCTCCCCCGGCGTCCGCCGGCGCGCCACGGTGCTGGGCCCCGACCCCCTGGAGCCCGAGGTCCTCGCGAGCCTGGCCTCCGGGGACGACTTCGGGCGCGGCCCCGAGGCGCCGGTCGGCGAGCCCGGCGCGTTCCTCTACGAGCCCGACGGCGCCGTCATCCGGGCCGAGCTGGTGGACCGGCTGGCCGGGGCGACCGGCGGCCGCCTGGTGGACCCGCGCATCGCCTACGTCTTCTCGGACGAGGAGCACCGGCTCGACTGGGCCACCGGGTGGCGGGTGCTCGAGGCCCTGCCGCTGCACGCGAAGCCGCTCAAGCGCTGGGTGCGCGAGCACGGCGTGACGGACCTGACGATCAAGAAGCGCGGGGTCGACGTCGTGCCCGAGGCCCTGCGGAGGCAGCTGCTGGCCGGTGCGAAGCGCGGCGGGGGCCGGGGGCGGCGGGGCCCGCTGGTGCTGACCCGCTGGGACGCGGCCGAGGGCGAGCGGCGGGGGGCCTTCGCCGTCGAACCGCTCGGGCCCGCCGACTGAGACCGGGCCCCTCCCCGGGACGGGCGCCGCGTGTCCGCCGGCCGGACCGGGTGGGGCCGGGGCCCCTCGCGCGGTTAGGATGGATCGACCCTAATTGGAGGCCCGCCCCATGATCGAGTTCTCTCGCTCCGCCCCGTCCACGCTCGGCGTGGAGTGGGAGGTCGCGCTGGTGGACCGGAAGACCGGTGCCACCCGGCCCGCGGCCGAGGAGGTCTTCGACGCCATCGAGGCGACGGAGCCGAGCCTGGCCCACCCCGACGGCCAGGCACCGCACATCGCGCGCGAGTTCCTCGCGAACACCGTGGAGATGGTCACCGGCGTCGCGAGCAGCGTCGCCGAGGCCACCGACCAGCTGCAGGACCTCACCGAGAAGCTGCACGCCCTCACGGACCCGCTGGGCATCGACCTGTTCTCCGCGGGCACCCACCCCCTGGCCGAGTGGCGGACCGAGCAGATCTCCGCCAAGGAGCGCTACCAGAAGGTCCTGGACCGCACGCAGTACTGGGGCCACCAGATGCTCATGTACGGCATCCACGTCCACGTGGGCCTCGACTCCCGGGACAAGGCCCTGCCCGCGGTCAACCAGCTGGTCAACTACTACCCGCACCTGCTGGCGCTCTCCGCCAACTCCCCCTACTGGGGCGGGCACGACACCGGCTACGCATCCCAGCGCGCCATGATCTTCCAGCAGATCCCCACGGCCGGGCTGCCCTTCGGCTTCGAGGAGTGGCACGAGTTCGAGGACTACACCCGGGACCTGCTGCAGACCGGCGTCATCGACGAGCCCTCGGAGAACCGCTGGGACGTCCGCCCGGTGGCCCAGTACGGCACCGTGGAGATGCGGGTGTGCGACGGCGTCTCGACGCTGGAGGAGATCGGGGCCCTGACCGCGCTCACCCAGTGCCTGGTGGAGGAGACCTCGCGGCGGGTCGACGCCGGGGAGCGCATCCCCGTGATGCCCCGCTGGCACGCCGAGGAGAACAAGTGGCGCGCGGCCCGCTACGGCATCGAGGCGATCATCATCCAGGACGCCCAGAACAACGAGCGCCTGGTCACCGACGACACGATCGACCTGCTGAACCGGCTGGAGCCCATCGCCCGCCAGCTCGGCTGCTCGGAGGAGCTGACCGGGATCGAGCGGATCATCGAGCGCGGCCCGGGGTACCTGCGGCAGCGCCGGGTCGCGAAGGACGCCGGGGGCGACCTCCGTGCCGTGGTGCAGGACATCACCGACCTGACCCGCCACGGCTTCCGGGACTAGGGGCACGACGCCGGGGCGGTCCGCCCCAGCGGCCGTCCGCTCAGGCGGGGACGCTGACCGTGGTCACCGGCAGCGACGGGTCCGCGGTGAAGCCGAGCCCGGTCGGCGGGACCCTGGCCGCCACGAGCCGGGCCCCCAGCGCCGCGACCATCGCCCCGTTGTCCGTGCAGAGCGAGAGCCGCGGGACCACCAGGCGGATCCCGTGCCGCTCGCAGCGCTCGGCGGTGAGCGCCCGCAGCCGCGAGTTCGCCGCGACGCCCCCGCCCAGCAGCAGCGTGTCGATGCCGTTCTCGGTGCAGGCCAGCATCGCCTTGGCGGTGATGACGTCCGCGACCGCCTCCTGGAAGGACGCCGCGACGTCGGCCGCCGGGACCTCCTCCCCGCGGGCCTCGCAGCCCTCGACGACGCGCGCGACCGCGGTCTTCAGCCCCGAGAACGAGAAGTCGTACCGGTGGCTGCCGGGCGCCTCGGCGCTGCCCATGTACTTGCCGGCGGTCAGGCCGCGCGGGAAGCGGAAGGCCTCGGGGTCGCCCTCGGCGGCGGCGCGGTCGATCGCGGGCCCGCCCGGGTAGCCGAGGCCCAGCAGGCGGGCCACCTTGTCGTAGGCCTCGCCCGCGGCGTCGTCGAGGGTCGCGCCGAGCAGCCGGACCGAGCCGGCGATGTCCGCGACCTTGAGGATCTCGGTGTGCCCCCCGGAGACCAGCAGCGCGCCGAGGCCCTCCGGCAGCGCGCCGCCGGACTCGGCCTCGGGCAGCCCGCCGCCGGCCAGCAGGCCCACCCCCACGTGGGCGACCAGGTGGTTCACGGCGTAGAGCGGCTTGCCGGTGGCCACCGCGAGCGCCTTGGCCGCGCTGACCCCGACCATCAGGGCGCCCGCGAGGCCCGGGCCGCTGGTCACGGCCAGGGCGTCGACGTCGTCCAGGGTCAGCCCGGCGTCGGCCAGGGCGGCGTCGAGCGCGGGGATCATGGCCTCGAGGTGGGCGCGGGAGGCGATCTCGGGGATGACGCCGCCGAAGCGCTCGTGCTCCTCCATCGAGGAGGAGACGGTGTTGGTCAGCAGCGTGCTCCCGGCGACGATGCCGATGCCCGTCTCGTCGCAGGAGGACTCGATGCCGAGCACGATGGGGCCGCGGCGGGACGCGGCCGGGGCGGCGTCGGCCTGGGCAGCTTCGGTCGGGGCTGCGGTGGCCGCCGGCGCGGCGTCGGGAGCCGGAACGGCGTCCGGAGCCGGGGCGGCGTCCGGAGCCGGTACGGCCTCGACGGGGGCGGACGCGGCGTCGGCCGGGCGCGGTGCGGTGGTCTCGGGCTGGTTCACGGTCGGGGATCGCCTTCCGGGGTCAGGGTCTTGCGCATGATCACGGCGTCGGCGCCGTCGGGGTAGTAGCGGCGGCGCACGTGGATCCGCTCGTAGCCGAGGGAGGAGTAGAGGCCCTCCGCGCGCGGGTTGTCCGCGCGGACCTCGAGCATCATGGTCGCCGCGCCGGCCTCGCGGGCCTGCCGGTGCATGCGCTCCATGAGCCAGCGGCCCACGCCGCGGCCCTCGTGCTCGGGGACCACGGCGATGGTCTGCACGTCGCCGGTGTCCCCCACGGCCATCATGCCCGCGTAGGCCACGACGACGCCGGCCCCGTCCTGGACCACCGTGTACCGCCGGGTGGGGTGCCCGACCTCGGCGAGGAGCATCTCCAGCGGCCAGGCGTCGGCGGGGAACAGGCGCACCTCGAGGCGGTGCACGGCCTCGACGTCGGCGAGCTCCAGCGGGCGGGCGGAGTAGCCCGCGGGCGGGGGCGCGGGCGCCGGCGTCTCCGGGCTCATCGGAGGGCCCGCTTCCGCGGGGCGGGGACGCGGGCGTCGGAGCCGCGCAGGTACAGCGGGGAGGTGCCGGTCGAGGCGGCGTCGAGGCCGGCGCGCAGCGCGGCCCGGACCAGGTCCTCGGCGGTGGGCTGCACGGCGTCGTGCCCGGGCAGCGCGGTCAGCGACTCGGGGTACAGCAAGGCTCCGCGGCCGGCGACCGGGGGCTCGGCCGAGGGCGCGGCCGGTGCCGGCTCGGCGTCCTCGGCCGGCTCGCCGTCCGCGGCCGCCGGGTAGAGGGCTGCGCCGATCTCCGCCGCCGGTCCCACCGCCGGGCCGGCCGCGCGGCGGTAGCCCTCCTCGAGGATCTCGTAGTCGGCCGCGTAGACCTCGCGGCGCCGGGCGTCCGTGACCACCCGCAGGATGCGGTGCCCGGCCGCGCGGGCGGCGTCGTGGGCGGCCTCCGCCACGGCGTCGAGGCTCACGACGCCGCGCACCTGCGTCCCCCAGGCCCAGGCCAGGGTCCGGGCGGTCACGATCCCGGCGCGCAGGCCGGTGAAGGGGCCCGGGCCCACGCCGGTCAGGACCATCCCCAGCTCGGGGCCCTCGACGCCCGCGGCGCGGAGCAGTTCCTCCACGCCCGGGGCCATGACCTCCGCGTGGGACCGGGTGTCCTCGGTCCGGAAGGCGCCGAGCACCTCGACCGGGCCCGCGTAGGGCCGGCCCGAGGCGGCGGCGTCCTCCACGCGGATCAGGGCGCCGCTGGCGATGGACGAAGTATCACAACCGAGTATCAGCACCCGATCAGTCTAATGCCGCGCCGCCTCGAGCAGCTTCAGCGTGAGCGGGCCGGTCAGCTCCTCGCGCCACCGGGGGCCGTGGAAGCTCATGCGCAGGATCCGCGGGTCGGAGTCCTCCTCCGAGCCCTCGACCGTCGGGGCGCCGGTGCCCACGGCGCGCTCCAACTCCACCTCGACCCGGGACTCGGCGAGGTGCTCCACGAGGCCCCTGCCCCACTCGACCACGGTCACGGCGCCGTCCATCGAGTACTCGAGGTCCAGGTCGTCGACCTCCTCGGCGCTCCCGAGGCGGTAGGCGTCCACGTGCACCAGGGAGGGGCCGCCGGGGCGGGCGCCCTCCGGGTCGTTGCGATGCACCCGGGAGAGCACGAACGTCGGCGAGATCACGCTCCCGGAGATCCCCAGCCCGGCGCCGAGGGCCCGGGTGAAGGTGGTCTTCCCGGCCCCGAGCTCCCCGGTCAGGATCAGGAGGTCCCCGGCCCTCAGGCTCCCCGCGAGCACGTGGGCCACGCGCTGGGTGGCCTCGGTCCCGTGCAGCTCCAGCACCGCGGTGCCCCGTGCCTCAGCAGTCATCGATCGACTCGTCCTTCCGCGCCGACCCGCCCACCGTCACGCGGTCCACGCGTGCGGAGATGCGGGTGACGATCTCGTAGTTGATGGTTCCGGCCGCGCGGGCCCACTCGTCGGCGGAGGGCTCCTCGCCGCCGCCGAACAGGACCGCGGGCGCGTGGAGGTAGCCCAGGGCGGGGTCGCTCAGGCCCGGCCGGCCGAGGTCGACGACGAGCTGGTCCATCGCGATCCGCCCGACCACGGGGTACGTGCCCGCCGGCGCCCCCGCCGGGTGGATCCGCACGGGCCCGCCGGTGCCGACCCGCGGGACGCCGTCGGCGTACCCCAGCGGGATCAGGGCCAGGGTCGTGGGGCGCTCCGTGCGGTAGGCGAGGCCGTAGGAGACCCCCTGGCCCGCCGGGACCTCCTTGACGGCGTCGACCACCGTGCGCAGCGTCATGACCGGCCGCAGGCCGAGGTCCGCGGCGCTCGTCCCCTCGAAGGGCGAGAGGCCGTAGAGGGCTAGGCCGACCCGGACGGCGTCGTAGTACGGGCGCTCGACGCCGTCCGCGGGGGCGGCCCCGGCGGGGGCGACCCGGCCGCCGTCACCGGGGGCTCCGGCGGTGAGGACCCGGGCGCCGTCACCGGGAGCTCCGGCGGGGGCCGCGTGGGCGCCTCGGCCGCCGGGGTCCCGGTCCCCGGCGTCCCGGGTCAGCAGCGGGGCCAGCGTGGCCGGGGAGTTCGCGACGTGGAGCAGCTCCGGGCGGAGGCCGGCGGCGCGGGCGCGGGCGACGGCGTCGTCGAACCGGGCCAGCTGCTCGCGCGTCTCGGGGCGCTCGGGCTCGTCGGCCACGGCGAGGTGGGTGAAGACGCCGGTGACCCGGACCAGCCCCGCTCCTCGAGCGCCCGGGCGCGGGCCACCAGGTCCGGCCACTGCCGGGCGGTCGCGCCGTTGCGGCCCAGGCCCGTGTCGATCTTCAGGTGCAGGCGGGCGGTGCGGCCGGACCGCTCCGCCGCCTCGGCGATCGGCTCCAGCTCCCAGCCGGAGACGCCGAGCTCGACGTCGTGCGCCAGCGCCGCCGGGAAGTCGGTCGAGGCGGTGTGCAGCCAGGCCAGCAGCCTCCCGCCGACGCCCCGCTCGCGCAGCCGCAGCGCCTCGCGCACGTGCGCGACCCCGAGCATGTCGGCGCCCGCGGCCAGCGCGGTGCGGGCCACCGCCTCGGCCCCGTGCCCGTAGGCGTCCGCCTTGACCACGGCGATCAGCAGGGACGGCGCCACGAGCGCGCGCAGGCGCCGGACGTTGTGGGCCAGGGCGTCCAGGTCGATGACCGCGGCGCGCTCGCACGGCGGGCCGAGGGGCGCCGGGCCGGGAGACGCCGGGCCCGGGGACGCCGGGACGCGGACGGCCTGGGGATGTTCGGGGGTGGTCATGGGCCCATTCTCTCATCAGCGGCGGGCGCCGGCGGCGGCTCGCGTAGACTCGTGGGGTGAGTTCCTCGGAGTCAGGACGCGGCCGGGTCGTCCACGTGATCAGCATGCACACCTCTCCCCTCGCCCAGCCGGGCCACGGCGACGCCGGAGGCATGAACGTCTACATCGGCCAGCTCTCCCGCGCCCTGGCCCGCGCCGGCGTCGGCGTCGAGGCCTTCACCCTCCTGACCTCCGCCCCCGAGGGCTCCGATGCAGCGCGGGCCGCGCACCGCACGGTCGAGGTCTCCCCCGGCTACCGCGTGCACGAGCTGTACCTGCCCGAGGCCGAGGGGGCCGGCAAGGAGGCCATGGCGGACCTCACGGAGGCCTTCGGCCGCGCGTGCGCGGGCCACGCCCGGCGGCTGCCCCCTCCCGACGTCGTCCACGCCCACTACTGGCTCTCCGGCCGCGCGGCCGAGGCCTACCTCGCCGCGCGGGGAGGCCGGGTCCCGCTCGTCTCCGTGCTGCACACCAGCGCCCTGGTCAAGAACCTGGGAGCCGGTCCCCGGGAGCGGCCGGAGCCCGAGGCCCGCGTCCGAGGCGAGCGCGAGGTCATCGCGGCCTCGGCCGCCCTGATCGTGAACACCGAGGCCGAGGCCGAGCAGATGGTCCGCCTCTACGGGGCCCGTCCCGAGCGCACCCGGGTGGTCCCGCCCGGCGTCGACGCCTCGGTGTTCCGCCCCGGCCCGCGCCGCCCCGCGGACGGCCGCTTCCGCGTCCTCTTCGCCGGCCGCCCCCAGCCGCTCAAGGGCCCGGAGATCCTGCTGCGCGCCGTCGCCCTCGCCCGCCCCGAGGTCCCGGGGATCGAGCTGGAGGTCCGCGGCAGCGCCGGCGCCGGCTACCTCGCGGAGCTCCGGGAGCTGGCCCGCTCGCTGGAGGTCGACGACGTCGTGCGCTTCTACCCCGCGACCACGAGCGCCGACCTGGCCGCCGCCTTCCGGGACGCCGACGCCGTCGCCTGCCCCTCCTCCTCCGAGACCTTCGGACTGGTCGCGCTGGAGGCCCAGGCCTGCGGCGCCGTGGTCCTGGGATCCGACGTCAGCGGGCTGCGCGCCGCGCTGGACGAGGGGCGCTCCGGGATCCTGGTGGAGCACCGGGAGCCGGAAGCCTGGGCGCGCGCGCTGGCAGCCGTCGCCGCGGACCCCGGCCGGCGGGAGCGGCTCAGCGCCGCGGCGATCGCCCACGCCCACGGCCTGACCTGGGACGACGCCGCGCGTCGGACCCTCGCGGTCTACGCCGGCCTGCTCGAGGGCCGATGATCTCGCGGCCGGGAACCCCGACGAACGCCACGACCCCGACGACCCCCACGACCCACGAATGAGGAGACGATGAGCACCACGGACATCCACGACGAGGAGGCCTTCGCGGCCTACCTGGACGAGGCCCGCATCACCGGCGAGGTCGGCACCCCGCGCCAGGACAACCTGGCCCACATCGAGAAGTTCCTGGCCGGGGACGAGCACCTCGAGTTCGGCGTCGAGCTGACCCGGGAGTGGACCCGGCAGGAGGTCTTCGACCTCATGGTGGACCGCGCGGGCCTGGACCCCGACCCCCGGCACACGCACGGCCAAGACACCATCAGCGCCGAGCGCTGCGTCGCCGCGCTAACCCGCTACGCCCGCCACTTCGGCGACGCCGTCCGGCGGGGCGCGGGGATCCTCTTCGCCACGGGGCACCCGGCGGGCCTGTTCCCGGTCTACCAGCACCTCGCCGACGCCGCCCGGCGCGGCGGGGCGCGCGTGATCGGCATCGAGGAGGGCATCCACTTCGACGGCGGCGACCTCCGGCAGATCAACGACGTCGTGATGTACCAGCGGTACGGCTCCCTCGCCCACACCCACTACCCGGAGCCGATGCGGCTGGTGCTGCGGCAGCTCCGGGAGGCGGGGACGCCGGTGGACTTCGTGGTCGCCGACCACGGCTGGGCCGGGGCCGCAGCGAGCGCGGGCCTGCCGACCCTCGGCATCGCCGACTGCAACGACCCCGGCCTGTTCGTCGCCGAGGCCCAGGGGCAGCTCCTGACCGCGGTGCCCATGGACGACAACGTCCTGCCGCACCTCTACGACCCGGTCACGGAGTTCGTCCTGGACCGGGCGGGGCTCGCGGTGCGCAGCGCCGTCTGACCCTCGGCTCAGTGTCCGAGCAGCGGCCCTCGGCTCAGTGTCCGCGCAGCGACCCTCGGCTCAGCGTCCGAGCAGCCGCCCGAGCTGCCCCGGGATGCGGGAGGCGGCGAGCGTGGGCGGGAGGGGCCCGGGCTCCGCGGTGCTGATCGCGCGCTGCAGCAGCAGCGCCCCGGCCGCGACCCGGGCCCACGCGGCGTCGTCGTCCGGCGCGACGCCGTGCTCGACCCGCGCCTGATGACAGGCCACGGCCGCGCCCAGCATGCCCGTGAGCGTGTCCCCGAGCCGGCCGTGGCCAGCCACGGGCTGCCCCCGGTGTGCGCGAGCACGACGCCGGGGCCCGCCACCACGGTGGTCCCGCCCTTGAGCAGCAGCGTGCCGCCGAGCACCTCGCGGGCCGCGCGGGCCCACGGCAGCGGCGCCGCCTCGATCCCGGAGCGGTCGGGGAAGCCGTCCTCCGGCAGGTCCTCCTCGGCCAGGCCGGCCTCCAGGGCGGCGGCGCGCAGCCGTTCCCCGCCGCCGGGCTCAGCCGCACCGCCCACTCCAGGGCCGAGGCGAGCTCTCCGGCGTGCGGGGTCATCACCACCGAGGCACGGGCCCGCTCGCCCTCCCCGGCCGCCCCGGCGAGGATCTGGATCGCGGCGGCGTCGGCCACGACCGGCAGGCCCGAGTCCAGCGCGGCCCGGATCTCCCGCTCGGCCGCCCCGCCCGTGGCGCCCGAGCCCACGGCCCACGCCTGCACGCGGTCCGCTCCCACGTGCTCGCTGCGGACCGCCTCGGGGCACTCCAGCGCCATCAGCCCGGCCAGGGCGGCCCCGCCGGTGTACCGGACCATCCCGGCGCCCGCGTTGATCGCGGCCCGGACGCACATCAGGCCCGCACCGGGGAAGGCGTCGCTGCCCGCGACGGTGCCCACGACCCCGCGGGTGTACTTGTGGTCGCCCTCCCCGGGGGCGGGCCAGACGCCGGGCAGGTCCGCGTCCTCCAGGACCAAGGCGGACGGTTCGGGGAGGTCGTCCTCGATGCCGATCGGCACCGTCTCGATCCGGCCGACCGCGCTCGCCGAGGCGGGCGCGACGAGGCCCGTGGTGGGGGCGGCGAAGGTCACCGTCAGGTCCGCGGGCAGCACGGGGCCCGAGAGCCGGCCGGTGGTCGCGTCCAGGCCGGAGGGGACGTCGCAGGCGATGACCGCCGGCGTCCGGCGGGCGTCGTCCCGGCCCGCGAGCAGCCCGCGCACCAGCCCGGCCGCCGGCTCCCGCAGCCCGCCCGAGCCGCCGGTGCCCAGGATGCCGTCCACGAGGAGGTCGGCCGCCGCGGCGGCCTCGAGGCAGGCCGCCTCGCCGTCCTCCGCGAGGTCCAGCACCGCGCCGCCCGCCCCGCGCAGGGCCGCCATCCCCTCGGAGTGGTGCCTCGGGGCAGTCAGGACGGCGGTGACCCGCGCGCCCCGGGAGCTCAGCGCGGCACCCGCGTGGAGGGCGTCGCCCCCGTTGTTCCCGGAGCCGACCAGCAGGACGACGTCGGCGCCCCCGACGCCGCCGGCCCGCTCCCTCAGCAGGCGGACGGCCGCCTCGGCGAGGCCGCGCGCCGCGACGTCCATGAGCGGCTCCCCGGCGTCGAGGTGGGGCTTCTCCGCGTCCCGGATCTGCCGGGCCGTGTACGCGTTCAGGACCATGCCGCCTCCTCCAGGGCCTGGGCCGCGGCGAGCTCGTCCTCGCCGAGGCGCTCGGCGATCGCGGTCGCGACCGCGGTCCCGCCGTCGTGGGTGATGCTGACGTGCCAGCGGTTGATGCCGAGCCGGTCGGCGGTCTCCCGGACGGTCCCGGTGACCACGAGCTGGGGCGCGCCGTAGCGGTTCTTCTCGATCAGGCAGTGGTGCCAGATCATGCCCGGCGGGGCGTGCAGGGCCTTGGCCACGGCCTCGCGCACCGCGAAGCGGCCCGCGAGGGAGTAGACGGGAAGCTCCTGCTCGTCCTCGGTGAACAGCCGCGACCTCAGCCGGGGGGTGCGCTCCAGGATGGACTCGAAGCGGGCGATGTCGACGACGTCGACTCCGGTTCCCATGATCACGGTGCGGGTGCTCCCCTCGCTCGGCCGGAGGACCGGCTGGTCGGTGTGCCGTCAGCCTACGACCGGGACGGCCGCAGGGGCGGGGCGACGCGCCGCGCGCGCCGCCCCCGTGAACGCGCAACGCCCGCCGCGGGAGGCGACGGGCGTTGCGGTGGTGCGGGGGCCGTACTACTCGACGGTCACCGACTTGGCCAGGTTGCGCGGCTGGTCGACGTCGTACCCCTTGGCCCCGGCCAGGGCGCAGGCGAAGACCTGGAGCGGCACGGTGGCCAGCAGCGGCTGGAGCAGCGTCGGCGCCTGCGGCACGGTGATGACGTGGTTGGCGTAGTCCGAGACGGACTCGTCGCCCTCCTCGGCGATCACGATGGTGATGGCGCCGCGGGCCCGGATCTCCTGGATGTTGGAGACGACCTTGGAGTGCAGCGAGTCCCGCCCGCGCGGGGAGGGGACGACCACGAAGACCGGCTGGCCCTCCTCGATCAGCGCGATCGGGCCGTGCTTGAGCTCGCCGGCGGCGAAGCCCTCGGCGTGGATGTAGGCGATCTCCTTGAGCTTCAGCGCGCCCTCCAGGGCCACGGGGAAGCCCACGTGGCGGCCGAGGAACAGCACCGAGGAGGAGTCGACCATGTCCGTGCCGAGCTTCTTGACCTGCTCCTCGGCGTCGATGACCTCCTGGATCTTCTCCGGCATCTTCTGCAGCTCGTCCACGACGTCGACGATCTCGTCGGCGTACATGTTCCCGCGCAGCTGGGCGAGGTAGAGGCCCAGGAGGTAGGCCGCGGTGATCTGGGCCAGGAACGCCTTGGTCGAGGCGACGGCGATCTCGGGGCCGGCGTGGGTGTACAGCGAGGCGTCGGACTCGCGCGGGATCGAGGAGCCGTTGGTGTTGCAGATCGCCACGACCTTGGCGCCCTGCTCCCGGGCGTGCCGGATGGCCATGAGCGTGTCCATGGTCTCCCCGGACTGGGAGAGCGCGACGACGAGGGTCTTCTCGTTCACGATGGGGTCCCGGTAGCGGAACTCGTGGGCGAGCTCGACCTCGGTGGGGATCCGGCACCAGTGCTCGATCGCGTAGCGGGCGACCTGGCCGGCGTAGGCGGCGGTGCCGCAGGCGATGACGACGATCTTGTCGACCGAGCGCAGCACGGCCTCGTCGATGTGCAGCTCGTCCAGGCTCAGGCGGCCGCGCTCGTCGAGGCGGCCCAGGAGGGTGTCGCGCACGGCGGCGGGCTGGTCGTGGATCTCCTTGTCCATGAAGGAGGAGAACCCGCCCTTCTCGGCCGCGGCGGCGTCCCACTTGACCTCGAAGGGCTTGCCCTCCGCGCGGTTGCCCTCGAAGTCGGTGATCTCGTAGTCCTCGGCGGTGATGGTCACGATCTGGTCGTTGCCCATCTCCACGGCCTGCTTGGTGTAGTCGATGAAGCCGGAGACGTCCGAGCCGAGGAAGTTCTCGTGCTCGCCCAGGCCGATGACCAGCGGGGAGTTGCGGCGGGCCGCGACGATGCGGTCCTCGTGGTCCGCGTGGACGGCCAGCAGGGTGAAGGCGCCCTCGAGCCGCCGGCAGGTCAGGCGCATGGCCGCGGTGAGGTCCCGGGCGGCGTCCTTGTTGTAGTAGTCGGCCAGCAGCGTGGCGGCGACCTCGGTGTCGGTGTCCGAGACGAAGTTGTAGCCCTTGCCGGCCAGCTCGTTCCGCAGCTCGGAGAAGTTCTCGATGATGCCGTTGTGGACCACGGCCATGCGGCCGTTGTCGACGACGTGCGGGTGAGCGTTCGGGTCGGTCGGGCCGCCGTGGGTGGCCCAGCGGGTGTGCCCGATCCCCAGGATCGAGTTCGGCAGCGGGCTGGCCGCCAGCTCGGCGTCGAGCGCCGCCACCTTGCCGGCCTTCTTGCGGTGGTCCACCGCGCCCTCCGAGACCACCGCGACGCCCGCGGAGTCGTACCCGCGGTACTCGAGGCGGCGCAGGCCCTCGAGGACCACGTCGAGGGCATAGTAATCACGGTCGACGGCACCGGGCTGTCCTACGTATCCAACGATTCCACACATGCGCCCCAGCTTAGCCCACGGCGAGGCCCCTCCCGCGTCATAGTGGACTCGCGAGTATGTGATGTTCGCACGCACCCCGCCAGCGTGCCGGAACGCCGCGTCGCCGGCCCGAATGTGACGGGCCGGCGACGCGGGTTCGAAGAACGGCGAGGCGCCGCGCGGGGCTGGGACGAAGCGGAGCACCGCACCGGGACGCGAGGCGCGCCCCGGCGGATCAGGCGGCGGCGAAGACCTCGGCCAGCTGCTCGTGCAGCGGGTGCTGGGGTCCGACGCCGGTCAGCCGCTCCACGAGCTCCCCGCGGTCCCCCGCGGACTCCTCCAGCAGCCGGCGCAGCTCCTCCGCCTCCGGGTCGCCCTCGGCGTCGAAGGCGAGCGCGGCCCCGACCGCGGCCACCAGCGCCTCGGGCCGGTGGCCGTGCTCGGCGAGCTCGGCCGCGGGGCCGACGAAGCGCTCCCCCGCCGAGATCTTGCGCAGCGGCGCCCGCCCGACCCGCTCGACCGTGTCCGGCAGGTGCGGGTTGGCGAACCGGGTCAGGATCTTCTCGATGTACTCCTGCTGGGTCTCCGGGGCGAAGCCGAACTTCTCGACCAGCAGCTGCTTGGTCTCGGCCAGGACCGTCTCGACCCGGGCGCGCACGCCGGGATCGGCGAGCGCGTCCGAGATCTTGTGCAGCCCCGCGAGGCGCCCGAAGTAGGCGGTCGCCGCGTGGCCGGTGTTGACCGTGTACAGCTTGCGGGTGATGTAGGGCGCGAGGTCCTCGACCCACGTGATGCCGGGGACGTCCGGGACATCGTCGCCGAACGGCGTCGACTCCACCGCCCACTCGTAGTAGGTCTCCACCGTGACGTCCAGGCCGGCGCCCTGCTCCTGCTGGGGCACGATCCGGTCGACCGCCGTGTTGGCGAAGATCGCGACGTCGTCGGCCTCGGGGTAGGCCTCGCGGATCGCGGCCGCGAGGCCGTCGGTCGCGTTGATCGCGTTCTCGCACGCCATCACCGCGACCTTGCCCAGGGTCCCGGCCTCGGCGCGGGCCCGCAGGCCCTCGGCGATGGCCGGGGCGATGATCTTCAGGACGGTCGGCCCCACCGCGGTGGTGACGACGTCGGCCTCGACGATCTGTCGGCGCAGCCCCTCGGGGTCGCTCGCCGAGTTGACGCCGCTGAACCCGGTGACCCGGATGTCGCGCGGCGCGGCGCCGACCTCGTGGACCGTGTAGGAGTCCTGCTCGTTGAGCGCGTCGATCAGGGGCGCGGCGACGTCGGCGAAGACGAGCTCGTACCCGGCCTCGTGGAGGAGGACCCCCACGAAGCCGCGGCCGATGTTCCCCGCCCCGAAGTGGAGGGCCTTCTTCATGCGTTCACCTTCCCGAAGATCCCGAGGACCTCCTCGGCGGAGCCGGCCTCTTCCAGCCGGGCCACCGCCTCCTTGTCGGAGAAGACCTTGGCGATCTTCTGCAGCAGTTCCAGATGCTCCCCGCCCGCGCCGGCGATGCCGATCACGAACCGGACGGGCTTGCCGTTCCAGTCGATCTCCTCGTCGTAGCGGACGAAGGAGACGGCCGAGGAGTGGATGGCCGACTTGGCCTCGTTGGTCCCGTGCGGGATCGCCAGGCCGTTGCCCATGAACGTCGAGACCGAGGACTCGCGCTCGTGCATCGCGGCCAGGTAGGCGTCCTCGACCTTGCCGGTGCCGATCAGCAGGCCGCCGGCCTCGTCGATGGCCGCGTCGCGGCTCGTGGCCCGGCCGCCCAGGACGATCGAGTCGGCGGTGAGGATCTCGTCGGTCGAGCCGGCGCGCTCCTCCTCGTCGGCGGAGGCCGCGGCGGGCGTCCCGGCGGCAGCGGCGGCCGGTGCGGCGTCGGCCGCCTCGGCGTCCCCGCCCTCGCGCTGGCGGCGGATGGTCTCCACGATCTCGTCGTAGCGCGGCGAGCCCATGAAGTTGTCCACCGTGACGTGGGCAGCCGACGGCGTCGGGCCCTTCGCCCGGTCGTAGAGGTCCTCGTGGACCACCACCAGGTCGAACTCGTCCGTCAGGTTGTTGATCGCCGAGTTGACGACGCTGACCTGCTCGCCGTAGCCGGCCTTCTTGATCTTGTTGCGCAGCACCGAGGCGCCCATCGCGGAGGAGCCCATGCCGGCGTCGCAGGCGAAGACGATCTTGGAGATCTGCTCGCCGCCGGTCTGGCCGGCGCCGGTCAGGAACCCGGAGACCGAGGACTTCTTGCCCTTCATGCCCTCCATCTGGGCGGTGGCCTTGGCGAGGTCGTCCTCGGACTGCTTCGAGAACCGCAGGAGCAGGGCCGCCACGATGAAGGAGACCGCCGTCGCGGCGAGCACGCCGAGCGTCACGCCGAGGTAGGAGTCGGTCGCGGTGGACAGGTAGATCATGATGATCGAGCCCGGGGCGGCCGGCGAGCGCAGGCCGACGTCGAACAGCAGCTCGACGAAGATCCCGGACATGCCGCCCGCGATGGCCGCGAGGATCAGGATCGGCTTCATCAGCACGTACGGGAAGTAGATCTCGTGGATGCCGCCGAAGAACTGGATGATCGCAGCACCCGGTGCGGTGGCCCGGGCGATGCCGCGGCCGAAGAACATGTAGGCGAGCAGGATGCCGAAGCCGGGGCCGGGGTTGGCCTCGAGGAGGAAGAGGATCGACTTGCCCTGCTCGAGCGACTGCTCGGTGGCCAGCGGGGTGATGATGCCGTGGTTGATGGCGTTGTTCAGGAACAGCACCTTGGCCGGCTCGATGAGGATCGAGGTCAGCGGCAGCAGCCCGTTGTTGATGAGGAAGTTGACCGCCTCGCCGGCGATGTGGGTCAGGAAGTTCATGACCGGGGTCAGCAGGAACATCGACCCCACCGCCAGGATGGCGGCGAGGATGCCGGCGGAGAAGTTGTCGACGAGCATCTCGAAGCCGGGCTTGATCCGGCCGGCCCAGAGGGCGTCGAGGCGCTTCATGCACCAGCCGCCGATCGGGCCCATGATCATCGCGCCGAGGAACATGGGCGCCCCCACGCCGTCCTCGCCGATGAACACGGGCGAGCTGGTGCCCAGGATGACGCCCATGACGGCGACGGAGCCGACGACGCCGCCGCGGACGCCGTGGATCAGCCGGCCGCCGGTGTAGGCGATGAGGATCGGCAGGAGATAGGTGACGGTCGAGCCGACGAGCGTGTTGATCTGCTCGTTCGCGAACGGGCCGTCCGGGTAGACGAACAGTGCCGTGATGGCGCCCCACGCGATGAAGGCGCCGATGTTCGGCATGATCATCGAGGAGAGGAAGGTGCCGAAGCGCTGCACTGCGACGCGGGCCCCGCCCTTCTTTCTCTCCTCGGTGGGAACGGAGGTGGTGGTGCTCAAGGTAGGCTCCCTGGGTCGTGACATCGAGAATGAGCCGGAGCCGCCCTGTCCAGGACCTGCGACGGGTCTCGCCGCTGCCCACCCCAACCACGATGCGAGTTGATACGCCGACCGCCTTCCGCGTGGCCACTGCGCCCTCGAGAATCACGGTCTGATCACAGGTTATCCCGAATAGTGGAATCCCGACACGCATTTTTCACCGCCGCGGGTCGCGTCGCGGAATTCGGTCAGCGTCGCGCGGCGGGCCTACACTGATTCCGATGACTGAAGCACTCGCGCTGCCCCGCACGACGCCGTTCGTGCCCCTCGACCGGGAGACCTGGTCCAGGCTCTCGGACGAGATCGACGTCCCCCTCTCCCCCGAGGAGGTCGAGCGTCTGCGCGGCCTGGGCGAGACCCTCGACGTCGAGGAGGTCCGTCAGGTCTATCTCCCGCTCTCGCGCCTCCTGAACCTCTACGTCAACGCCGCGGGCTCCCTGAACCAGGCCACCAACGAGTTCCTGGGTAAGGAGCACCAGCGCACGCCCTTCGTGATCGGCGTCGCCGGCTCCGTCGCGGCCGGCAAGTCCACGACGGCGCGCCTGCTGCGGGCGCTCATGAGCCGCTGGCCGACCACCCCCAACGTCCAGCTCGTCACCACCGACGGCTTCCTCTACCCGAACGCCGAGCTCGAGGCGCGCGGGCTGATGCAGCGCAAGGGCTTCCCCGAGTCCTACGACCGCCGGGCCCTGCTGCGCTTCGTCTCGGAGATCAAGTCCGGGGCGCCGGTGGTCACCGCCCCGAAGTACTCCCACATCACCTACGACATCCTGCCCGACGAGCAGGTCGTGGTGACCCGCCCCGACGTGCTGATCGTCGAGGGGCTCAACGTCCTGGCGCCCGCCCAGCTGCGGCCCGACGACAAGGCGGCCCTGGCGCTCAGCGACTTCTTCGACTTCTCGGTCTACGTCGACGCTCGGACCACCGACATCGAGAAGTGGTACATCGACCGCTTCCTCTCCCTGCGCGGCGGCGCCTTCTCCGACCCGCGCTCGTACTTCAAGCGCTACGCGAGCCTGTCCGACGCCGAGGCCCGGGAGACCGCCCGCGGCATCTGGAAGCGCATCAACGAGCCCAACCTCGTCCACAACGTGCGCCCGACCCGCGGCCGGGCCCAGCTGATCCTCTCCAAGGGCGGGGACCACACCATCCGCCGCGTGCTGCTCCGCAAGACCTGAGCCCGCCGGCCGGCACCGGTCACGGATCGAGCCCCTCCCCCGATAAGGACACCTTGATGACGACTCGACGACCGCTCCGGCTCGCGTGCCTCGGCCTGGCCCTCTGCGCCGTCCTGACCGGCTGCGCCGGGACCGGGTCGCCGGAGCAGGCACCCGGAGGGGCGACGGCGTCGTCACCCGCCCCCGGGGAGTCCGCCCAGCCCGCCGAGCCGCCCCGGTCCGCCACCCCGTCCCCGTCCGGCGAGACCGCCCCGGGCGACGACGCCGGCTCGCCCCGCCCGGACGCCTCCGCCCCCGCGCTGGACGATCCCGCGGTCGAGGACCCCGCGTCCCCGTCCGTCCTGGTCAACAAGGCCCGCCCGCTGGACCCCCTCGACTGGGCACCGCATGACCTCGTCGACGTCGCGGGGGTCCAGCTGCGCGCCGAGGCCGCGGGCGCCGCCGAGGGCATGATCGCGGCCGCCGGTGCGGACGGCGTCGACTTCACGCTGATCAGCGGGTACCGCTCCTACGCGGAGCAGGAGCGCACGTACGGCTCGTGGGTCGCCGCGCAGGGGCAGGAGAGCGCGGACAACGCCTCCGCGCGCCCGGGGCACTCGGAGCACCAGACGGGCCTGGCCGCGGACATCGGCCAGCGGGGCGGCTGCGACCTCCAGGTCTGCTTCGCCGAGACCGACGCCGCGGACTGGGTCGCCGAGCACGCCGCGGAGCACGGCTTCATCGTCCGCTACCCCTGGTGGGAGCACGAGACCACCGGCTACTGGTACGAGCCGTGGCACCTGCGCTACGTGGGCGCGGAGACGGCCCGGGCCTACGCGGCGTCGGGCGCGGCCAGCTACGAGGAGTTCCTGGGGGCGCCGGCGGCTCCCGACTACGCCGCCTGAGCGACGGGTCCGCGCGCCCCGCCCGGAGGTGCGCGTCTCTCCCGTGCGAGGAACCAGCCTCCACCGTGCTGGATAGTGACATCCCCGGGCGCGACGTGCGGGTCCCCCGCTCGCGGATGGTCCGTTCGCGGGTGGCCCGTTCGCGGGTCCCTTGCTCGCGGGTGGCCCGTCTCACGGCGCGGGCCGCATGATCCGTCCCCTCCCCGTGGCATAGGATGTTCCGCATGCTTCAAGGATTCAGAGACTTCATCACCCGGGGCAACGTGCTCGAACTCGCGGTCGCCGTGATCCTCGGCGGCGCCTTCAACACGGTGGTCAACGCCCTGGTCGAGTCGGTCATCATGCCGGCCGTCTCGTGGGCTGTTGGCGCCCCCTCGTTCGACTCGTTCCTCGTGTTCGGCCCGGTACGGGTGGGCGTGCTGCTCACCGCGGTGGTCAACTTCCTGATCGTCGCCGCCGCGATCTACTTCTGCATCGTGCTGCCGATCAACAAGCTCAACGAGCGACGCCGGCGCCGCCTCGGGCTGCAGTCCGAGGAGGAGGGCGACCCCCAGGTGGCGCTGCTGACCGAGATCCGCGACGCCCTCGTCGCGCGGGACGGCTCGCCCGGCCCCGGCGCCCGAGAGGAGCGCTGAGCCCCGAGGGAACCCATGCGAAGGCCCCGCACCACGGCTCGTGGTGCGGGGCCTTCGTCGCGCTCGCGGGAGCTTGCCCGGGGGCGTCAGGCCACCGGGGCCTCGAGCCTCAGCTCGTGCGCGACGACGTCGGCCAGCCGCTGGGCGTGGGACTGCACGATGCTCTCCGTGGGCCCCTCGACCATCACGCGCACGAGCGCCTCGGTCCCGGAGGAGCGCAGCAGCACGCGGCCGTCCTCCCCCAGCTCGGAGCGGACGGAGGCGATCTCGCTCTGGACGGCGGTGTTGGTGTCCACGCCGTACTTGTCCACGTTGGAGACGTTGATCATGGTCTGCGGCACGCGGTCAAAGCGCGTGGCCAGCGTGGAGAGGGACAGGCCCGTGCGGTTGACCTCGGCGGCCAGGTGCATGCCGGTGAGGATGCCGTCGCCGGTGGTCGCGTAGTCGCTCATGATGACGTGGCCGGACTGCTCGCCGCCCAGGTTGTAGCCGTGGGCCTTCATGGCCTCGAGCACGTAGCGGTCGCCCACCTTGGTGCGGACCATGCGGATCCCCTCGGTCTCGAGGTACTTCTCCATGCCGAGGTTGGTCATCACGGTCGCGACCAGGGTGTCGTCCTTCAGCTTGCCGGCCTCCTTGCGGGCCACGGCGAGGATGGACATGATCGTGTCCCCGTCCACGACCTGCCCGCGCTCGTCCACCGCCAGGCAGCGGTCCGCGTCGCCGTCGTGGGCGATGCCGAGGTCGGCGCCGACCTCCCGGACCTTGGCCTGCAGGCCCTCGAGGTGGGTGGAGCCGACGCCGTCGTTGATGTTGGTGCCGTTGGGGTCCGCGGCCATGACGTGGACCCGGGCCCCGGCCATGCGGAACGCGTCCGGGGAGCACCCCGAGGCCGCGCCGTGGGCGCAGTCGAGGACGATGGTCAGGCCCTCGAGCGCCGAGCGGGCCGGCAGCGTCGAGATCAGGTGGGTCACGTAGCGATCCTCGGCGTCCGCGAACCGGGAGATCCGGCCGAGGTCGGCGCCGCGGGGCCTCAGAAAGTCCTGGGCGGTGTACACGGCCTCGATCCGGTCCTCGACGGCGTCGGGGAGCTTCTTGCCGCCCCGGGCGAGGAACTTGATCCCGTTGTCCTGGAAGGGGTTGTGCGAGGCGGAGATCATGACGCCGAAGTCGGCGTCCAGGTCCGCGACCAGGTAGGCGGCGGCCGGCGTGGGGAGCATCCCGGCGTCGTAGACGTCGACGCCCGAGGAGGCCAGGCCCGCCGAGATCGCCGCGCCGATGAACTCGCCGCTGATCCGCGAGTCGTGGGCGATGACCGCCTTGGGGCGCTCTCCCGCCCCCGCCTGGTCGAAGCCGAGCACGACCGCCGCGGCCTGCGCCAGTTTGAGGGAGGACAAGGCTCCCATCGAGTCGCTGTTCGCGCACGCGCGAACGCCGTCGGTTCCAAATAATCTAGACATCGCAATGCATTATACGCCGCACGATATATATTGCCGCTAGTTTTACGGCAGATCGTACCCATAAGTACGATTCGTCACCCTCGAGGCCCCACGGCGCCGTACCGGGGAGTACAATGCCGGCGGCACGCCCCGGGATCCTCGCGCACCGGCGCCGCGACCGCCCGGGAACGACGACGGCCCGCCTCCCCACCACGGGGAGACGGGCCGTCCGCGAGCGGTAATCGGTCGATCAGCGCTTGGAGAACTGCGAGGCCTTGCGGGCCTTCTTGAGACCCGCCTTCTTGCGCTCGATGACGCGGGCGTCACGAGTCAGGAAGCCGGCCTTCTTCAGCGCCGGGCGGTTGTTCTCGAGGTCGATCTCGTTCAGCGCGCGGGCCACGCCCAGGCGCAGCGCACCGGCCTGGCCGGAGGGGCCGCCGCCGTGGATGCGGGCGATCACGTCGTAGGAGCCCTCGAGCTCCAGCAGCTTGAAGGGGTCGTTGACCTCCTGCTGGTGCAGCTTGTTGGGGAAGTAGACGTCGAGCGCGCGGCCGTTGACGATCCACTGGCCGGAGCCGGGGACGACGCGGACACGGGCCACGGCCTGCTTGCGGCGGCCGACGGCTGCGCCGCCGACGGTCAGGGCGGGACGCTCGGCGGCGACGGCCGCCACGGTCTCGGAGGACTCCGAGGTGTAGCTGGTCAGCTCCTCGCCCTCCACGTTGATCTGGTCTTCAGTAGTCTGAGCCACGATTTCTCCTGTAGTTGTCTTCGCAGGCCCGATTACTGGGCGATCTGGGTGAATTCGTAGGTCTTGGGCTGCTGAGCCGCGTGCGGGTGCTCGGCGCCGGTGTAGACCTTGAGGTGCTTGATCTGCTCGGCGGCCAGCTTGGTCTTGGGCAACATGCCCTTGACGGCCTTCTCCACCGCGCGCGTGGGGTTCTTCTCCAGCAGCTCGGTGTAGTTCACCGACCGCAGACCACCCGGGTAGCCGGTGTGGCGGTAGGCCTTCTTCTGCTCGAGCTTGGAGCCGGTGAGGGCGACCTTCTCGGCGTTGATGATCACGACGAAATCGCCGCCGTCGACGTTGGGGGCAAAGGTCGGCTTGTGCTTTCCGCGCAGCAGCGTTGCGGTCTGGCTGGCAAGACGACCCAGGACAACGTCGGTGGCGTCAATGACGTGCCACTGGCGCTGGATATCGCCGGGCTTCGGGGTGTACGTACGCACTTGTATTTGCCTTCGTCTCGGAATCTCTTCGGTGGCGCGAGCTGGGCTCCACGCCGTGTGGGGTGCGCTCGAAGGGGTCTGGGTGAGGGCCAGACGCAGCCGTTCCAGTCCCGAAGACTCGCCGCGCCATCATCGTCACGCCCTGCAACTGGGCCGATCGATAGCGCGCAGGAACCGAGGTGGGACACGCACAACAGCTAAAGACTATACCGAACCTTCTGCGCTTAATCCACAGCCGCGGCGCGGCCGATGGAGAGAGACCCGCCACCTCCGCCCCCGGGGCGCGGCCCGGGCGGCGTCAGGCCCGGGTCTGCGGCCTCGGGCGGCGTCAGGCCCGGCGGGCGCGCGTCGCCTCGGCCCGCCCGGCCCAGTCCGCCGGGGACTCCGGGTAGTCGATCCGCTGGAGCATGAGGCCCTCCGGCGGCGCGAGCCGGATGCTGGAGTCCCGGACCGGACTCTCGATGCGCCCGGCGATCCACCCGGCGTCCCGCTTCCCCTCCGCGACCCCGACGCACGCGCCGATCAGCGCCCGGACCATGTTGTGGCAGAACGCGTCCGCCCGGACCGTGGCCTCGATCAGGCCGCCCTCGCCGCGGGCGAAGCTCAGCTCCTGCAGCTCCCTGACCGTCGTCGCGCCGAGCCGGGGCTTGCAGAAGGACAGGAAGTCGTGCAGGCCGAGCAGCGGCTCGGCCGCGCGGTTCAGCGCCTCGACCTCGAGCGCGTCCCGCAGCGCCCACGAGGAGGCGCGGTTCAGGGGCCTCCGACGCCGGGGGCCGTCCGCGATCCGGTACAGGTACGTCCTGCTCAGCGCTGAGAACCTCGCGTCGAAGGAGGCGGGCACCTCGCGCGCGGAGGAGATCTCCACGGCGCCGATCTCCGCGGGCCGCGCCCCGGGCCGCGGCGGGCGCCCCACGGCCCCCAGGACGCGATTCAGCGCGCCGTTGGCCTTGCGGGCCAGGGCCTCCCCCGGCGCGTCCCCCGACCGCCCCGGCAGGGCCTCCCAGCGCGGCGCGGGGACGTCCAGGTGGAGCACCTGGTGCCCGGCGTGGACCCCGGCGTCGGTCCGTCCCGCGACGGTGAGCCGCACGGGCTCCCGCAGCACGAGCTCGATCGCCTCCTCGAGGCAGCCCTCCACGGTGACCAGGCCCGGCTGCTTGGCCCACCCGGAGAAGCAGGACCCGTCGTAGGCGAGGTCCATCCGGACCCGCACGGTGCCGGCCGACGTCGCGGCCTCGGCCCCCAGGGGATGCTCGGGCGGGTGGGCGGCGTCGGGCATGGCGGCTGCTCCTCGAGGGGGACGGGTCACGCGCCCCGCAAGGGGACGCACGACCGGGGACGGGTCACGCGCCCCGCAAGGGGACGCACGACCGGGGACGGGTCACGCGCCCCGCAAGGGGACGCACGACCGGGGACGGGTCGCGCGGCCCGCGAGGGGCACGCGGCCGGGGCTGGCACCCCGGCGGGAAGCGGATACGGGAAGGGCCCCGCCGACCCTGGGGGTCGACGGGGCCCTGCGCCGCGTGCCGCGCACGGCGCGGCGCGCGGACTACTCGGAGACCTTCTGCGCGGCCTCGCCACCGGCCGGCGCGTAGCCGGCGGCGATGGCGGAGTCCGCGGAGTCGAACCAGATCTCGGCGGTGGTCGAGTTGTACCAGCGCGAACCGGGCACGTGGTACTTCATCGAGTTGCTGTTGCCCTTGACGGAGAAGCCCTCGGGGGCCTCACCGCCCTCGAGCGGGCCGTGGGCGCCGGCGGGCAGCTCACCCTCGGCGACGGGGGCCGGAGCGGCCTCCGCCTCGACGGCGGGCTCCTCGACGACGGGCGCCTCCGGGGCGGCGGCAGCGGCGGCCGAGGTGGCCTCGTTGACGACCGACTGGCTGGCGACGGGCTCCATGACGAGCTCGATGACGGCCATGGGGGCGTTGTCGCCGGCGCGGGCGCCGATCTTGGTGATGCGGGTGTAGCCGCCCGGGCGGTCGGCCATGGCCGGCGCGATCGCGGTGAACAGCTCGTGGACGACCGACTTGTCGGTCAGCTGGCGCATCACGCGACGACGGGCGGCCAGGTCACCTCGCTTGGCGAAGGTGATCAGGCGCTCGGCCACGGGACGCATGCGCTTGGCCTTGGTCACCGTGGTGGTGATGCGCTTGTGCTCGAAGAGCTGCTGCGACAGGTTGGCCAGCATGAGCCGCTGGTGCGACGGGCTGCCTCCGAGGCGGGGCCCCTTGGTGGGAGTAGGCATAGTAGATTATCTCCGTTAGTGACGGTCTTCCGCGCCGATCATAGATGCACCGAAGACCAAGTTTGTTCGTGAACTGTGGACGGCTGGGCCGGTCCGAGGCTTAGTAGGAGTCCTCCTCGGGATCCTCTTCCTCGGCGACCCGGGCGGCCAGATCGAATCCTGCGGGCGAATCCTTGAGCGACATCCCCAGTTCAGCCAGCTTGTCCTTGACCTCGTCGATGGACTTCGCACCGAAGTTGCGGATGTCCATCAGGTCGGCCTCGGAGCGCGTCACGAGCTCACCCACGGTGTGGATGCCCTCGCGCTTGAGGCAGTTGTAGGAGCGGACCGACATGTCGAGGTCCTCGATGGGCAGCGCCATGTCGGCGGCCATCGACTCATCGGCCGGCGACGGGCCGACCTCGATGCCCTCGGCCTCGGTGTTGAGCTCACGGGCCAGGCCGAAGAGCTCCACCAGGGTGCTGCCCGCGGAGGCCACGGCGTCGCGCGGGGCGATCGCCTCCTTGGTCTCGACGTCCAGCACGAGGCTGTCGAAGTCAGTGCGCTGCTCGACACGGGTCGCGGCGACGCGGAAGGTCACCTTCAGCACCGGCGAGTAGATGGAGTCGACCGGGATGCGGCCGATCTCCGACTCGCCGACGCCCGCCTTGTTCTGGGAGGCGGAGACGTAGCCGCGGCCACGCTCCACGGTCAGCTCCGCGTTGAAGCTGCCCTTGGAGTTGAGCGTGGCGATGTGCAGATCCGGATTGTGGATCTCCACCCCGGCGGGCACCTCGATGTCGGCTGCGGTGACCTCGCCCGGGCCCTGCTTGCGCAGGTAGGCGATGACCGGCTCGTCGTTCTCCGAGGAGACCGAGAGCTTCTTGACGTTGAGCACGATCTCGGTGACGTCCTCCTTGACCCCGTCCACGGTCGAGAACTCGTGCAGCACGCCGTCGATGCGGATGCTGGTCACGGCTGCGCCGGGGATGGAGGAGAGGAGGGTGCGACGCAGGGAGTTGCCCAGCGTGTAGCCGAACCCGGGTTCGAGGGGCGAAATCGTGAAGCGCGAACGGTCTTCCGCTACGACTTCTTCACTGAGAGTGGGGCGCTGTGCAATGAGCACTGATGTTTCCTTTCAGCGAGCATCCGCTATATGACGCAACACAGGTGGGGGAAAACAAGGGATGGGAGGCGCGGCGGACGGCCGCGCCGGGAGGGCCCGCGGAGTTCACCGCAGGACCGCAGGCGGGCGAGCTGCTCCAGGAGCGACCCGCTCGCCCGGCGGACGGCGATCTCAGGATCAGACGCGGCGGCGCTTGGGCGGCCGGCAGCCGTTGTGCGCGCTGGGGGTGACGTCCTGGATGGAGCCCACCTCCAGGCCGGTTGCCTGCAGCGAGCGGATCGCGGTCTCGCGCCCCGAGCCCGGGCCCTTGACGAAGACGTCCACCTTGCGCACGCCGTGCTCCTGCGCGCGCTTGGCGGCCGACTCGGCGGCCATCTGGGCGGCGTAGGGCGTGGACTTGCGGGAGCCCTTGAAGCCCATCTCACCGGCGGAGGACCAGGAGATCACGGCGCCCGAGGGATCGGTGATGGAGACGATGGTGTTGTTGAACGTCGACTTGATGTGCGCCTGACCGGCGGTGATGTTCTTCTTGTCCTTGCGGCGGGGCTTACGAGCGGCCGCAGCACGAGTCTTTGGGGGCATTTAGAAAATTCTCCTACGCTTGAGCGTGCTTACTTCTTCTTACCGGCGACCGTGCGCTTCGGACCCTTGCGGGAACGCGCGTTGGTCTTGGTGCGCTGGCCGTGGACGGGCAGGCCGCGGCGGTGACGGATGCCCTGGTAGCTGCCGATCTCGACCTTGCGGCGGATGTCGGCGGCCACCTCGCGGCGGAGGTCGCCCTCGACCCGGAAGTTGGCCTCGATGAAGTCGCGCAGCGCGACGAGCTGAGCGTCGGAGAGATCCTTCACGCGGATGTCGCCGCTGATCTCGGTGGCCTCGAGGGCCGCGGTGGCACGGGTCTTACCCACGCCGTAGATGTACGTGAGAGCAATTTCCACGCGCTTTTCGCGGGGAAGATCCACTCCTGCGAGACGAGCCATAGTGGCGGTTCTCCTTGTAGTTGATCCAGAGGTTTACGGCATCGCTCGCCCGGGTTTCCCCGGTCTCCGGCCTCTGTATCCGGAGGTGTCCCTGTGAGAGTGACGGGTGCGGTGCCTTGTTCTGAGGTGCCGGGGTGACCGGCCGGCCCGGGAGCTTAGCCCTGGCGCTGCTTGTGGCGCGGGTTCGAGCAGATCACCATAACCACACCGTGACGACGGATCACTTTGCAGCTATCGCAGATCGGCTTAACGCTCGGCTTGACCTTCATCGCATTCCTTTGCGTTGTTGCAACTGTTGCTGTTGTTCGCGGGATTCTCCCAGCGGATCGCGGACGATCGTCGAAGAGTCCCACACGCAGACAGGCACCACCCGCAGGTGCGCGGCGGTGCCTTCCATCCCCCACCCCGATGGGCGAGGGACGAGTCCTACTTGTAGCGGTAGACGATGCGGCCTCGCGAGAGATCGTACGGGGAGAGCTCCACCACGACGCGGTCCTCGGGGAGGATCCGGATGTAGTGCTGACGCATCTTCCCGGAGATGTGCGCAAGGACCTTGTGGCCGTTGTCCAGCTCAACGCGGAACATCGCGTTGGGCAGGGCTTCCACCACAGAGCCTTCGATCTCGATTACGCCGTCTTTCTTGGCCATATCCTCCGCTAACGTCGGTGCCCGCCGCGGGTGCGCGGCGGGTCAGGTGTATGATTCCTCTTCCGCCGAGGCCCCGCGCGCGGGCGCGCCGGGTTCACGGCAGAGACAACCAACAGATGAGTGTACGCGATCGGGCGGGGAAAGTTAACCCACCACCCCGGGGTGGAGGCTGTGATCTCGCTCGCTCACGCGCCGTCGCGCCGCCTCTGCCGCGGGGACCACGGCGGCCGCGCAGGCTCTCGCGACGCCGCTGGGCCCCGTCGGGTCCGGGGCCCGGAAGGCCTCCCGGGCCCGGCTACCCTAAGCCCGGAAGGCCTCGCGAGGCCCGGCCGCTCCCGGGGCCTACGACGCCGCGGCGAGCTGCCCGCAGGCGCCGTCGATGTCGGAGCCGCGGGTGTCCCGGACCGTGGTCGGGATCCCGTGCGCCCGGAGACGCTCCACGAAGTTCTGCTCGACCCCGGGGCGCGACGCCGTCCACTTGGACCCCGGCGTCGGGTTCAACGGGATCGGGTTCACGTGCACCCAGCCCCTCCCCCGCTGCGCGAGCTTCTTGCCCAGCAGGTCGGCGCGCCAGCCCTGGTCGTTGATGTCGCGGATCAGCGCGTACTCGATCGAGACGCGGCGGCCGGTCTCCCGGTAGTAGGCGTAGGCCGCGTCGAGGGTCTCGTCGACCTTCCAGCGGTTGTTGATCGGGATGAGCTCGTCGCGCAGCTCGTCGTCCGGCGCGTGCAGGGACAGCGCGAGCGTCACCGGCAGCTTCTCCCGGGTGAACTTCCGGATCGCGGGCTCCAGGCCGACCGTCGACATCGTGATGCCGCGCGCCGAGATGCCGAGCCCCTCGGGCGAGGAGTCGATGAGGCGGTGCACCGCGCCCAGGGAGGCCTTGTAGTTGGCCAGCGCCTCCCCCATGCCCATGAACACGATGTTGGACACCCGCAGCGGGCGGGTGGCCTCGGCGCCGTCCTCGGCGGCCTCCAGGCCCTGCATCTGCTTGAGCAGGCGGGCGCCGGCGACCACCTGCTCCACGATCTCGGCCGTGGAGAGGTTGCGGGTGAGGCCCGCCTGCCCGGTGGCGCAGAACGGGCAGTTCATGCCGCAGCCGGCCTGGGAGGAGATGCACATCGTGACGCGGTTGGAGTAGCGCATGATGACGGACTCCACCAGGGCGCCGTCGAACAGGCGGTGCACCGACTTCAGGGTCGCGCCGCCGTCGGCCTCGAGCGTCCGCACGGTGGTCAGCAGCGTCGGCATCGCGTCCGCGACCATCTGCTCCCGCGAGGCCGCCGGCAGGTCGGTCATCTGCTTGGGGTCGGTGATGAGGTGGTCGAAGTAGTGCTTCGACAGCTGGGTCGCCCGGAACGGCTGGTGGCCCAGCTCGCGCAGGAACTCCTTGCGGCCGGCCAGGTCGAAGTCGGCGATGTGCTTCGGCGGCTTCCCCCGGCGCGGGGCCTTGAGGATGATCTTGCCCGGCTCGGGCCGGGAGGTGATCTCCACGGGGGTGACGGTGCTTTCGGACACGGCTGCTGTTCCTTTGCGCGCTGGCGACGGTGTGTGTGGTGAGTGGTCACTCGGGGATGGGAGACACCCTCACCCCGAGCTTGCCGAGCTCCTCGGCGCCGCCGTCCTCGGCGGTCAGGACCCAGATGCCGTCCCGGTGGAAGGCCACCGAGTGCTCCCACTGGCTGGCGCGGGAGCCGTCCACGGTCTTGACGGTCCAGTCGTCGTCCAGGACGACGGTCTCGATCGATCCTGTCACAAGCATGGGCTCGATCGCTAGGGCCATCCCCGCCTTCAGCCTGGGACCTCCCTCACGCGTGCTGTAGTTGGGCACGTCCGGGGCCATGTGCATCTCGCGCCCGATGCCGTGCCCCACGTAGTCCTCGACGATCCCGTAGGTCTCCCCCGACTCCCTCCGCACGAAGGCCTCGACCGCCTCGCCGATCTCCCCCACCCGCTGGGCGGTGGCCGCCGCGGCGATCCCGTGCCACATGGCCGCCCGGGTCATCTCGGACAGCTCCCGGTCGGCAGCGGAGACCGGCCCGATCAGCGCGGTGCGGGCCGAGTCGCCGTGCCACCCGTCCACGATCGCCCCGCCGTCGATCGAGATGATGTCGCCCTCCGTGAGCGTGTAGTCGCCCGGGATCCCGTGCACGACGACGTCGTTGGGCGAGGCGCAGATGGTCGCCGGGAACCCGTGGTAGCCCAGGAAGTTGGACGTCGCCCCGTGCTCCTCGAGCACCGCGCGGAAGGCGGCGTCGAGCTCCGCGGTGGAGACCCCCGCGGCGGCGGCGGCCACGGCGGCGTCCAGCGCCCGGGACGTCACGACGCCGGCGCGGGCCATGGTGCGCAGCTGCTCGTTGGTCTTGTACTCGATCTTTCGACGCCCGAACATGGGTCTCGCTTTCGTGGAGGGGCTGGCGGCGGGGCCGGCGCGCCCGGTGGATAGAGCGGCGGCGGACCCCCTGGGTTCGGGGGCCCGCCGCGGCAGGGTGTCTCAGGCGGAGCGCGTCAGCGGACCGCGCTCAGCAGACGCTCGGTCACCGCGTCGATCGAGCCGAGCCCGTCGACCTCGGAGACGAGCCCGCGGGAGGCGTAGAGGTCCACGATGGGGGCCGTCTCGCTGGCGTAGACGTCCAGGCGGTGCCGGATCACGTCCTCGGTGTCGTCGCTGCGGCCCTCCTGGACGGCGCGGCCCAGCAGGCGCTGCACGAGCTCCTCGTTGTCCGCGGTCAGCAGCAGGACGCCGTCGAGCCTCTGGTCGAGCTCGGCCAGGATGCGGTCCAGCTCCTCGACCTGCGCGGTGTTGCGCGGGTAGCCGTCCAGCAGGAAGCCCTCGGAGGTGTCCTCCTGGCCCAGGCGGTCGCGGACCATGCGGTTGGTCACCGAGTCGGGCACGAGGTTGCCGGCGTCGATGTACTGCTTCGCCTCGCGGCCCAGCTCCGTCTCGCCCTTGATGTTGGCGCGGAAGATGTCGCCCGTGGAGATCGCGGGGATGGAGAGCTCCTCGGAGATCCTCACGGCCTGGGTGCCTTTGCCGGCCCCGGGGGGCCCGATGATGAGCAGACGGTTCATCGCAGAAGTCCTTCGTAGTGTCGTTGTTGTAGCTGGGCGTCGATCTGCTTGATGGTGTCGAGTCCGACGCCGACCACGATCAGCAGCGAGGTGCCGCCGAACGGGAAGTTCTGGTTCGCATCCACCAGGACCAGCGCGATGAGCGGGATCATGGCGACGATGCCGAGGTACAGCGAGCCCGGCAGCGTGATGCGGTAGAGCACGTAGCTCAGGTAGCGCTCCGTGGGACGGCCCGCGCGGATGCCCGGGATGAAGCCGCCGTAGCGCTTCATGTTGTCCGAGACCTCCTGCGGGTTGAAGGTGATCGAGGCGTAGAAGTAGCTGAAGCCCACGATCAGCAGGAAGTAGGCGACCATGTAGATCGGGTGGTCGCCGCTGACCAGGTAGGTGCTGATCCAGTTGACCCAGGCCGGCGGGGCGGTGCCGTCGGACGGGGTGTTGAACTCGGCCAGCAGGCCCGGCAGCATCAGCAGCGACGACGCGAAGATCACCGGGATCACGCCGGACATGTTGACCTTCAGCGGGATGTAGGTGGTGGTCCCGCCGATGGTGCGCCGGCCGATCATGCGCTTGGCGTACTGCACGGGGATGCGCCGCTGCGACTGCTCGACGAAGACGACCGCGATGATGACCAGCAGGCCGACCAGCAGGATGCCGGCGAAGACCGCCCAGCCCTGGGTGCGGAAGATGTCGCCCAGCGCCGAGGGGAAGGAGGCGGCGATCGAGGTGAAGATCAGCAGGGACATGCCGTTGCCGACGCCCTTCTCCGTGATCTGCTCACCCAGCCACATGATGATGCCGGTGCCCGCGGTCAGGGTGAAGATCAGCAGGACGATCATGAGGATCGAGTCGTCCGGGATGATCGGCAGCGGGCAGTTCCCCAGCAGGGTCCCGGAGCGGGCCAGCGAGATGATCGTGGTGGCGTTCAGCATCGCCAGGCCGATCGTCAGGTAGCGGGTGTACTGGGTCAGCTTCTGCTGGCCCTGGCCGCCCTCCTGGTGCAGCTCCTGGAACCTCGGGATCACCACGCGCAGCAGCTGCACGATGATCGACGCCGTGATGTAGGGCATCACGCCCAGCGCGAAGATGGACAGCTGCAGCAGCGCCCCGCCGCTGAAGAGGTTGACCATGTCGTAGATGCCGCCGGTGGTGCCGCCGAGGGCGAGGCACTGCTGGACGTTGCCGTAGTCGACCCCGGGCGCGGGGATGAACGTCCCGGCGCGGTAGATCACGATGATCGCGAGGGTGAACAGCAGCTTGTTCCGCAGGTCAGGGGTCTTGAACGCCCGTCCGAAAGCGCTGAGCACATGGCCTCCTGTAGAAAGTCTTGGTGAGTGCGAACCCGGCGGTACGCGCCGGTCGGCGGCGGCGTCGGGCTCTGGGCATCCCTGGGTTAGTCTAGCCGGTCGCGGCCCGAGGGCCACCCAAGGGATGGCCGCAGGCGGGGCGCGTTCCCGGCGCGGACGCCCGCGCGGGACCGCCCGAAACGGCACAGAGGCCCCCGCCCAGCGAACGTGGGAAGGGGCCTCTGCGAGTGAGGAGGGCGTCCCGGGGAACCGGGACGGGCCGTCCTTACTGGGCGGTCGCCGTCGCGGTGCCGCCGGCGGCCTCGATCTTCTCCACCGCGGAGGCGGAGAACTTGTCCACGGTGACGTTGACCTTGACGGTCAGCTCACCCTGGCCGAGGACCTTGACGGGCTGGTTCTTGCGGACCGCGCCCTTGGCCACGAGCGACTCGACGGTCACGTCGCCGCCCTCGGGGAACAGCTCCGAGAGGCGATCCAGGTTGACCACCTGGAACTCCACGCGGAACGGGTTCTTGAAGCCGCGCAGCTTCGGAAGGCGCATGTACAGCGGAAGCTGCCCGCCCTCGAAGCCGGCACGGACCTGGTAGCGGGCCTTGGTGCCCTTGGTGCCGCGGCCTGCGGTCTTGCCCTTGGATCCCTCGCCGCGACCCACGCGGGTCTTGGCCTTGCGGGAGCCGGGGGCGGGACGCAGGTCGTGGACCTTGATGGTCGAGCCGTTCTGCTCTTCGTTGGTGTCTGCCATGGTTACTTGACCTCCTCAACCTTCACGAGGTGAGCGACGGTGTTGACCATGCCGCAGGTGACCGGGTCGGCGGTGCGAACCACCTTGTTGCCCGGGCGCTTGAGACCCAGCGAACGCAGGGTGTCGCGCATGTTCTGCTTCTGGCCAACGTAGGACTTGAGCTGCGTGATCTCCAGCTGTGCATCGCTGGGCTGAATACGCTTACCGGTCATTACGCACCTGCCTTTTCGCTACGCATCAGGTAGGCCGGGATGACCTCGTCCTGCGGCAGGCCACGGCGCGCGGCGACGGAGACGGGCTCCTCCAGCTGGCGCAGGGCCTCGACCGTTGCGTGCACGATGTTGATCTGGTTCGAGGAACCGAGGGACTTCGAGAGCACGTCGTGGATGCCGGCGCACTCGAGCACCGCGCGGACCGGACCACCGGCGATCACACCGGTACCGGCCGTGGCCGGACGCAGCATGACGACGCCGGCGGCAGCCTCGCCCTGCACGCGGTGCGGGACGGTGCGGTCCTCGATGCGGGGGACGCGGAAGAAGTTCTTCTTCGCCTCCTCCACGCCCTTGGCGATGGCCGAGGGAACTTCCTTGGCCTTGCCGTAGCCGACGCCCACCAGGCCGTTGCCGTCGCCGACGACGACCAGTGCGGTGAAGCTGAAGCGACGGCCGCCCTTGACGACCTTCGAGACGCGGTTGATGGTCACCACGCGCTCGATGTACTTGTCCTTCTCCTCGTCGCGCCCGCCGCGGCCACCACGGCCGCCGCGGTCGCCACCGCGCTCGTTGCGGCCGCGGCCGCCACGCTCGTTACGGCCGCCACGGCGGTCGTCGCGCTGCTGGGAGTTCTGGTTCTGGTTCTCGGCGGACTCGGGTGCAGCGTTGTTCTCTGCCACCTGGGTCTCCTTCTCGTTTGCGGTCTGCTCGCTCACAGGGCCAAACCACCTTCCCGGGCGCCATCAGCAACAGCGGCCACACGGCCGTGGTACTTGTTGCCGCCACGATCGAATACGACGGACTCGACGCCGGCAGCCTTGGCGCGCTCGGCGATCAGCTCGCCGACCCGCTTGGCCTTCCCGGTCTTGTCCAGTTCTGCGGAGCGCAGCTCGGCCTCGAGGGTCGACGCCGACGCCAGGGTGTGGCCCTGGGAGTCGTCGATGACCTGCACGAACATGTGCTGGGTCGAGCGGAACACCGAGAGGCGGGGACGAGCGGCGGTGCCGTTGATGTGCTTGCGAACGCGCGTGTGGCGGCGCTTGCGAGCGACAGTCTTCGTCTTCTGGGACATGATTACTTACCAGCCTTTCCGACCTTGCGGCGGATCTGCTCGCCCGCGTAGCGGACACCCTTGCCCTTGTAGGGGTCGGGAGCACGGAGGCCGCGGATGTTGGAGGCAACCTGGCCGACCTGCTGCTTGTTGATTCCGGACACGGTGAGCTTGTTGTTGCCCTCCACGGTGAAGGTGATCCCCTCGGGGGCCTTGACCGAGACCGGGTGGCTGTAGCCCAGCGCGAACTCGAGATCGTTGCCCTTGGCGAGCACACGGTAACCGGTGCCCACGATCTCCATCTTCTTGGAGTAGCCCTCCGAGACGCCGATGATCATGTTGTTGATCAGGGTCCGGGACAGGCCGTGCAGCGAGCGGGACTCGCGCTCGTCGTCCGGGCGGGAGACGGTGATGGTGTTCTCCTCGAGGGAGACGCTGATCGGGGAGGCGATCTCCTGGGTGAGCTCACCCTTGGACCCCTTCACGGTCACCGCGGATCCGTCGATCGAGACCTCAACGCCGTTCGGCACCGAGATGGGGAGACGTCCAATACGTGACATTATTCTCTTCCTTTCTCTGGTGCCCGACTACCAGACGTAGGCGAGGACTTCCCCGCCGACACCCTTGCTCGAGGCCTGCTTGTCGGTGAGCAGTCCAGAGGAGGTCGACAGGATGGCGATGCCGAGCCCACCGAAAACCTGGGGCAGGTTGGTGGACTTCGCGTAGACGCGAAGGCCCGGCTTGGAGATGCGGCGGACCCCGACGATGGAGGTCTCGCGGTTCGGACCGAACTTGAGGTCCAGGGTCAGGGTCTTGCCGACCTGAGCCTCTTCCTCGCGCCAGTCCTTGATGTAGCCCTCGGCCTTGAGGATCGAGGCGATCCGGGACTTGAGCTTGGAGAACGGCATCGACACGGTGTCGTGGTGAGCCGAGTTCGCGTTGCGCAGACGCGTCAGCATGTCTGCGACGGGATCTGTCATGGTCATGTGGGCACGTGCCCTTCCTCGGAGCGGTTTCCGGCCGGCGTCGTGCGACGGCGGCGGACCTGCGCCGTAGTTAGTTGGTGGTCTTGAAGGGGAAGCCGAGCGCCTTGAGCAGCGCGCGACCCTCGTCGTCGGACTTGGCGGTGGTGACCACGGTGATGTCCATGCCACGGACGCGGTCGATCGCGTCCTGGTCGATCTCGTGGAACACCGACTGCTCGGTCAGGCCGAAGGTGTAGTTGCCGTTGCCGTCGAACTGGCGGTCCGAGAGGCCGCGGAAGTCGCGGATTCGGGGCAGCGCCAGCGAGACGAGGCGGTCCAGGAACTCCCACATGCGCTCGCCGCGCAGGGTGGTGTGGCAGCCGATGGGCTGGCCCTCGCGGAGCTTGAACTGCGCGATGGACTTCTTGGCCTTCGACACCTGGGGCTTCTGACCGGTGATGGCGGTCAGGTCGCGCACGGCGAAGTCGATGAGCTTGGAGTCGCGCGCGGCTTCTCCGACGCCCATGTTGACGACGACCTTGACGAGCTTCGGCGTCTGCATGGGGTTCTGGTACTCGAACTGCTCACGCAGGGCCGGGGCGACCTCGTCCTGGAACTTGGCCTTCAGGCGGGGGGTGATCTTCGTATCGGTCATTAGAGGTCCTTACCCGAGCTCTTGGACACGCGCACGCGGACGGTGCGGTCGCGCCCGTTGCGCTCGACGGTCTCTTCGCGGTAGCCAACGCGGCTGGGCTTGTTGGTCTCGGGATCGACGATCGCGACGTTGGACGCGTGGATCGCTGCCTCGACCTTCTGGATGCCGCCGCCGTCACCGGTGTTCGGGTTGGCCTTGGTGTGCTTGGTGACCACCTTGACGCCCTCGACGATGACGCGGTTGGTCTCAGGGATGACCTTCAGGACCTTGCCCTGCTTGCCCTTGTCGGTGCCAGAGATGACCTGAACCAGGTCACCGCTCTTGATCTTGGCCATGAGTTAGAGCACCTCCGGAGCAAGCGAGATGATCTTCATGAACTTCTTGTCGCGCAGCTCGCGCCCGACGGGCCCGAAGATGCGGGTGCCGCGGGGGTCGCCGTCGGTGTTCTTGAGGATCACTGCCGAGTTCTCATCGAACTTGATGTACGAGCCGTCCTGACGACGGACCGACTTCTTGGTACGGACGACGACCGCCTTGACGACGTCGCCCTTCTTGACGTTTCCGCCGGGAATTGCATCCTTGACGGTGGCGACGATGATGTCGCCGATGCCTGCGTAGCGACGGCCGGAGCCACCGAGGACACGAATGGTAAGGATTTCCTTAGCACCCGTGTTGTCGGCGACCTTGAGCCGTGACTCCTGCTGAATCACTGATGTACTCCTGTCGTCTCACCGGTTCTCACGCCGCAGTCGGACTGGATCGTCCGCGCTGAACGCCGTGGGCCTTGTGGAACAGTTGATCGGGGTTGATTGACGCGCCGGGCCCGTCGGATGGGAGCATCCGGGGGTTAGCGGCCACGCCTGGGACCCGCCATGCCAGGAACATCTGGTCCCGCGACGAGCGGGCGAATGCGCCCGTGGGTAGCGGCATTATGCACTGGCACGGAAGATCCGTGGTGACGAGCGGGCCCGATGGACCCACACAAAGACAAGACTTTACCACAGCCCGGGCGTGTCCGACAGGCCGCGATCGCCGGATCGGCGGGGTTCGCGGCTTGATCTCGCTCACGCCGCGGCGCGTCCGGGCACGCCCCTCCCCCGGCGTCGCCGGACGCGGCGAGGGCCCCTCCCGCCGGGTGGCGGAAGGGGCCCTCGTGATCAGCCGAGCTGACGATCCGGCCTACTTGGCCTTCTCGACGATCTCGACGATGCGCCAGCGCTTGCCGGCGGACAGCGGCCGGGTCTCCATGATGCGCACGAGGTCGCCGATGCCGGCGGCGTTCTGCTCATCGTGGACCTTGACCTTGGTGCTGCGGCGCATGACCTTGCCGTAGAGGCCGTGCGTGACGTGATCCTCGACCTGGACGACGACGGTCTTGTCCATCTTGTCGGACACCACGTAGCCGCGGCGGGTCTTGCGGAGATTGCGCTCTTCCGACTTCACTTCACTCACTTGGCATCACCTTCGGTAGCGTTGGCCTTCTCAGCCTTCTTCGCTGCCTTAGCAGCTTTCTTGTCGGCCTTCTTGTCCGAAGCCTCGACCTCTGCCACCTCGGCCTCCGGGCGAATGCCCAGCTCGCGCTCGCGCATCACGGTGTAGATGCGCGCGATGTCGCGCTTGACGGCCTGGAAGCGACCCGAGTTCTGCAGCTGACCGGTGGCCTTCTGGAAACGGAGGTTGAACAGCTCCTCCTTAGACGAACGCAGCTTCTCAACGAGAGCGTTGTTGTCCAGTTCCTCGAGCTGCTCGAGCGAGAGATCCTTGGATCCTACTGCCATTTCTATTCACCACCTTCGCGACGCACGATGCGTGCCTTCATCGGGAGCTTGTGGATCGCGAGGCGCAGGGCCTCGCGTGCCACGTCGTCGTTCACGCCGGCGAGCTCGAAGAGCACGCGACCCGGCTTGACGTTGGCAACCCACCACTCCGGCGAGCCCTTACCGGAACCCATGCGGGTCTCGGCGGGCTTCTTGGTCAGCGGGCGATCCGGGTAGATGTTGATCCAGACCTTGCCGCCACGCTTGATGTAGCGGGTCATGGCAATACGAGCTGCCTCGATCTGGCGGTTGGTCACGTATGCAGGAGCCAGCGCCTGGACGCCCCACTCGCCGAAGGACACGGTGGTCCCGCCCTTGGCGACGCCGGTGCGCTTGGGGTGGTGCTGCTTGCGGTACTTAACGCGACGGGGAATCAGCATTTATGCCTCACCGTTCTCTGCAGTCTTGGCTTCGGCGGCGCCGGCCTCCGAAGCGGTGTTCTGCTGCTCGTTGCGGCCGCGGCGCGGGGCGCCACCGGCGTTGCGACGACGACGCTCACCGCCGCCACCGCCTCCACGACGGTCGTTGCCGCCGCCGCGGCGGTTGCCCTGAGCGGCCTGCTGAGCAGCCAGTTCCTTATCGGTCAGGTCACCCTTGTAGACCCACACCTTGACACCGATGCGACCAAAGGTGGTCTTGGCCTCGAAGAAGCCGTAGTCGATGTTGGCGCGGAGGGTGTGCAGGGGCACGCGGCCCTCGCGGTAGAACTCCGAGCGGGACATCTCGGCGCCGCCCAGACGGCCGGCGCACTGGATGCGGATGCCCTTGGCCCCGGCCCGCTGCGCGGACTGGATGGCCTTCTTCATGGCGCGGCGGAAGGCCACGCGGGAAGCGAGCTGCTCGGCGACGCCCTGGGCCACCAGCTGAGCGTTGGTCTCGGGGTTGTTGACCTCGAGGATGTTCAGCTGGATCTGCTTGCCGGTGAGCTTCTCGAGCTCGCCGCGGATGCGGTCGGCCTCGGCGCCACGACGGCCGATGACGATGCCCGGACGCGCGGTGTGGATGTCCACGCGCACGCGGTCCCGGGTCCGCTCGATCTCGACGTTGGCGATGCCGGCGCGCTCCATGCCCGTGGACATGAGCTCGCGGATCTTCACGTCCTCGCGGACGAAGTCCTTGTAGCGCTGGCCTGCCTTGTTGGAGTCAGCGAACCAGTGCGACTTGTGGTCCGTGGTGATCCCCAGTCGGAACCCGTGCGGGTTGATCTTCTGTCCCACTTAGCGGTCCTCCTCGTGATCCGGGGTAGCGAGCACCACGGTGATGTGGCTGGTTCGCTTGTTGATGCGGTAGGCGCGACCCTGTGCACGCGGCTGGAACCGCTTCATGGTCGGGCCCTCGTCGACGTACGCGGAGCTGACGAACAGCTCGTCCTCCTTGAAGGCGAGGCTGTCGCGATCCGCGAGCTGCCGGGCGTTGGCCACGGCCGACTCGACGATCTTGAATACCGGTTCCGAAGCGTGCTGGGGGGCAAACTTCAGAATCGCCAGAGCCTCATTCGCCTGCTTGCCACGAATCAGGTCGACGACGCGCCGGGCCTTCATAGGCGTCACGCGAACGTAGCGCGCAGATGCCTTGGCTTCCATTGCCTATCTCTCTTTCGTCTTCTTGCCGAAGAGCAATGCGTTGCTGGTCGGTTGCCCGATCAGCGACGCTTGCCCTTGCGGTCGTCCTTCACATGGCCGCGGAAGGTCCGCGTGAGAGCGAACTCGCCGAGCTTGTGCCCGACCATCGACTCGGTGATGAACACGGGGATGTGCTTGCGTCCGTCGTGCACGGCGATCGTGTGCCCGAGCATGTCGGGGATGATCATCGAGCGGCGGGACCACGTCTTGATGACGTTCTTGGTGCCCTTATCGTTCTGAGCGGCGACCTTCAGGAAAAGGTGCTGATCGACGAAAGGGCCCTTCTTCAGACTACGAGGCATGTTTCAGGCTCCTTAGCGCTTCTTGCCGGTACGACGACGACGGACGATGAGCTTGTCGCTGTCCTTGTTGGGACGACGGGTGCGCCCCTCGGGCTTGCCGTTCGGGTTGACGGGGTGACGACCACCGGACGTCTTGCCCTCGCCACCACCGTGCGGGTGGTCCACCGGGTTCATGACGACGCCTCGCACGGTCGGGCGGATGCCCTTCCAGCGGTTGCGGCCGGCCTTGCCCCAGTTGATGTTGGACTGCTCGGCGTTGCCCACCTCGCCGACCGTGGCGCGGCAGCGCACGTCGACGTTGCGGATCTCGCCGGAGGGCAGGCGCAGCTGGCCGAACTTGCCCTCCTTGGCCACCAGCTGCACGGAGGCGCCGGCGGAGCGGGCGAGCTTGGCGCCGCCGCCGGGACGCAGCTCCACGGCGTGGATCACGGTGCCCACGGGGATGTTGCGCAGCGGCAGGTTGTTGCCGGGCTTGATGTCGGCGGCCGGACCGGACTCGACGACGTCGCCCTGCTTCAGGCGGTTCGGGGCCACGATGTAGCGCTTGGCGCCGTCGACGTAGTGCAGCAGCGCGATGCGCGCGGTGCGGTTGGGGTCGTACTCGATGTGAGCGACCTTGGCGTCGACGCCGTCCTTGTCGTGACGACGGAAGTCGATCAGACGGTACTGGCGCTTGTGCCCACCGCCCTTGTGGCGGGTGGTGATGCGCCCGGAGTTGTTCCGGCCGCCGTTCTTGGGCAGCGGGCGGACCAGGGACTTCTCCGGGGTCGCGCGCGTGATCTCTGCGAAGTCGGCAACGCTCGAGCCGCGACGGCCCGGGGTTGTCGGCTTGTATTTACGAATTGCCATAGTTCAGTTCCTCGTTAAAGTGGTCTCCGCTCGGGCGTTCAGCCCTGCGGACCGCCGAAGATGTCGATGGTGCCTTCCTTGAGGGTCACCACGGCACGCTTGGTGCTCTTGCGGGCCCCCCAGCCGAAGCGCGTGCGCTTGCGCTTCCCGGCACGGTTGATGGTGTTCACGCCGGCGACCTTGACGCCGAAGATGCGCTCCACGGCGTCCTTGATCTCCGACTTGTTGGAGCGGGTGTCGACCTCGAAGGTGTACTTGCCCTCGTCGATCAGACCGTAGCTCTTCTCCGAGACGACGGGCGCGATGATGACGTCGCGGGGGTCCTTGATGGTGGCGCTCACTGGGCGTCCTCCTGGTTCTTTCCAGCCTTGCTGGCGAATGCCACAAACACGTCGTACGCGTCCTTGGTGAACACCACGTCGTCCGAGATCAGCACATCGTAGGTGTTGAGCTGATCCGCGTACAGGACGTGGGCGTTCGGCAGGTTGCGCACGGACAGTGCGACGGTGTCTTCCTTGCGGTCGATCACCACCAGCACGTTCTTGCGGGGGGTGATGTCGGCCAGGGCGGCCTTCGCCGCCTTGGTGGACACGGAGTCCACCAGCGAGGAGACCACGTGGATGCGGCCGTAGGCGGCGCGATCCGAGAGGGCTCCGCGCAGCGCGGCGGCCTTCATCTTCTTGGGGGTCCGCTGCGAGTAGTCGCGCGGGACCGGACCGTGGACGACGCCACCGCCGGTCATCTGAGGGGCGCGGATGGAGCCCTGACGAGCCCGGCCGGTGCCCTTCTGCTTGAACGGCTTGCGGCCGGCCCCGGAGACCTCGCCGCGGTTCTTGGTCTTGTGCGTGCCCTGGCGGGCGGCGGCCAGCTGGGCCACCACGACCTGGTGGAGCAGAGCCGTGTTGGGCTCCACGCCGAAGACGTCGCTCGGCAGGTCGACCTTGACGGTTTCAACAGCCATGAGAGTTAGGCTCCCTTCACAGCGGTGCGAACCAGGACCACGCCGCCCTTGGGGCCGGGGATGGCACCCTTGATGAGCAGGACGTTGTTCTCGGTGTCCACACCCTGGATCGTGAGGTTCTGGGTGGTGTGACGGTTGTTGCCCATCCGGCCCGCCATGCGCATGCCCTTGAACACGCGTGCGGGGTAGGAGGCACCGCCGATGGAACCGGGCTTGCGGTGGTTCTTGTGCTGACCGTGGGAGGCGCCGACGCCCTTGAAGCCGTGGCGCTTCATCACACCGGCGAAGCCCTTGCCCTTGGTCTTGCCGATCACGTCGACGCGCTGCCCGGTCTCGAAGACCTCGACCGACAGCTCCTGGCCCGGGGCGTACTCGGAAGCGTCCGACGTGCGGATCTCGACGAGGTGACGACGCGGCGTGGTGCCGGCCTTCTCGAAGTGACCGGCCAGGGGCTTGGTCACCTTGCGGGGGTCGATCGCACCGTAACCGATCTGAACGGCGGAGTAGCCGTCGGTGTCCTGGTCGCGCAGCTGGGTGACGACGTTGGAATCGGCCTTGACGACGGTGACCGGCACGAACTTGCCGTTCTCGTCCCAGACCTGGGTCATACCGAGCTTGGTGCCCAGCAGACCCTTCACCTGGCGCTCGAATTTGGTAGTCATGGGGATGCGATCCTCTTTAAAGCTTGATTTCGATGTTCACGTCTGCCGGCAGGTCCAGGCGCATGAGCGAGTCGACTGCCTTCGGAGTGGGATCGACGATGTCGATCAGGCGCTTGTGCGTCCGCATCTCGAAGTGCTCGCGGCTGTCCTTGTACTTGTGCGGCGAGCGGATCACGCAGTACACGTTCTTCTCGGTGGGCAGCGGCACGGGGCCGACCACGGTCGCGCCGGCGCGCGTCACCGTCTCAACAATCTTCCGAGCCGAGGAGTCGATGACCTCGTGATCATACGACTTCAGCCGGATGCGGATTTTCTGTCCCGCCATCTGTCGGACTCTCTTTCTTCAAGTACTTCCCTGTGATGGGGCCGGTGGGCCCCTTGTATGGCGTCTTCAGGCAAGCTCCCCACACTCCCCGAAGGACTTCGGGCGGGTGATGGGTTCCTGGCGCCGCCTCGCACGAGCTGAATCCGGACGTCTCGCCCGGGTTCCTCACCTCGTCGAAGCACCGACCCCCGTACTCGGGCGTGTCGCCTTGATTCCAGGCGCACTACCGCGATCTGACGGACCGGGTCATATTTGGGCTTGTGCGGACAGCCCCCGGGTCTCCCCGATTCTGGGCATGTCGACGCCAACAAGCGCTTGAACAACGTCATCCATCTTGCCAGAGGCCGCGGCGCCCCGCAAGCTCTGCGCGCGGAAGTGGTCAGAGACACTCGAGACGCGTCACCGCGGCCCTCCGCGTCGTCGCACCGGCTAGATTTGGTGACAAAGAGCACCGGACCAGGGCAGACGCCCACCGGTCACCGCGCCGGACCCGAGGTGGACCATGGAAGCCCTCATCGTCGTCATCGTCCTCGGACTCGTCTTCGGAGTGCCGCTGGCCATCGGGCTCGCCGTCGGCTTCGCCTGGGGGCGCCGCGCGGGCCGGAGGGACGCCGGCCCCCTCCGGGTCGACGCGGACCCGTACCGGCCCCCGAGGGCGCCGGAGGCCTTCCAGCCGGGCTCCCACCGGCCGGGAGGACCCGGACAGGCGGCGGGCTCCCCCCGGCCGGGTGCGCCCGGGCAGGCGGCAGGCTCCCCGGCCGGGTGCGCCCGGGCAGGCGGCAGGCTCCCCGGCCGGGTGCGCCCGGGCAGGGGCCGGCGGTCACCCCGCGCCCGCTCCCGGCCGGGGACCCGAGGGCGGCGCGCCGGGCGGGACGCCGCCGTCGTGGGCCGACTTCCGCGGCGGGGCGGGCACCGGCCCCTACCGCCCGGCGTCGGGGCCCGCCGGGCCCCCCTCCCCCCCCCGGGGGGACGCCGCCGCCCCCCCCCCCCGCCGGCCCGGGCGGACCCGCCGCGCTGATCAACCTGGGCCTGTACGTCGCGAGCCTCCTGCTGATCACCGGCAGCGGCCTGCTGGTCAACTACGCGGCCCCGGCGGGCGTGAAGGTCGCCGGGCTGTGGCTGCTGAGCGCGGTGTACTACGGCGTCGGCGTCGCGCTGTTCCTGACCGTGCGGCGCCTGAGGATCGCCGGGATCTCCATGACGGGCACGGGCCTGGCGGTCCTCCCCTTCGCCGGCCTGGCCACCTGGTCGCTGCTGTTCCCCGACGCGGCGTCGCTGATTTGGCTGGTGACCTCGCTGGTCGGGACGGTGGCGCTGTACGCCGCGTGCGCGCTCATGAACAGCCGCGTGCTGGGCGTGCTGATGGTCGCGTTCCTCGTCTCCGTCGCGCTGTCCATGGTCTCCACCGTGGGCCTCGGCCTGGTCTGGTACTTCGCCGCGACCACGGCCCTGGCGACGCTGCTGATGCTCCTGGTGCGCCTCGCGCCCGCGGGGCTCCCGCGCAGCGTGCTGGCCTCGATCGTGCGGACCCACCGCCTCATCGTGCCCGCCTCGGCGCTCGCGACGATCTTCACCGCCCCCTGGGCCGACGCGGGGCAGGTCTGCGTCGCGTTCGCGGTCTTCACGCTCTACGCGGCGCTGTTCCACGTCCTGAACCGCACGGACCTCGAGCTGATCCAGCTGCGCGCCTACCCCGCCGTGGCGGCCGCCGCCGGGCTGCTCTGGGCGACCGACAGCTGGTACTGGGCCGGCTGGGGCGCCTGGGGCGGGTTCCTCGCGGCGTCCCTCTCGTGCGGGCTGGCCCCGCGCGGTGCGGCGGGCATCGGGCGCCCGCGGGGCGGCGACCGTTACGGCGGGACGGGTGCCGGGTCGCAGCCGGGCGAGGTCCCTCACGGTGGTCGTGGGGCGGCGGCGCGGCGCGAGGACGTGCTCCTCCTCGCGCAGGCGGTGTTCTTCGGGATCGCCGCCGTCGTCACGCTCTGGTACGTCGTCGTCGGCGATCGGTTCCACGGGGCCGGGGACGAGGCGGAGGGGTCTGGACCGCGGCGCGGCTGCTCGCCAACCCCGTGTGGGCTCCCCGGCGTGGCTGGCCGTGGCCCTGACCGCGGCGGGCGCGGCCCTGTGGGGCCGGATCGGCGGCTGCGGCTGGCGGCGCTCGTCCAGGTCGGACTGCTGGCCGTCACGACGGCGCCCGAGCTCGGAGCGCACGGGCTCGGACCGGTCTGGGCCGCCTGCGCGCTGGCGATCGCGGTGCTCCTGGCGCGACCGGCCGCGGGCGGTGCGCGGGTGCGCCCGCCGCGGGCGTTGCGCCGACGCGACCGGCCGCGAGCGTCGCGCGGACGCGCCCGCCCCTCTGGCTCCCTCCGCCCTGGCCCTGGCGCTCGGCGCGCTCGCGGCCGACGTCGCGCCCCAGCCCGCCGGGCGCCACGGCCTGGTCGTGGCGGTGGCCGCGCTCGCCGTGGTCGCCCTCGCGCAGGCCCTGCTCCGCCGGGCGGCGGATCGCCCCGTGGGCGGGATCGTCGTGCCGGTCGCGGCGTCCTCCGCGCTCTGGGTCATGGGCGCGGTGACGCTGAGCGCTCCGAGCGGCGGCGCGGGCCCCTCCGCGGTCGACGTCGCGCTGCTCGGCGTCCTGCTGGCCGCCCCGGCGGCGGTGGGGGCGGCCGTCGTCGCCCAGCTGGCCCGGATCCGGAAGGCGGGCCGCCTCCCGGACGGCCTCGCCGCCGCCTACCTCCTCGCCCCGCTGCTGACCGGCCTCCTCCTCGACCTGCCGGCCGGCGCGCGGCTGGCGGCCGGGGCCGTGCCGGGGTGGGCGCCCGGCGTCGTGTACGGGATCCTCCTGCTGACCGCGCTCGGGGCGCTGCTGACCCGGCGCGCGCAGGCCCCCTCCTTCTGGGTCCTCGTCACCCGCGTCGCGGTGCTGCCGCTGACTGCCGAGCTCGCCGTGCGGCTGCTGGACAGCGGCGTCGGCATCGCGTGGACCGTCACGGTGGTCCTGCTCGCCCAGCACGCGGTGAGCTGGGCGATCCAGCGCCGGCCCCCGATCGCGACCCGGGACAGGGTGCTGGCGTGGATCCTGCTGGGAGTGCAGGCGGCCACCGCCCTGCTGCTGTGGCTGCTGGTGCCCGGCGGGAGCGCCGCGCTGTCAGCCGCGGCGATGCTGCTGCTGACCGCCGCCGCTGCGTGGGTCTACGAGGCCCGCCGCACGATCCCCGGCTACGCGCTGCTGCCCCACGTCCTCGCCCCGGCGGCGCTCGCCGCGGCCGACGGCGCGAGCCAGGCGCTCGCCCCGCGCACCGATCAGACCGCGGTCCTCGGCGCCCTGGGGATCCTCGTGGCGGTGCTGATCTCCCTCTCCGCGCGCATCCTGCGGGAGGGGGCCGGCCGCGGGGCGGGGCGCCCCGGCGCGGTCGGCGAGCTCGTCTGGCTCGGCCTGCTGTTCCTCGGCGGGATCGTCCCGGACCGGACCGGCTGGGTGGCCTGCATCGGCCTCGCGCTGGCGGCGTGGATCCTCCTGCTGCTGCTCCGCGACGCCGCGCCGCGGTCCGGGGCCGCGGCGGCCGGGCCGCGCCCGCTGCCGATGGCCGAGCTGAGGCGCCACGTGGTGGTGTGGACCGGCCTGCTGATCCTGCTGCGCCTGCTCGGCTACGTCTTCGACGGCCCGCAGCCGGTGCTGTGGCCTCTGCTGGCCGGCGTCGCGCTGATGGGGCTGGCGCTCGGGTCCCGGGTCGAGGCGCCGCAGCGCAGCCGGGCCTACCTCTGGTTCGCCTTCGGCGCCGAGACGCTCGCGTGGCTGGTCTCGATCGCCGACCCCGCGGTCGGCGGCCCCGTCGCCCCGCTGTGGGGGCTCGGCATCCCCGCCCTGCTGATCGCGGCGCTCGTGCTGGGGATGGTCGCGGCGGTGCTGACGCGGGACACCGCGGCGGGCTGGGCCTGGGCCGCGCTGATCACGGCCGTGCTGCTGTGGTACGCGCGGAACCTCGGGCCGCTGCTGCTGATCATCCTCGCCCTGGCGATCACGGGGGCGGTCATCTGGTTCCTGTTGCGGACCGGCCGCCGGTCCTGAGCGGCCGGTCCTTCAGCGGCCGGTCCCCCGGGGCCACGCCCCGACGCCGACGGGCTCGCGGCCGCGCCCACGGGACGTCGACGCGTCGAGGAGCCCGGCCGTGCCGACCAGACGTCGACGCGACGAGGAGCCCGGCCGCGCCGACCGGACCTCGGCACGGCGAGGAGCCAGGCCGCGCCCACGAGGCGCCGAAGCGACAAGCAGCCGGGCCGTGCCGACCGGACGTCGGCGCGGCCGGGCTGACGCCGGCCCGACGGACCCCGGGCACGACGAAGGGCCCCGGCACAATGCCGGGGCCCTTCTGTCAGCGCACGCTAGCGGGCCGTGACGACCCGCCCGCGATCACCTCGCGAGGTCGGGGACCCTACTTGGTGATCTTGGTGACGCGGCCCGAGCCGACGGTGCGGCCACCCTCGCGGATGGCGAAGCCGAGGCCCTCTTCCATCGCGATGGGCTGGATCAGCTCGACGGACATCTCGGTGTTGTCACCGGGCATGACCATCTCGGTGCCCTCGGGGAGGGTGATGACGCCGGTGACGTCGGTGGTCCGGAAGTAGAACTGCGGACGGTAGTTCGAGTAGAACGGGTTGTGACGCCCACCCTCGTCCTTGGAGAGGATGTAGACGTTCGCCTCGAAGTCGGTGTGCGGGGTGATCGAACCCGGCTTCACGACGACCTGGCCGCGCTCGACGTCGTCACGCTTGAGACCGCGCAACAGCAGCCCGCAGTTCTCGCCGGCCCAGGCCTCGTCGAGCTGCTTGTGGAACATCTCGATGCCGGTCACGGTGGTCTTCTGGACCGGGCGGATGCCGACGATCTCGACCTCCGAGTTCAGGCCCAGGGTGCCGCGCTCCGCACGACCGGTCACGACGGTGCCGCGGCCGGTGATGGTGAAGACGTCCTCGATGGGCATGAGGAAGGGCTTGTCCTTGTCGCGGACGGGGTCCGGGATGAACTCGTCCACGGCCTCCATGAGGTCCTCGACGGACTTGACCCACTCGGCGTCGCCCTCGAGGGCCTTCAGCGCGGAGACGCGCACGACGGGAGCGTTGTCGCCGTCGAACTCCTGGGAGGACAGCAGCTCGCGGACCTCCATCTCGACGAGGTCCAGCAGCTCCTCGTCCTCGACCATGTCAGACTTGTTCAGCGCGACCAGCAGGGTGGGGACGCCGACCTGGCGGGCCAGGAGGACGTGCTCACGGGTCTGCGCCATGGGGCCGTCGGTGGCGGCGACCACGAGGATCGCGCCGTCCATCTGAGCGGCACCGGTGATCATGTTCTTGACGTAGTCGGCGTGGCCGGGAGCGTCGACGTGCGCGTAGTGGCGCTTGTCGGTCTGGTACTCGATGTGCGCGATGTTGATGGTGATGCCGCGCTGGCGCTCCTCGGGAGCGGAGTCGATCATGCCGAAGTCGCGGGCCTCGTTGAGGTCCGGGTACTTGTCGTGGAGCACCTTGGAGATCGCAGCGGTCAGCGTGGTCTTACCGTGGTCGACGTGACCGATGGTGCCGATGTTGACGTGCGTCTTGTTGCGCTCGAACTTTGCCTTAGCCACTGAATGTTCCTCCTAGAACGTTTGGTGAAAACGTGCGCTGGCCTGTGCGCCGTCCGTGGATGCAGACGGATTCCTGGTACACATTAGCGGAAAATCCTCCGCTCGGGAAAACCAGCGCACGTTTCCGGGCTTGGGGTGGGGGGATGGTGCCGCGGCCCCGTGCGGGGCCGCGGCATGCGGGGGTACTACTCCCCGCGGCTCTTCTGGACGATCTCCTCGGCGACGGCCTTGGGGACCTCGGAGTAGCTGTCGAAGGTCATCGAGTACACCGCGCGGCCCTGCGTCTTGGAACGCAGGTCGCCGATGTAGCCGAACATCTCGGACAGCGGCACCAGGGCGGAGACCAGCTTGACGCCGGCCACGTCCTCCATGGCCTGGATCTGGCCGCGGCGGGAGTTCAGGTCGCCCACGACGTCGCCCATGTACTCCTCGGGAGTACGGACCTCGACGGCCATGAGCGGCTCGAGCAGCACCGGGTTGGCGCGCTTGGCGCCCTCCTTGAAGACCATCGAACCGGCGATCTTGAAGGCCATCTCGGAGGAGTCGACGTCGTGGTACGCGCCGTCCAGCAGGGTGGCCTTGACGCCCACGACCGGGTACCCGGCGAGGATGCCCAGCTGCATCGCGTCCTGGATGCCGCGGTCGATCGAGGGGATGTACTCGCGCGGCACGCGGCCGCCGGTGATCTTGTCCTCGAACTCGTAGAGCTCCTCGGCGTCCAGCGCGATCGGCTCGAAGGCCATCTGCACCTTGGCGAACTGACCGGAGCCGCCGGTCTGCTTCTTGTGGGTGTAGTCGACCTTGTCGACGGCCTTCTTGATGGTCTCGCGGTAGGCCACCTGGGGCTTGCCCACGTTGGCCTCGACGCGGAACTCGCGCTTCATGCGGTCCACCAGGATGTCCAGGTGGAGCTCGCCCATGCCGCCGATCTCGGTCTGCCCGGTCTCCTCGTTGAGGTTGACCGTGAAGGTCGGGTCCTCGGCGGCGAGCTTCTGGATGGCGGTGGAGAGCTTCTCCTGGTCGCCCTTGGTCTTCGGCTCGATGGCCACGAAGATCACGGGCTTGGGGAAGGTCATCGACTCCAGCACGATCGGGTTGGCCGGATCGCACAGGGTGTCGCCCGTGGTGGTCTCCTTGAGGCCGATCGCGGCGTAGATGTGGCCCGCCTGGATCTCGTCGACCGGGTTCTCCTTGTTGGAGTGCATCTGGAACAGCTTGCCGATGCGCTCCTTGCGGCCCTTGGTCGCGTTGAGCGTCTGCTGGCCGGAGCTGGCGATGCCCGAGTACACGCGGATGTAGGTCAGCTGACCGTAGAACGGGTGCGCAGCGACCTTGAAGGCCAGGGCCGAGAACGGCTCGTCCTTGGCCGGCTTGCGGATGAGCTCGACCTCCTCGTCCTTGGGGTCGCGCCCGATCATCGGGGGCACGTTCAGCGGCGAGGGCAGGTAGTCGATCACGGCGTCGAGCATGGGCTGCACGCCGCGGTTCTTGAACGCGGAGCCGCACAGGACGGGGTAGGCCTCGTTCTTGACGGTGAGCTCGCGGATGCCCGCCTTGAGCTCCTCCTTCGAGATCTCCTCGCCCTCGAGGTACTTCATCATGAGCTCCTCGGAGCTCTCCGCGACGGCCTCGATGAGCTCGTTGCGGTACTGCGCCGCGCGCTCCTGGAGGTCCTCGGGGATCTCGCGGGTCTCGTAGGAGGCACCCAGGGAGACGTCGCCCTTGGAGTCGCCCTCCCAGACGTACGCCTTCTCCTCGATGAGGTCCACGACGCCGACGAAGTCGTTCTCGGAGCCGATCGGCAGCTGGATGACCAGCGGCTTGGCGCCGAGGCGCTTCACGATGGTGTCGACGGTGAAGTAGAAGTCGGCGCCCAGCTTGTCCATCTTGTTGACGAAGCAGATGCGGGGGACCTCGTACTTATCGGCCTGGCGCCAGACGGTCTCCGACTGGGGCTCGACGCCCTCCTTGCCGTCGAAGACCGCGACGGCGCCGTCGAGCACGCGCAGCGCGCGCTCGACCTCGACCGTGAAGTCCACGTGGCCCGGGGTGTCGATGATGTTGATCTGGTTGTCTTTCCAGAAGCACGTGGTGGCCGCGGAGGTGATGGTGATCCCGCGCTCCTGCTCCTGGGCCATCCAGTCCATCGTGGATGCACCTTCGTGAGTCTCACCGAGCTTGTGGTTGATGCCCGTGTAGAACAGGATGCGTTCGGTAGTGGTGGTCTTACCGGCATCGATGTGAGCCATGATGCCGATGTTGCGGACCTTGTTGAGGTCGGTAAGCACGTCAAGTGCCACGATGTATCCCTTTCAGGTGGTTCAGGAGCGCCGGCCCGCCCGGGGGACGGGCCGGCGGGGCTGAAATTACCAGCGGTAGTGGGCGAAGGCCTTGTTGGACTCGGCCATCTTGTGGGTGTCCTCGCGACGCTTCACAGCGGCACCGAGACCGTTGGACGCATCCAGGATCTCGTTCATGAGGCGCTGGGTCATGGTCTTCTCGCGGCGGAGCTTGGAGAAGCCGACCAGCCAGCGCAGGGCCAGGGCGGTCGCGCGGCCCGCGCGGACCTCGACCGGGACCTGGTAGGTCGCGCCGCCGACGCGGCGGGAGCGGACCTCGAGGGAGGGCTTGATGTTGTCCATGGCCTTCTTGAGGGTGGACACGGCGTCGCCCTCGGACTTGGCGGCCACGCCCTCGAGGGCACCGTAGACGATGCGCTCGGCGGTGGACTTCTTGCCGTCCTGGAGGACCTTGTTGATCAGCTGCGTCACGAGCGGGGAGCCGTAGACCGGGTCGACGACGAGCGGACGCTTGGGAGCGGGACCCTTACGAGGCATTACTTCTTCTCCTTCTTCGCGCCGTAGCGGGAGCGGGCCTGGCCGCGGTTCTTGACGCCCTGGGTGTCCAGCGCGCCGCGCACGATCTTGTAGCGGACGCCGGGGAGGTCCTTCACACGACCGCCGCGGACGAGCACGATCGAGTGCTCCTGGAGGTTGTGGCCCTCGCCGGGGATGTAGGCCGTGACCTCGACGCCGCCGTTGAGCTTGACGCGAGCGACCTTCCGCAGCGCGGAGTTCGGCTTCTTGGGGGTGGTGGTGTACACACGGGTGCACACGCCACGCTTCATGGGGCTGCCCTTGAGAGCGGGCGCCTTGGTCTTCGTGACCTTGGGAGTCCGGCCCTTGCGGACCAGCTGCTGAATTGTAGGCACTTTCGTGTTCTCCGTTGTATCGAGGGCCCGAAGCGCACGGGGTGCGCCGAGGAGGGCCGTTGATGATTGGCTCACTCGCGGCAAAGCGAGGCGGGTGAGCGCACTGATAACCGGTCCAGTGAGCGCCGAGCGGGCACAGCGAATTGATGGCATTTTGACGCAATCATGCGCGCCAGAGGACCGTATCCATACCTGCCATTGATTCGAAGCCCGACCCGCGGGACACACGCCGCGACCCATCCCACCGGAGAAACGGAAGGCAGGAGCACGCCATGCTCGCACTGAGACTGAGTACTTCACCGTCAAGAGTACCCGAGCGGGCGGCCTTTGGCTAACGACTGTGCCGCACGCAACCCCGGCCGAGGCGCGTCGGCGGCGCATGTCGGCGGGGCACGTCGGCGCGACGCGCCGGAGGGGGGGCCGAGGTCGTGGGGCCGCTCAGCCCAGCGCTCCCCCGCCGGCGCGGTAGGAGTGCCCGATCCGCAGCGCCGCCTCCCGCAGCCGGGGCACGATGCTGCTGGAGATGGAGTCGGTGCTCGCGGTGGGCGAGCCGACCCGCATGGAGACGTTGATCGCCGCGATGGTGCGCCCCGCGGCGTCGACCACGGGCGCGGCGACGGAGCGCAGGCCGATCTCCAGCTCCTGGTCCACTAGCGTCCACCCGCACCGCCGCGCCTGCTCGATCCTCTCCGAGATCTGGGCGGCGTCGGTCAGGGTCCGGTCGGTGATGGCCTCGGGCCGCTGCCGCGCGAGGTACCGCTCGAGCTCCGCGGGAGGCAGCCCCGCGAGCAGGACCCGCCCCATCGACGTCGCGAAGGCCGGGAACGTGGTGCCGACGTTGATGGTCACGGCCATGATCCGGCGAGCGGGGACCCGGGCCACGTAGACGATGTCGTCGCCGGCGAGCACGGACATCGAGGAGGACTCCCCCACCCGGGCCGAGAGCTCCCGCAGGTGCGGGTAGGCGAGTTCGGGCAGCGAGAGCCCGGAGAGGTAGGCGTAGCCGATGCTGAGCACGCTGGGGCTGAGCCTGAACGTCCCGCCCTCGCTCAGCACGTACCCGAGCTCCACTAGGGTGTGGAGGAAGCGCCGGGCGGTGGCCCGGGTCAGGTCCGTGCGGCGGGCCACCTCCGCGAGCGTCATCTGGACGTGCTCGGCGTCGAAGGCCCGCAGCACGGCCAGGCCGCGGGCCAGGGACTGGACGTAGGCGTCGGTCATCCCCGGCTCCCCCGGGCGGCGGCCGGGCCGGCGTCGGACGCCTCGCGCTCGGGTGCGTCGCCGCGCTCGGGCCCGGCACCGCTCCCGGGCTCGGC
>NZ_JANAFB010000040.1 GCF_024199905.1 Rothia santali
GGCGCTCTCCAGCGCGGCCTCGAAGCGCACGACGTCGTCCAGCTCCCGCAGCCACGCCGCGGTCACCAGGTTGTACTGGCTCGCCACCACGAAGGCGGTGCGCAGCTCCGGGATCTGCGGCAGGACGCCCCGCTCGACGCGCCAGCCGGCACCGGGAGCACTCCCGCGGCCTCGGCGGCCACGGGCGACGCCGACTACTCCCCCGCCCACTCGTCGCAGCACACCCCCTGGAACCAGGAGGAGAAGTAGGAATGAGCACTCAGACAGCGAGCCCCGCCCCCGCGGGCGCCCCCACCGCCGGCCGCCCGGCCCACCGGCTGACCTTCTTCGGCGTCCTGCGCTCGGAGTTCCTGAAGTTCCGCACCCTGGTCTCCAGCTGGGTGCTGGTGATCGTGACGGTCGTGGCGATGATCGGCCTGGGCGCGCTCCTCGCCTACGTCTCGACGGCGCAGGTCGGGATCAACGAGTCCACCCGCCAGAACATCGAGGAGAATCCCCAGTTCAACGGCCAGGCGGCCCTGCCGGACCCGATGGAGCTGGCGCTGCAGGCCCCGGCCGCGGGCGTCACCCTGGCCTACCTCATCCTGGGGGCCCTGGCCGTGGTGATCGTCGCCTCGGAGTTCGGCACCCGCTCGATCACCTCGACCTTCACCGCCGCACCCAAGCGCACCGCGGTATATGTCGCCAAGGCGATCGTCATCGCCGTGTACTCCGCCGCCATCGCCGTCGTCTCCATCGTCGGGGCGTGGCTCGTGGCGCAGCCGATCCTCGCCCGCGAGGACCTCACGTTCAGCCTGTGGCGCGAGGACGTCTGGTACAACGTGCTCGGCGTCGTCGTCATCTTCGTCCTGACCGCGTGGATGGGGATGGGGCTCGGGGCCCTGCTGAGGAACAACGCCGGGGCCATCGTGGTCCTGGTGGTGCTCCTCTTCGTCCTGCCCATCATCTTCATCCTGCTGCCCTGGGAGTGGTCCCAGGACTTCATGCAGTACCTGCCGCAGTCCCTGGCCGGGATCCTGGCGAACCCGGTGGAGCCCGCGGACGCCACGCAGATGACCTCGGACGGCAACGCCCCCGACTACGTCGAGGCGGGCCTCTGGTACGCCGTGTGGTGCGGGGTCCCGCTGATCGCGGGCCTCTTCAGCTTCACCGCGCGGGACCCGAAGTAACCGCGTCCCGTCCCGCCCGCCGGAGGGCCTCCCCGCTGGGGGAGGCCCTCCGGCGCATCCGTCCGGCCCGCGCGTGCCGGGTCGGACGGCCGTCGATCACCCGGCGGCGCCCCCGTCCGGCGCTCCGAGGCCGGCGGATCCGGCCGACGTCGTCCCCGCGGCGGCCCGCCCCATCGAGGTCCCAGGAGGTCCGGCCGTGACACCCCCGATCCTGAGGTCCCCGCGGGAGGCGGCGCGCCGGGTGCGGCTGGGGCTGCTCTCCCGCCGGGAGGTCAGGTCGGTGCGGCGCCGCCTGGCGTGGACCGCCTTCGCGCTCGTGCTGATCGCGGGCGTGCTGGCCGCCGTCGGGAACACCTTCCTGGTGAACCACACCCCCGAGCAGGCCGTGGAGAAGTACCTGGCCGAGCTGCGGGACGGCCGCTACCTCACCGGGATCGGGCGGGACGCGTACGGCATTCCCGCCACGAGCTACCTCTCCGACGCCGCCTACGCGGCCGGCGCCGGGCGGGTCGAGGCGTTCACCCTGGTCGGGATGGACGGCGCCGGCCAGAAGGAGCACCGGAACATCACCGCGTTGATCAAGACCTCCGGCGGGACGGACGCCGTGACCCTCCCGGTCCGGCTCGTGGATCGGCCGGGCCCGTTCAACGACTCCTGGGAGGTGGACGGCCCCCGGTACGGCATGCTCGAGGTCTCCTCCACCGTGATGGTTCCCGGGGTGGGGGTCAACGGCGTCGTGGCCAACCTGCGCCACGGCGAGACGGGCGTGGGCGAGAGCGGGTACGGGGTGATGCGGCACGAGCCCGAGCCTGGCTACCCCCACGGTGCGCTCGAGGCCGCGCTCGGCGAGGTCCCCGCCGCCGAGGGGCTGCAGCCGCAGGGGCCCCGCGAGGCCGCCGTCCGCTGGCGCATCCCCGCCCTGCCCGGCCAGTACGCCTACGGCACCGAGGGGCTGCCGTACTACTCGCTGCGGGCGGCACCCCCGCCCACCGAGGTGGGGATGCTCGACGACGCCGCGCACCGCGTCGACCTCCCCCTGCGCCCCTCCCCGCGGATGTGGTCCGAGACAGACGGGGAGATCGAGGAGTGGCTCGCGGCGTGCGCGGCCTCCGCGCTGCCGGACCCCTCGGGGTGCCCCTCCAGCCGCGCCCTCGCCCGCGGAGACGTGGAGCGGGACGAGATCGAGAACGTGCAGTGGGGCGCGCCGGAGCGCCCGGCGCTCGCCCTGCTGCAGGACTCCGCGGGGGACCCCACGGGGCGGACCTGGGAGGCCAGCAGGCACGCGCAGGGCCGGGTCGAGCTCCGGTACGAGGTCGACGGTCAGGCCCGTAGTGAAACCCTGACCTTCCCGATCCGGGCGCGGGTAGTCTCGGACGGGAGAACAGCCCAGATCACGGTGGGGCTGCCGGACTCCGAGGAATCGCAGGCGCCCCTGATGGACCGCAGCGGAGACGAGCCATGAGCCACGAGGAACCAGAGCACTACACCCCGCGATACTTCGACGGCGCGCGCCGGGGCGGGCCCGGTGCGGCCGGCCCGGCCGACTCGGCCTATGCGCGGCCCGTCTACATCCGCCCCAAGTCGATGCTGATCGCCTACCTCCTGTGGCTCTTCCTCGGGATCTTCGGGGTCCACAAGCTGTACCTGGCGCAGCCGATCCAGTTCGTCTTCTACCTCATCCTGCACGGGCTGGGGTGGCTGCTGAGTGCGATCTTCATCGGGTACCTCTTCTTCGGGGTCCTGGCGCTGCTGCTGCTGATCGACATCGTCGCGATCCCGCTGCGGGTCGGGACCCTCAACGCCCGGATGGCCCGGCGGGCGTACTGACGGGCCTGCCGGGGCCCGCCGGGCCGGTGCGCGGGCGACGTCGTGAGCTGCGTCCCACCTGCCTGTGCGCTGTCCGTCCGGTGCTGTACCCTGGGGAGAGTCTGTGCCGTCTCGGCCCACCGCCGAAGACCGCACGAACGCACATGCGAACCTCCTGCTACGGAAATGCCGTAGCCGCCAGAGACCAAAGGAGGTGGGTTCAAACATGCGTGAATACGAACTCATGGCCATCATCAACCCCGAGGTTGAAGACCGCGCCGTCGAGCCGACCCTCAACAAGTTCCTCGACGTCGTCCGCAAGGGTAACGGCACCGTGGAGAACATCGACATCTGGGGCCGTCGCCGCCTGGCCTACGAGATCCAGAAGAAGACCGAGGGCATCTACGTCGTCGTCAACTTCACCTCGGAGCCGGACGTCGCCAAGGAGCTGGACCGCGTGCTGGGCCTGAACGAGTCCATCATGCGCACCAAGATCATCCGCCCGGAAGAGCAGAAGATCTCCTCCTAGTTTCCACAGATCGCCCCGGGGAGGCGCACGACGTCGTCCCCGGTGCTTGACTGGAGACACCACCCATACGACTGAAGGAGGTCACGATGGCCGGAGAAACCATCATCACGGTGGTCGGCAACATCACCGCCGACCCTGAACTGCGCTTCACCCCCTCGGGTGCCGCGGTTGCGAACTTCACGATCGCCTCGACCCCCCGCGTCTACGATCGCCAGTCCGGCGAGTGGAAGGACCAGGAAGCCCTGTTCCTCCGCTGCTCGATCTGGCGCGAGGCCGCGGAGAACGTCGCGGAGTCCCTCACCAAGGGGCAGCGCGTGATCGCTCAGGGACGGCTCAAGGCCCGGTCGTATGAGACCAAGGAGGGCGAGAAGCGCACCTCGATGGAGCTGGACGTCGACGAGATCGGCCCCTCGCTCCGCTTCGCCACCGCCAGCGTCAACCGCAACCAGCGCTCCGGAGGGAACAACTTCGGCGGCGGCCAGGGCGGTCAGGGCGGCTTCGGCGGCGGCAACCCCGGCGGCAACCAGGGCGGCTTTGGTGGAAACCAGGGCGGCGGCAATGGTTACGGCGGCAACGGCTTCAACCAGGGCCAGCAGGGGGGCAACCCCTCCCGCGGCGGCGGCCAGCAGGCTCCCGCGGCGGATCCCTGGGGTCAGAACTCCGGTGGCAACTACGACTGGAGCGCCGGCCAGGACGACGAGCCGCCGTTCTAAACCGGGCGTGCTCTCGCACTCCACACCCATTCACCCATCCCGCGGTGTCCAAGCCGCGGGCTCCATATCCATGTAAGGAGCACCACGATGGCTAAGGCTGACATCCGTAAGCCCAAACCAAAGCAGAACCCCCTCAAGGCTGCTGAAGTCACCGAGATCGACTACAAGGACGTCGCTCTCCTGCGCAAGTTCATCTCCGACCGCGGCAAGATCCGTGCGCGTCGCGTCACCGGCGTGACCGTTCAGGAACAGCGCAAGATCGCCCAGGCGATCAAGAACGCCCGCGAGGTCGCCCTGCTGCCCTACTCCGGCGCTGGCCGCTAAAGAGAAGGAGAGTAGAAGAACATGGCAAAGATCATTCTGACTCAGGAAGTCAACGGTCTCGGCACCGCTGGCGACGTGGTCGAGGTCAAGAACGGCTACGCCCGCAACTACCTCCTGCCCCGCGGTTTCGCGACCGTGTGGAGCAAGGGTGGCGAGCGTCAGATCGAGTCGATCCGCAACGCCCGTGCGGCCCGTGCGCAGTCCAACCTCGAGCAGGCCCTGGCGCAGTCCGAGCAGCTCGCCAACGCCGTCGTCGTCGTCCCGGTCAACGCCGGTGCTGAGGGTCGCCTGTTCGGCACCGTCAAGCCCGCCGTGATCGCCGAGGCGATCGAGTCCGCCGGCCTCGGCAGCATCGACAAGCGCGCCGTGACCATCGGGTCCAACATCAAGCGGACCGGCCGTTACTCGGTCTCCGTCCGCCTGCACGAGGACGTCGTGGCCACCGTCGAGCTGGACGTCGTCGCCGCGTAAGCGACGCGACTCCCTCGGGACGCCTTGTGAGCGGCGCCCGGCTCCCCGCCTTCGCGGCGGGAGGCCGGGCGCCGTTCTCATGGGGTCTTGAGGAAGCCGTGACAGGATGGTGACCATGCCGCAGAATCGCCACGCCCACGCCTGGGAGCCCGAGTGGGACGAGGAGCCCGAGACCCGACGACGCCGCCGCGCCCCCTGGCTGCCCAGCACGCGCCTGCTGGTGCTCGCCCTGGGGCTCTGGGCGGCCTCGGTGGTGCTGCTGGTCCTGGGGTTCTTCGGCGGGAACGCCGGGAGCAACCAGGCGGTCCTGGCCTTCTTCCTCGTGTGCATGGTCGTCGCGGTCATCGCCTCATCGCTCGCGAGCCTGCTCGCGCTGTTCGGGCTGTTCAAGTACCGGCGCCGCAAGATCGTGAACCTGCTGCTGCTGGTCGTCTCGGTGGCCACCAACCCGATGGTCATCCTCGGGGTCGCGGTTTCGGCGCTGACCTGAGGCCCGGTCCCTTCCGTGGGCGGGCGGCGTCGGGCTCGCTCCCCCGTCCTTGCGGGGTGGGATAGATTGGACGGAGATCTTGGGGATGGCCCCACGGTCGGTCCGGAGAGGTTGTGCACCGTTGTGGATCACAGTTTCTCCTGATCAGCAAGGGTTTTAGGAAGACTTGGGGAAGTTTTCCACAAGTTAATCCCCACTGTGTGCACAACCGGTGGGGGCGTGTTGCACAAGTTATCCACAAGATGAGCGGTGCGGCGATCGGCGGGCTTCCCGTCGGGGCCGGCCTGAGGAGTTCGAGCCGTGTCTGAGGTCGTTCAGGAACGTGATCGCGGGCGCACCCCGCCCCAGGACAACGTCGCGGAGCAGTCGGTGCTCGGCGGGATGATGCTGTCCAAGGACGCGATCGCCGACGTCGTCGAGGTCCTCCGGGGCGTCGACTTCTACAAGCCCGCGCACGAGAACATCTACGAGGCCATCGTGGACCTCTACGGCAAGGGCGAGCCCGCGGACGCGATCACCGTGGCCGACGAGCTGACCAAACGCGGGGAGCTCGGCCGGATCGGCGGCGCGGCGTACCTGCACTCGCTGATCTCCTCGGTGCCGACGGCGGCCAACGCGGGCTTCTACGCGGAGATCGTCCGCGAGCGGGCCGTGCTGCGCCGGCTCGTCGAGGCCGGGACCAAGATCGTGCAGCTGGGCTACTCGCAGGACGGCGAGGTCGACGACGTCGTCAACGAGGCCCAGGCCGAGGTCTACCAGGTGGCCGAGCGGCGCACCTCCGAGGACTACGTGGTCCTCAAGGAGGTCATCGGCGAGACGGTCGAGGAGATCGAGGCCAACGGCGACAAGACCGACGGCATGCAGGGCGTGCCCACCGGGTTCTACGAGCTCGACGAGCTGACGCACGGGCTCATGGGCGGCCAGATGATCGTCGTCGCGGCGCGTCCCGCGGTCGGTAAGTCGACGCTGGCGCTGGACATCGCGCGCTCGGCGTCGATCCACCACAACATGGCCAGCGTCATCTTCTCGCTCGAGATGTCCCGCAACGAGATCGCGATGCGCCTGCTCTCCGCCGAGGCCTCGCTGAACCTCTCCGACCTGCGCCGCGGCTCCCTCGAGGACAGCCAGTGGTCCAAGATCGCCGAGGTCATGGGGCGGATGGACAAGTCGCCGCTGTTCATCGACGACTCGCCCAACATGTCCATGATGGAGATCCGCGCGAAGTGCCGGCGGCTCAAGCAGAAGAACAACCTGCGGCTCGTGGTGCTGGACTACCTGCAGCTGATGTCCTCGGGCAAGCGCGTGGAGTCGCGCCAGCAGGAGGTCTCGGAGTTCTCGCGATCGCTGAAGCTGCTGGCCAAGGAGCTTGAGGTGCCGGTGATCGCGCTCTCGCAGCTGAACCGAGGCTCCGAGCAGCGCACGGACAAGAAGCCGATGGTCTCGGACCTGCGCGAGTCCGGTTCGATCGAGCAGGACGCCGACATGGTCATCCTGCTGCACCGCGAGGACATCTACGACAAGGAGTCACCGCGCGCGGGCGAGGCCGACGTGATCGTGGCCAAGCACCGCAACGGTCCCACCAAGACCATCACCGTGGCCTTCCAGGGCCACTACTCGCGGTTCGCCAACATGGCGAACGACGGCGGGGGCGGCGGGTTCTAGGGCGGGGCGGGGGTCCGCCGAGCAGAGCCGCGCCGTCGCCCGGGCGCACCTACTCGCCCAGGTCCTCGGGCGGCGGGGGGTCGGCGCAGTAGGTGCCGCCGTTCTCGTCCTCGAAGCAGCCGAAGCCCATCGACTCCCAGTCGACCGGCGAGCCGGTCTCCGTCGCGGCCGGCTGGGGTGGGGCGTCGACCCCCTCGCCCAGGCCCTCCGCCTGGATCTCCCCGCTGGTTTTGCACCGGCCGAGCGCGGCGTCGAAGCACTCCGAGCCCACCTGGTACTCGAAGCCGGGCTCCACGTAGCCCTCGTAGCCGTAGTACGCGTCGGAGGGGCCGACGTAGCCGTTCTCGTCCGCCTCGGCCCCCGGTCCGTAGGAGCCGTTCGTGACCTCCGCGGCGTCGTAGCCCCCGGCGGAGTCCTCGCCGGGCTCCTCGGTGTCGCTCTCCGGGGCGTCCGGTGCCTCGTCCATGTCCTCCCCGGGTGCCTCGGTGGAGTCCTCGGGGCTCTCGGGGGATTCCTCGAAGCCCTCGGTCGGTTCTCCGGTGGGGCTCGCCGAGGCCGACGCGGTGGCCGACGCCGACGCGGTGGCCGACGCCGACGCGGAGGGGGAGGCCGACGGCGTCGAGGTCGCCGATGCCGTGCCCGAGGGTGAGCCGCCCGGCTGCTCGGCGGGCTGGTCCCCGCCCGAGCAGCCCGCGAGGGTCAGCATCAGCAGGCCGCAGGAGGCCAGGAGGGGTCGTGCTGGGAGCCGCATGGCACCGCCTCTTTCGCGCGAAATAATATGATATGAGTCACAGTAGCGGCGGTCCCGGCGCCGCCCAAACATGACGGACGGAACCGTCGGGACGACGTCGTCCTCCGGCCGGGCGCCGTCGATCACCAGATCTCTCCTGGTCGGAGAGGAATTCATGGCGCAAAGGGGCAGACGAACGCCGCGGAGAGGCGTACAAAGGAAAAACATAGGTTTTCCATACTTAAGTCTCACCCGCGTCTGACTGAATGGCAGGAGAGTTCACAGCGGGGCGGGGCCTTTGCGGTTCCCGGCGGACGGGGCGCCCGTCGAAGAGGACGCGACGGCCCGTCACGGCAGCCCCATCCCAGGCCTCCGGGTCCAGACACCCACAGACCCCCGGGTCCAGACACCGACGGAGAAGAAGCGCGATGAGCGATAGACCATCGACGGAGGCAGAAGCGGCGAGGAACACCGGCCCGCTCCCCACCACGGCCAAGAGCCGGCTGGTGGGCATCGACGCCGCCCGCGGCCTGGCCCTGATCGGGATGGTGGCCATCCACATCCTGCCGTCCTGGAACATCCAGACCGGCAAGCCCACGCTGACGTGGCTGCTGTTCTCCGGCAACGCGGCGGCGCTGTTCGCCCTGCTGGCCGGCGTCGGGCTGGCTCTGATGTCCGGTGGGCGGCGCCCGCACGAGGGGCGCCGGATGCTCGCCGACGGCGTCGGGCTATTGGTGCGCGCGGTGCTGATCACGCTCATCGGGCTCACCATCAGCGCCGCGATCCCGGACGACCCGCCCGCATACAGCATCCTGGTCTACTACGGCATGTTCTTCCTGCTGGCCATCCCGTTCCTGCGCATGCGGCCGGTGGGGCTGTTCGTCTCGGCCGGGGTGTTCTGCGTGGTTTCGCCCTTCCTGATGCAGAGCCTCATCGACGAGGTGCCCGCCTGGACCGTGTACAACCCGACGTTCTCCGACGTCGTCCAGGCCCCCGCGGCCACGTTCTTCCAGCTGCTGCTCACCGGCACCTACCCCGCGCTGGCGTACCTGGTGTACGTCCTCGTGGGGCTCGGGCTGGGGCGGCTGAACCTCCGCAGCACGGCCAACCAGGTCCGCATCCTGGTGGTGGGTGTGGGCATCACGATCATCGCGCGGGGCGCCTCCCACATCCTGCTCTACGGCCTCGGCGGGTACGACCAGCTCTACCTCACCAGCGACTTCGGGCGGCGGGAGCTCCACGACGCGCTGATCTTCGGGCCGGGTCAGCTGCCCACCAACTCGTGGTGGTGGCTGGCGATCTGGACACCGCACACCAACACGCCGTTCGCCATCGCCTCGAGCCTGGGCCTCGCGCTCGCGGCCCTCGGTCTCTTCCTGCTGATCGGGAACAGGATCGCGGAGTGGCTCAAGCCGCTGAGCGCGATGGGCACGATGACGCTCACCCTGTACTCGGCGCACCTCCTCGCGCTGTCGCTCGAGATCCACTACGACCAGCCCCACCTCTGGTTCATCATCCAGATCGCGGTGGCCATCCTGTTCGCCCTCGCGTGGCAGAAGTGGATGGGACAGGGGCCGCTGGAGCGGGGGATCACCACGGTGGTCAAGGGAGTCCGCCGGCTCGTCATGGGACGCTCCCGACGCCGCGCGGGCCTGGTGGACGCGCACGGCGGGTCCCCGGGCGACGCCGGAGGGGCCCGCGGCGATTCCGCCCATGCGGGTCGCGGTGATGCCACCGGGGACGCGCCGTACCGGCCGGCCGCTGAAGACGTCCGCAGAGGCGACGGCCGGGATCCCGGCGGCCCTTCCGCGCCGGCCCCGTGGAACGCGGCGCCCGACGGCGCTCCGACGCAGGGCGACGCCGACCCGGCGCGGGACGATGGCCCTGCCCGCGGCGGCCACCGCGGCGGCCACCACGGCGGCGCGCACCGCAGCCCGCGGCGCAGGTGAGCGCGGCCCCGCGCACCGAACCCAGGAAATCCCCAGGCAATCTCGAGCATCCCGCTGGGTCGGTGACAGTTCTCTCGCAGGGTCGATCCCTACAGTAGGAACTACCTCAAAGGTGCGAGTGATTGAGAACCCGAACAGCCCCGCCGGAGCCCACAGCTCCGAGCGGGGCTGTTTGGTGTCCGGGGCGATCCTCGAGGGCTGGGACCTAAGTAGCTATCTCGCAGTGTCATTCCTCATCAACCGCTGTGATTCTTAAGTTGGATTGATGAAACACCTTCCCTTCGCATATGTTGAAGCTGTTATTGCGAGTCAGGTTGGGGGAACCGCTCGGTTGTGAAGCGCTTCGTATCGCGTGGGAACGCGGGGTTCCGAACCTGCCCCAGCTCAAGTGCATCAAACAGGGGCGGGTATGGTTGGTCGTTCGACGATGAATGGTGAGAGCGCCACGTGGGTTCGCCGAAGCTCAGACTTCATCGACTCCCGGGCCGTGCTCGAGGAGATACCGGGAATCGATCCCGAGGCGTTCTGGTCGGAAAATTCCCTGAGAGAGGTAGAGAAGTGTCTGGTCAGGCGTTTCTCCGGCATTGATGAAATGCCCGCCGAAACGTTCGAGGAATACCAGATGTACGTGGGAGAAGGTCTGCGCCGTCTTTTCGATGGGCGGTGGATGTCCCTTCCCTCGGAGCTCATCGACGAGGAAGGACCCCCGGGTAGGGGGATATCCTACGACCGGATGGACCACGTCGACGTGACCGACGGGATGATCCACTGGGCTATGTCGGAGCGCTCAGGGACGTGCTGGGCCACGCTCTTCGGCAGCAACCGGAACATGATGCCCGACTGAACGCTGCCGGATCGCAACGGGTTCGGGTCGGTACGCGGCGGCTCGCATCCCTATTCGCCGCTCCCGGCGGCGTCGGAGTCCGAGTCGGCGCCGGGGGCGGCCGGGGGGCTCGCCGCGTCCCCTCCGGCGTCGCGCGCCTCGCCGTCCCGCGGGTGCACCAGCTCGCCGACCCCCGAGATGACCTCGGTGGGCCGGAACGGGTAGCGCTGGATCGCCGCCTCGTCGGAGATGCCGGTCAGCGTCAGGATCGTGTGCAGTCCCGCCTCGATGCCGGCGACGACGTCGGTGTCCATGCGGTCGCCGATCATCGCCGTCGTCTCCGAGTGGGCGCCGATCCGGTTCAGGGCCGAGCGGAACATCATGGGGTTCGGCTTCCCCACCACGTACGGGATCCGCCCGGTGGCCTTGGTGATGAGCGCGCTGATCGCGCCGGTGGCGGGCAGGACGCCGTCGGCGCTGGGGCCCGTGGCGTCCGGGTTGGTCGCGATGAAGCGCGAGCCCGTGTTGATCAGGCGGATGGCCTTGGTGATCGCCTCGAAGGAGTAGTTGCGGGTCTCGCCGATCACGACGTAGTCGGGGTCCGTCTCGGTCATGATGAACCCGGCCTCGTGGAGCGCGGTGGTCATGCCGGCCTCGCCGATCACGAAGACCGAGCCGCCCGGCATCTGCTTGGCCAGGAAGTCGGCGGTGGCCAGGGCCGAGGTCCAGATCCGCTCCTCCGGGACGATCAGGCCGGAGGCGCGCAGGCGGGCCGAGAGGTCGCGCGCGGTGAAGATCGAGTTGTTGGTCAGGACCAGGTAGGGCGCGTCCTCGCGGCGCCACTGCTGCAGCAGCTCGGCCGCCCCGGGCAGCGCCTTGTTCTCCTGGACGAGCACGCCGTCCATGTCGGTGAGCCAGCTGGTGATGTGACTGCGATCCATCGAATCCGCCTCCAGTGTCGAGTTCGGCGCGGCGGGGGCCTGCCCTTGGGGTGAAGTCTAGTGGCCGGGCGCGCCCCGGATGCCGCAACGTTGACAGGATCACGTCCGCCAGCGGCGTCGGCGGGCGCGTCGCGGCCCGGGATCGTCGAGAATGGAGGGTGATCACCGCACTGAAGGAGAGCTGCCCATGACGCCGCCAGGCCTGGACTTCGTGGCCATCGATTTCGAGACCGCCAACGCCGACCCGGCCTCGGTGTGCCAGGTGGGCGTCGCCAAGGTCCTGGGCGGGCGCGTGGTCGAGGTGGACTCGTGGCTGGTGGTGCCGCCCACGGGGGTCGCCGCCTTCGATCCCCGGAACGTCGGCATCCACGGCATCAAGCCCAAGGACGTGCTGAGGTCCGGGATCCAGTGGCTCGAGTCGGCGCGGCGGCTGGAGCGCCTGCGGGGCGGGCTGCCGTACGTGGCCCACAACGCCGCCTTCGACCGCGGCGTCCTCGAGGCCGCCTGCCGGATGAGCGACGTCGAGATCCCCGCCTGCCGCTGGGAGGACACGCTCAAGATCTCCCGCGAGTACCTCGACTCGCCCAACCACAAGCTGCCGACGGTCGCCCAGCACCTCGGGCTGCCCCGCTTCATGCACCACGACGCCGCGGCGGACGCCCAGACCTGCGCGCTGGTGGCGATCCGCATCGCCGAGCTGGCGGGTGCGGGGGACGTCGACGCGCTGTGGCCGGCGGGGAGCTCCGCGGGCGGGGCGCAGGCGCGGTGGTTCGACCGCGCCTCTAAGGCCAAGGCCTCGGAACTGCCCCAGCCGGCCGCCGACGCCCACCCGGGGCACCCCCTCTTCGGCCATCGCGTGGTCATCACCGGGGAGGTCCCCGGCATGACCCGCTGGGAGGTCTTCGAGGCGATCGCCGCCGGGGGCGGGACGCCGCAGAAGGGCGTGACCCTGAAGACGACGCTGCTGGTGGTGGCCGACCGGCTCGAGCTGGCGGGGGACTACGACCCCTCGGCGGGCGGCGGCAAGGAGCGGAAGGCGCACGAGTACCAGGGTCGGGGCAAGCCGATCCGTTTCATCGGTCGCTCCGACTTCGAGGAGCATCTCGAGTGGGCGCCCGACGACGCCGGGGAGGCGGCCGCGCCGGCGGTGAGCCCGGGTGACGAGGCGCCCGTCCAGGAGGAGCGCCCGCCCGAGGAGGCACCGGCGCTCGACGCGTCCCCGTCCGGCGAGGCATCGGTCGCGGGGGAGATGCCGCGTGAGGAGGCGCCGACGGCCGCGGCTCCCTCGCCCGGCCCTGCTATCGACCACCGACCCGCCGTCGACCACCGACCTGTCACCGACCGCCCCGACGCTCCGTCCGAGGCTCCCTCACCGTCCCGTGACGGCATCTCGTCCCGGCCGGTCCACGGGGGCACCCCGGCGTCGACGCCGGCTCCCGCGCCTCACGCCGACCGCGGCGGCGGGGCCCAGCGCGTCCTGCGCAAGATCCTGGGCTGGGTGCTCCTGGTCCTCTCCTCACTGGTCACGGTGCTCTACCTGATCGCCCTCGTCGTGGGGCTGGTCCAGGATCCGCCGGCCCCCGCCATCATGATCGGCGTCCTCGGCGTCTCGCTCGTGATGCTCCTGGTGCCGGCCGGCCTCATCTGGCTGGGGGAGTACCTCGTCTGGGGCCGGGACCGGCGGCGTCGGCGTCGGGAGCGGCGGGCCATGGGCGCGGAGAACGGCTGATGGGCCGGGGGTGACGCTGGGTCGGTAAGCATGGCCGGTGGCCGGTGGCCGGTGGTTGGCACATGGTGCCCGCGGGCGGGGCGGGGATGGGCCGTCCCGGGGCCTCATCGCGATGCCGGGCCGGCCGGAGGGCGTTCGGGGTGGTGAATGGCCTCAGCCCGAGCGGAGAGGTATGGGGTGCTCCGAGCTGGGGAAATTCGGAGCTATCGTTCCGGGGATCCGGCCGGTCTGCCTGCCGCGGGGGCCGAGGTCTTCGGAAGGATGGCTCCGAAAATCGCTAGCTGCGGGCATGACTGTGGCTTCCCGCGGCGCGGGCGGAACGGCGTCGCCCTGTTGTTTCCGTGATGCGGATCACCTAGAGTAAACGAAAGTTTACCGATGGGAATCGTGCCCGGCCGGTCGGTCGGTCGGCCGGGCGGATCGATGCCTCGTGCGGCACCCGTCCGGGGCCGTTCGCGGCGTAGCGCTCCGGCCACCCGGCACCATGCTCCCGCCACTCGGCATCGCGCTCCCGCCGCGCGGCGTTGCGCTCCCGCCGCGCGGCGTTGCACTCTCGCCACCTGGCTTCGTGCTCCCGCCACCCGGCGTCGCGATTCCGCCCCCTCTCGCACGCACGAACGGACGTCCATGAACCTCTACCGGCGCCTCGACGCCCACCTGCAGCACGACGCCGAGGGTCTCGGCGCCGTCCGCGGCACCCTGAGCCTCCCGCGGATCGGCATGATCTGGCTGGCCGCCAACTTCGTCGTCACGACGCTGCTGACCGGGACCCTCTTCATCCCCGGTGTCCGGTTCCCGACCGCGGTCTGGCTGATCGTCCTGGGGACGCTGCTGGGCGTCGTCGTGCTCACGCTGATCGGGGACATCGGGACGCGCACCGGCCTGCCGACCATGGCCATCACCCGCGGGGCGTTCGGGATGCGGGGGTCGCTGGTGCCGGTGGCCGCGAACCTCGTGGTGCTCATGGGGTGGAGCTGGGTGCAGGCGATGCTGGCCGGGGTCACCGTCGACTACCTCGTGGAGTCGCTGACCGGGTTCTCCAGCCCGGTGCTGTTCAGCGTGCTGTGCCAGGCCGTCGTCGTGGGCCTGGCGATCCTGGGGCACGAGGGGATCTCGCGGGTCGAGCCGTGGCTGGCCGTCGTGATCCTCGTGGTCATCGGGTACGTGCTCTTCACGGCCTTCAGCGCCTTCGGCCCCCGGGAGTTCGCCGCAATCGAGGCCGACCCCTCGCTGGGGTACACGCCCTTCACGGTGCTGGACATCGTGATCGCGACGGCCGTCTCCTGGACCGTGCTCTCGGCCGACTTCAACCGGCTGGCCCGGTCCTCGCGCGCCGGGGTGCTCGGCGCGGGCGCCGGGTACGTGGCCTCCACGGTGCTCTCGATGGTCCTGGGCGCGACGGCGATCGGGTACGTGATCCTCTCCGGCGGGACGGCCGTGGCGTTCGACCCGACCGTGATCGTCGCGGAGTTCGGGGCCCCGCTGGCCGCCGTGATCCTCCTGTCCGTCATGGCCACCAACACGATGGTGGTCTACGGGATGGTGACCTCGGTGGTCAACGCCCAGCCCCGGTGGCAGCTGCGGTTCCTGCCGACCGCCCTGGTCCTGGGCGGGATCTCCGTGGCGGGCTCGACCTGGCTCGCCCTGCTGGACCAGTTCACCGACTTCCTGACCACGATCGGGGCGTTCTTCGTCCCGGTCTTCGCGATCATGATCGTGGACTACTACGTCGTCAGCCGGCGCGGCTACGGGCCGGACATCCTCCGGGAGCGCGGCGGCGCCTACTGGTTCCGCGGCGGCGTCAACTGGACGGCCGTGGGCGTGTGGGCGCTCGGCGCGGCGTCGTCCTACGGGCTGACGTACGTGTGGCCGAGCCCGGTGGGCGCCACGATCCCGGCCTTCGCGATCACGTTCCTGCTGTACCTCGCCCTCTCCTGGCGGCGTCGGGCCGCCGGCGCGGGGTTCGACGCCGGCCACCTGGCGGGAGAGGCGCGGGCCGCTGCCCCGTCCCGCCGAGGCTGACGCGGCCGCCGCCCCGCCCCGCCGCGGTTGACGGGGGCGCCGTGCCGCTTCGACGCGGCGGTCGGGGACGGGGCGGGGCTCAGCGGCTCGCGGGCTCGAGCCGACGGCCGGGGGAGGAGGCGCCCGGGCGGCGGCCGGTGAACGGCGTCGTGACCAGGGCCGTCACCGCGTTGCCGTAGGCGCGGATCGCTGAGTTGAACGGCGTCAGCGCGAGGAGCCACGTGATCGCCGCGGCCAGCGCGACGCAGGCCAGGGCCATGAGGAGGGGCGAGGTGCGGTCCAGGCCCTCCGCGAGGGGGACGCTGAGCAGCTTCACCATGAAGCCGTGCAGCAGGTACACGGCCAGCGAGTGGCGCCCCACCGTCGCGAGGTAGCCGTCGCGGCGGGGGATGCACGCGAGCAGGGCGACCGTGCTCAGGGCGGCGCTCGCGTCCACGGCGAGGCGCATCGTCGAGCCCTGCACCGCGGCGACGCCGAGCCAGTCGAAGCTCTTGCTTCCGTAGAACCACAGGTTGCTCACGTCCTGGACGTAGAACGCCAGGACGGGCGCCGCGGCGGCCGCCACGAGGCCCAGCGTGGCGGCGGGCCGGAGGCTCCCGGCCCACGCCAGGATCCGCGCGCCGTAGAGCTTCCCGACCACGAAGAAGGGCCAGAAGGCCAGGGTCCTGGCCGCCGCGAGGTCGTCGCCGATGAGGGGAACGATCCCGCCGAGCAGGCCGCCCGCGACCGAGGCGGCCAGCAGCGCGCGGGGGAAGCGCTCGATCAGCGGCACGCTCAGCGTCCACCACGCCATCGCCAGGAGGAACCACGTGAGCCAGTACGGCGTCAGGGCGTCGATCGTCGGGTCGAGGCCCAGCACGGTCGTCCACCCGTAGTACAGGGGGAGCGCGGTGCCCAGCAGCACGAGGAAGACCAGCACCCGGCGGGTCAGCCGGTCTGACTTGGCCGTGATGCCGGCCAGGAACACGAAGGCGGGCATGTGGAACGAGTAGATCGCGGTCTGGAGCAGGCGCAGGGCGTCCGAGTCCCAGAAGGAGGCGGCCTCCAGCAGGTGGCCGAGGACCACGAGGGAGATGAGGACCCCCTTGGCGCGGTCGAGTCGATGGTCGCGAGTGAGCATTCGAGGACCGTAGCGCGGGCCCTTCTTAATGCCCTGGGTGGAATCTCTGCCTTCGCTGGACGTACGAGCGCTCCGATGCCGAAGGGGCTCCGGCGTCGAGGGTGCCCCCGCATCGAGGGTGCTTCGCCGTCGAGGAGGCGGAGCGCCCCGCCCGGGGCCCCCCGAACGTCCGGACGATGCCCGATATTCCGGGAGGGGGATTTAATACGCGGGGTTACGGAATCGTCGACTCCCCCTCCCGTCCGCAGTAGCTTGATCCGGTACCGCAACGCCCCCTGGAGATAGGCAGACCCTCCCCATGATCGTGACCGGCCTGATCATCGGCGCCCTGCTGGGCATCGTCATGCAGCGCGGGCGCTTCTGCGTCACCGGCATGCTGCGGGACATCTTCCTGCAGCGCTCCTGGCGCACGACCGTCGCCCTGTTCATCGTCATCGCCGTGCATGCCGTCGGGCTCGCCGCGCTGACCAGCGCGGGCGTGATCGCGCCTAGCGCGCCGACCTTTGCGCCGGTCGCCGTCGTCGTGGGCGGGTTCGTCTTCGGGCTGGGCATCATCCTGGCCGGGGGGTGCGCCTCCGGGACGTGGTACCGCTCGGCCGAGGGGCTCGTGGGGTCCTGGATCGCGCTGATCATGTACGCCCTGTCCGCCGCGGCGATGAACACCGGTGCGCTCAGCGGCTTCTCCGCCTGGATGACCGGGTGGGAGACCGACCTGACCACCATTCCGGCCCTGCTGGGCGTCTCGCCGTGGGTGTTCGTCCTCGCCTTCGCCGTGTTCACCGGGGTCATGGCCCGCCGCTTCCTGCGCCGCGAGGCGCGCCTGCCGCGGCCTGCCCGGCTCGACGGGCGCCCGGCCTGGAAGCGGCCGCTGCACTTCTACGCCGCGGCGGTCCTGATCGGGCTGATCGGCGTCGCCGCCTGGCCGCTGTCCGCCGCGACCGGGCGCAACAGCGGGCTCGGGATCACGACGCCGAGCGGGAACATCGCGAGCTTCGTGACCACCGGCGAGGTCTCCACCATCGACTGGGGCGTCATGCTCGTGCTCGGCCTGTTCGCGGGCGCGTTCATCGCCGCCAAGGCCACCGGCGAGTTCCGGGTGCGCGTGCCCGACGCCAAGGCGGCCTCCCGGGCCGTCGTCGGCGGCGTGATGATGGGCGTGGGGGCCGCGCTCGCGGGCGGCTGCACGGTCGGCAACGGCATGGTCCAGACCAGCCTGTTCAGCGTCCAGGGGTGGGTCGCGCTGCTGTTCATCGCGCTGGGCGTCGGTGCGGGGGCCAAGCTGTGGCTCAAGCCGGCGCCGGCGTCGTCCTCCGCCGCGTCGGGGCCCGCCGAGACGTACTCGACCGAGGCGGGCTCGGGCAGCGAGGTGGACGCCCTCGGGGTCGGCGGATCGGTTGCCGCCGGGGTCGGCGGCGCCAGCGTCCCGGACGGAGTCGGTGGCGGCTCCGGGGGTGGCGTCGGGGCCGGCTCCGCGGGGGGCTTCGGCGGGTTCGCCGCCGCGCCCGCCGGCGTGGCCGTGCGGACCGCGGGCGCGCCCTCCGCCAAGCTCCGGGACCTGGGAGGGGGAAGCTACGCGCTCGACTCGCTCGGCGCCGTGTGCCCCTTCCCGCTGATCGAGGCCAAGGACGTGATGACGACGCTGGAGCCCGGGGAGCGCCTGGTCATCGACTTCGACTGCACCCAGGCCACCGAGGCGATCCCGCACTGGGCCGCCGAGGACGGCCACGAGGTCCTCGACTTCCGCGAGAAGGGCGAGGCCAGCTGGCAGATCACCCTGCGCAAGGGGTGAGCCGGGCGGCGGCTCGGTCCCCAGAGTTCACACGCTCGTAACGTGATGTGCATTACGAATGACCCCATGAAACGAGTGGGTCGAATAGTTTAGTCGCATGCTGTTGACCAGGGTTTACCGATACGCCCACCTGTTGTCCGGCCCGCGTCGAACGCCGCTGTTCGACCGGCACCTCGCCTACCTCCTCGTGCTCATCGCGGGGGCGCTGAACGCCGTCGGCTTCGTCGCCGTCGGGATGTACACCTCTCACATGACCGGCATGTTCGCCGATCTCGCGGCCAACACCCTGGCGTTCGACGTCGGGCTCATCGTGGCCGGCGTCCTCGCCATCTGCTCCTTCGTCCTCGGGGCGGTGAGCTCCACGGTGCTGTTCACCTGGGGCAGCCGCCACCGTCTCGCCAGCCGGTACGCGAACGTGCTGGTCATCGAGGGCTTCCTGATGCTCTTCATCGGCCTGCTGGCCGGCACCGCGGACCAGCAGCACTACGAGCGGCTCCTGGTGATCCCGCTGTGCTTCACCATGGGGCTGCAGAACGCGCTGATCACCAAGATCCGCGACTTCCCCGTGCGGACCACGCACGTCACGGGCATGATCACCGACCTCGGCGTGGAGCTGGGCCGCCTCCTGTACTTCAGCCGCAAGCCGGGCGCCTGCCGCGTCAGGGCGGACCGGGAGAAGCTCACGGTCCTCTCGACCCTCATCGGCCTGTTCCTCGTCGGCGGGATGATCGGCGGCTCCGCCTACTGGCTGCTGGGATTCAAGACCCTGCTGGTCGGCGCGGTGCTGATCCTGCTCGCCGCCCTGCCGCCCTCGGTGCGGGACCTCGTGGGGAAGGTCAAGAAGCGCTCGGCGGCCGGCGGGGAGGCGAGCGGGCGGCTGCCCGTGGTGTCCTCGGCCGGAGCTGGAGCCGGAGCCGGGGCCGGTCCGGGACGGGCCGGTGGCGCGGGACGCGACGACTCGTCGTCGGGGCCGGCGACGAGCGGGCCCGGCGGTGACCGGTGACGAACCGGCTGGACGGCGACCGGTGACGAGCCGGCCCGGCGTCGGGTAGGTTCGGTCTCACGCGAGCCCGTACCAGGAAGGCGGCCACCATGGCAGATTCGCAGAGCGACCCGACGGGGCGCGGGGCGTCCGCGCCCCCGGCCGCCATCGTCTTCGACGTCAACGAGACGCTGTCCGACCTGAGCCCGCTGGAGGGCTCCTTCGCCGCCGCCGGGCTCGACCCGCGCGACGTCGCGCCCTGGTTCTCCGGGGTGCTGCGCGACGCCTTCGCCCTGAACCTCGCCGGGGAGAACCCCGCCTTCGCCGACGTCGCCTCCGACGCGCTGCGGCTGCGTCTCGCGGCCGCCGGGCGCGACGAGGAGGGAGCCGCCGCCGGGGCCGAGGAGCTCCTGCGCGCCTTCACCTCGCTCGGGGTGCACCCGGACGTCGTCGAGGGGGTCGAGGCGCTGCGCGCCCGAGGGATCCGGCTGCTCACGCTGAGCAACGGCTCGGCCGAGGTGGCCGAGGGGCTGCTGGGCCGGGCCGGCGTCCTGGACTCCTTCGAGGCGCTGCTGAGCGTGGAGGAGGGGTCGGCCTGGAAGCCGCACCCGGACTCGTACGCCCGCGCCCTCGAGGAGCGGGGGATCTCGCCGGAGGACGCGATGCTCGTGGCGGTCCACCCGTGGGACGTCCACGGGGCCGTGCGCGCCGGGCTGCGCGGGTGCTGGCTCAACCGGGACGGCGCCCCCCGCCCGGCCGTCTTCGCGCCCGCGGGGGTGGAGGTGGGCGACCTGCGCGAGCTGGCGGACGCCTTGGCCGGGGGATGAGGGTCGGGGCGGGCGAGGGCGCCCCGACGCGGCACGGCGAGCCCGCCGGGGCCCTCCTCGCGGCGCTGCTGGGCGTCGAGCTGGCCGCCGGCGTCGTGCACGGCCTCTTCAGCCTCTACTGGGGCGCGGGAGGGTCGTGGCTGCTGCCCACGATCGGGCGGCAGATGCTGGAGGCCTTCGGCGAGGACCGGTGGCTGCTCGTCCCCGTCGGCCTGGTCAAGGTCGGCTGCGCCGCGGCGCCCGTCCTGCTGGCCCGGCACGGGCTGCTCGCCCGCGGGCCGTGGCGTGCGATCTGCTGGCTGGGCGCGACCGTCCTGGTCGTCTGGGGCGGGCTCGGGGCGACGTCGGCCCTCCTGGTCCTGGGCGGGGTGGTGCGGACCGCCGAGGGGTACGACCGCGAGGGGATGATCGGCCACGCCTACCTGTGGGATCCGCTCTTCCTGCTGTGGGGGCTCAGCCTGGCCGCCTCCCTGGTCCTGGTCCGACGCCGCCGGGCCTAGGAGCCGGAGGCGCGGGGCGCGAACCTCCGCGCGTTGACCAGGCCCAGCAGCGTCGCCGCGGCCACGACCGCCGCGAAGACCAGGCTGGCCGGGACCAGCCCGACCGCCTCGGAGAGCTCCCCGGTGCCGATCGCCGGCAGGGAGATCGCCAGGTAGCCGACGATGAAGTACGACGTCGTCGCCTCGGTCCGGTTCTCGGGCCGCGTGGCCTCGGTGACGGCCCGCATCCCCGTCATGAACAGCAGCCCCTGCCCGACGCCGCCCAGCACCGCCGAGGCGACCAGCAGCGTGAGGGAGGCCATGAGGATCGCGGTCGCCAGCAGCGCCATCGCGACGACGAGCGCGAAGGAGCCCGCCACGATCAGCGTGCGGTCCGGCAATCCCCGGAGGGCGATCTGCGCGACGGCCGAGGAGCCGAAGACGAGGAACACCACGGCGCCGATCACCGCCGGCGAGTGGATGCCCAGCACCGAGCCCATGACGTTGGGCCCCACCGAGGAGTAGACGCCGCAGATCGCGAACCCGGTGACCGCGCCGATCACCGAGGCCAGGAAGAGCCCCCGGGACTCGGCGGGGACGCGGGGACGCTGCACGGTCGCCTTCGAGCGGTCGGGGACCACGCGCTCGCGGACGGCCACCAGCGCGAGGCCGGCGACCACCAGCAGCACCGCGTGCACCACGTACGGGGTGAGCAGGGGCGACGCCGCCCAGGCGCCGACCAGCCCCGCCATCAGGATGCCCAGCCCCAGGCCGCCGATATTCGACGCGGTGGCCAGCGAGCCGGCCAGCCGTCCCTTCCCCTCCGGAGCGTTCTCCATGACGCACACGGTCCCGGTGGAGGTGAAGATGCCGGCCGCCAGCCCGGAGAGGACCCGCCCGACGTACAGCAGTCCCTCGGGCGAGCCGATGGTGAACAGCGCGGCCGAGAGCAGCGAGAAGACCACCCCGGCCAGGAGCAGCGGGCGGCGGCCCAGCGCATCGGAGAGCCTGCCGAACACGACGAGCGAGAGGATGACGCCACCGGCATATACTGCGAAGAGAATGGTGGTGGTCGCACTGCCGAAGCCGAACTTCTCCTCGTAGAGCGGGTACAGCGGCGTCGGGATGGTCGTCCCCATCATGACCACGGCGAACACGTAGGAGATCGCGGCCAGGGAGAGTCCCGTGGCGGGGCGCAGGGGTCTGGAGGCGGGATCTGCCATGCGGAATCCTCCGGCGGACGAGGGGACGGGCGGTGTGGTCGGCGGGCCGGCAGCCCGGTGGACGCAGGCCGATCGCCCGGGGCGACGCGCGAGGAGTTTGCGGCGTCGGCGCGCCCCGCACTCCAGGTGTCAACCATCGGCCGACCGCGGGTATTCCGGGGCCGTGGCCGGAGGGCGTGCCGCCGGCGCCCGCCGGCCCGTGGACGCCCCCGCCCCGGTGCCCTAACGTGACCAGCATGGAGTCCGGACCGCACCTGCACCTCGTGCTGCCCCACCAGCTCTTCGAGGAGAACCTCGCCGCGCCCGAGGGCACGCGCTTCGTCCTCGTCGAGCACGACCTGCTGTTCCGCCAGTACCGCTTCCACGCCCAGAAGCTCGTGCTGCACCGGGCCACGATGCGCCGGTTCGCGCGCCGGCTGCGCGGGGCGGGGTACGACGTCGTGCACCTCGACTCCGACCCGGACCGGCCCTCGGGCGAGCAGCTGACCGAGCTGGTCCGGGACGTGGACCCCGCGCGGGTGACGTGCTTCGACGTCGTCGACGACTGGCTCGGCCGGGACCTGGTCGCCGCGCTGGCCGCGGGCGGCTGCGAGCTCACCCGCGAGGACGTCTTCGAGTCCCCCGGCTTCCTCACCACCCGCCCCGAGATCGAGGAGTGGTTCGGCGAGCACCCCGCCCGCATGCAGGACTTCTACGCGTGGCAGCGCCGCCGGCTCGGGATCCTGATGGAGCCCGACGGCGAGCCGGCCGGCGGCCGCTGGTCCTTCGACGCGGAGAATCGCAAGAAGCTCCCGCGCGACTACGTGCCGTCCCCGCCGCGGCGCTTCGAGCCGGAGGGCGCGGACGTGCTCGCCGCGATCGAGTGGGTCGAGGAGCGCTTCCCCGACGCCCCGGGGGATCCCCGGCGGTTCGCGTGGCCCACCACCTCGGAGGAGGCCCGCGCGGCGCTCGAGGACTTCGCGGAGCACCGGCTGGAGGACTTCGGACCCTACGAGGACGCGATCTCCCGGGAGCACGGCGTCGTGAACCACTCGCTGCTGACCGCCGCGCTGAACGTGGGGCTGCTGAGCCCGCGGGAGGTCGTGCGGACCGTGCTCGACGCCGCGGACCGGCAGGGCACCCCGCTCGCCTCACTGGAGGGATTCGTCCGCCAGGTCATCGGGTGGCGCGAGTACATGCGCGCGACCTACCGCGTCTACGGCCGCCGCATGCGCGCCGCGAACCACCTGGAGCACGCGCGCCCGCTGGCCCCGGGCTGGTGGGACGGCAGCACCGGCCTCGACCCGGTGGACCTGGTGATCTCCCGCGTCCTGGAGACCGGCTACGCCCACCACATCGAGCGGCTCATGGTGCTCGGCAACGCGATGTGCCTGCTGCGGACCGACCCCGCCGAGGTCTACGAGTGGTTCATGGAGATGTTCATCGACGCCTACGACTGGGTCATGGTGCCCAACGTCTACGCGATGAGCCAGTTCGCGGCCGGCGAGGCGGTCACGACCAAGCCGTACGTCTCCGGCAGCAACTACCTCCGGAAGATGTCCGACCTGCCGAAGGGCGAGTGGGCCGAGGACTGGGACGGCCTCTACTGGACCTTCGTGCGCGACCACCGCGAGGTCTTCGAGTCCAACCACCGCGGGAAGATGATCCCCCGCCTGCTGGAGAGGATGGACGACGACGTCCGGGAGGGCCACTTTCGCCGCGCGGAGCCGTGGCTGGACTGATCCCGGGGACGCCCCGGGCCGGTCACGCGGTGCCCCTCACCCCGGGGCTCGGCCCCCGCGCCGCCACGCATCCGCGGCCGCCGAGGGTCGCCCGCCGGGTCCTCACCCCGCCGGGTCCTCACCCTGCCGGATCCTCACCCCGCCGGGCGCTGACCCCGCGGGCCCTTACCGAGGAACGCCCCCGCCTGATCGGCCGCGACCCGCACGGTGCTGGTCAGCGCCGTGAGGCTGGGGCGCCGCGGCGTCGAGCTGAAGCCGAAGTCGGCGGGCGGGTCCACGTCCGTCAGGGCGCCCAGGTCGACGCCGTCCCACGAGGCCCGGGAGGCCGCGAGGCCGTGCAGGTCCCGCGCCGCGTACCACTCGGTGCGCTCGTTGCCCGCGGTCCCCAGCGTGCGCACCCCGGGCATGACGAGCCGGGCGACGACGTCGCTCACCCGCGCGAGCGTCAGCGTGCGGCCGAGCGGCCCGGGGATCGCGCGCAGTGCCCACCCGAGCGCGCTGCGGCGACCCACCGTGAGATCCCACCGCAGGGGCCCGGCGCTCACGCTCCACTGCGAGCCGGCCCCGGTCCCGCCGCGGCGCACCTCGACCGGGACCTGAAGGACCTCGTCGAAGGTGTAGGTGCTCGCGACGAACTCGGCGACCCACGGATCCGGGGCCAGCAGGGTCCGGCGCCCGTCGGGGTGCTGGACCATGACGTCGGCGAACGGCCCGTGCGGGGTCCGGGTCCAGCAGCCGAGCACCAGCCGCGTCCCGCCCGCGGTCCCGGCTCCGGCGATGTGGCCCGCGAAGCGCAGGCGATTCCAGCGTGACATGAGGCCATCCTAGGCGCCGCGAGGTCTTCGGGGCGGGCGTTTCCATGGGCTCTTGCGTTCGGGTGGGGCGTCCCCGCTGACTCTCGCCTTCGGGCCGGGCGTTCCCTCGCGTTCTCGCCTCCGGGTCCGGCATGCGGCGTTCCCACGCGTTCCCGCCCGAATCGCCCAGCGGCGCACCAGGCGATTCCCAGCCCGGACGGCCCCGCGGTCACTACGCTGGTCTCACCACACTCGGGAACAGAAGGAGGGGCCATGTCCTCTTCCATCGGGCGGCTCGCCGCCTCACTCGGCATCACCGGCGCCGCCGGCCTCCTCGGCCTGGCGGCACGCGACAGATTCCAGAAGAAGCATACGATCCTCCGCACCTTCCCGGTCCTGGGTCATGCCCGGTACGCCATGGAGTTCATCCGGCCGGAGATCCAGCAGTACTTCGTGGAGAACAACTACGACGGCCGCCCCTTCGACCGGGACACCCGCTCCATGATCTACGAGCGCGCCAAGGGCCTCGACGGCGAGCAGGCCTTCGGCACCGAGCGGAAGGTCCTGCGGCCGGGCCATGACTACCTGCTCCACACGATGGCACCGGTCGAGACGATGCAGGACGAGCCGCGCCAGCGCCTGGGCGGCCCGGACTGCACTCAGCCCTACGAGGTCTCGCTGTTCAACGTCTCCTCGATGAGCTTCGGCGCGCTCTCGGCCAACGCGGTCATGGCCATGAACAGGGGCGCGGCGCTGGGCGGCTTCTCCCAGGAGACCGGCGAGGGCGGTCTCAGCGAGTACCACCTGCGCCACGGCGGCGACCTCATCTGGGAGTTCGGCTCCGGGTACTTCGGCTGCCGCACCCGGGAGGGGCGGTTCAACGACGAGGTCTTCGCCGAGAAGGCCGCCAAGCCCCAGGTCAAGGGCATCCTCATCAAGATCAGCCAGGGCGCCAAGCCCGGGATCGGCGGGGTGCTGCCCGGCGGGAAGGTCACCCAGGAGATCGCCGACGCGCGCGAGGTCCCGGTGGGGGAGACCTGCGTGAGCCCCGCCGCCCATCCCGAGTTCTCGACGCCGCGCGAGCTGCTCGGCTTCGTGGCCCGCGTCCGGCGGCTCGCGCAGGGCAAGCCCGTGGGCCTCAAGTTCTGTCTCGGCTCCCGGATCGAGGTCCTGGCGCTCTGCAAGGCCATGCGGGAGACGGGGATCGCCCCCGACTGGATCACGGTCGACGGCTCGGAGGGCGGCACCGGCGCCGCGCCGGTGGAGTACGAGGACGCCGTCGGGATGCCGCTGACCGACGGGCTGATCACCGTGACCAACGCGCTGGTCGGCGCGGGGCTGCGCGAGCGGATCGCGATCGGGGTCTCGGGGAAGGTCGTGGGCGGGGCGGACATCGTGCGCCGCATGGCGCTGGGGGCCGACTTCGCCAACTCCGCGCGCGGCATGATGATGGCCACCGGCTGCATCCAGGCCCAGCGCTGCAACACCAACCGGTGCCCCTCCGGCGTCGCGACGCAGAACCCGTGGCTGGCCCACGGCGTCGACGTCGGGGACAAGAGCGTCCGGGTGCGGAACTACCACGTGGGCACCGTGCGTTCCGCGATGCGCATCCTGGCCTCCATGGGTCTGCGCTCCTTCCGCGACCTCGGTCCCGAGCACGTGATGCACCGCATCGACTCCACGAGCTCGGCCTCGTACAAGGACCTGTTCGACTGGCTCGAGGTCGGCTCGCTGCTGGACGGGTCGGCACCGGGGGACTGGCTGCGGGACTGGGACCGGGCGGACCCGGACAGCTTCCAGGTGCCCACGCACCAGCACCCGCGAGCCGCCTGAGGCGGTGGGCGGGCCGTGGCCGGCGCGTCGGACCGGCCGTGCGGCGCAGACGTGTGATGCGGTGGAACGAGGAGGTCATATGCCGCAGGAATCCGTCAGTCCCCGTGAGCCGGCCGGCCGCAGGGAACCCGTCGATCGCCGCGAGTCGGCTGGTCACCGGGGTCCGGTCGGCCGCGGGGAGCCCGCCGGCCCCCGCGAGCCCATCGGTCACCGGGAGGGCCGCGCTCCGTCGT
>NZ_JANAFB010000041.1 GCF_024199905.1 Rothia santali
CGAACTGCACCCCTACTTCCAGCAGCCCGACGTACAGGAGGCCAATGCCCGGCACGGCGTGCTCACTCAGGCGTGGTCGCCGATCGGCGGGATCACGTTCTACCCCGGCTTCGGCGAGGGCCGCGTCCCCGGCCTGGGAGCACCCACCCTCCCCCCGCTCCCCCCCGCCCCCTCCCGCCTCACGACCCCGCGCGCCCGCCCCGGCTCCGGGGCCCGCGCCGAGCCGGCCGCGGACCTCCGCCCCGTCCTGGACATCAACGGCCAGCGGTTCTCCCTGCAGGCCTCCTCGATCGTGCTGGGCCGCTCCTCGGAGGCCGACATCACGGTCGAGGACACCGGCGTCTCCCGGCGCCACCTGGAGATCCTCAACCAGGACGGCGTCTACCTCGCGGTGGACCTCGGCTCGACCAACGGATCCACCGTGGACGGGACGCGCCTGAACGGCCGGCGCGAGCTGGTGGACGGTTCTGTCATTACAATGGGGCGCACCAAGATCACTTTCCGCCTTCTGGCCCCGAGGAGTAGCAGCTGATGGCCTCTGAACTGACGGTGACGCTGCTGCGCTTCGGCTTCCTGGCGCTGCTGTGGGTCTTCGTGTTCGTGATCCTCGCCGCGATGCGACGCGACCTGGGGATCAACCAGATCCTGCGCTTCAACTCCCTGCCGGGCCGGGGCAAGCGGGGCGCCTCCTCGGGGGCCGCCGCCGGTCAGCAGAAGCAGGCGCCGAGCGCCCCGCGCCTGCCCGGCCAGCTCGCCATCGTCGAGGGCCCGGAGGCGGGCACCACCATCCGTCTCAGCGACACCCCGGTGCTCCTGGGCCGCGCCCCCGACTGCACCCTCCCCCTCCACGACGACTACTGCTCCGGGCACCACGCCCGGCTCTTCCCCCAGGGCTCGCGCTGGTTCCTCGAGGACCTCGGCTCGACCAACGGCACCTTCGTCCGCGGGGAGCGCCTCACCCGCGCGACCCTCGTGGAGCCCGGCGCGGCGTTCAGCATCGGCCGCACCGTCATGGAGCTGAGGGCCTGAGTCGATGAGCATTGCCTTCCGCTACGCGGCCCGCTCGGACACCGGGCGAGTGCGCAGCAAGAACGACGACTCGGCGTACACGGGTCGCTATCTCGCCGTGGTCGCCGACGGCATGGGCGGGCACGTGGGGGGCAACGTCGCCTCGGCCTCCACCGTCCTGGACCTCACGCCGCTGGACCGGCCCGGCTACGAGGGCACCGCCGGGACCTATCTGGCCGACGAGATCCAGACCGCCAACATCATCCTCAACCAGCTGGTCCGCCTCAACCCGCTCCTGGCCGGGATGGGGACCACCTGCACAGCCCTGCTCGTGGACGGCGACGAGCTCGAGCTCGCCCACATCGGCGACTCCCGCGCCTACCGGCTGCGCGGGGAGGACTTCGAGCAGATGAGCACCGACCACACCTTCGTGCAGCGCCTCGTGGAGGAGGGCCGGATCCGTCCCGAGGACGCCGAGTCCCACCCCCACAAGAACGTCATCATGCGCGTGCTGGGCGACACCGACGCCTCCCCCGAGCTGGAGCTCAGGCGCGTGGACGCCCGCGTCGGCGACCGCTGGCTGCTGTGCTCCGACGGCCTGCCCGGCGTCGTGGACAACCGCACCATCGAGGCCGTCCTGAAGTCGACGACGGACCTCCAGGAGATCTGCGAGACCCTGGTGGACCTGACCCTCGACCGCGGCGCGCCGGACAACGTGACCGTCGCCGTGGTGGAGATCGCCGCCGAGGCCGACGTCCTGGCCACGCCCACCAGCAAGCTCACCGCGGTCGCGGCGGCCGCCGGCCGGGACGGCGTCGAGCCCTGGGCCGACACCCGCCCGCAGCCCGCCGCGCCGTCGGCCTCGGGCGGCACGCCCGCCGGCTCGCACGCCGCCGGCGGCTCCGGACGGCCAGCTCCGGGCCCGGCAACGCCGCCGCGGCCAGGAACGGCGACCATGCCGGGACGGACGACGCCGCCCCGGTTCGCGACGCCCCTCCCCGCCGGCCCTGGTCCCGCCGCCGGTCCGAGCCTCACCGCCGACCCGCGTTCCGACGCCGAGCCCGATGCCGCCACGCCCGGCCCCGCCCCCCGCCCGGACGACGTCTCCGGATCCGCGACCCCGCGCCGCGTCGCCCCCTGGCGCCGCCGCCTCCCCCGCGACGAGGAGGACACGGTCCGCCACGTCATCCACCGCGGCGCCTGGCGCGGCGACTCGTTCTCCGACGGCGTGCTCAACGCCATGACCCAGCGCTCCGGCATCGACCTGGAGGACGCCGAGGACCAGGAGCAGAGCTCCGCCGCGGTGCTGCGCAACGAGCTCGACGCCCGCCCCCACCTGGTGGTCGGGGCCGCCGAGGCGGCGACCCACACCGGGGCCATCCCCACGGTCACCGATTCGACCCTGCAGCGCCGCGCCACGATGACCGAGACCACCAAGGTCACGGTCGGCGAGGACGGCGAGCTGCCCGAGGAGCTGCTCGAGGAGCTCGAGGAGCCCCAGCGCAAGCAGCGGATCGGCCTGACGCTGTTCATCTGGGCCTTCATCGCGGTCCTGCTGGCCGGCGTCGCGTGGGCCTCGCTGGCCTGGATCAACACCCAGTACTACGTCGGGGAGAGCGAGGGGTACGTGGCCGTCTACCGCGGGGTGAACCAGTCCGTGGGACCGGTGCACCTCAGCAGCGTCGAGGAGCGCACCGACACCCACGTCTCGGACCTGCCCGAGTTCTCCCAGGCCCGAGTGGACAACGGGATCACCGCCTCCTCGCTCGACGACGCCCAGCGGATCGTCTCCGACCTGAGCCTCGGCGCCGCGGGCGGGCCCTCCGCCGAGCCGGTCCCCGAGGGGACGGTCTCCGAGGCGCCCCCGACCACCCCGGGAGGTGACGGCTCATGACGCCGACGACCCGCGACCACTCCACCCGCCCGGCCGCCGAGTCCGAGCACTCGCCGCAGGCCTCCCCCGAGCCGGCCCAGGTCCCCCGCTCGCGCCGCCTGATCGAGCTGTTCCTGCTGGTCATCGCCTGGGTGATCGGCATCGGCGCGATGTGCATGGTGGACGTGGAGCTCGCCGCCGAGCTCGACTCACGGATCGTCATGGCCGGCGCCTCCCTGATCGTCGGGTCGCTGATCATCCACGTGATCCTGCACCTGAAGGCGCGCTACGCCGACCCGTTCATCCTGCCCGCCGCGGTGGCCCTGAACGGCGTCGGGCTGGCCATGATCTACCGGATCGACCTGACCACCAACAACGCCGTGGCGCCCTCGCAGACCGCCTGGACCGCCGTCGCCATGATCGCGTGCGCGGCGTGCGTGTGGTTCCTCAAGGACCACCGCGTGCTGCGCCGGATCACCTACATCAGCCTGGCGGCGTCGATCCTCCTGCTCCTGCTGCCCCTGACCCCGGGGCTCGGGACCGAGATCAACGGCGCCCGGATCTGGATCTCCCTGGGCGGGCGCACGTTCCAGCCCGGTGAGGTCGCCAAGATCACGCTGGCCGTCTTCTTCGCCGGCTACCTCTCCGCCAACCGGGACCTCATCCTGCTCGCGGGCAAGCGGATCGGGCGGATCCGCCTGCCGCGCTTCCGGGACTTCGCCCCGATGTTCGTGGCCTGGCTGGTGAGCATCGGCGTGCTCGTGCTGCAGCGGGACCTCGGCTCGGCGATCCTCTTCTTCGGCCTGTTCCTGGCCATGATCTACCTGGCCACCAACAACCTCACGTGGGTCGTGATCGGGCTGCTCCTGGTTGTGGTGGGCGGGGTCTTCGCCTACAGCACCATGAGCCACGTGACGCTGCGCATCGACTCCTGGCTCGGCGCCTTCGAGCCCGAGGTGTACAACCAGGAGTTCGGCGGCTCGGGGCAGATCGTGCAGGGCCTGTTCGGCCTCGCCTCGGGCGGGCTGTTCGGCCGCGGCCTGGGCGCCGGCCGGCCGGACCTCGTGGCCTTCTCCAACTCGGACATGATCATCACCTCGCTCGGCGAGGAGCTGGGCCTGCTGGGCCTCGGCGCGCTGCTCATGCTCTTCCTGGTCCTGATCTCCCGCGGGCTGCGGGCGGCGCTCGGCACGCCGGACGCCTTCGGCAAGCTGCTGGGGGCGGGGCTGTCGGCCGTGCTCGTGCTGCAGCTGTTCGTGGTGGTCGGCGGTGTGACGCGGCTGATCCCGCTGACCGGCCTGACCACCCCGTTCATGTCGGCCGGCGGCTCCTCGCTGCTGGCCAACTGGGTGATCGTGGGGCTGCTGCTGGCCATCTCGCACTCGGCCCGCTCGCCCCGCGTCGTCGGGGACGAGGAGCCCGAGGAGGGGTCCGGGACCGGGCACGCCCCGACGCCGTCGTCCCTCCCGGCGACCGACGACCCGGGGGCCACCGCCGCGATCTCGCGGCTCGGCTCGACCCGCCGCGAGGCGCCCTCCCGCCGCGGCGCGCCCGAGGCCCCCGATGCATCCGACACTTCCCCGACGTCCGCAGGAGGTCGCCCGTGAACCAAGCCATCAGACGCACCTGGCTGGCCGCCGCGGGGGTGTTCGTCCTGCTCCTGGGGTCGCTGACCTACGTGCAGTTCTTCCGCGCCGACGCGCTGGACGAGAACCCGTGGAACAGCCGGCAGCTCTACGACAAGTACGGCTCCGCGCGCGGCTCGATCCTGGTCGACGGCACCGAGATCGCCTACTCGGAGGCCTCCAACGACGGCTTCAACTACCAGCGCCAGTACGCCCAGTCCGAGCAGTACGCGGCCCTGACCGGCTACTTCTCGATGGTCTACGGGGCCACCGGGCTGGAGCAGGCCATGAACGCCGAGCTCTCCGGGGACTCCGACGCGCAGTTCTACGACAGGATCGCCCAGATCTTCTCCGGCGGCGAGTCCCACGGCGCCTCGGTCGAGCTGACCCTCGACGGCGAGCTGCAGCAGCTGGCCACCGACCTGCTCGAGGGCCACCAGGGCTCCATCGTGGCGATGGACCCGAAGACCGGCGAGGTGCTGGCGATGGCCTCGAGCCCCTCGTACGACGCCAACGCGCTGGCCTCCCACGACTCGACCTCGGTGATCGAGGCCTACTCGCAGCTGAACTCGGACCCGGCCCGGCCGCTGTCCAACCGGGCCATCGCGGGGGACCTCTACTCCCCCGGCTCGACCTTCAAGATCATCGACGCCGTGGCGGCCCTCGAGTCCGGGAAGTACGACGCGGACTCCACGCTCGAGAACCCCCAGGACCTGCCGCTCCCGGGCACCAACGTGACCCTCCCGAACTACGTCCAGGGCAACTGCCAGTCCCAGAGCACGGCCACGATCGAGTGGGCGCTCGCACAGTCCTGCAACACCCCCTTCGCACAGATCGCGATGGACCTCGGACAGGATAAGATCTCAGAGACAGCTACCAACTTCGGCTACGGCCAGGACATGGGCATCCCGCTGTCGGTCACCCCCTCGACCTTCCCCCAGGACATGAACCAGTCCCAGCTGGCTCTGGCCTCGATCGGGCAGTACGACGTCCGGACCACCCCCCTGCAGGTGGCCATGATGTCGTCCGCCATCGCCAACGACGGCGTGCAGATGAAGCCGAACCTGGTGCGGACGGTGCGCTCGAACAGCCTCAACACGCTCTACGAGTTCTCGGCCGAACAGGCCCGGCGCTCGACGAGCGAGGACGTGGCGAACCAGGTCAAGGACTGGATGGTCAACGACGTGGACAACGGCATCGCCTCGGGCGCGGCCGTGAGCGGGACCAAGGTGGCCGGCAAGACGGGCACCGCGGAGATCGGCTCCAGCGGACTGAACGATGCCTGGTTCACCGGGTTCGCCCCCGCGGACGACCCCCAAGTCGCAGTTGCTATTGTCTATGAAGATGTAGATGCGGCCACCGGTGCTCAGCTGACGAGCCCCGGAGCCCGGCAGATTTTTGAGGCGGTGTTGAACAAGTGAGGCCCTCATCATCCACGACCCTCGGTGGTCGCTACGGGCTGACCGAGCGCATCGCCGTCGGCGGCATGGGCGAGGTCTGGAAGGCCAAGGACAAGGTCCTGGGCCGCGTCGTCGCCGTCAAGATCCTCAAGGAGGAGTACACGGGCGACCCGGGCTTCCTGGAGCGCTTCCGCGCCGAGGCGCGCCACACGGCGCTGCTGAACCACCCCGGCGTCGCCAACGTGTTCGACTACGGCGAGGAGGACGGCTCGGCCTACCTGGTCATGGAGCTGGTCCCCGGCGAGCCGCTGTCCAACATCATCGAGCGGGAGAAGGTCCTGCCGCCGGACCGGACGCTGAACATCATCGCCCAGACCGCCCGGGCGCTGGCCGCCGCGCACGCCCAGGGCCTGGTCCACCGCGACGTCAAGCCCGGCAACATCATGATCACCCCGGACAACCGGGTGAAGGTCACCGACTTCGGCATCGCCCGGCTCGCGGACCAGGTGCCGCTGACCGCGACCGGCCAGGTCATGGGCACCGCCCAGTACCTCGCGCCCGAGCAGGCCACGGGGCAGACCGCCACGGCGTCGTCGGACCTGTACTCGCTCGGCGTGATCGGCTACGAGTGCCTCGCAGGCAAGCGGCCGTTCACCGGCGAGTCGCAGATCGCGATCGCGCTGGCGCAGGTCAACGACCCGCCGCCGCCCCTGCCCAAGACCGTGCCGGTCCCCGCGCAGGCCATGATCATGTGCCTGCTCTCCAAGGACCCGGCGCAGCGGCCCGCCAACGCGACGACGCTGGCCTCGGCCATCGACGCGATGCGCCGCAACGACCTCAAGGCCGCCGTCAAGGCCGTCCCGGGGCTGTCCACCTACCTGCCGATCAGCGCCTCGGACGCGGACGCGACGCAGGCCATGACGGCCGCGACCGAGACGATCGGCGAGCAGGCCGCCGCCACCCGGAGCTTCGGCTCCGGAGCGACCGCGGCCGGCCAGTCCCAGCCCACGACCTCCACGCTGCCCGCCCTGGACGAGCCGCGCTCCCTGAAGTACAAGGGCGACTACGCCCCGGACGGCGAGGACGGCGGAAAGCGCAAGGGCGGCGCCTGGCGCTGGATCGTGCCGCTGATCGTGCTGCTGCTGGCCATCGGCGGCGGCATCTGGTGGATCGTGGCCTCCGACGCGATCGGCTCCGGCGACGACGCCACCGCGCCCGGCACGGTGACCTCGGCGTCCCCGAGCGCCTCGGCGTCGGCCAGCGCCTCGGCCAGCGAGTCCGGGCAGACCGTCTCGATCGACCCCGCCGACTACCAGGGGCGCCCCCTGGACGCGGTGGTCTCCGAGCTCTCCGGCCTGGGGCTGCGGGTCAGCTCCGAGGGGGAGGACTCCGAGCAGGACGAGAACACGGTGCTGGACGTCTCCCCCACGGGAGAGCTCGCGGCCGGCTCGCAGGTGACCGTCTCCTACTCGACCGGTCCGGAGATGGTGACGCTGCCCACCTCCATGGTCGGGCGCGACGCGGACGAGGTGATCCCCGAGATCACCCGGCTCGGCGTCAACGTGACCAGCCACGAGCAGTCATCGAGCGAGTATCCGGCCGGCCAGGTCGTGCGCACCTCGCCGGACTCGGGCTCCAGCGTCGCGGTCGGCTCCAGCGTGGACGTCTACGTCTCCACCGGCGGCGGCTCCGCCTCGCCCTCCCCGAGCGCCTCGACCTCCTCGGCCTCGCCCACCCCCAGCGCCTCGGCGCCCGCACCCTCCGCGAGCCGGTCCGCCGCGCCCACCACGGGCGGCGGGTCCACCGGCGCGGCCGCGGACCCCGCGGGCTCGGACGACGCCGGTGCGGCCGGTGGCACCGGCACCCTCCAGACCGGCCCCACCGAGGCCGGGTCCCAGGGCGCGCCCGCCGACCAGCAGGCCGGCGGGGCCCCCCAGGCAGGCGGCGCCCCCGAGGCCGAGGGCTCGGCCCAGACGGGCACCGACGGGTAGCACCGCGCGATGAACCAGAGGATTCCCCGGGTCCTGGAGCACCGGTACGAACTCGGCGAGCCGATCGGCTCGGGCGGGATGGCGACCGTCTACTCGGCCAGGGACACGCGGCTGGGCCGCGGCGTCGCCGTCAAGGTCCTGCGCCCCGAGCACGCTCAGAACCCCGTGTTCCGCGCCCGCTTCCAGCGTGAGGCCGAGGCGGTCGCCTCGCTGAACCACCCCTCGATCGTCGCGGTCTACGACACCGGCACGTTCGCCCCGGTGGACGAGGCGGCGGGCGAGGACGACGGTGGCGCCACTATGCCGCTCGGCGTCCTCGAGGCCCCCGACGACGACCGCACCCGCCCGCTGCCCACGGTCCCGCGGGCGGACCTGGTCCCCTTCATCGTCATGGAGCTGCTGACCGGCCGCACCCTGAAGCAGGTGCTGGCCGAGGGCGAGCTGCCCGTGGAGCGGGCCGCCGCCTACGCCGAGGGCCTGCTCGACGCGCTGGAGTACAGCCACGAGCACGGCGTCATCCACCGGGACATCAAGCCCGCCAACGTCATGGTCCTGGACCGCGAGGAGGACGAGGACACCGAGGCCGGCCCGCTGGTCAAGGTCATGGACTTCGGCATCGCCCGCGCCCTGACCGAGACCGCGACGCCGCTCACCGAGGCCCAGACCGTCATGGGCACCGCCCGCTACATCCCTCCCGAGCAGGCCCGCGGCGAGACCGTGGACGCCCGCTCGGACCTCTACGCGGCCGGGTGCGTGCTCTACCAGCTCCTGGCCGGGCGCCCGCCGTTCGACAGCGCCACCAGCGTCGAGGTCGCGGAGCAGCACCTGCGCGAGCAGCCCGAGCCGCCGAGCCGCTGGCGGGAGGGGATCTCCCCCGCCCTGGACTCGGTGGTGCTGCGCGCCCTCCAGAAGGACCGGCACAGCCGCTTCCAGACGGCCGGCGAATTCAGCGGCGCCCTGGCCAACGCCCTGCGGGGCATCTCCGCCCCCGTCTCCCCCGCGGGGCCCGCCATCGTCTCCGCCGGACCGGCCACGCTGCCCGCCGGCATGGCCGCGGTCGCCCCGGCGGACCGGCCCACCCAGCCGACCGAGGCGGTCCGCGCCGACGACGCCGTCACCGCGTCGCGCGCCCAGGACGCCGAGCATTCCGAGGCCGGGCATTCCGAGGCTGGTCATCCCGACACCGGGCCAGCCGAGACCGTCCCGCACCCCGCCGTCGCACCGCCCGAGACCGGCTCGACGCGCGCGCTCACCTACGAGGACTACGACCCCTCGGCCCGCCGCGCCCCGGAGCGCGAGGACGCCGACGTCGCCGGCTTCTTCCCCTCCGCGCAGGACGAGTACGACGAGGCCGAGCTCTACGCGAGCGAGCGCCACGTGGCGCTGGCGGCCCGCCGTCGCCGGCGCACCGCGTGGACCTTCGCGATCCTCGGCACCGTGATCTTCCTGCTGGTCGCCGCGACCGCCGGGGCGTGGATGTACTACCAGTACGAGCTGAACAAGCCCGTCTACGCCGCCGTGCCGCAGGTCCAGAGCCTCTCGCAGCAGGAGGCCGAGCAGTCGCTGCGCAACGAGGGCTTCCGGGTCTCGCTGCAGGAGGAGTTCTCCGACGACGTCGCCGCGGGCCAGACCATCCGCACCGACCCCGGCTCGGGCCAGGAGCTCGAGGAGGGCAGCTCGGTGACGCTGGTGGTCTCGGAGGGTCCCTCCAGCGTGACGCTGCCGGAGAACCTCGCCGGGCAGTCCGAGGCGTACGTGAGGTCCCAGCTGACGGACCTGGGCCTGGTCCCGGGCACCGTCACCACCGTGAACAGCCCGACCGTCCAGGCCGGGCTGGTCGTGGGCACCGAGCCCGGGCTGGGCGAGCCGGTGGGCAGCGGCGAGACCGTCAACCTGGTGCTCTCCACCGGGAAGGTGACCGTCCCGGACATCACCGGCATGGACCGGGACGCGGCGATCGCCGCGCTCACGGCCGAGGACACGCAGCTGACCACGCAGATCGTCTCGGAGCCCTCGGGCGACGAGCAGCCCGGGACGGTGCTGCGCCAGTCGGCCGCGCCCGGCTCGTCCATCGCCCAGGGCTCCACGGTGACGATGACGGTGGCCGAGAGCCCGCGCGCGACCTCCTCGCCCGCGCCGTCGCCCTCCTCGAGCCCGGCCCCCTCGAGCTCCGCCTCGCCGAGCCCCAGCCGGAGCGCGACGCCGAGCCCCTCCCGCTCGGGATCCTCCCCCTCGGCGAGCTCGGACGACTGACGGGGCCGGAGCCCGTCGCAGGGCTGTGGCTCCGTCGCGGGGCCGGGCCCATCGCGGGACCGCATCCCGTCGCGGGGCCGAAGCCCATCGCGAGGCCGCATCATCCTACCGGCGCGTCCGGCCGGCGCTTCCGGCCGGACGCGCCCCCGCAGGACGCCCCACCGGAGGCGGACGGGCGGGTCTAGGAGCTGATGAGCGGCGACATGCCCCGCCCGCGACCCGAGGCGCCCTTGAGCCCGACCATCTCCAGCCAGTTCCCGACCATCAGGTAGCCGTCCTGGGTCAGCACCGACTCCGGGTGGAACTGCACGCCGTGGATCGGGGCCGTGCGGTGCCGGACGCCCATGATGATGCCCGACTCGGTGGTCGCCGTGGTCTCGAGGACGTCCGGGAGGGTGCCCTCGGCGATCGCCAGCGAGTGGTAGCGGGTCGCGGTGAACGGGTTGCGCACGCCGGAGAACGCGCTCGTCCCGCCGTGGGTCAGCTCCGAGGTCTTGCCGTGCATGAGCTCCGGCGAGTGGCCGACGGTCCCGCCGAAGGCCTCGGCGATCGCCTGGTGGCCCAGGCAGACGCCGAACAGCGGCCGGGACTCCTCGACGGCCCAGCGGATGAGGTCCAGGCAGACGCCGGCGTCGGCCGGGGCGCCGGGGCCGGGCGAGAGGAGCACGCCGTCGTGCTGGCGGGCGAGCTCGCGGGCGTCCTCGGCGCTCAGGGCGTCGTTGCGGATGACCGTGGTCTCGGCGCCGAACTGCTCGACGTAGCCGACCAGGGTGAAGACGAAGCTGTCGTAGTTGTCCACCACGAGGATCTTGACGGTCATGAGCGCTCCTTAGTCGTCGATCGTCACGTCGGGGGTCAGCGGACTGTGCTCGTCCAGCCAGGGGAAGACGAACTGCACCAGGAGGAACAGGACCGCGATGATCAAGAATACCGCGAGGACGACGCGCAGCCACAGGGGGCCGGGGAGCAGGCGGAACAGCAGGGCGTACATTCAGGACTCCTCCGGCGTCGTCGGGAAGGGCTCCGGCGCCTCCGGACCCGAGACCGGGGCGGCCGGATCCTCACCGTCCGGAGCCGGATCCGCACGGTCCGGGGCCGGATCCTCACCGTCCGGAGCCGGATCCGCACGGTCCGGGGCCGGATCCTCACCATCCGGGGCCGGGTCCGCGGCGTCCGGCCCGGTCAGGGGCCGCCAGGACTCGAGCTCGGCGTGGACGACGTAGCGCTCGGTGTCCCCGAAGCGCGGGTGGCAGCTGGTCAGGGTCAGCATCCGCGCCGTCGGCTCCTCCCCGGGCGCGCCGGGGACGGGGGCGAGCACGCCGGTCTCGGACGGCGCCACGATCCGGGTCTCGGTGACGGCGTAGGAGTAGTAGACGCCGGCCGTGCAGACCTCGACGCGGTCCCCGGCGCGCAGCTCGTCGATCCGATCCAGCACCTTCCCGTGGGTCTGCCGGTGGCCCGCGATCGCGGCGTTGCCCACCTCGCCGGGCAGCGCGGTGGAGACGTAGTGGCCGAGGCCCAGGGTGTCCAGGACCTCCGCGCCGGTGCCCTGGATGAGCGGCCGCTCGTAGTCGGCCCCGAGCCGGGGGATGTAGACGACACCGAGGTCCTCCCCCTCCTCCGGAACGGGACGCTCAGCGCTCCCTCCCGGAGCCGGCGCCCAGTCCGCGTCCCCGGGGCCGGCGGCAGGAGCCCCGGGGCCAGCCGCGGGCACCCCGGGCCCGACGGCGGCCGACTCCGGACCGGCGGCGGGCGCCTCGGCGGGCGGGCGCTCCTCGGTGGGCGGCCCGCCGGGGGCGCAGCCGTACTCGCGGCTCATCCGCTCGACGGCGCGGGCGTGCGTCGTGTCGGCCTCGACGTTGGTCCACCACAGCTGCCACGCGACGAAGAGGATGACGACGACGCCGAGGGTCAGCAGCAGCTCGCCCGTGACCAGGGCCGTCCACCCCAGCGGGGTGCGCGCGCCCCGCTGCACGGGACGGGCGGCGTCGGGCCGGCGTCGGCTCCTCATCGCGACCCTCCTTCGCGGGCACAGGGCCCCGGGTGACGACGGGGCGGAAACTCCCAGGGCGATTGACTACACTCGGACGGTGGATGGATCCGGACCGAGGGGTCCGCCCGCTCGTACTGTACCGCGCGCGGCGCCCGCGACCGCGGGTCTGAGCCGCTCAGGAGGAACTCACATGGCCAAGAGAAAGAGGCAGCAGCCCGAGGTGCACCCCGAGGAGCTGGTGGGCGACGGGTCGGAGACCCCCGAGAAGCGCCGCTTCCGCCTCTCCAACTGGAGCAAGGACGCGGCCCCGGCGCCCCTGTCCGCCGAGGACGCGGAGGACGTCGCGGTGGTCACCGACGAGCAGGAGGCCGTCGAGCAGGAGACCGCAGGGAAGGGGCCCGCCGACGACGGCGTCGCCCCCGGGGACGAGGCCCCCGCCCAGGAGAAGGGCTCCGCCGGCTCCGGGAAGCCCGGTCGGGGCGGCTCCGCTCCCGCCGAGGGCGAGGAGGCGGCCCCCGCCCGCTCCGAGCGCTCCTCGCGCCGCTCGGGCAATCCCGCCAAGTCGGGACGGTTCGCTCCCGCCGCGGAGGCCGAGGAGGAGTCCTCGGGGTCCTCGCGCATGACCATCGAGGACGAGATCCACGAGCAGCGCCTGCAGCGCGTGGCGGACGAGATGACGGCCGGCATCGGCGACCGCTCGGTCACCCCCACGTGGTACAAGGCGCTCATGCTGGGCCTCATGATCCTGGGCCTGCTGTGGATCATCGTCTGGTACATCACCCAGAGCGCCTTCCCGATCCCCCAGATCGGCTACGGGAACATCGGCATCGGCATCGGCCTGATGATGGCCGGCCTGATCATGACGACCAGGTGGAAGTAGTGCCCGCCGAGGAGCGCGACGCCGCCGGAGCCCCGGAGGAGGGCCCGCGCGACGGCTTGGACCCCGCCCCGGCCGCCGGCGGGCGCGGAGGATCGCCGACGCCGTCGGGCGAGCCGGAGGACCCCCGATCCCGCCCGGACATCCGCGCCGCCCGCACCGAGACACGCCTGCGGCGCTGGGCCCTGCTCCTGCTGGTCCTGATCCCGGTGGGCTACTTCCTGTACCAGTACTTCTCCTGACGGGCCAGGCTCGGCCACTCTCTGACGGGCCGGGCCCGGCCGCTTCTCCTGACGAACCAGGCTCGGTCGCTTCTCCTGACGAACCAGGCTCGGTCGCTTCTCCTGACGGGCCGGCCCCGTCCGCTCAGGCCGCGGACACCGTGAGCCAGGCGTCCAGGGCGAGGTAGGCCGGCACGACCCAGAAGACCACGAGGACCAGCTTGCGGACGGGCCGGGCCCGCCGCTCGCCCGAGGCCGAGACCCCCTCCTCGATCTCCACCGGGTCGAGCCCCTTGAACCCGCCGCGGACCTCGCGGACGGTGCTGGTGACCGCGATGAGCACGATGATGGCCGCGCAGGTGACGGCCAGCGGCATCGGCGTCCCCGCGGCCACGACCGGGAGGTCCGTCCGGGAGAGCAGGGCCCCGGCGATCCCGGCCCCCAGCGCGACGACGTAGGTGACGATCAGCAGCCAGATGCTGTAGACCCTGCGCCCGCTCCAGGCGACGAGCGCGCCCAGCCCGGAGATCATGATCGCCATGACCAGCCAGCAGATCAGCGTGCCAAGGTTCAGCGTGAGGTCCGTCCCCTCGATCCACGCCCGCAGCGCGTAGGTCCCCACGAGCGCCACGATGGCCTGGATCGCGACCGGGCTGACCCAGGAGAGGATGCCGCGCTGCTCCGCACCGGCGTGGTGGACCGGGTAGCCGATGACCTCGGCGTAGTCGTCCGGGTGCCCGAGGACCTCCTCGGGCAGGCCGCCGGTCTGCTCACAGCGGGCGTGGGCGTCGGCGAGCTCCTCGCCGATCTCCCGCTCGGGCACGTTCGCCGAGCGGAGGTCGAGCACGAAGCGCTCCACCCAGTCGCGATGCTCCGAGCTCCATTCCTTGAGGGTGCTCACGGGTCCGTCTCCCTTGCGGTAGGCGTCGGCTCCCGGAACGCCACGAGGCGGCGTCTCCGCAGCCGCCGCCGAGGCCGAAGCCGGGGGCACCGGGGTCTCGTTGTCACCTTACCGCCGCACGCGCACGAGGGCCCCGGGCGTTCGCCCGGGGCCCTCGCGTGGCGCGCGCCGCCCTACGCCGCGGGGGCGAGGAAGGCGACGTCGAGGCTGATCTTCACCTTGTCCGAGACCAGCACCCCGCCGGCCTCGAGCGCGGCGTTCCAGGTGATCCCGAACTCCTTGCGGGAGATCGAGGCGGCGACCGAGAAGCCCGCCCGGGTCTGGCCGAAGGCGTCCACCGCGACGCCGCCGAACTCGCCCTTCAGCGTCACGGGACGGGTCTGGTCGCGGATGGTGAGCTCGCCGTCGATGCTGACCTCGTCGTCCTCGACGCGGAAGGCCGTGGAGGCGAAGGTCAGCTCGGGGTAGGCCTCGACGTCGAAGAAGTCAGCGGACTTCACGTGGCCGTCGCGGGCCTCCTGGCCGGTGTCGATCGAGGCGGCCTGGATGGTCGCGGAGACCGACGAGTCGTCGACGTCCTCGCCGACCTCCAGCGAGGCGACGGCCTCGTGGAACGTCCCGCGCACGGTCGAGATGCCCGCGTGGCGGACGGAGAAGCCGATCTCGGAGTGGGCGGGGTCGAAGGTCCAGGCGCCGGGGACGAGTCCGTCGAGGGTGGTCATGGCGTGCTCCTTGGTGTGTGAGGTGTTCTGTCGATAGGAACTTTACAAGTAAACCATTTACAAGACAACGTTCAGTGCATCACTTCCTCGGCGGATGAAGCAGATGACAGAATCTTGCGTTCGGTGAAGCGGCCCCTTCCGCCCCGCGGTCCCACCTGTCTCGCGGCGGATTTTCCCTCTACCCTGTGAGGTGGACCTAACCGATGGAGGACATGTGACTACCGCACCCGCGTTCGAGCCCCGCACCGACGCCGAGCACTACGACGCCGACCTGCTCGTCATCGGAGCCGGCGGCACCGGGATCGCCGCGGCGCTGGCGGCCGCCGAGCGCGGCGTCGGCGTCGTCCTGCTGGAGAAGGGCAACCGCCCGGGCGGCGCCGCGATGTTCGGGGCCACCGGCTTCGCCGCCTACGAGTCGGAGGCGCAGCGGGAGGCGGGCGAGACCTTCTCCGCCCGCGACGCGTTCCTGGCGATCACCGAGTACAACCGGCACCGCTGCAACGAGAAGCTGGTGCGCGCCGTCGTCGGCCGCTCCGGGGACACGGTCTCCTGGCTGGCCGGGTACGGGCTGAAGACGACGCTGGCGGAGCGCCCCAACACCGAGGCGGGCCCCGCCTCCCCCGACGCCGGGATCCTCACCGCCCACCGCACGGCCCGGACGTACCACAACTACGTCTCCAAGTTCGGCGGCTTCAAGAAGATGCTCAAGGCGTTCCAGGAGATGGGCGGCACGCTGCTGACCGAGACCGCCGCCACCGAGCTGGTCACCGGGCCCGACGGCGAGATCCTGGGCGTCCGCGCGGAGAAGACCGACGCCGGCAAGCCGCTCTCCGTGGCCACGGCCATCTCGCGTGACGCGAGCGAGGACATGGCCTCCGACGAGGAGACCGGCCCGGTCCTCGTCGACATCTCCACGCGCGCGGTGGTGATCGGCAGCGGCGGGTACGTGGGCAACAAGGAGCTCGTGCAGCGCGACCTCGGCCCCATCGACGCCGACTCCCTGCACTTCACCGGCGAGCGCAAGTCCGTGGGCACCGGCCGGGCCATCGCGGAGGCCGCGGGCGGCGTCGCCGACGCCGAGCGGACCCTCGACATCCCGAGCTTCACCGTCCCCGGGCGCTACTCCTCCCGCGCCCTGGCGATCCTGGCCAACCTCCCGCTGCTGTGGGTCAACGGAGCGGGCAAGCGCTTCGTCAACGAGTCCATCACCTACCGCTTCGGGCAGCGCGGCCCGGCGGTCTACGAGCAGGGCGGCCAGTTCTGGATGATCCTGGACTCGGCCACGGTGGCCGCTCTCGCCGAGGAGGGCCTGCCGCTCGCCCCGGCCGAGGACCACAGCGCGCCGCTGCCCGCGGGCAGCGAGGGCACCCCGGTGCAGCCGCAGATCGTGGAGGCGCTGGGCGAGGCCGTGGACTTCGGGCACGCGCACATGGGCACCTCCGTGGAGGAGCTCGCGGGGGCCGTGGGCTTCCACGCCGAGGAGTTCGCCCGGACGGTGGAGGCCTACAACGCGGCCGTGGCCTCCGGCGAGGACGGGGAGTTCTTCACCCCGGCCTCCGTGCTGTCCCACGCGGTGACCGACGGGCCGTTCTACGCGGTGCGCGTGGTCAACACGGTGCGCGGGACCCTGGGCGGCATCCGGATCGACGAGCGGGCGCGCCTGCTCGACTCCCGCGGCGCCCCGGTACCCGGCGTCTTCGCCGGCGGCAACGAGACCACCGGGTTCTACGGCGGCACCTACCCGCAGATCGACGGCCTGACGCTGGCCTTCGCCTTCAACTCGGGCCGCATCGCCGGGGAGTCGGCGGCGGAGTTCTTGGGGAAGTAGGGCGGTGCCCAGGGGGCGGCCGGGGGACGACGCGGGCGTCTCGGCCGAGGATCTGCTGGCCGGACCGCGCGGGCGCCGGTTGCTGCTTGAGTACGCGGTCCGGGTGGACGAGGCCGGCCGGGTGGACGAGTCTGGCCGGGGCGAGCCGGAGGAGGCAGACCGGAGCGCGGCCGGGGAGAACCACCCCGCGCTGGATCCGCGCCAGGCCGGCGTCGAGGAGCCCTCGCTTCAGTCGATGGTGTGGAGCGCGGCCCACGCGCTGGATCCGGACCGCGACCGCGCTCGGCCGTACGGCGAGTTCGACGCCTCGTGGGACCGGCTGTCCTACGAGCGGCACCTCGCTGGGCCGACGCCGGGCTGGGCCGCTCCGACGCCGGATGAGGTCGCCGCCCGCCTCGCGGGCCTCCGCCTCACCGAGGCGTCCCACGAGACGCTGGTGTTCGCCCTAGCGGACGCGGCCGCCTTCGCCCTGTACTGGCAGGAGCCCGACGGCGCCGACGCTCTGGCCGCGACCGGCGTCGTCCGCGAGGGGTTGAGGCGGGTGGCCGAGCATCTCGCCACCTCTCCCCTGATCCGGGCGTGGTCCGCCCCGGCGTCTCCCGCGGGCCAGGCGGTGGTCCGCTGGCCGGACGAGGACGCCTCAGATCAGCGGTCGGCCCGGGAGGCCCTCCTCGCCTGGCGCGCGGACCAAGTCGACGCTGAGGCCCGGGCCGCCCGCGAGACGCCCCGCGATCCCGCCGCGGCACCAGGCGGCGACTGGACCTCGACGCCACCGTGGCACTGCCTCAGATCCACCCGCCGTCTGTCCGACGGCGCCCCCGCGGGTCTGTACACGGTGGAGGACGACTGGGGCTGCCACCGGGCGGAGGTACGGGCCCTCATCCCGAGCCGGCCGGTCCGTCTCTACGAGATCGACGGCCCGGGCGCGTGGGCCCGCCTCTGCCGCGAGTTCCCCCTCGCCATGACCGCGGAGAAGCGGTGCAATTGGTACCTCACGACGGGACGCGACGGCCGGTGGGTCGTCCCCGACTGGTCCCGCGTGGCCGAGCACTGGGACGCCGTCCACCTGACCACCGCGGCCTACCTCGCCGCGGCGGGCACCGCCATCGCCGTCGACGCCGCGGCGGCCAGCGTCATCGCGGGGTGGAACCCGGACGAGACCATCTGGCTGACCGACGCGGCCTCCTGCGGGGACGACGTCGAGCGATGGGGCCGGGACGCCGACGGCGAGGACCTCACCTGGAGACCCGTGGAGAGCGCCGCCGACGACGCGGCGTGACGCCGACTCGGCGATCCCGCCGGCCCGGCGATCCGGGCCGGGCCTCGGCGAGGCCGCTCCTCGCGGCGTCGGGTGTGCGGACCCGAGAGAGCGGGGGGGTGAGACGGCCCCACCCCGCCCGATAACCTACCCGTGTCACCTCTGCGGCGACTACTCCCCGAATCAACGATCATCCTGCGTCGTGGAGGGTAGGAACCGGGAAGGGGGTGACAGGCCGATGGGTCACGCACCTCGCCACCGGCGAGACGACGATGGAAAGCAGAAGGCCCAGATCTGGCGCGGAATCTTGAAAGTACTCGCGCCGGTGATCTGGGCTCTTGCTGACCTGCTACGCGCTCTTGACGGGCGCTAGTCCCAGTCGGCAACGGCAGGTTCACCGGGTCGCATCCGGTGGGCCTGCCCCGAAGGGAACACCCTCACCATACCAATCATCCACGAGGGGGTGAATGCCTCCGCGCCCGCCGCCCGGGAGACGACCCCATGTGCCACACTATGGGCATGTCGCAGCGCATTGCGGAGAACCTCGACGGCCTCGTCGACTTCCGCTCACTCCGGGACGTCGGCCGCCTCGCCGCGGCCCACCGGCGCCTCACGGCGGTTGCCGGACGGTTCAGTGGTGCCGCCGGGGAGAGGTGGGCCGGATGAGCGCGGAACGGCCTGGACCGGGTGGTCCCGCCGAGCGGTCACGGGTCCGGAGGGCCCTGGAGTTCACCGGCATCCTCCGCGGCGGGAGGGCGGGCGCGTCCGAGCGCCTCATGAGCACGGTGGCGCTCTTCGCGATCATCCTGCTCGGGCTCATCCTCGGATGGGTGAAGGCGGTCCTGGTGACGGTGGCGGCGAGCGCCGTGGTCGTCGTCGCGGTGCTGGTCGTGCTGGCGGTGCGCCGACGACGTCGCGGCGGGCCCGGTGGGCCGACCGACCCGCCTACCTGACGCGCGGTGACGCGTGCCGGGCCGACGACGCCCCATCCTCCGAGCCCACCGCCCCGGCCCGGCGTCGGCTCCCGCGTCCGGGACGACCGGCCCAGCCGTCCGGCCGGGTCGGCCCGTGCCGCAGCTTCGAGGGCCACCAGACGGCGTCGCCGACGTCGTACACCAGCGCCGGGACCAGCAGGGCGCGGACCAGGGTCGCGTCCAGCAGCACGCCGAAGGCGACCAGGAAGGCGATCTGCGCCAGGAACATCACCGGGATGACGCCCAGGGCGGCGAAGGTCGCGGCCAGGACCACGCCCGCCGAGGTGATGACGCCGCCGGTGAGGATCACCCCGCGCAGCACGCCCCGGTGGGTCCCGTGGTGCAGCGACTCCTCCCGCACCCGGGTCATCAGGAAGATGTTGTAGTCGATCCCGAGCGCGACCAGGAAGACGAAGGCGTAGAGCGGCACCGTGGGGTCGGCGTCGGGGAAGCCCAGCACGTGCTCGAAGACCAGCGAGCCGACGCCGAGGGTCGAGAAGTAGGACAGCAGCGTCGTCGCCACCAGCAGCACCGGCGCGAGCAGCGAGCGCAGCAGCAGCATGAGGATCAGCGTGATGACCACCAGGATGACCGGGATGATCAGGGCCCGGTCGTGGATCGAGGACTGCAGGGTGTCGACCTCCTGGGCCGTGCTGCCGCCCACCAGGACGTCGTCGAGGTCGTCGGTGACGGTGCGCATCTGCTGGACGGTCTCCTGCGCGGCGGACGTGTCCGGCGAGTCCGCCAGGGTGACCTGCAGCAGCACGCGGCCGTCGACGACGGTCGGCGCGGCGCCCGGGAAGGCCGGGGCGCCGCCCGCACCGGGGACGGCACCCGAGCCGGGACCGCCGTCGGCCTCCGCGCCCGCCGAGGCGGCCGCCTCCCCCACCGGGATCGACCCCGAGGGCGAGTCCGCGGAGACCGCCGCGATGGAGGCGACGCCCGGCAGGGCCTCGATCTCGCGCACGACGTCGTCCTGCTCCCCCTCCGGCGCGACGACCTGCGCGGGCGTCCCGGCACCTCCCGGGAAGTGCGCGGCCACGACCTCCTGCCCGTCGCGGGCGTCGGAGGGCCCCAGGATGAGGTCCGACTGCTGGACGCCCCCGGCCCGGAACTGCACCGCGAGCACCGCCAGGATCCCCAGCACGACGGCGCTGGTCAGCCAGATCTTGCGCGGCGAGCGCTCCACGAACGCGCCCACCCGGCTCCACAGCTTCGAGTCCGCCGCGACGTCGGCCCCGGAGAAGCGCGGCCTGAAGGGCCAGAACGCGCTCCGCCCGAAGACGAAGAGCAGGGCCGGCAGGAAGGTCAGGGCGGCGAGCATCGAGAAGACGATGCCGGTGCCCGCCACCGGACCCAGCGCCGCGTTGGTCTTGAGCTCGGAGAAGAGCAGGCACAGCAGGCCCGCGATGACGGTTCCCCCGGAGGCGGCGACCGGCTCGATCGTCCCCTTCAGCGCGACCCACGTGGCCTTCGACCGGTCGCGGTGCCGCACGAGCGCCTCCCGGTAGCGTGCCGTGTACAGCAGCGAGTAGTCGGTCGCGGCGCCGATGACCAGGATGAACAGGATCCCCTGGATCTGGCCGTTGATGGTCAGGACGCCGGCGTCGGCCAGGTGCCAGATGACCAAGATCGACGCCGAGAGGGCGGCCGTGGAGGTCAGCAGCACCAGGATCGGCAGGAGCGGCGAGCGGTAGACGATCAGCAGGATCACGAAGACGACCGCGAGCGCGACGCCGAGCAGGATCCCGTCGATGCCGGCGAACGCCTCGCCGAGGTCCGCGACGAAGCCCGCGGGGCCGGTGACGTAGGCGTCCAGGCCCTTGGGCGCGGTCTCGGCGAGGTCGGCCCGGATGGCGTCCACGGCCTCGCTGCTCTCGACGTCCGGGGACAGCGGGGCGACCACCTGGAGCGCCTGCCCGTCCTCGGACGGGATCGGGGGCGAGGCCTGCCCCTGGAGCAGCGACTCGTCCGCAAGCCGCTGGGCGAGGTCGGCCGCGTAGCCGGCGTCGGCCGGGTCGAGGCCGCCGTCGCGCTCGAAGACCAGGATGGCGGGGATCGCGTCGGACTCCGAGAACTCGGCGCTGAGCTCCGTGACCCGGGTCGACTCCGCGGAGGAGGGCAGCCGGTCCGTGGCGGCCTCGCTCGAGACCTCGGAGATCTTGCCGAAGTAGGGGCCGCCGACGCCGGCCGCGCCGAACCAGGCGAGGACCAGCAGGGCGGGGATCAGGATCCGCAGCCAGTGGACCCGGCGTCGGCCTCGGTCGAGGTGCTGTGCGGGCATGGCGTGGGTCCGTTCTGTGGGTGGGGCGGGGCGGGGGCGGGGGGCGGGCAGGGGGAGGGGGGCGGTGACGGCCGCGGTAGAGCCGACGGGAGCCGTGAAATTGGCGGAGGTGGCGGAGGTGGCGGCCGAGCCGGCCCGCCCGGACTAGTCGTGGAGGGAGGCCTCCAGGCGGGCGAGGAAGTCGTTGACGACCGCGAGCTCCGCGTCGTCGTAGGCGGCCGCGACGGCGCGCATCGCGGCGAGCCGGTGGCCGAAGTGGGCGAAGAACTCGCCCCGCGCCTTCTCGGTCAGCACGATGACGCGCGCGCGCCGGTCCTCGGGGTGCGGGATCCGCTCGACGTGGCCGCTGGCGACCAGGCGGTCGAGCAGCGTCGTGGTCGAGGCGGTGGAGATGTTGAGCTGCCGGGAGATGTCCCGCGGGCTCACGGCCTCGCCCGTGCGCTCGCGCATGATGAGCATCCGCAGGGTCGCGATGTCGGTGGCGTTCATGCCCATCGAGGCCTTGAGCTCGCCGTGCATGTGGTCCATGCGCTCGCTCAGGCCCTGGATCGCCTCCAGGGTCTCCAAGACCCGGGCGGGCGTGCCCCGCTGATCGTGCGATGCGGCTGCCATGGCTCCCCCGTTCTCTTGCTGCGGTATTAGCTAGATTATCTAGTTAAAAATCGCAGGGCAACCGGAATCGGGACGAGACGTGCGAGAATATGACGCACACCATGCTCTTCGGATGGGCTGATCTTGAAAGTTCGCCCGGGCGAACAATAGGCTGGGTGACAACGCGCCACCGGTGCCGCCCGCGATCCTTCCAGCAGATCCACACGATGTCGGGACGGTGCCGGTGGCGTCGTCCCGCCCCACGGCGGGAACGTCAGGCGACATCGCGTCAGGAGGATCATGGGACTGTTGGGATTCGGGCGGGGCCGTGCTCCGCGGCCGGGGGGCGCCGGGCTCGGCCGCCCCGTCGGGGGCCGGACCGTGCGCACGCGGCGTCGGGCCGGCGTCGGACCGGGGCGCGAGGCGCAGCACACCGACGTCGGACCGGCCCGTCAGGCAGGGCACACCGGCGCGGCCAGACACGAGGGGACGGCGCGTCGCGGCGCGGCCGGGCTGCTCGCCCTCGCCCTCCTGACGCTCCCGGTCCTGGCCGCGTGCGGCACCGGCTCGGACTCCGCCGCCAGCGCCGCCCCCGCCGACGACGACCGCCCCGTCGTCCTCACCACCTTCACCGTCCTGGCGGACATCGCCGAGAACGTCTCCGGCGGGCACCTGCGGGTCGAGTCCATCACCAAGCCGGGCGCGGAGATCCACGAGTACGAGCCCACCCCCGACGACGTCAAGAAGGCCGCCGCCGCGGACCTCGTCCTGGAGAACGGCATGAACCTGGAGACCTGGATCAGCCAGTTCGTCCAGAACGCCGACGCCGAGCACGTGACGGTCTCCGAGGGCGTCGAGCCGATCGACATCGCCGCCGGGTCCTACGAGGGCAAGCCCAACCCCCACGCCTGGATGAGCCCCGCGGCGGGGGAGGTCTACGTGGACAACATCGCCGCGGCCTTCTCCGACCTGGACCCCGAGCACGCGGACGACTACGCCTCCCACGCCGAGGACTACAAGGAGCGGCTGCGCGACGTCGGCGAGGAGCTCGAGTCCTCGCTGAGCGGCCTGCCCGAGCGGCAGCGCGTCCTGCTGACCTGCGAGGGGGCCTTCTCCTACCTCGCCCGCGACGCCGGCCTGACCGAGCGGTACCTCTGGCCCGTGAACTCCGATGAGCAGGGCACCGCCCAGCAGATGACCGCCGCGATCGACTACGTCGAGGAGCACGACGTCCCGGCCGTGTTCTGCGAGTCGACCGTCTCCGACCAGTCGATGCAGCAGGTCGTGACCTCCACCAACGCCGCCTACGGCGGGACCCTCTACGTGGACTCGCTCTCCGAGGCGGACGGCCCCGTCCCCACCTACCTGGACCTGCTCCGGCACGACGCCGAGACCATCTCCGCCGCGCTGACGGGACGGGACGCGTGATGGGCCTGCGACGCGGCACGGACCGCGACGCCGAACCCCTCCCTCCCGGGACGACCCCCGCCGGGGAGCGCCCCGGCCAGCCCGAGGAGGCCCCGGCCGGAGAGCGCGCCGGCCGACCCGAGGAGGCCCCGGCCCTCTCGGTCCGCGGCCTCAGCGTCTCCTACGGCGAGGTCGCCGCGCTGCGCGACGTCAGCTTCGACCTCACCTCCCACCGCGTCACGGCCCTGCTGGGCATGAACGGATCGGGCAAGTCCTCGCTGTTCAACGCGGTCTCGGGCTTCATCCGGCCCGACGCCGGTGAGGTCCGCGTCCTCGGCATGAGCGCGGCCCGGGCCCGCCGGAGCAACCTCGTCGGGTACATGCCCCAGAGCGAGGCCGTGGACTGGGGCTTCCCCATCTCGGTGCGCGAGGTGGTCATGATGGGCCGCTACGGGTACATGGGCCCCGGGCGGCACCCGCGCCGGCAGGACCGCGAGGCGGTCGCGGCTGCCCTGGAGCGGGTCGGCCTGACCGAGTTCGCGCACCGGCAGATCGGGCAGCTCTCCGGCGGGCAGCGGAAGCGGGCCTTCCTGGCCCGCTCGATCGCCCAGGGCGCCCGGCTGCTCCTACTGGACGAGCCGCTGGCCGGGGTGGACCGGGTCTCGACGCGGACCATCGCCGACCTGCTGAAGAGCCTCGCGGCCGAGGGCGTCACGGTGCTGATCTCGGTGCACGAGATCGGCACGCTCGCCGAGCTGGCCGAGGAGGCCATCCTGCTGCGCCGCCGCGTCGTCTACCGCGGGACCGCGGAGGACGTCCTCAAGCCCGAACACCTGGCCCTGGCCTTCGGCGACGACGCCGACGCCGGTGCCGGCACCGAAGAGGAGTGAACATGCCGATCCTGGAATACCTCGCCGAGCCCCTCGGCTACGAGTTCATGGTCCGCGCGCTCGCGGCCACGGTCGCGGCCGCGCTGGTCTGCGCCGTACTCTCCTGCTGGCTCGTGCTGACCGGGTGGTCGCTGATCGGCGACGCGGTCTCCCACGCGGTGCTGCCCGGCGTCGTGCTCTCCTACATCCTGGGGGTGCCCTTCGCGATCGGGGCGGTGGTCTTCGGGTTCCTGGCGGTCGGCCTGATCGGGGGCATCAAGCACACCAGCAAGGTCAAGGAGGACGCCTCCACGGGGATCGTGTTCACCACGCTCTTCGCGCTGGGGCTGGTGCTGATCTCGGTGACGCCCTCGCAGGTGGACCTCAACCACATCATCTTCGGGAACCTGCTGGGGGTCTCGACGGCGGACCTCGTCCAGGTGCTGATCCTCAGCGCGGTCTGCCTCGGCGTGCTGCTGTACAAGCGGCGGGACCTGACCCTCTACGCCTTCGACCCCGGCCACGCGCAGACCATCGGGATCAGCCCGCGGGTGCTGGGCGCGGTGCTGCTGGGGACGCTGGCCCTGACCTGCGTCGTCGCGCTCCAGGCGGTGGGGGTGGTGCTGGTGGTGGCCATGCTCATCATCCCGGGCGCGACCGCCCACCTGCTGACCGACCGCTTCGACCGCATGCTGCTGGTCGCCGCGACCTCCTCGGTGGGGTTCTCCCTGCTGGGCGTGTACCTCAGCTACTACCTGGACACCTCGATGGGCGGGACCGTGGTGCTGTGCCAGGGGGCGTGGTTCACGGCGGTGTACCTGCTCACCCTGGGACGGCGCCGCGCGGGCAGGACCGGCTCGCGGCGGCCGGGCGGGCTGCGCCGGACCGGTGGGCCGCGCCGCGGTGA